>JBIOHG010000156.1:0-1646 GCA_044448765.1 Sphingobacteriales bacterium | reverse complement strand
CGGTTGGATCAGATCAAAAGAAATGATGCCGGCATCAGCGAACCGCCCGGGCTGCCTCCTGTACTTTCATTGAAACGGTATAACGTGCCGGCGCAAAAACTGAGTTCTTCCTCCGATGTACTGAATGCTTTTAAAGATATCACCGACGACAGTACCATCAAGGCTCTCGGTGAAGCATTAAAAGACTGCGCGGCACGCTATGGTTATTTGCTGGCTGACCCGACGGACAAGCCCTTCGAAACCGTTGCGGCCGACCTGGTTGCTTTAAGGGATTCGATCTTAAAGAATACCCCAATCCTCATACAATACTTCTATGATCATATTGACGATCTCATCAAATCCTATGCTGAGTTCCTTCGAAAAGCATTCCGGTTAAACACGGAATGCTGTATGAATGAAATGCGGTTCCCCCTGCACGTTATGCTGGGCGAAGCCAGCCTGAATACAACGGACACTTCATACTCTGCTTACCGGGAATATTTTATTTATTCACCGCTCTTTAATGCACAACAGGAAAAACTAAGTGAAGTCAGATTATTATTTACGCGGTTGAAACTGTTGATACGGGAATTTTCCATTGATAACATGCTGGGATTTGACAAAAAGGAAATCCGGCTGACCCCCAGCCACTATGGCCGGGCGCCGCTATCAGACAGATGCATTCCTTACTACTACAAGGAGGCAGAAGCACAAAACGAATTATACCAGTCATGGAGTTACGAGAAAACAAGCAGGGGCGTGGCTAACTCCAACCTCGGTTATTTTGCATCGGATTACAGCACGGCTTCGCCGGTGGTGCATCCGCTGGAATATGATATCGAGCCATACAATTTCTTCAGGATCGAAGGGCATATCGGCAAATCGGTCTTTAACGCTCTCACGACCATAGAAAGCGAAAAAGAAAAATACAACCTGCCCTTTGGTATCGTCGCATTGAGCGCGGATTATATCGGCGCCCTGCTGCGGGGACAGGAACCGGTTTGCATGATACAGGACCTGGAATCGGATTACCGGCTGGTTGTGGCTGAATTGATTTGCACCCTGCATGATGCTTTTTGCAGTCTTTACCAATTCAACTTTAAGCCCATGAGCAGTCTGGCCGTTTCAGCGCTGGCAACAGCAATGGTGGCTACAACTACCGTGACGGCAGCGCCTGCACCCGATGAGAATGAAGAGGAAGTGAAATTATTAATGAACAATGTGGATCTGGTTCCTAAAATAGCGGAAGCGAATATTTCCAGTCTCGTCGGGGAGTACCAGTTTACACAGACCTATACAAAGGGTACCCTGCTGCAAAAACTCTGCGGATTAAAAACCGGATCGATCGGGGCTTCTTATATTTCAAATATTTCGATGACGCGGGGCGTATTCGTGAACCCAGTGAACCTGAACACGCCGGTAAGAGCCGCAGTTTTTTACAATGGAACTTTTGAGCTGATCGATGCCATAGAAATCATGTTCCTCATCCTGAATAATAATCATCTGTCGGCGCAGGAAATTGATGATTTCAGAAAAGCATATTCCCGCTATGAAACCGATGTGCGGAATTTGTATAAGATCCTGACACAGGTCACCAACAAAGTGGAAGTATTTCTGAATACCTGCATCGTTACTAAACTGGAGGCGTTGAAAAATGAATACCTGCG
>JBIOHG010000155.1:0-1771 GCA_044448765.1 Sphingobacteriales bacterium | reverse complement strand
GTTCTTTACAGGCATTTCATATTGCTTTACCAGTTTGCCGCTATCGGTCGTTATATCCACATGCAGCAGCCCGCTCTTTGCCGAAAGCAGCTGCGTGGGTGCGTTAAACAAATAGGCTTTAAACCAGATCGTATCGCCCGACGCATAGTACGGCTTGTCGAACTGCAGGTACAGTTTCTCGCCGGGGTTTGCTTGTGTTAAGCTATCGGAGGTCGCGGCCATCTTCAAAACCTCTGTGGCTATACCGGATTGTCCGATACTGTAAAGCGGCATTAAGAAAAGGAAAAAGCTAAAGATTTTTAACATAGTATTTTCGGTTAATTGAGTTGTATCTCTTAAATTTCTGTTACTCTACATCGTACCGGTAAACCCGCCTGCCTATATTACCCTGATCGTCAACCCCTTCAATGGTAACCCGGTATTTGCCTGCTCCGTCGGCATTAAAGTATTCAAATGCTGCAGCGCCATCCTTACCAGTTTGCAATTCCGGTTTCCAATATATGGTCGAGCGAAGATCAGGTTGCCTGCTGCTTTGCATGTTCTCATACTTCGGCGAATAAAATTCCCGTGCCTTATAAAAGCCCTTTGGGATGATTGGCAAGACGCCAAATGATGCGATATCTTTAGGATCAAGTTCCTTCCCCTGCTTTGTAGTTATGAGCCAAACGCCGCCGACGGCTCGCATACCGTATATGGCGGCATTTGCACCATACACCGCTGCTACGGTTTCTACGTCACTTGCGTTTAAATTATCAATATTAAATCTATCAGGCATTGAAACGCCGTCCACGACAATTAGCCCCGCTCCCCTTGCCCGCCCATAAAATTTCTCCAGGATCTTTTCTTTAAGTGAACTTCCCCCAATTTTTTCAAGGTCTTCACTTGTTATTAATTGATCAGCCAACTCTGGACTTATCAAGTTTCCATTTGGTGAATAATGCTTTGTTTTTCTATCCCGAACAACTACTTCCTTAAGTGTCTCTCGTTTTATGCCTCCATAGCGATCAAAGGCTACCTGCTCTTTATCGTTTTTAACATGAGCTTGCATCAATTGGTTAACGCGATTATCATTGCTTTTTACAGCAGAGGCTATGTTAAGCGGCGTGTCCACCTCATACGAAAGGCTCGTATTATTCTTACCTTTGGCAGTTACAGCTTGTAACATAAATTTAGTAGAATCTGAAAAAACAAGATTGCTGAAATGGAAATGTCCCAAATTATCAGTTGTTGTAGTCGAAAATATCCCGTTTCGCATGGATATTAATGATACTTTTCCATTAACTATCGGACTGCCTGACAAACTTTTAACTAACCCGGCGATCTGCAATCCTTTTTCAGGCTGAAAAGCTATCGGCTGGTATTCATTATTCAGCAGCTTTTTCCATTCAAACCTCCGGTACCCGTGTGTCAGCGTCACCAGGTCCAGGTCTGCAATGGTTTTATTATTTATGTTGTTGAAATAGTAGTTAGGCTCCTCGATAGTTCCTTTCAGATCAGAGGTGAGCAACAGATCGCTTAGAATGGTATTTTCGCTATTTTCATCGTCAGGAACTTTGCTTTCATCAATAACAGAAACCGAAAAATGGCCCGCGGCCGGTTCACCCCTCCGGTTAATAGCCTTGAGCGTTAGGGTTGTTTTTCCTCTTTTGGGATAGCTTGTTTTGTCGCTGCTTACTTCCAGGTTCAGCTGATCGTAATTCTGAATAAAGATAAGCCGTTCGGCAAGGGGCTCGCTGGCCGCAGAGAACAGGCTAATGGTTGCAATACCCGT
>JBIOHG010000154.1:0-1771 GCA_044448765.1 Sphingobacteriales bacterium | reverse complement strand
GCGTGCGGCGTTTTACTGAATTGGTTATTAAATAACACCGCCGCCAGCCAGATGTAGGCTATCAATCCAAAAACGATGAGCACCTGGCTCCGTGATGTTTTTTGAATATCCTGTTTTGCCTTTACGTCGCAAACCTCGCCGGGACAGTATTGCGCTTTTTTTCCGTAAAACAGCTTATAAACTTTGCAACCCAAACAAATGCCAAATACCGATTCGAAGAAAGTGAATATAAGGCATATCAGGCAAATTATACCCGTTATCGGGCTGTATGAATTTGCCAGTACCATGAGGGTGAACATAACAGCTGATAAAAGCAAGCCGATTATCCACGCAAACTTCTTTTGGGCGGCGCCTACATATTCAGGTGTTTGGTTTCGCACGATCAGCCGCCCGATAATCAACGTTGGCGAAAATTTGGGACCAATGAAAATGCGTATGGTAAAATCGGTAAGAAAAATGGTTATGAAATATTTGATTAGTAAAAAATCACCTTTATATAGTATCTGCATTAACGAAATGATAAGGCCTAAAAAAAGAATGCCCGCCGACGCCCTTATTTCTCTCTCGTTTAAAACGGGAATATTATATCCGGCTACATTGTTGCCAAATGTTTTCATTGTGTTGGTTTATAGTTTGATGATTTACAATTACTTATGTTACATGGTAGTGAACCATGATATAAAAGTAACAAGGGACGGCAAGTCAGAAGAATTTATATGACAGCTGTAGTGCTGGTTTACAAAACAGGTGTGTTTTACGTGAAATTGATATGCGCGCAGAATGAGTAAGCGGTGACGCCCTGCTTCGATAAAGGCGTAACTGGCTGGCGGAGGATACAGAAATGAGTATACCCTACTCGCTTCTTAAACTTTCCACGGGATTTACGAGTGCTGCCCTTATCAATTGGAAACTTACAGTAGTTAGAGCAATAACGATTGCTATAAAGGCCGATAGGGCAAAAATATCCCACCGAATGCTGATGCGGTAGGTGTAATCCTGCAGCCATTTGTTCATTAAATACCAGGTAATGGGCGTGGCAATCACAAAACCTAAAGTGATCAGCGCCACAAATTCTTTCGAGAACAAATAGACGATTCCCGAAACTGACGCGCCCAAAACTTTGCGGATACCCACTTCCTTAATGCGCTGTATCGCCATAAACGACGCCAAACCGTACAGCCCCAGGCAGCTCAACAAGATGGCGACTGCCGCAAACCACGTGTAAATATCTGCCAGTTGGTTTTCCTGCTTGTACATCCGGGCAATGCGGGCATCTAGGAACTGGTACTCGAAGGCGTAATCGGGAAATACCTGGTTCCAAAGTTTTTCAATGGCAGGGATGGTCGATGCGATGTTGCCCGAGGATATCTTAATATTGGTAAGGCTGTAAGCCCTTTTAAAAGTGGTCATAAATAACGGCGCGTCCTCATTTTTGAGTGACCGGTTATGGTAGTTTTTCAAGACCCCAACAATAGGGCCTTTCATTTTGGGGTTTAACGCTATCTCTTTGTTTAATACATCTTTGGGATTACGGAAGCCCAATTTTTGTACGACTGCCTCGTTCACCAAAAACTCTCTCATCGTGTCCGATGGTAACAAATTGCGGCCTGCAACCAGTTTCAAATGATAAGTATCCAGGTATTGAGCATCGGCAAGCTTAAATATGGAATAAAAATCGGTGTGTTTTGGCGCATGGTCAAAGTTGAACCATCCCCAGTTAGCATCTTCGCCCGTCGGGACATCCGAGCTGAAACTCAGTTGTTCAACACCT
>JBIOHG010000153.1:0-1796 GCA_044448765.1 Sphingobacteriales bacterium | reverse complement strand
TAATCCGGGCCTGCTGCTCTTTTTTAAAATGATATTGATAATACCCTCGCCGTCGGCGTCATAATTGGCCGGAGGATTGGGGATCACTTCTATGCTTTCGATGGCGCTGGCCGGTATCGATTGGAGCAGCTGGGTGACGTCACCATTTCCAATAATGGAAGGCTTTCCGTCGATAAGCACTTTGACCTTGGTAGACCCGCGAAGGCTCACATTGCCATCAACATCGACTTGCAGCGTGGGCACGTTCCGCAGCAGATCCGCCGCATTACCGCCTTTGCTGACAAGGCTTTGGTTAACCGAAAATACTTTTTTACCATCCGCAATTTGTAATGCCTGCTTTTGGGCAGTGATTTCGACCTCCTTTAGTAAGCCGCTCTTCGAGTTGTTCATCGTGAGCGTGCCGAAATTTACGTTGCCTGTTGCGGGATTCACCAGGATGTTTTCTTTGAAGAGTTCAATATAGCCAACATACGTCATCCGGAGGGTAAACACCCCACCAGGCACATTTTCGAGCACGAAGTGACCGCTTGAGTCGGTTTGGGCTCTTTTAACAAGGGTATTGGATTGCTGGTTGAATAAGGCCACCGTCGCAAACCGGATAGGCTCATGCGTAAGCGAATCTCCCAGCGTTCCGGATAGTTGTATACTTTGCTGGCCGTATCCCTTGACGGCAATCAGCATCATTAAACCGATTGCCGCTATTTTTAAATGCAGTAATCTCATGAACTGATTTTGCATCCTAACTAAAATAGCTGTTCCGCCGGCGGCGTTACGCCCTTTAAACGTAGGTAAATGGTGGTTTGGCCCCGTTGATGGGTTTGATGTTCAAATGCCTTACCGAATAACCCGCTTCTTGTAATGTTGTCATGCTTGCCAAACTTTGTGGTTTGCTGCAGTTGATCGGGCGTCATATTTTGAAGGGTGGTAATTACCCAATCGTAGCTATCCATTACCGCTTTGGTAACGGCTTCCTTCGTCGGGGACACCGTTTTTTCATTAAGATTATGAGAGGAGAGTATATCGCCAACAGGGTTTGGTTTATCACTTGCGACGGTAGCAAAAATATAGTTGGCATCCGATATATGCAGCATTTGCTGGGCAAACGAACGGATCTCCGGCGTAGGTTTAAAACCGTAGCCATCTTCAGGCATAGCATCCAGGTAGGCTTTGCTGTATAATTTTGCCCGCTGCCATTCAGCTACCTGTTGTGATTGCGTAAATTGAGCGGATACTGAACTGCTGACAAAAATGGATGCCAGGAGGGTAAACAATAGTGAACCTTTTTTCATGATTACATTATTTAGTTTTTACAATTATCTGTCCTCACGGTATATGCTATATGGATAATCTTCCACCCATCCTCGGTTTTAGCCAATTGGAAAAAGTTGACACCGCAATGGCTGAATGTAGTTCCGAGATAAAATGTATAAGGTGTCCAGACGCTGGCCAGGGGCCGTCGATTTTGATGTCGCCAAAAACATCCGCTCTTCATAAACATCCGCGTGCGGTGTGCCGATTTGCGTCACAAGATCATTAGCGCCTTTAGTTGACACCAGGACTTTTCCCATCTTGTCACCGGCAACGCTTTGCAGTTCCAAATCTTCGGCGAGAACTGACCTTAATAAAGTACTGTCGCCTTTGCGCATCGCGTCCATCATGGTATTAATGGTTTGTTTGATGGCAGCTGTCGATGTTTGCTGGGAAAAAAGCTCCGACGTCAGAAAAAGGATGAAACTTAAAATGAATAACTTTTTCATATTTGCTTCTTTTGATGATCAAAGCTGTTATTTTCAAAC
>JBIOHG010000152.1:0-1803 GCA_044448765.1 Sphingobacteriales bacterium | reverse complement strand
TAGAGCCGTACGATATCATACAATCGCCGATGCGAAGAGGATATTTAACCAGCATTATACGCGCACTTAAAAATATCGACTCCGATTATTTTTTTTGGCTCGAGGACTATTGTGAATTTCCAAACGATTTTACTGCCGACTCATTGATAACATCGTTTAATGATGATAAGGTTTTACAGGTAACTTTGGCCAAAGACGACCGGGACGCAGCCTTTAAACCGTATACCGAACCCGATATTTTTATCAACGGGTATGGGTTTTCGGCCAACCCATCCTTATGCCGTACTGCCATCGTCAAAGAAATTTTTAACGAAGCCATTGCCCATAAGAAAGATGAATCATCGAAGTTTTTAAGCTTTGAATACTTCGCCACCAGCTTCGCGAACAGCAAGCATTTAATTTCATTAATAAAATACCATAACAACCAGGCTTTTGTAAACCATATAGGCGACCTTGAAAGCACGGCCCGCGAATATCATATGATAAATTCGATCAGCATCCCTGTAAAGCAAGGTAAAAGTGAATATATATCAGGCTTGAACCGTTATAAGGAGATCAGCCTTTTAAACAAGGCCGGTTTGTTTATAAAGCTATACATAGCCACAATCTATTTAAGTCTGAAGCTGTTTTTTTCGCGGGAAGCGTATGATTTCGCCTTTAGAATCTATGTAGCCTCGCTAAAACGTTTTAAGCATTAATGTAAATGCTGTCCGCAATGCAACCGGAACCTGATAAAAAATACGTACTGACAATTGCAACCGGTAAAAAATTATATACAGATATGGCCGCCAACCTGGCGCGCTCATTTTTTTTGTGGCATTCAGGCTCCGACATTATGTTCCGGCTAGTTACTGACAATAAGGACCTGTTACCCGCAGACGTATTACAGCGGGCAGAAATAGTTGTTATAAAGTCAGGGCAATTCGGCGAAGGTTTTTCAACAAAGCTACAGTTTGATCAACTTGCCGCGCCGGGGCAAACGTTGTTTATCGACAGCGATTGCCTGGTATACCAGAATCTTGAATTCGTATTTCAAAAGTTTAAAGGCCATGCAGTCTCGGTCATCGGCGGTTATATTTCAAACGGGGAATGGTTTGGAGACGTAGCCGGTATTTGCAGGCAGTTTGAAGTTAAACATTTACCCAAGTTTAACGGTGGCGTATACTATATCGAAAAGGGAGAAACCGCGGGGAAGGTGTTTGAAACAGCGCGGTCGCTGGAAAAGAAATATGATGAGATAGGCTTTGTGAGGTTAAGGAACCGCCCAAATGATGAGGTTGTAATGGCATTGGCCATGGAGCTAAACCAGCAAAAACCTATTCCCGACGATGGCAGTATCCTTGCCGAATTTGTGAACTTTCAATCGGGCATAAAGTCTGATCTCATAAACGGCGTTGCTGAGCTCTATAATGACCCAGGCAATCCGAATTACCAGGAAAGCTGGCACCTAACCGCGGCCAAACCTGCTATCGTTCATTTTTTGGGCCATCATAACCAGGTGATGCCTTACATAAAAGAAGCGAAGCAACTCCAATACCTGTTTTTGAATAGGTGGCCAAAGAGCATTGCCAAAACGTTAGCTTCGGTACAGGTAAGCATCCCGTTTTTAGCCAAAACTTTTTTCAAGAAAATATTCCGGCCGGTTTATCATTCGTTATTCGGAACAAGGAGTGTAAAAGTATCGGAAAGGGTAATTGGTTATGATTGATGTAAGCATTATCATACCAACTTATAACAGGCTCTGGAGCCTGCCAAAAGCGATTGACAGCTGCAAGGATACTTTATTAAATATCGAAATAATCG
>JBIOHG010000151.1:0-1814 GCA_044448765.1 Sphingobacteriales bacterium | reverse complement strand
TTCCCCTACGGGCTACTAAATCTCCCATCCATGGGATAAGCATGGGAGACCATTAAAAAAAGTTTTATCGAAAGCTTTCGGATTTTTTCTGAAGGCTTTTTTGTTGAATTCGCTTGTATGAATTTATTTATAAGGCTTTAGACAAGACGGCAGGATCCAGCCAGGAGATTTAAATATAAAAGACTGGAAGACTACCTTTGTTCATCATGCCACAAGCACCTTTTCCTGATGAACTACTTTTTGCACGACTGAAAAAAGGCGATGAAGAGGTGTTTTCGATGATCTATGATCGATTTGCTGCAAATTTGATCGCCTATGCCGGAGCACGTTTATTCCGGCTGGAAGATGCGCGTGACCTGATTCAGGATGTATTCTTAAAACTTTGGCATGATCGCCTGACCTTGCAAATACATACCGGCCTGAGCAACTATTTGTATACTGCGACCAGGAACCGGGTCATCGACCATATCCGCAGAAACGCCATACGCGAGGAATACGGTTTATTGCTGCAACACCTTGGCAAAAATGAAGCAGCCGATGCCCAGCAATTATTAGCGGCTAAGGAGTTAGCCTTGCGTGTGCAGCAGGCGCTGAACGCGCTCACGCCAAAAGTGCGGGAAGTTTACCGGCTTAGCCGCGAACAGCATCTGAGTATCCCCGAGATCGCGGCGCAACTGAACGTTTCCGAACAAACCGTCAAAAATCAGCTGACTACTGCATTGAACCACTTGAGGAAATCGTTGGTTCTCCCAGCCTTCATTTTATTGTCCTCGACATTCTGGTGGCTATCCTGAAAATTTATTTCAGATTCCGATAGTACCAAAACGCCTTTCATCCGTCATGACCAAAAATTTTATGACATGGACAGCGATGAAAAATCCCGGTTATTAGCTCGTTATACCGAAGGCAACGCCAGCCCTGAAGAAAGGGAAATAGTTGAACGCTGGTTTGCCACACTTCAACTGCCGGCCCAGGAATGGGAACAACTGCCGCCGGATGCGCAAGAGGTATTGCTAAAGGGCCTGTATGACAATATCCAAACGATCATTCGCCAGGATAAGGTAATACCTTTACCACATCGCCAGTGGTGGCGCACGGTTGCCGCCGCCGCGGCCATACTGGTTTTCATCACCGCAGCATGGCTTTTCTGGCCCGTAAAAAATACGGTTCAACCTTTAGCAACATTGAAAGCACCGGCCAGCCATCTGCGCTTCCTGCGCCTGCCCGATAGCAGCAGTGTTTGGGTGAATGCCGGCTCACAATTAAAATATCCAACCCGTTTCGGCGACAAGACCCGCGAGGTCTACCTCAGCGGCGAGGCCTATTTTGATGTCAGGCACAAAAGCGGGTGTCCATTTATCATCCATACCGGGCCGGTGGTCACTACGGTATTAGGTACCGCGTTCGATATCAGGGAAGACCCGGTTACGCACCAGGTGACCGTTATGGTAAGGCGTGGCAAGGTGAGCGTTGCCAGGGGTAAACAACTGGCGATTTTGCTGCCAGATCAGGAGGTGAGCGTCAAGCCGCAATCCACCGATGCCGTTATGCAAAAGGTAAGGTCTGCAGAAATAGCGGCCTGGCGTGGAGGCGACCTGCGGTTTGATAACGTTGCTTTTGCGGATGCGGTGAAACAACTCGAAGAACGCTTTGGCGTAACGATCAGGTTCAGTAATGATAAATTGAAGGGTTGCCACTTTTCGGCCAGCGCGTCGGCTGACGAGCCGCTTGATGAAGTGCTAAAGGTCATGTGTTCCTTCAACAATGCGACCTTTAGTAGACAGCCCGACGGCAATATTTTGATCAGCGGGGAG
>JBIOHG010000150.1:0-1831 GCA_044448765.1 Sphingobacteriales bacterium | reverse complement strand
TTTTCATAGGCTTCGGACATTAAAGCACCAGTGATTGTGGCCGTAGTATGGGTATTGCCTAAAAATGGCATAATCTCTTGCTGTATTCGCTCCTCTATCGGCCGGTAAGCCCTGCCTGTCGCCGTCCAGTCAGCATAAATAATTTTCTTTTTTCCGAAAGGCGATTCAAAAGTTTGATGAAGGCCGATAATACCTGTCCGGAATAGAGAAAAGTGGTCCTCCAGCGCCGTCGCGGGTGTGTCTATTATGTCAGACCGATGATCAGTTATGACTTTCACGGCCCTATTTAGATTTTGAATTACTAAAGGAAGCAAACAGGGCGTGCGGCGTTTTACTGAATTGGTTATTAAATAACACCGCCGCCAGCCAGATATAGGCTATCAATCCAAAAACGATGAGTACCTGGCTCCGTGATGTTTTTTGAATATCCTGTTTTGCCTTTACGTCGCAAACCTCGCCGGGACAGTATTGCGCTTTTTTTCCGTA
Organism: Sphingobacteriales bacterium; assembly: GCA_044448765.1. Classification (GTDB taxonomy): domain Bacteria; phylum Bacteroidota; class Bacteroidia; order Sphingobacteriales; family Sphingobacteriaceae; genus Mucilaginibacter. The sequence goes on along the minus strand of JBIOHG010000150.1, from coordinate 1,345 downwards.
AAATAGCTTATAAACTTTGCATCCCAAACAAATGCCAAATACCGATTCGAAGAAAGTGAATATAAGGCATATCAGGCAAATTATGCCCGTTATCGGGCTGTATGAATTTGCCAGCACCATGAGCGTGAACATGACTGCTGATAAAAGCAAGCCGATTATCCACGCAAACTTTTTTTGGGCGGCGCCTACATATTCAGGTGTTTGGTTTCGCACGATCAGCCGCCCGATAATCAAGGTTGGCGAGAATTTGGGGCTAATAAAAATGCGTATCGTAAAATCGGTAAGAAAAATGGTTATGAAATATTTGATTAATAAAAAATCACCTTTATATAGGATCTGCATTAACGAAATGATAAGGCCTAAAAATAGAATGCCCGCCGACGCCCTTATTTCTCTTTCGTTTAAAACGGGGATGTTATATCCGGCTACATTGTTGCCAAATGTTTTCATTGTATTGGTTTATAGTTTGATGACTTACAATAACTTATGTTACATGGTGATGAACCATGATATAAAAGTAACAACGGACGGTAAGTCAGAAGAATTTATGTGACAACTGTAGTCCTGGTTTACAAAACAGGTACGTTTTGCCTGAAATTGATAACCGCGAAGAATAAGAGAAGCGGTTGAGAGGCGCTCAATAAGGACCTAACTAATGGCGGAGGATAAAACAAGAATGAGTTATATCCTACTCGCTTCTTAAACTTTCCACGGGATTTACGAGTGCTGCCCTTATCAATTGAAAACTTACGGTAGTTAGCGCAATGACAATTGCTATAACCGCCGATAGGGCAAAAATATCCCACCGGATGCTGATGCGATACGTGTAATCCTGCAGCCATTTGTTCATCAAATACCAGGTAATGGGCGTGGCAATTACAAAACCTATAGCGATCAGCGCCACAAATTCTTTCGAGAACAAATAAACGATCCCCGAAACTGAGGCGCCCAAAACTTTGCGGATACCCACTTCCTTAATGCGCTGTATCGCCATAAACGACGCCAAACCGTACAGTCCCAGGCAGCTCAACAAGATGGCGACTGCCGCAAACCACGTGGAAATCTCTGCCAGCTGGTTTTCCTGCTTGTACATTTGTGCAATGCGGGCATCCAGGAACTGGTATTCAAAGGCGTAATCGGGAAATACCTGGTTCCAAAGTTTTTCAATGGCAGGTATGGTCGATGCGATATTGCCCGAGGATATCTTAATATTGGTAAGGCCGTAAGCCCTTTTAAAGGTGGTCATAAACATCGGCGCGTCCTCATTTTTGAGGGACCGGTTATGGTAATTTTTCAAGACCCCTACAATAGGGCCTTTCATCCTGGGGTTTAAGGCAATTTCTTT
>JBIOHG010000149.1:0-2014 GCA_044448765.1 Sphingobacteriales bacterium | reverse complement strand
GGGCGTAGGTGAGAAAACTGCCAAGCTTCTTATTAAACAATATGGATCGGTTGAAGAGATTATCAATCATAGTCATGAGTTAAAAGGTAAGCTTCGCGAAAACGTTGAGCAATTTGCCGGGCAGGGCTTATTATCGAAAAAACTGGCTACAATACTACTGAACGTACCGGTAGAACTGGACGAAGGTGGCCTTGAGATATGTGCTCCAAGCAAGGATCTGTTGGAGCCGTTATTTGCCGAACTGGAATTCCGCACCCTGGGGAAACGTGTTTTTGGCGACGACTTCACCATCACCGAAATGAAATCGGTCGGCATACAAACGGACCTATTTGGCAATGAAGTCGCTACAGGCCGCACAACGATGACCGTCGATGTGGCCGACATTGCTGAGCCTGAATTTAACGTCGTTTCGAAAAATATCAATAATGTTCCCCATCAATATCATCTGGCTGATACGTTTGAAAAGCGTGCTGAATTAATAAAGCTTCTGCTCGGAGAAAAGAGCATTTGCTTTGATACGGAAACAACCGGGACAGATGCCAATCATTGTGAACTGGTGGGATTATCCTTCGCGATAAAACCGGGTGAAGCGTGGTACGTTCCTGTTCCGGCCGACGAAAAAGGAGCGAAAAAGATCGCTGCAGAATTTAAGCCTGTACTGGAAAACGCTGAGATCAAAAAGATTGGTCAAAACCTGAAGTTTGATATTTTAATGCTCAAATGGTATGACGTGGAAGTAAAGGGCGACCTGTTTGATACCATGATGGCCCATTATATCATTGACCCCGATACAAGGCATAATATGGATATCCTGTCGGAAAATTACCTGGGCTATAAACCGGTTTCGATCACCGAGTTGATTGGCGCCAAGGGTAAGAACCAGGGTAGCATGCGGGATGTGGAGATCGAAAAAATAAAGGAATATGCGGCGGAAGATGCCGATATCACCCTGCAGCTAAAAAACATTTTTGAGCCGAGACTAAAGGAGGTGGAAAGCGAAAAACTGATCCATGAGATCGAGCACCCGCTGATCTATGTGCTTGCCGATATCGAGTATGAAGGTGTTCGTATTGACCACGATACGCTAAAAGAATTCTCGAAGGAACTTGAAATCGATATCTCCAAATTGGAAAAGACGGTTTATGAAAAAGCGGGGGTTCGCTTTAACATCGCGTCGCCTAAACAGCTGGGCGAAGTGCTTTTTGAAAAGCTGATGCTGGACCCCAAAGCAAGAAAAACCAAGACCGGCCAGTACCAGACCGGCGAGGATGTGTTGCTTTCGCTTGCGGCGAAAAGTGATATTGTGCGTGATATTTTGGATTACAGGCAACTGCAAAAATTAAAATCGACGTACGTTGACGCGCTGCCGCAGATGGTGAATCCAAAAACCGGCAGGGTACATACCTCGTACAACCAGGCGGTGGCGGCCACAGGCCGGTTAAGCTCCACCAATCCTAACCTGCAGAATATCCCTATCCGCACGGAGCGGGGCAGGGAAGTGAGGAAAGCTTTTATCCCGCGCGACGAAGACCATACCATCGTATCGGCGGATTATTCCCAGATCGAACTACGCATTATAGCCGAGATCAGCAAAGAAACCAATATGCTGGACGCCTTTGTTAAGAACATGGACATCCACACGGCCACAGCTGCAAATGTTTATGGACTTTCAGTTGAGGAAGTGACTAGTACACAACGCCGCAATGCGAAGGCAGTGAACTTTGGGATCATTTATGGGCAGTCGGCATTTGGTCTATCACAAAGCCTGGGCATCCCGCGCAAGGAAGCCGCCGAGATCATCGAAAATTATTTTGCGCAGTACCCCGGCATTAAACGCTATATGAACGATACAATGAATTTCGCGCGAGAGAATGGTTATGTATGCACCCTGATGGGGCGGAGGCGGTATTTACGGGACATTAACTCGGCTAACCAAACCGTACGCGGTTTTGCCGAACGAAATGCCATCAACGCGCCGATACAGGGTTCGGCGGCGGATATGATCAAGATAGCG
>JBIOHG010000148.1:0-2051 GCA_044448765.1 Sphingobacteriales bacterium | reverse complement strand
GTAAATGCCAAAGAAGCAACGGTTTCCAATGCCCGTCTATTACGCTTAAGTAAGCCGTAACCGGACACCTTATAGGATATTTTTTCATTAGTGGGTATTATAAAGTATTAATAGTTACAAATGTAAAGTAATTATTATTAATTTCCAAACTTTATAACACAACAGAAAATTAAAGCCTACGAAGCATCTTCGATCCGCTTTTCTTGTTTGGCTGGTTTTGAATCACCGGAACCCTTACCAAAGCGATAAGAAAAGAGTAGCGTAACCCGGGAGCTTATGACGTGTCGTTCAAAATTGAGTGACACTTCATCGCTGCTTGATAAAAATGCCCGCTTCCGGCTGTTGAAGACGTCAGTGGCATTAAGACTCAACGAGGCCCTGTTTCCGGCGAAGTCGTACTTGGCAGCTGCGTCCATTCCAAAACTAGCATGATTTTTAAACTGCAGGTACAAATTCGGTGCACTGTAATCTGCGTGGACCTGGAACGCCAATCTGGGTATGGTTGTCACGTTTGTCGTGATATTGGCATTCCAGCTGATTCCATGGCTGGCCGCTATCCCAAATTGTGGGGCCGCGGCATTATCCCGATTAAAAAGGTTGGCATTCGCCGTCAGACCCCATCCTTTCAGCAGGTCAGAATGGCCGATCAACTCTAGCCCGGTGGTAATGGAGTTGTTTAAATTTTCGGGTATCGTGGTTGTTTCATCATGGACCGGGGTGGTTTCAGTAATTTGAAGGGCATTATTGATCGTGTTATTATAGATGCCAATGGTGCAGGAACTGTTTCGCCAGGATTTATTATAATCCAATTCCAGGTCAGTAACCCTTTCAGGCTTTAAACCCGGGTTACCCTTGTTGTAGTTTGACGGGTCGGAAAAATCCGTGGTGGAATTCAGCTGCCTTACCGATGGCTTTGAGATCCGGCTGCTAAAGGTCAACTGGATTTGGCCATTGTTTTTAAGCTTTTCGGTAAGCAAAAAACTGGGGTAGATTCCTTTGACTGGTACTTTGACCGGGGCGCCAAACAACATATTAGACATATTATAACTCGTAAAACTGGCGTCAAGCCGGCTATCTTCTCCTCTTACCCCTGCCTGGTAGCTCAAATTGCCGCTCTGGCCCTTAAAATTCAAATAAACGGCGTTCACCTGGTTGTTGCTGTGGAAATAGTCGGTAAAGGGATACAACGGAGTCTCACCCGTATTTAAAATGCTGTAGGCATATTGGTCATTATTTCCAAGGGTGATCTGGGTGCGGTAACCGACCGAAAATTGCCCTGATTTGCCTACCGGTAAAACATAGTCAGCCTGGATATTATAGTTAATGGAGTTATGCCTGGTATCACTGATCAACGGGGTATCGATAGTGGATGATGGCACGCCATGAATAGGGTTATATTGGGTCGTATATTGCTCGTAAGCCCTGAAACTGCCATACGCATAGGCGAAGTTGAGCGCAAGCTCCTCTTTTGGTTTCTTAAAACGCCTATTGTAGTCGAGGTCAAGTTCATAACTGTTGCCATTATCATTTATGGCAATATTGCGGTCGAAGGACTCAAGGGGTGCGTAATAGGCAGAATAGTTGGCAAAACTGAGCAACTGATCCTCGTGCGAACGACGCGAATTAAAACTGGCGGATAGTCCCAATGTGCTCCTGGGTGTAAGTGAATAATCGATCCCGCCTTTAATAAACTGTATTGTATTTCGCGTAACCGTTGGAAAGGATTCGTTGGAATACACAACGGAGTCGGTCGGCTGCAAGAAAGTGACGCTCTGTGTCCCGGTTTTGTAGGTATTTCCATCCTTAAGGCTATAGTTCCCGTAGAGGTTGACCTTGCCGCGTTTGTAATTAAGGCTGGCATCGGCGTTATGGTTGTCGCCGGTACCGACCCCGATAGCAGCAGTCCCGTTTAATCCGGGCCTGCTGCTCTTTTTTAAAATGATATTGATAATACCCTCGCCGTCGGCGTCATAATTGGCCGGAGGATTGGGGATCACTTCTATGCTTTCGATGGCGCTGGCCGGTATCGATTGGAGCAGCTGGGTGACGTC
>JBIOHG010000147.1:0-2145 GCA_044448765.1 Sphingobacteriales bacterium | reverse complement strand
TTAAGCTTATGCGCGGCCCGCATCACGTCCAGCCATTCCTGGCCGCCGCATTTGCCCTTGCTGATCAGCCGGCGTACACGGTCGTTCAGTATTTCGGCCCCTGCGCCGGGTAATGAATCAAGTCCGGCGGCTTTTAGCTCGCGTAAAACGTCAATGTGGCTCATGCCTTCCAGCTTGGCCACATGGGCGATCTCCGGAGGCCCTAACGAGTGAAGCTTTAACGCGGGATATAATTCCTTTAGCTGTCTGAAGGTATCCGCATAAAACTTTAAGCCAAGGTCGGGGTGATGACCACCCTGCAGCAGCAGCTGGTCGCCGCCATAGCGGAATGTTTCTTCAATTTTTTGTTTATAGGTCGCAATATCCGTTATATAAGCATCCTCATGACCGGGCCTGCGAAAAAAGTTGCAGAACTTGCAATTGGCTATACAAACGTTGGTGGTATTTACGTTCCGGTCTATCTGCCAGGTTACTTTGCCGTGCGGCACCTGTATTTTACGCAGCTCGTTAGCGGTGTACATTAAGTCGGGCGTTGAAGCATGGTTATACAAATAAACCCCTTCCTCCTGGCTCAAAAACTCAAATTGTAAGGCACGCTGCAACAGATCCGCTGTATTCATATACAAATATACGTTCATTGTGGTGAAAGGCGAAAAGAGAGGTGAAAGGCGAAAGCTTAAAGGTAAAAGCTTAAAGGTAAAAGGTAACTGCGGCAAGGTTAGAATGCATTATTGATACTGTTACCGTTCGCCTTTCGTACACGAACACCCCGAACGCCCCGAACGGGGCGAACACTCCGAAGGAGTCCTGTGGACTGGCGAAATCCTGTCACCATTTTTGTCATTTTTATTGCGTATACCTAAGGTAAAAGAAGTAAGGCGCTTGCCTGCAAAGGTTAAAGGCGAAAGGTGTTATATGATATAATATTTTTATGCTAATTTTAGTAATTCCAGCATGAGGAAATCGAAATTTCATAAGTTATATTTTCCCGGACTTATTAGTTTGGTTGGTTTGCCATTAATATGCATTTGGCATCTATTAAACCATCAACCATTTCGTCGGCAAAATGGCATGAGGGTTGCGTGGGAGAGTGCCGCCAGTTTAAAAGAATGGACGAAATTTACACATCAGAAATTTGATTTTAGAAGTTTTAGAAAGTACAAAGATTTATTTTTGACCGGTAACAAACTGCATGATGCTGGTGAAATAAGAAATCTTTTGGGTCTGATCACTTTACTGGAAAAAAGGACAGATACGATAAATGGAATCAGACTTTCGTTACAAATTCATACCCGTTATGAAGAGATTGTTAATGTTTTAGATATTTGTTATCAAGACGAAAGCGAAAATATTACCGCAATGCCATATGAAAACAAAATACTAATATGGTATAACTCCTCCCATCAACATCTTGCAACCGACGACTTGGATAAAGGAGGTATAATGATCACTCAAGTAGAGAACCGTTTCCTTGTTGTTCGACCGGATAGTCATGTCGGGTTTAACGTAGAGCTCACTAATTGCTTTAATATAATTCGCTCATTCTGGTTATCGATAATAGTTTTTTTATTGATGATCTATTTTACACTTTCTAAAACCAGAAGATACTTAAAATTCAGTTCATCTAACTCAAATAGCAGTTAACCCCCATCCAGCGTCAAAACCTTCGTTACGCTATCCGGTATCTCATCCTGGTAATGGGTCACATAAATAAGCGTAACATTGCTTAGTTCGCACATAGTGTCCACCAGCGCTTTAAAATGCTGCTGCTGGTGTGCATCAAGGCCCTGGCAGGGCTCGTCGAAAATCAGCAAGCTGGGATTTTTGATCAGTGCACGCGCCAGCAGGCAAAGCCGCTGTGCGCTGGCGGGAATGTTTTTCAGCGCCACACACGCATATTTTTCAATTTCAAGCGCTTCCATCCATTTCAGCGCGGTATCGGCTTTGGTTTTGACAGACGGCCTGAACAACCCCAGCGTATCGTAATAACCCGATTCTATGACTTGTAAACAGCTGTTATCCATCGGGAAATATTGATGCAGCTCGGGCGATACAAAACCGATCTTGCTTTTTATATCCCATATACTCTCGCCGGTGCCGCGTTTCTTGTCGAACAAAATAATATCATTGGCGTAGGCTTGCGGA
>JBIOHG010000146.1:0-2174 GCA_044448765.1 Sphingobacteriales bacterium | reverse complement strand
TAAAACAGTCCTTGACAATTACAGGGACCAAATACATGGCATGGTACATTGCAGCGGCGGCGCCCAAACCAAAGTGCTGCATTTTATAGATGACCTGCACATTATTAAAAACAACTTGTTTCCGGTTCCCCCCTTGTTTAAATTGATACAGGAAGAATCAAAAACCAGCTGGCAGGAAATGTACAAGGTGTTCAATATGGGCCATCGCATGGAGCTATATGTGCCGGCTAAAGTCGCAAAGAAAATTATCGATATATCGGAAAGCTTCGGCGTACCTGCACAGGTTATTGGGCAGGTACAAAAAGGAGATAAAAAGCAGGTAACTATTCAGTCGGAGTTTGGACAATACGTTTACAATTAAGACTTTTAAGCAAAAAAACCGGCCGAAGCCGGTTTTTTTGCTTTGAATTGATTTGCTATTGAGCTATCCAGGCTGTACCGTTATACTGGAAAGTAATGGTTGTAGGCACATCCGTGCCCGTATAGTTTAAATAAGTAACAACATAGTTGATATTTACCTTAGGACTTGGGAAATCAGTGGTTAATACCAGGATCATAGCATTCTGCAGGTCCGCTTTCGCCCAGCCTGAAAAATCACCATATTGGTAAAGGTTTGCACGCTCAGCGGCTGTACCAATCGTTTGATTGTTTGTGCCGGTTGGATTTCCTATCAATTGCGTATCTGCTTTTGTAAGCGTATAATATACGGTCGGGTCAACTATCCATGTACCACCGCTTTTCAAAAAAGCCAGGGTAGTTGTTGACAAGGGCGTCCAATTGTTCCCATCATAAGCCAAAGCTAATATTCTTTGTGTAGTAACCTTAGCAGAATTATAGTAATTAAAGCTTAAATATTGGATACTTCCGGCTTTAGCAGTAGCCATTACCGACGGGTCAGCTTTCAAAATGGCGTTTAAATACGACGGTATGTTTGCATTATCCGCCGAAGTAAACTGGCTGAACGCCGGACGACCAACCGCGGCATATTGCGCTGGTGTGAGCAAATAAGCCTGGCGCCACGCGCCGTTAAGATACAAAAATGCAAATGTTGATGTGGTTGTAGTTTGTCCATTATAATAAGCAAACGTCAATATTTCCTGTTGAGTTGCCGCTGGAGCGGGAAATTTATATGGCAGCCACGCAAGCGCCTGGGCTATACTGAAATCATTAAAATTATTACCGGGTAATAATTTATAATCGCTGACCGGAGTAGTAACCAGGGTGTATTGCTGGTCTTTATAAATGCTGTCAACCAGTAGAGGCTGCTCCGAGAAGGTAATATTTGCCTTTGAGCCGTTACTCAACTGCGGATACTCGTTATTCAGGATGGTGGGTATATATTGTTGGGCGTCGGCATCCGAATTGAAGTTTTTTGTCTTGGATGCATACACCGACGATCCCAGGCTTGAATAATCAGACGATGCAAGCGTGAGGTTTAACGTTTTCACCTCGTTAGCTCCACTGCCTCCTGCACCAACTATGGGTTGTTTTTGGCAGCCGGCAACCGTTATTGCAGCCAAAGCCAGTAAATAATAAATCTTTTTCATTTTTTTATATCGTTAATTTCTTAAAATTTCACTTTTAAACCGGTTGTAAACGTTCTGCCCAAACCGTAATATACGCTCACATTTGCAGGCAGGCCGGATGCATTGGCATCAAACGAATCAGCTATATACTTGGTATTCATCACATTCATCACATTGGCTAATAACGATGCATCAAAACCGGCCAATTTGAATTTCAATACCGCATTTAAATTAATTGTTGTCCAGCTGGGTATTATATACGGTGTGCTTCCGGCTTTGGTAACACTGGCAAAATTGAACCTCGAATAATAATTTCCGTAGTATAAAGCATCAGCGCCAATCTTAAACTCCGGTGTTACATTTACATCAAGACCCAATGAGCTTGTTGTTTGTGCAGCATCGCCAACTTTTATATCTTTTAAATAAGCAAGCGGAATTGTTGAAACAACCGCTTGAGTGCTATTATAAACATTTGCAGGGCCGGCGTTATTTGTATAATACCAATCGCCTACCGATAGCATGCCATGGAGGATTATTTCTTTAACAGGCCTGAACATCAGTTCAAGTTCAGCTCCTTCATGCATTGTGTTTACACCCGCTACATTCGCTGTAAATATAGCGCCCGACGGGTCGGTAAACGAACTGGTC
>JBIOHG010000145.1:0-2240 GCA_044448765.1 Sphingobacteriales bacterium | reverse complement strand
GCCCAGCCCCTCATCTTTGATGCCAATTTTTACCTGCCGCGTATCCGCGGTCAAAAATACATCCACTTTTTTTCGGGAGGGAGAGTATTTAATAGCGTTGGTAAGCAAATTGATGATCACCTGCTCTATCCGTTGCGGATCACCACATACCGTTGCTGATGCAACGTCTGTATGCAAAAAGATATGGTGTGTTGCGTTGGTATGCTGTATCAGCTCAATGCCGTCGTCGATGATCGGCCTGATATCAAACTTTTCTTTTACCAGCTGCAGCTTCCCCGCCTCGATCTTAGAAACATCGAGCAGGTCGGAAACTAACCCTGATAATTTTTTTACCTGGCGCAATGTTTTCCCCACAAATTTGTTGACGTCTTTATCCTGGTTAAAGCGGGATAATATTTGCAGATAACCCATAACGCTGGTTATGGGCGTGTTTAACTCGTGGCTGGCTAAACCAATAAACTCATCCTTTTTTTCATTCAGTGCTTTTACTTCTTCAAGCAGCCGGGTATTTTCGTTGCTTACAGCCTCCAGCCTTGCGGTATATTCAAGCAAATCTTGCTGCGCCTTTTTTTGCTGCGTAATATCGCGCGCTATTTTGGAGGCTCCTATTATCTTGCCCGAGCTATCTACTATGGGCGACACCGTAATTGAAAGCGGGATAAGCTTTCCGTTTTTAGCCATGCGAAAGGTTTCAAAGTGATCCACTTTGTTTCCAGCTGCTATCTGGCCTATAATATATTCTTCCTCCTTTAGCCGTTCGGGCGGAATAATCAAAGAAATGTGCTTTCCAATGACCTCTTCGGCTGTGTAGCCAAACATGCGCTCCGCGGATGTATTCCAGCTGGTGATAATACCCTGAAGTGTTTTACTGACAATTGTATCGTCGGAGCTGTTAACAATCGCCGCAAGGCGGGCTTCGTGGGCGCCGGAGTCTAACCTTTCGGAAATATCCCGGGCGATCTTTGAGGCGCCAACTACAAGTCCCTTACCATCAGTAATGGGCGATACGGTAACCGAAATGGGGATAAGGCTGCCGTTTTTGGCCATGCGAACCGTTTCGAAGTGGTCAACCTTTTCGCCGACGGCTATTTTGCTGATAATATAGTCCTCTTCTTTTAAACGGTCGGGGGGAATGATCAAAGAAATGTGTTTGCCTATGGCCTCGGCTGGGGTATAGCCAAACAGGCATTCGGCAGATTTATTCCAGCTGGTAATGACGCCCTGCAACGTTTTGCTGATGATCGCATCATCGGATGTATCAATAATTGCCGCCAGCGTGGCCTGTTTAATTTCAACGTCTCTTGCAGCTGTAACATCAATAAGTGTACATACAACGCCTTTCAGGCCACCATCTTCATCAAAAATAGGTACCGGATTGGGATTAACCCTTATTTGTTTGCCGCCGGGCTGCTCAATAATAATATCTTCGCCTTCAATGGCTTTTCCTTGTTTTATGGCTATGGCGGCTGGTGTTTCGTCGCCAGGTAAAGGGGCGCCGTTGACTTTGAAAGTTTTTAGCGCACCGCTCCATAATTCTTTTCCTATTGCGGGCGCACGGCCCCATAATTTTTCGGCGGCCTTATTAAAAGCGGTAATGTAGCCGTTTTTATCGCAGCTATAAATGGCCAGTGGTACGTTATCAAATGCATTAAACGAAAAAAACTGCTCCTCCGCTATTGTCCCTGCCGAAAAATCTCCTGTTTCGTTTGAATGCATTATTTATTATAAATGAGTATCTGATGTTATAAACACAAAGTTATGTGGATCGTACTTTAATTGACGAAATAATTTCAAAAAAATAACAGTCTCAAAACGGAAAGATTAACATCTATACTTATAAACACCGTTTGCCCAATTAAGTTTTATAAGCTGCGAAATAGATGTTTTGTCCAGTATTTACGGCACAAATTATATAATTATTCGATAGGGTTGACCGCTGTAAAAAAGGCAGTGTTTCAGTTTGAAAATAAATAATTTTGATGCTTGACAAGTTATATTTAACTTCCCGGATGAGACAGTCACTACAAAATATACATCCTATTTTCTTTCTGATAGTTGCAACCACGCTCGAAGTAACCGGCGACGCAATGATTAGAAAGACCATTTATGACCACACAGGTATTGCGCGAATAGCATTTGGACTATTGGGCGCAATGCTCCTTTTGGGCTATGGTTTCTTTCTTAATTTAGCCCCGGTCGAATTTGGCAAGGTTGTAGGGCTTTATATCGCTACCTTGTTC
>JBIOHG010000144.1:0-2348 GCA_044448765.1 Sphingobacteriales bacterium | reverse complement strand
CATTTTGCTGGACCAGCGAAATAGTTACCCGGTTTAGCCTTCGCGATTTGTCTATGCCATGTTTAAAAATGTTCTCTACAAAGGTCATAAGCAACATGGGCGGGATGCAGAGCTCCGGGTTATACGCTTTTTCGAAATGAATGCTGGCGCCATGCCGGATACGAATTCTTTCAAGCTCCATATAGTTTTCGATAAATGCCACTTCTGTCGACACCGGGACGGCTTCTTTTGGGCTTTCATCAACGAAATAGCGCATAATATCCGACAGACGTTCAATCAGTCCGGCCGACGGTGGATCCACTTTATAAACCCTGTAATAAATGCTGTTCAGCGCATTAAAAAGGAAGTGCGGCTGAACCTGCGATTTCAGCAGATTCAATTCAGCCTGGCTTTTTTGCAAAAGGATCTCTTCTGTTTGTTGTTTTAACGTGAAATAAGCAAGAGCAATGCGAAAAACCAGGCTGAGGACATAGATCAGGACACCACCGGGAACATAACTCAGCAATTCAGGCAAATCAACCGGGGGTATGTTTATGTGCAGCACATTCCTGTATAGGATAATGCCTGTATAACCCTTTAGCATTCCTATTAAAATCAAAAAGAGCGCTACTGAAATACCGTACGCTACGAACCTTCTCTTTTGATAAAATACCGGATAGAAGAACAGAATATTCCCGTAAATAATGATTGCGTACGATGTTGCATTGACTACCGTGTAGATCACAGATTTCAGCCAACCATCCATCGGCAGCAGGGAAAAAAAAATCAATAACAACACAGCAATCCATATCAGCCACTGGAGCTGAACAATACTGAGCGCCTGCCTCCAGATCTTCATGTTCAAAAATACTAACCTTTTATTTTTTCATACGCTATTTTAAACCGTTGGGCCACTATTCTCTGTCATTGCACTAAAAATTTAGATGGTTGAGTAGAAACTCCCGAAAAGCGCTGGCATTTAATAAATATCATTCCCTGTTGGAAATACAGGTGACATCGTCGAAATGATTATTTAAGCCGGTTTGTAAATAACAATTTTGATCATCAAAACAAATTATGAAAAAGGTATTCATCTTAAGTTTCACCATTTTCCTGACAACGGAGCTTTTCGCCCAACAGTTATCGACCACTACGATCAAGCAGACGATCAATACCATGATGGACGCCATGCGCAGAGGCGACAGTACTTTACTAAGGTCAGTTCTGGCAAAAGATATGGAACTGCAAAGCGTTGCCATTGACACGACGGGAAGAGTTTCGTTATCGACCGAAAGCGCTAATGGCCTGGTGACACTGATCGGCACTCCGCATGCGGATCTTTATGATGAGCGGATCGTTTTCGGCGGTATTAAAATTGACGGGCCGCTGGCCAGTGTCTGGACACCTTATAAATTTTATCTCGGAGCAACCTTCAGTCATTGCGGGGTCAACTTTTTCCAATTGGCCAGAATGGACGACGGCTGGAAAATTATTCATATCGCGTATACCATCATGAAAGATAATTGCAATCCTAATCCGGAGCTGCTGAGCGGGCGCCTTGAGTAGCAGAATATCTAAGAAGCTCATGAAACTACTTCGGTTAACAATAGCAGCGATCGGTCTGATTATGCTGACTGCCGCCTCAGGATATAGCCAGCAAAGCATAAAAATATTTGGAACGCTTTGTGATTCGCTTACGCATGAACCTATCCGGTTCGCAACGGTAGCCATATTAAATCAACAAACCAGAGCCCCTGTTCAGGAAACCCAAACCGATACAGGCGGTCATTTCGTGCTTGAAAATGTGCCCGGCCGGACGTTTACCCTGCGGATAACTTATACCGGCTACGATGACATCTTCAAAGAAAACATTCCGCTCAATGCAGCAACAGGCGAATTAAATTTCGGCATGCTCACGATGACATCAAAAAGCAGTTTACTAAAAGAAGTTGCTATCACCGCCAAAAAGAATACGTTACAAATTGTCGATGGAAAGAAAGTATTTTCAGTTAACCAAAGCCTTGTCAGCAAAGGCGGTAATGCGGCGGATCTGCTACGGAACGTTCCAACCCTGCAGGTCGATGCAGATGGCAATGTGAGCCTTCGCGGATCTGCCAATGTTAAAGTACTCATTGATGGAAAACCTTCCATTATTGCAAATGGCGATGTAAGCCAGATGCTCCAATCTATACCGGCCGACGCAATCGAAAGCATTGAAGTAATCCCAAATCCACCGGCTAATTATGACGCAGATGGCGCGGGTATTATCAATATCATTTTAAAAAAGAACAGGAGGCCCGGATTAAACGGTTCTGCAGCTATTGGCGGCGGTACCCGGGAAAACTATAATGCCGATGCCAGTCTGAGTT
>JBIOHG010000143.1:0-2385 GCA_044448765.1 Sphingobacteriales bacterium | reverse complement strand
CCAAAAAGGGCATTACCCGATACCGATACGGTTGCGCGAAAGCAATCTTTGTCGGTTGGCGTAAGCCTGGGCAGTGATGCACAGTTTTTCGGCCGTACCGGACCACAGAAATATCCATTTTGGAGTGGTGATGTGATCTATAATGCTAAATCCGGTTTTTTTGTTTACGGATCTCTTTATAAGGTATTTACTTCCCTGCCCGCAATTGATGAAACTGATGTGGGTGCAGGCTATCTATACCGTTTTTCGTCGAAGTTTACCGGCAACATCAGCTATACCAGGTTCATTTTTGACCGGAACGCGTTGATCATCAAATCGGCATCATCCAATGATGTCAACTTCAACAACTCATACGACTGGAAGATATTGAAAACCGGGGTTGTGCTGGATTACCTGTTTGGCGAGTCGCACGATTTTTTTATCACGATCAATAACTCCAAATACTTCGAGAGCAGCTTTAGTATTTTTGACGATAAGGATTACCTCTCTTTTAACCCAGGCTTCCAGATCATTTTGGGTACTCAGAATTTTGTTCAGAAGTATTCTCTGAATCATGCAGGGGATTTCGACCATGATTATAATCGCCATGATCCATATCTGCAACCGCCTATTCTTCCGCAATATGCAGGGTACAACAGTGAATTCCGGATGCTGAACTATAGTATCAAAATACCCATCGCTTATAACCGGCCGCATTATACATTTGAGTTTGCTTACAAATATTCTATCCCTGTTAACGTGGAGGGCATATTAAAAAACCACCGGGAGTCGTTTTATAACCTGACATTTTATTACCTGTTTTACTAGCGCCCATGAATGTCCTGATTGTTGAAGACGAAAAGGCCCTGACTACCGAGATGGAGTTGTTTCTTTCGGGCAATAATTACCTGTGCGAGATTTGTTATAATGGCACAACTGCTTCAGAAAAGATTGCCACCAACCTCTACGATTTTATTTTGATAGACCTTGGTCTCCCTGATTATGAGGGTCTTGATTTGCTGAAAGAAGCAAAAAAGTACAACCCCGAAGCTGCCTGTATTATCCTGACGGCCCGGGCCGAAGTTGATGACCGCATAAAGGGCCTGGATTTAGGTGCCGATGATTACCTGCCCAAGCCGTTTTCGCTGCTCGAATTGCAGAGCCGCATGCAGGCCATTACCCGCAGGAAGTTTGGGTTGAAGAATTCAGTCGTGCCACTTGGAGAATTTAATATCGATCTGACTAATCGGGCTATTGTATTCAGGGATGCGGTAGTCAGCTCTATCACCAAAAAGGAATTTGACCTGGTGGCCTATATGCTGCTGCATAAGAATCGCACGCTTACACGATCACAGTTAAGCGAGCATATTTGGGGAAGTGTAGTTAATGATGATTACGATTCTAACTATATTGATGCCCATATCAAAAACATCCGGAAAAAACTGAATGCCTATGCCGCACCCGACTGGCTCGAAACCGTGCGGGGATTAGGGTACAGGATTAACGTAAACAATTAGCGCTATTGAAACTCGGAACCAAACTGACGCTGTTTAATACCATCTCCAAGCTGGTAATAGTAGTGTTGTTTGTGTTACTGTTGCCTGCGCTGATACGTGATATCAATCGCAATTATACGGATAACTGGCTCCGGCGTCAGCAGGATAAGGTGCTTAAGCAGGTGCATACGCAGGGTATGAAGGCTTTCATTCAAAATGGTGAGGGTTACAGCAGTTATAACGCGCTGCTTAAAGAAGAGTATGTGAGCATGGACGTAGATTCGCTCGACGAAAATATCGACACCATTCTAAATGAACGCCGCCGGGTAGAGGGAGACACTATCCTGTATCGTATTTTGAGTCACAATTTCAAAGTCGCGAATCAAAATTATCTTCTCGAGATAGGTCGCAGTATCGATACGGTCAACGAAACAGCTACGCCGCTGCAGAACATCGCTTTTGAAGTTTTGCTGGGGATGGTACTTTTAACTATCCTGGCCGACCAGGTTTACTCTACCTATGTCCTACGCCCGCTCGGCCGGATCATCAGGACAAAACTTATCGCCCAGAAGTTTCCGATGCGAACGCCTTACCGCAAGGTACATACTACCACTTCAGATTTTGCTTACCTCGACATCAGTATCCATAAAATGATACAGACCATCGAGAGCACCTTTCAAAAGGAGCGGGAATTTATATCCAATGCCTCGCACGAGCTGATGACGCCGATATCCATCCTGCAATCGAAGATCGAGAATATGTTTGGTGAGGAGGATATTACAGACGAGGTTAAAGAACGCCTACTGGAAATGCAGCGCATCCTGAACCGGCTGAAGAGCATTACCAAAACTTTGCTGCTGATATCCCAGATTGAAAACGAACAGTTCCTGAAAGAAGATACGGTTAATAT
>JBIOHG010000142.1:0-2401 GCA_044448765.1 Sphingobacteriales bacterium | reverse complement strand
CCTTTTCGGTGTGACCGAGGTTGGCATCTGTGATCTTTAGCTCCTCCGAAGATTCGCCCGATTCACTTTCTGTTATCCTTCCAAGCTGTCAAAGTACGTCGTTCTTGATGATTTCAATATCAGGACATCAGCACGATTTCGCAAGGATTTTTTTTAATTTTTATAAACAGTTTCTTAACAGGTAAACCACCTTTTGTTAACACTAACTTAGTGGTGATTGATAGTATATTGGCGATTTTAAAACGCAATTTACCTTCGGTTGCTAACAGTATGCTTACTAACAGAAAAGACGTTTTTGCCGATTGCTGAGAGAAGAGAAAATTCCCAAAAATGGGAAAAATGCGATTTTATTTATTTTCAGGATGGTTAAATTAATATAAAATTAAGCGCAAATGGCCCTTATATTTTCCTCGCTATAAGTACTTTTTGATAAAAATTACTTGCTGTGGTTGCGGATTTTTATAATAACCCTTTTAGATACCGGCGTGTTGCTGCCTGCCGCAACAGAATTAATTGGTACAAGTACATTGGTTTCAGGGAAATAAGTAGCAGTATTTCGTTCGGGTATACTATAAGGTACGATGATAAATAATTTCGCGACCCTTTCTCGTCCATCGTGATTATTGTATAAGTCCACCTTATCCCCTGCCTTAAATCCCGCCTTCTTTATATCATTCTCATTCATGAATATTATCCGGCGTTCGTTATGGATGCCCCGGTAACGGTCTTCCAACCCATAAATAGTGGTATTGAATTGATCGTGACTGCGGATAGTGGCCATCATATATTCATCATCCGCCAATTTGTGATGTGATAATTTCACAACAGAAAAGGCTGCTTTGTCGCCATATTTTTCCGACTTGAATTTTCGCTCACGCGGATTGTTTGGCAGGTAAAACCCTCCCGGCTCGCGTATTCTTTTATTATAATCCTCGCAGCCGGCAATAACTTTGGCTATATCATCCCGCACCGTATCATAATCCGATTCATATCTATTCCAGTCCACTTTGCTCTTAGCGCCTAAAGTAGCTTTGGCCAACCTGCACACAATTTGTGTTTCGCTTAAAAAATGTTCTGATATAGGCTTCAACACACCTTTGGATTGCTGCACCACACCCATCGAGTTTTCGCAGCTTACAATTTGCTCCACACCATTTATAATATCCTTATCGCTGCGCGAATAGCAGGGCAAGATCAGAGCTTCCTTGCCATGCACCAAATGGCTGCGGTTTAATTTGGTTGATACATGGACGGTCATATCCATTTTTCGCAAACCGTCGGCGGTATAATTGGTATCCGGGGTCGCCGAGATAAAGTTGCCTCCCATGGCAAAGAAGAATTTCAATTTGCCGGCATGCATCGCTTTGATGGAATGGACAGTATCAAGGCCCTCGTCCTTGGGCGGATCAAAACCAAAAACCTCTTTTATTTTTTTACGCGGATCATCTTTCAGTTTTTCCCAAATCAGCATGGTACGATTACCCTGCACATTGCTATGACCACGTACCGGGCATAAACCGGCGCCCGGCCTTCCGATACTACCTTTTAATAAAACCAGGTTGGCGATTTCTTTAATAGTATCAACGCCATTTTCCTGTTGCGTGATGCCCATTGCCCAGCAAATAATGATCCGGTTCTTATATTTCAGCATTTCAGCAGCTTCCTGCACCTGTTCAACCGGCACACCGGCAGCCGCGCACAATTTTGCAACGTCCTGCTTTTCAATGTCGGCAATTAGTTCATCGTAACCGCCTGTATTTTCTTTTATAAAATCCTGGTCGAAAACTTTGCCGGGGTTTTGTCTCTCGGCATCCAGCAATATTTTTTCAATGGCTTTAAATACAGCCATATCGCCGTTAATATTGATCTGCAGGTACAGATCAGCCAGTTTCTGACTAATGCCTAATACGCCCTTTACCGTTTGCGGATCTTTAAAAGCTGTAAGTCCCGCTTCGTGTAAGGGATTAATGGCTATTATTTTTGACCCATTTTTCTTTGCTTTTTCAAGGGCGGTAAGCATACGGGGGTGATTGGTTCCGGGGTTTTGCCCCATAATGATAATTACATCGGTATCATAAAAATCATTCAGCGTTACCGTACCCTTGCCTATCCCGATCACTTCTACAAGTGCAGTTCCGCTGGATTCATGGCACATATTGGAGCAATCAGGCATGTTGTTGGTGCCAAACTCGCGCACAAACAATTGGTATACAAATGATGCCTCGTTGCTGGTTCGCCCCGAAGTATAGAATGCTGCTTCATCAGGCGAATCAAGGCTATTTAGTTTATCTGCTATCTTTTTAAAAGCGTCATCCCAGCTAATGGGCTGATAATGCGTTGCTTCTTCTGGCAGGTAAACGGGCTGTGCAATACGGCCCTTCTTCCCTATTTCATAATCATT
>JBIOHG010000141.1:0-2575 GCA_044448765.1 Sphingobacteriales bacterium | reverse complement strand
GGGTAAACCGGTGATGGTCGGGATATTTATGGTGAATAATCTCGCCGGAGACCGTGTTCAAATAACGCACAAGCGGCCCCGCACTGGCTATGCCTGTCAATAAAAATACGGTGGTCTCTTTGTCTATCGCAATATCAGTTTCCCGTCCTCCCATACCCTGCAATCGTCCGTAAACTATCGACGTAAAAAATAATTGCTGGTAAGGCAATGGCTCAATCTTATTGGCAATGCGCTCCCGATCTTCCGCGGTGAGTTGAACAGGGCATTTGGTCACGATAATTATCTGCGCACGCCACCGCCCGCTAAAGGGCTCCCGCAGGTTACCCGCAGGCAACAACAAATGAGGTTCATCCAGCCGGTTATAGTCAAATAATAAAATGTTTAGCCCGGCCGAGACCGCCCTGTGCTGAAACGCGTCGTCAAGCAAAATAATATCATGACCGGCCAGTAGATTTTTTATCCCCCGCGCCCGGCTTTCGCAAACCGCCACCGTTATCTCCGGAAATTTATGTTTGAATTGCGACGGCTCGTCACCGATCTTACCGGCCATCCCACCCGTCCCATCTCCGAAGGAGTCCTTTGGACCGGGACACGTGGGACACCCTGGGACACCTGGGACAACTTCCCCATATTGACTCTTGATTCTTGACTCTTGATTCTTGATTCTTGACTTCTGACTTTCGACTTCCGACTTCCGACCTCCGACTTCAACAAACCCCTTCGTCTCCCGGCCATATCCTCGGCTTAATGTGGCTATTTGATGATCGTTTTTGAGTAACCGGATAAGATATTCCGTCATTGGCGTTTTGCCGGCGCCGCCAACGTCGAGGTTGCCGATGCAGATCACCGGCTTGTTGAACCGCCGGCTTTTAAATATCCCCGAATCAT
The DNA here is from genome assembly GCA_044448765.1 of Sphingobacteriales bacterium. GTDB lineage: Bacteria > Bacteroidota > Bacteroidia > Sphingobacteriales > Sphingobacteriaceae > Mucilaginibacter. The sequence goes on along the minus strand of JBIOHG010000141.1, from coordinate 1,687 downwards.
AGCACCAATTGCGGATGATAACCACCAGCCCATAGATCAGAGAGAAGGGGAACAAAAGCCAGCGCAGGTATTTCATAACTGGCTGTAAAGATAGGAAAACGGCTGAACAGCGGCCCGCCTGTTGTCGCGATGCTCCCAACTGCTACTGCCACTCAATCCTGCCTCTCACCACTCACCACCAAGGTTTACAAAAGTTTACACTTTTTAGCCTAATTATCTATTAAATACTTGACAATCATCCGATTAACTATTTTTCCTGTAAACCCACAATTGCATGTCCCGAAAATTAGCAGGAATAGGGTGTATTGGATGCTCAAAAACAAAAGCACGCGCAGCGCCCGGCTGGTCAAATAATTGACTCAGTGTTGCAAAGTCCGTGTTCAACCCGGAACATTTGAATACACTTGAACACACCGGTTGCGGTAATAACCACCAGCCCATAGATCAGCGAGAACGGGAATAAAAGCCAGCACAGGTATTTCATAACTGGTTGTAAAGGTAGGAAACAGTTCAACAGCCGCGTGCACGCCATTGTGCGTGCGGGTTATATTCTCAGGTCATTAAGTTTGTGTCAAAGGGTGCGCCGTAGGTGCAAAAGGTCGGTAGAACTTTACATTAGAAACATTTGCATGCCGTAGGTATGCTACAAAGCCGCTATACATACACGATCTTTCTTCCGTACCTGACGGCACGGCATTTTTTTTATTTTCTCCTACCGACCTTTGACCCCGATGGGGTCACTTCCTTATTTTAATGACATTGGTGGATTACATCCGCTTAATTTTATGATCCTTCGGCGCAAGGCTTTGCAAATACGCATAGATCGCGTCCACTTCGTTTTCCTTCAGCATTTTAAATTTTGGCATCGGCGGTTTAAGCTCACGGTCGGGGGCGCGGCCGTCAACAAGTGCCTTCCTGAAATCGTCTTTGGTGTAATTGCCAATCCCGGTGGCTTTATCGGGTGTTATGTTCGAAGCACGTATTTCCATTCCTTGTTCCCCCTTCAACTTCATCCCCCCGGCAAGGTAACCCGGTGTTTGATCAGGATTTAAGTAATTTATTTTCGTAAGGCTTTTGGAGTGGCAGTGAAAGCAGCCCAGGTTATCCACCAGATAGTACCCTAGTGCTGCCTGGTCCTCCGGCACTTTTACGCCCTGCTTATACGGTATGGGCTTTGCATGTATATCCATAAAGGCTTTACCGATAAAGGTAAGATGCGTAGTGCCGGCGACGGTATTGTCAGCCGCCACTGCCGCGTCGTCCGACCGAAGGTAAATAATAATGGCGTTAACATCTTGCTCAGCCATATTAGGCCGCAGCATATACGATAAAAAGCGTCCATCGCGGGCCACGCCGGTTTTAAGTAAATGCCGTATCTCCGCATCCGTATACCGCGACGTGACGCCGTGCGTTTTTGAATGGGTGAGATTGGCGGAGTACACCGTTCCCGCAATAGCGGGTATATCTTCGATCTTGTTTCCTGTAAATTTATTGGTCGCGCGGTTATAATGGCAGCCCGCACAAATGCTGAAAGCCAGTTCTTTGCCCCTGTCAAACGCTTCGGTAGAGCGTGTGACGGTAAAGCTCGCTTTTGTGGTATCAAACCTGGTTTTACAGCCGATGATCAGGGTCGCCATCAGCAAACTGATACCGGCTATCCATTTTAACTTTTTCATTGTATTTCAAT
>JBIOHG010000140.1:0-2720 GCA_044448765.1 Sphingobacteriales bacterium | reverse complement strand
GAAAGCTGGAACTTATTTTTTGTCGGAGGCATTTTAATTGGCGGATTTATAGCCGCGCAGTTTTTGAACGGACAACATCCCGTAAACATTAACCCGCATACTGCCGAATTATTAAAACAGAACGGCGTAAAAGACTTTAGCAGCCTGCTGCCAGCAGACATTTTCAGCTTTCATCAGCTGCTTACCCTGCGGGGATTTATTTTTATCGTGACCGGCGGGTTTTTAGTAGGCTTCGGTACCCGCTATGCCAACGGCTGCACGTCGGGGCACTCCATTATGGGTCTATCTACCCTGCAATGGCCCTCGTTAGTGGCTACATGCTGTTTTATGATCGGCGGACTTATCATGACCTGGTTTATTTTACCTCACCTGTTACAGCTATGAAGAACTTAAAATATTTGATCGCCGGAGTTTTATTCGGCATCGTATTGGTAAAAAGCGAAGTCATTTCGTGGTTCAGGATACAGGAAATGTTCAGGTTCCAGGCATTTCACATGTACGGGGTTATCGGAAGCGCGGTAGTGGTGGGAATGATCTCAGTATGGTTGATAAAACGTTTTAACATCAGGTCAGCGGACGGTGAAGCGATCATCATTCCCAAAAAGGAATTTACCTGGGGCAATGTTTACGGTGGATTGATATTCGGGCTGGGCTGGGCCGTTACCGGTGCTTGCCCCGGCCCGCTGTTCGCCCTGATAGGTACCGGGTTTCCCGTTATCGTTGTTACGCTTTTGAGCGCCGTAGCGGGCACCTGGGTGTATGGTTTAATACGGAATAACCTGCCGCACTAACGCGAAGATTATGGTAAATATAATTTTCTATATTATTCTATGCCACATCATTGCAATCAACATACTAATTACAGCTGGAAGAAAAACGTATAATATGGCGACCCATTTTTCTTTCGCTTTGTTATCGCCGCCATCGACTTTATATTGCTCATAAATCTTTTCATATCTTTTGTCTTTGATAAACCAAAAATAGTGTGAATAAAATAAAAGAAAACACGTAATGGAAACCTCAGCAATTGAAGAAGCAGGAGTGTTTTGATTTAATATGTAAAAATAAAAAATCTCAACTATAATGGATGTCCAAAGAAAACTCCCTCCCATCATCATTCCCAGGGCATCATACCAAGGAGTTTTGTTTACTTTGTTTTTTCCATCTAAATATTGAGTATTATAAATGCAGTAAAATATATACTTCAATACAAGGTTATTTACTCACGGTTACGAATACAGTTTATTGTTCCAGTATTGTGATTTAAACCTTACAATCGCTTAATTTTTATGCTCCTGAAAAACACCTCGTTGCCATGATCCTGCAATAAAATGTGGCCTTCTTTACCTTCGCCGAAATTTTTCCAGATCACAAATTTGCTGATCGCAACCAGGTCCTTGAATTCTTTCGAGCCCCGCTCATACTCCAGTACTTTAACGCCGTTCAGGTAATGCTCAACATGGTTATTCGGATAAACAATTATCCGACCGTTGTTCCATGCGCCTATGGGCCTTACAAAACGCGGCTGTTTATTGGCCGGGATAAGATCATACAGCGAGGCCAATGTACGGTCGCCATTGCGGCCGAGCTTGGCATCCGGATGTAGCTTATCATCCAGCACCTGGTATTCCAGGCCGATCGCGGAGCCTTTGGTAATTTCCGATAAGGTCACAAAATATTTTACCCCGCTGTTGGCGCCGGGCGTTAATTTAAATTCGAATGAAAGGTCGAACGCGCTGTAATTTTTATCGGTTACAATGTCTCCGCCGCCCGATTCTTCCTTTCCCGCCGAAGGCAATACATGCATCACGCCGTTGGCATATTCCCAGCCATGTGAAGGAAACGTAGTTAATGTGGCTCCCCGCCATCCATCGGCGTTGTGACCATCATACAACAGCTTCCACCCGCTCTCTTTTTCATGAGCCGAAAGCTTGTTCGGCATAAAATTCACCACGTACACATCTTTCGGAAAGGGCTTTGGAACCAGGTTTTGGGTTTGTATCCGCAAGTTTTTAAAATAAACCTTTTTGCCGGCCTGCTCGGGTTTGGTCACCGCATGCACCTGCAAGCCAATAAAACCCTTGCTGTCTACCGTATCGATAACATCGGCAATGGCAATACCATTTATCCAGGTTCTCATCTCATTACGGATACACTCGATTCGGATATGATTGTACACACCCACCTTAAACGCGTTTTTGGCCTTCTCGTTCAGGTCAACCGGGTACAGCCATTCCCGCCTGCCCTCGTCATAAATCCCGCCCGACCACCGCCGCTCGGACGGATCAATTTCAAACTGCCTGCCGTAAACTTTACCTTTCCCCTCGTGCCCCGCAGGGTCAAAATGACTGCGTGTTTGTACGCCTGAGTTACTCGATGGGCTCTCGATCTTAGTATCCATTTCTAAAATAAAATCGCCGTATTCCTTGTCTGTTACCAGGAAGGTATTGCCTGAGTTTAATACGGTTGTGCCAACAATAGCGCCGTTTTCAACTTTATAGTCGGCGGTGCCTGCAAGGCGTTTCCAGCCTTTCAGGGTTTTGCCATTAAACAGACCGGGGGTGCTTTGCGCGTTGATCATGAACGGCGAAACAAATATGGCAATCAGTACAATAACAAACAGGTAACTTAACTTTTTCATATTCGATCGATTATAATAAGCATTATTAACTAATTTATAACTGTCCCAGGGTGTGCCAAGGTGTCCCAGGTGTCCCAGG
>JBIOHG010000139.1:0-2746 GCA_044448765.1 Sphingobacteriales bacterium | reverse complement strand
TTTTGTGCAAAGAATTCGCCAGTCAGTTTTTTGGTGGTCGCTTCTTCGGCTAATGCCTTTGCACCATTCTCGCAATATTCTGCTATCTGTGAACGATCGTCATCCGGGTCGGGCCAGGCGCAGCTCGAGCAATCGAAACCACCTTTCTGATTCATTTTGAGCGAAGCACCCATACCGCGAACCAGGCCGGTTTCTTGCAGCAAATCCTTAAAAGCTTCGTATACAGCCGGAATACCCGCCGCCCAGTCTTTAGGTTCGGTCACTTTCAGATCAAGTAATTCTTCCGGGTTTTCGGCTGATGGTTGTTCTTCTCTTAATTCACTCATTTTACTTTTTCAGCTAAAGGATTGGGATAATTATCGCTTTGGTCTTCGTCAATAATATCCAAACAGGTAAAATCCTTTTCGACCAGTAAAAACAGTTTACCCTGTTCGTTCTCAAAACCAACTTCATCGGTACTGGCTAATTGATCGATCATCGTATGTGGCACAAAAAGTGTTATTTTGTTGTCGTCGAAGGTTGCGCTCAAATCATAATCCGGTGTAGTTTGCAGTGCATACACCAGTGTTTGGTGACCAAACTCCGTCTCTTCTTCCAAACGGCCATCTTTAATAATGGCGTTAACATCGCTTTTTGTTAAACGGTAACGTAGCGAATTCCCTTTAATACGAATTTTCATCGGTGTAATTTGTTTTTTAATTGCGATGAAGCTTCCATGTGCAATTTATTATTATTTATCGTAGCACATGGAGGATTCATATTTAGATAATAATATTCTTTGCGGTTGGGTATAAATATTGAAACGCTTTCCGCGTAAAAATCCAACCAGCGTAATTTTAAATTCTTCGGCCAATTGTACCGCCAGGCTTGATGGCGCTCCTACAGCGGCCATAATATAAATACCAGCCATCGCAGCCTTTTGCACCAGCTCAAAACTCGCGCGACCGCTTAATAATAGGATATGTTCATTCAGCGGTAACATGCCGTCTGTCAAAGCGGCACCTATTAATTTATCCAATGCATTATGCCGACCTACGTCTTCCCGCACCATTATCAATTCGCCGGATGAATCAAACAAAGCTGATGCATGCAGCCCACCGGTGTCTGCAAATACTTCCTGTCGTTTTTGTAAAATGGCTGGCAGATAATAAAGTGTATCGCTGCTTACTTGATTTTCAGTGATATTATTACTAAAAGCGCTCACTGTTTTAATTGAAGCGATAGAACCCTTTCCGCAAACGCCGCAGCTTGAGGTCGTATAAAAATTGCGCTCCGTATTTTGCAGCTTTGGAACGACACCTTCTTTGAGGCTGACTTGAATTACATTTTCCTTATTCTCAGCACAGGCGATAAAACATTGTTCAGCGGACGCGATGTCATGTTGTGTTTTGATAATACCTTCGGTAAATAAAAAGCCTAAGGCCAGTTCAGCATCATTACCCGGCGTACGCATAGTGACAGATACATTTTTAACTTGCCTGTTATTTTCAGGACCATATTCCAACCGTATTTCGAGTGGCTCTTCAATGGCAAGGGCATCGTCGGTATTTATAAAATCGTCGTCGGATACTTTAGTGATCGGAAGATGCAAAACTGATTTTCCAGGCATACTCAAATATACATTGATTGTATATGCAAGAACACGTGCAGTTGCGAAATGTTTAAAAACAAAAACGGCTTCCGAATGGAAGCCGCCTCAATGTCTGGATATATACCGATTAAATGAACTTAGAATCAACCAAAACCTGGTTCATATTGCGAACGGCGTCAGAGCTTTTGTTAAATTCAGCCTGTTCAGCATCGCTTAATTTAAAGTTGACGATCTTTTCCCAGCCGCCTTTGCCTAATATAACAGGCACAACCAATGAAATATCTTTCTGACCATATTCGCCATCCAAAGCCACACCGCAGCTGATTAGTTTTTTCTCATCGCGTACAATGCTTTCAACCATGGCCATAGTGCCAGCGCCCGGTGCATACCAGGCGGATGTACCGATAAGTTTAGTTAACGTAGCACCGCCAACCATAGTAGCCGCAACAACTTTATTCTGCTGCTCTTTGCTCAGCAATTGGGTTACGGGAATACTGTTCCAGGTAGCGTGCTTAATTAAAGGTATCATGGTAGTATCACCGTGACCGCCTATAACAACCGCATTCAAATCGGCAGGTGAACAACCCAACTCCTGGCTCAGGTAATATTTAAAACGTGATGAATCCAGCGCGCCGCCCATTCCAAGGATGCGATTCTTTGGTAAGCCAGAAGTTTTCAGTGTCAAATAGTTCATGGTATCCATTGGGTTGGATACTACTATTATAATAGTATTGGGCGAGTATTTTAAAATGCTTTCAGTAACGCTTTTTACGATACCGGCGTTGGTGCCTATCAGTTCCTCGCGGGTCATACCCGGTTTACGCGGCAAACCTGATGTGATCACCACCACTTCTGAATCGGCTGTTGCAGCATAATCATTTGTTACACCTTTGATCTTGGTATCAAAACCCAGCAGCGCCGAGGTTTGCATCATGTCGATAGCCTTGCCTTCAGCAAAGCCTTCACGGATGTCTAACAGGATCAATTCTTCGGCAAGTTCTTTTCTTGCGATATTATCTGCGCAAGTAGCGCCTACTGCCCCGGCACCAACAACTGTAATTTTCATAATTTTGAATTATAGATTTTTTCGTTTTTTGATTTGTTTTTCATGGTACTCAAGAGGGCTTCGCCGTTGTTGAATTATCGATTGGATGT
>JBIOHG010000138.1:0-2762 GCA_044448765.1 Sphingobacteriales bacterium | reverse complement strand
CTTACGGTGCAAATAAGCATGTACCCATGCGGATGCCGGGTCGTTTAACTCATCGACGCGGGCATGCGCCTGGCGCCAATCGCCTTTGCCATCGTACCAAAGACTTATTAACTGAACAGGGAGGCCGCTACCGGGCTGTTCTAAATTCAATGATTGTTTAAATTCGGCTAACGATTTCATTGCGTATTATTTTTTTGACGATGAGAATTAACGTGATTGGCACGTGAAGTTAAACAATGAAGAAAACGTTTTGAAAGAACCCTGGCAGCGTTGAACGCTTCATGTACTAACTTACTTTAATATAAAAGTAGGGCTAATAATATGAAATGATACAAAAAAGATTAATAAATCGTCAAAATAAACAACAAGATTTACCGGAGATGATAATAGATTTGGATAAACATTATTCGTTATGAGCGGCAAATTAAAAGTCCTAACCGGTTTATTCGTATTAATTATTCAGGCATCCTTAGCATTTGCCAAGCAACCGGCTTTTGATCCGCATAAACTCCATATCGAATGGAAGTTCGAAAAGAATAATTATAACGGACAGTCAAAGTTTCTCGCTTCACTGACATTTATTAACAAAGATCAGCACAGCATTACAAGCAAAGGCTGGAAATTGTATTTCAGTTTACGCTACCATGGTGTATTACAATCCCTCAATAATGATTTGCCAATTTATCACGTAAAGGGGGATCTTTTTTACATCGCCCCCTCCCTTTCCTTCAAAGGTTTGGAACATAATCAGTCTGTAAAAGTAGATTACACAGGTACAGGTACTATCGCCAATTACCAGGATGCGCCATCCGGTATTTTTTGGGTCGGGGCTGATAATAAGCCGTATACTATTCCGCTAAACAACATCACCCACAATCCGGCCGCACTGCCAAATGCAAACGCCAAATATATATTTGAACAAAACCGTGGTATCACCGGCATTCCGGTTAGTAAACTGCCACCCATTATTCCCAATCCTGTTTCGTTAGAAAGAACTGCAGGCATATTTACCTGGGACAACCAGGTGAGTATAGTAGCCAGCAGCCTGTTTAAAAATGAGGCGGATTACCTGGTAATGGTATTCAAGTCTCTTACCGGAAATTCTATGCCACTTACGTTGGGTAAGAAACATATCATCTTTCAAAAAAACTCCCTGCCATTCGAAGCTTACGATTTGGTAGTCACTAACACAAGTATTACCATTTCTGCTTCCTCAGGCGCCGGAATATTCTATGGGATACAGTCGCTTAAAAATTTGCTGCCTGTCAAGGTCTGGTCGGTTAAGCATTCCAATTTATCGGTTCCTTGTGTCAATATCCACGACGAGCCGAGGTTCCCGGCGCGGGCTTTTATGCTGGATGTTTCGCGTAATTTTCAATCCAGGCAAGAGATCATCAAACTACTCGACCTGATGGCTTTATACAAGCTCAATACTTTCCACTTCCATTTTACTGATGATGAGGGCTGGCGCATAGAGATCCCCGGCCTGCCGGAACTGACGGATGTCGGCTCGCAAAGAGGATATCCATTCGATAAGGATCAACGGCTGCAGCCTTCCTATGGCTCCGGCCCGACGACGGCTGACAAAATGGGAAGCGGTTATTATTCGAGGAACGATTTTATCGAGATATTGAAATACGCCAAAACCCGGCACATCAAGGTGATCCCGGAAATTGAATCCCCGGGTCATGCACGGGCTGCAGTAAGGTCGATGCTGGCCAGATACCGCAAGTATATGAAAGCCGGAGACCGGAAGGCTGCCGAACAATACCTGTTAACCGATTTGAAAGATAGCTCAAAGTATAACAGCGCCCAGGCGTTTGATGATAATGTGATGAACCCTGCCCTGCCATCCACTTATCGTTTTGTAGAAAAAGTAATTGATGAATTAGTTGCTATGTATAAAGAAGCGGGTGCAGAGCTGGATATGATCCACATGGGCGGCGATGAGGTACCAAATGGCACCTGGGAGAAGTCGCCGGCAGTGCAGGCCATGATGAAAAAGGATAACTTAAAAGATATTAATGATGTGTTCCAAAATTATTTTATCAACGCGAAAAAGATATTGGATAAACATAAACTAAGACTATCTGCATGGGAAGAACTGGCCATCGGCACACAAAAAAACAACAACGCGAGAAAAATAGTCACTATACCCCAATATATTAAAGACCGCGTAACCCTGGATGCCTGGTACAATGTGCAGGGCAACGAGGATATTCCGTACCAATTAGCCAATGCCGGTTACAAAACTACATTAACTAATTTCGACTATTTTTATTTCGATCTTAGCTACCAGCGTTCCTTCCACGAGCCCGGCGATGAGTGGCTCGGTTTTCTCGATACAAAAAAGGTATTGTCTTTTATCCCATATAATTATTATCACAACGCAACAATTGATTTTGCGGGCAAACCTTTCCCGGCCGGCTATTTTGATAAAAAGATACAACTAACTGCTGAAGGCAAAAGGAACATTATGGGCGTACAAGGCGCGCTTTGGGGCGAGAACATCCGCTCAGCTAAACAAATGGAGTACATGATCGCACCCCGCATCCTTGCGTTTGCACAAAAAGCCTGGGCAAAAGCTCCTGAATGGGAATCGGAACCCGATACCGCAATAGCTGCAAAAGCCTATGAGCAATATTGGAACATATTTGCCAATCAAACCGGAAAACTGGAATTACCAAAACTCGCGTACTACCATGGCGGCTACAACTTCAGGATACCTGCCGCCGGAATAAAACAGGTTAACGGGCTGATCG
>JBIOHG010000137.1:0-2813 GCA_044448765.1 Sphingobacteriales bacterium | reverse complement strand
GAAAGACCAGATCCCGTTGCTCAGGGCGCTTAGCGCAGACCAGGGTGTATCCAAATATGCCACGCATCTGATTTATCTCACCAAAGCAAATAACAGCAAGCAAATTGAGCAGAAGATCATGTACTCCATCCTGAGCCGGAAGCCGAAACGTGCGGATGTATATTGGTTTTTGCATATCGAGCGAACGGATGATCCATATACGATGGAATATACCGTTGACGAAATTGAGGATGATAAGATTATACGTGTTGAATTCCGCCTGGGTTTCCGCATCCAACCCAGGGTAAACGTATTATTCAGAAAGGTTGTTGAAGATATGGTGACCCGCAACGAACTGGACATCCTGAGCCGGTATGAATCATTGCGCAGGTTCAACCTGGCCGCCGACTTTCAATTTGTGATCATTGAAAAATTCCTTTCGTACAATAATGAGTTCAGCCTTAAAGAAGGATTTATATTGAACAGCTATTTTGCCATAAAAAGATTGGCGCAAACGGAAGCGCAGGCTTTTGGCCTGGATACGAGCGAAACGCGTATAGAAAAAATCCCGCTGGTGGTTAAGCCGGTAAGCAATGTTTCCTTAAAACGGGTGGATATATTGCATCATTGACATGAAGGAGTTGAGGATAGTATTATATGCAGCATCCGCCAATACAGTTTTAAATGCATAAGCACAGCCTGTTAATTATTGACGACGAAGAGCGGCTTCGCAACCTGCTTGCCCGCATTCTCCAGTTAGAGGGATATGAGGTGCTTGTCGCGTCGACCGCCAGGGAAGGATTAAAAAAATTGCAGCAGGAGGTTATCCCGGTGGTGATCAGCGATGTGAAGCTGCCAGACATAAACGGGATTGAGCTGACCACGCAAATAAAAACAAACTGGCCGGCGACAGAGATTATCGTATTAACGGCCTTTGGTACGATTAACGACGGGGTCAAAGCCATTAAATCGGGGGCGTTTGATTATATCACCAAGGGCGACGATAACGAAAAGATAATGCCGCTGGTTAGCAAAGCGATGGACAAGGCGCTGCTGCAGCACCGGGTTCGGGAGCTCGAGCAAAAACTGAACAATAAATTTGGGTTCGACCGGTTGATTGGGAAATCGGCCGCGATCACAGATGTGATCAGACTGGCGCAAAAAGTGGCTTTAACGGATACGACCGTTTTACTTTTGGGTGAGACCGGCACCGGCAAGGAGCTTTTCGCGGAGGCGATACACCAGGCGAGCCCGCGTCATGCTAAAGCGTTTGTAGCCGTAAACTGCAGCGCCTTTACCAAGGAATTGCTGGAAAGCGAGCTTTTCGGGCACAAGGCCGGCTCCTTTACTGGCGCAGTGAAGGATAAAAAGGGGCTTTTTGAAGAAGCCAACGGCGGCACTATTTTTTTGGATGAAATAGGCGAGCTGGACCACGAGCTGCAAGCCAAATTACTGCGGGTGCTGGAGTCGCAGCAATTTTTAAAAATCGGCGATACCAAACCGACCCAGGTAAACGTGCGCATTTTGGCGGCTACCAACCGCAACCTGCAGGAGGAAGTGAGCAAGGAAGGATTCAGGCCGGACCTTTATTACCGGTTGTCTGTGTTCCAGATTACGCTGCCTGCGCTGCGCGACCGCAAAAAGGATATCAAGCCGCTGGCCGGCCACTTTATGAATTATTTTGGCCTGAAGGTGAAGAAGCAATTCGCCGGACTGACGGACAAATTCGTCGAAAAGCTGGAAGCGTATAACTGGCCGGGCAACATCCGCGAATTGAAAAACATTATCGAGCGGGCTGTAATATTGGCTGACGACAATATCCTGGATGAAACCTTTCTACCCTATGAGTTGCAGGGCGCGCAGCCGCAAAAGGCCGGGACGTCGCTTTCCACTTTCGACCTTTCGGTCATCGAAAAATTGCATATTCAGCGCGTGCTGAGCCATACCCGCGGTAACCGCGCCGAAACCGCCCGCCTGCTTAATATCGGTGTAGCAACGCTTTACCGCAAGTTGAAGGAATACGGCTTGGAATGACCGGCAGGCAAGCCGAAAGCAACTTCACCAAACGGAGTGCGTTTTATTGCCCAACTCCATTTTTTTTATATATTTAAGGCAAACTGCATGATATATTATATAACATGAGCGTCAATGAAATCTTGTCGGCAACAATCGTATTAGCGGCGATTTTTGGTTACGTAAATCATCGGTGGATAAAATGGCCATCGACCATCGGCATCCTGGTGCTTGCCTTATTGTTTTCTGTTGTGCTGGCAATCGTAGGTGAGTTTGTACCCGTGCTAATGCAAAAAGTGGCACCTCTTGTCGCAGCGATCGATTTTCGAAAGGCGCTTATGAATTTTATGCTTAGCCTGCTGCTTTTTGCCGGCGCCATTCATATTGACGCAAACGGCCTGGTAAAAGAAAGCTGGTTCATCATTATTCTTTCCACCATTGGTACCATCATATCCACGTTGCTCGTAGGCACTCTATCCTGGTGTCTCTTTTGGCTTTTTCATGCTCATATCGAATTTATTTATTGCCTTTTATTTGGCGCTGTGATCTCGCCTACCGACCCCATTGCGGTTATGGCTATATTAAAAACAGCTAATATTCCGCATTCCCTTGAGTTGAAAATTTCGGGCGAATCGTTATTCAATGATGGCGTTGCCGTAGTGCTGTTCATATGTTTTGCCGAAGCGGCAAAAAACGGTACACAAAACTTCGATGTATCTAATATGCTAACGCTGTTTGCACAGCAGGCTGTGGGGGGCTTGCTATTCGGCGCTATTTTGGGCTATGCCGGTTTTCTGACCCTGCGCACAATTGATAATTAT
>JBIOHG010000136.1:0-2835 GCA_044448765.1 Sphingobacteriales bacterium | reverse complement strand
TCTATTTGCTAAACAGGAATACCTGGACGAGGGTAAAGAAGTTATTGACTATCACTTTTTGTTGTTAAGCAACCTGGCGAATGACCTTTTTACTACGATCGAGGAGAAGGTGGTGCTGGCGCAGGGGGAATTGATCTCGACCACACTATACCACGTTTATTTAAAGGAAATCAGCATACCGTCTGTTTTGCTGCCGGCGCTTGATTTTATGAAGATAGACGAGGACAACGAGCCGATGGTTGATCATATAACGGAGCATATTAAACCGTTGCTGGAAAAGCATCCTCAAATTAAATTATTTATTACGCAGGGATATATATGCCGCAACAGTTTTGGCGAGATCGACAACCTGCGGCGCGGCGGCAGCGATTACACGGCATCGCTGATCGGGGCGGGCATCCGCAGCGAAGAAGTACAGATATGGACGGATATTGATGGCATGCATAACAATGACCCGCGAATTGTGAAGGGGACGAAACCTATAGCGCAGCTTTCATTTGATGAGGCGGCCGAGCTTGCTTATTTCGGTGCTAAGATACTGCACCCGCAAAGCGTGTTCCCGGCGCAGAAATATAAAATACCGGTGCGACTGCTGAATACGATGGACCCTACAGCACCCGGGACATTGATAACCGATACGAGCCAAAAGGACCAGATAAAATCGATAGCCGCGAAAGACGGCATAACGGCCATAAAAATACAGTCGAGCAGGATGCTTTTGGCCCACGGTTTTTTACGCCGCGTTTTCGAGGTGTTTGAGCGTTACAGAACCTCGATCGATATGATCACAACCTCGGAGGTGGCAGTATCGGTAACGATTGATGACACCACTTATATGGATGAGATCACCGCAGAGCTATTAGGTTTTGGGTCGGTTGATGTTGATAAAAATCAAACTATTATTTGCGTGGTGGGCGATTTTGGCGCCGAAAAACATGGCTATGCCGCACGTGTGCTTGAGGCGGTAAAACATATACCATTACGGATGATATCATACGGGGGTAGCGACCACAATATGTCGTTATTGATCAAAACGGAAGATAAAACCGAAATATTAAGAAGCTTGCATAATAGACTGTTCTGATTTCGGATTTCGGAATTTCAATGTCGAATTTGCATAGCAGCAGTATTATTATTTGTGGTACTGCAGTACAAATGAGAATCATGTTCAACACAAGAGTTATAAATCGTTTTAAACAATTAGAGACGCCGTTTTACTATTACGACCTGGATGTGCTGCGCAAAACTTTAGAGGCGTGCAGGGCGGCCTCTTCAAAGTATGAGTTTCATGTGCATTACGCGATGAAGGCTAACTTTAATGCCCGGGTGCTGGATACTATCCAATCATACGGGTTTGGGGCCGATTGCGTGAGCGGAAACGAAGTAAAAGCGGCTATTGAACATGGCTTTGGTAAGGAAAACGTGGTTTTTGCAGGTGTGGGGAAATCGGACAAGGAAATTAACCTGGCATTAGATGCCGATATTTTTTGCTTTAATGCCGAGTCGGTGCAGGAACTGGTGGTGATAAACGATCTGGCGAAAGCCAAAAATAAAACGGCCAAAATTGCCATACGGATCAATCCTAATGTGGATGCTCATACGCATCACTATATAACTACCGGGCTTGAGGAAAATAAATTCGGCGTAAACACCTACCAGCTTCCCGAAGTTGCCGATGCATTACGGAAGTGCCCTCATCTTCAATTCGTAGGCATACATTTTCATGTTGGTTCGCAAATTACGGATATGGAAGTGTATAAAAGCCTTTGTATCCGGGTTAACGAGATACAGGATTGGTTTGAAGACCACGGTTTTACGGTAAAGGTGCTGAATACCGGCGGCGGTCTGGGCGTGGATTACCATAACCCCGACACTAATGGGATATGCGACTTCGAAAGTTATTTTAAGGTATTCAAGGATTTCCTGAACATCAAACCCGGACAAGAAGTTCATTTCGAGCTTGGCCGCGCCTTGGTGGCTCAATCGTCGGCGCTTATATCAAGGGTGCTATATGTTAAAAATGGTATTAAGAAGAACTTCCTGGTGTTAGATGCCGGCATGACGGAGCTTATACGGCCAATGCTTTACCAGGCTTATCACCAGATAGAGAATTTGGGGTCGGATGTTAGAGATCAGAGATCAGAGATTAGAGATTTGCCGGAAAAGCTTCATTATGATGTGGTTGGCCCGATATGTGAAAGCACTGACTGTTTTCAAAAGGATGTAGAGCTTCCGCCATCCTTTCGCGGCGACCTGATCGCCATCCGCACAACCGGTGCATACGGCGAGGTTATGGCCTCGGGATACAACCTCCGGGATAGGGTAAAAAGCGTTTATTCTGAATAGCGCTTGCCTGGCGGTTAAAACAAACCCCGCAAAAATGTTGTTTGCTGATATAGTAAACTGACCCATAAGCCATGCATTTGTTGGAACGCTACCTAAAACAAACCCTGAATTTCTATGGAGAAACCTGCTGAATTCAAGGTTAACAATTTTGATTTATTAAGACTCATAGCTGCTACCCAGGTAATTTTTGATCACTGCATCAGCCATTTACATATCCCGGTAAGCGCCTTAACCACGCATATCCTTTACTTATTTCCAGGAGTAAAAGTCTTTTTTGTGATCAGCGGGTATTTGAT
This sequence comes from Sphingobacteriales bacterium, assembly GCA_044448765.1. GTDB lineage: Bacteria > Bacteroidota > Bacteroidia > Sphingobacteriales > Sphingobacteriaceae > Mucilaginibacter. The sequence goes on along the minus strand of JBIOHG010000136.1, from coordinate 193 downwards.
CTCTGCATCGTACGAACGAAATAATAACCTGAAAGATTATTTCCGGAACCGGGCCCTGCGGATATATCCGGGCTTATGGGCATGTGTTTTTGTAACCATCATTGTTATCTCGATTACTGGTGTAAGCTTTTTAAATAAACAAACCATCGCGTGGCTGCCTGCGCAACTGGCAGGTATTATTTATACACCCCCG
>JBIOHG010000135.1:0-2845 GCA_044448765.1 Sphingobacteriales bacterium | reverse complement strand
TCTCGTACGAAACAAACAGCATAATAACAATGCAGGCGGCCATGCCAACCGACAAGCCTATGATATTAATGGCCGAAAAAACCTTGTTTTTCCAGATGTTTCGCCAGGCGATCTTTAAATAGTTTTTTATCATGATATTTTAGATTTCACCGATTATTGTTATTTGATGATTTCACCGATTATCGTAATTAACTGCCACTGCCCACTGACTATTCGCTTCTCAAGCTTTTCACCGGGTTTGCAACTGCTGCCTTTATCGCATGATAGCTGATGGTTAATACAGCCACTAAAATTGCGAGAAAGCTGGCCAAAGCGAACACCCACCATTGTATGGCTATCCGGTATGCAAACCCCTGTAGCCAGTTATGCATCGCCCACCAGGCAACCGGCGACGCAATCAGGATAGCCAACAGTACCAGCTTTAGAAAATCGCCTGACAGTATCCCAGCAAGAGTCGATAAGCTCGCTCCCAATATTTTTCGGATGCCTATTTCTTTCGCGCGCTGTTCGATTGTAAATGCCGCAAGACCAAATAATCCGAGTGTAGCAAGTAAAATGGTTATCACAGTAAACAATGTGAATATGGATGCCAGTTTATCCTCCGCTTTATATTGCCCATTAAATGCATCGTCCATAAACGTGTAACTGAATGGAGTTTCCTGGTCGTATTTTTTGTAGCAGGCCTGGATGGCGGCGATAACGGTGGGCAAATTGGTATGTGGCTTTATCTTAGCAAACAGGCAGCCGCCCTGCAATCCCCAATCCCTGGTCGTATCAGATGTTATAAATAAGCACAAGGGCTCAACCATCCTTTGCAGCGAGTTGAAATTAAAATTTCTTGTCACCGCTATTACCTCGTATTGCAACTTACCGCCGAAATCGATCATTTTACCTATGGGGTTGGCGGGTAAATTCAGCTTCGACACTGCCGCTTCGTTAATAACAACCGTATTCGGCAAAGTCATAATACGATAAGATGCCGGCGGTATTTTCCAGGTAATATTCAGTGTGGGAATAAAGGCTTTATCGACAGATAATATCGGCATGGCGATATCTTCTTTTTTAACTTTGTCATGCAGAAAAAACATATCATACCCTTTGTACATTGGATAATGCGATGTGGCTGCCCGGGTAACGCCCGCTATCGCCATCACATCGTGTTTAAAACTTTGATAATTTTTTCCGAAGCTATTGGTAATGGGCACCATCACAATATTTTCGCGGTTAACTCCGGTGTCAGTGTGCCTGAAATAATACAATTGCCTGTCTATTATTATTCCGCAGATGATTAATCCCACCGAAATAGCAAATTGGAAGGTGGTAAACAATTTGCGAACCATGACCCCTCCAGTTTGCCTGCTCATCTTTCCTTTGAGTGTAATCGATGGTTTAAAACCTGATAAAACCACCGAAGGATAGCTGCCCGCAACTAACACTGTTATAAGTAATAATCCAGACAACATCAAAAGCACCGGTGTACTATACAAAAACGAGTTATCAACCTTCAATTCCAGAATATTCAAAAACCAGGGTTTAAAGAAACAGCACAACATATAACCCAGCACAAAGGACAGGCATGTAAAAAAGGCGGACTCGATATAAAATTGCAAGGCCAGTGAAGACCGGCTTGCGCCATTTACCTTTCGCACCCCCACCTCTTTCGCCCTTAATGTCGACCGCGCAGTTGAGAGGCTCATATAGTTAACCAAAGCTAACAGCAATATCAAGCCGGCAACCAGCGGGAATATTTTAAGATATTTGGTATTGGACGAATCGCTGCCCATATTGAGGTGCATATCTGTTAATGCAATCAGCTGAAATCTATCATTTTTGGGGCCCGGTTTATTTTTTATGAATGATTGAATGGACCGCGTCACCGACGCCGAATCTTGCTGACGATCCAGCAACAGATACGTAGAGAATGCTCCCCCCTGCACAAGTTGCGACTTAAGGATTGGCGCCGCTTCACGCATTGATTTCAAACTGACGTTTGATGCGATGAAATTAAAATCGATACTCGAATTGGAAGGCACATTTTCTGCAACACCGGTCACTGTGTACTGGTAAGGGTCTTCCGTTTTAATTTTTAAGGTTTTACCGATGGGGTTTTCATTTCCGAAATACTTTTTGGCCATATTCCTGGTGATCACCAGGGAAAATGGATTGCTGAGTACGTTTGAAGCATTGCCCGACAAAAGCTTAAAAGAGAAAAACGTAAAAAAATCCGGGTCGCCAAAAAACATCTTGCTTTCAGAAAATTTGGTATTTGCTGTCAAAGGACTTTCTACGATTACATCTTTGTAAACCTTACGGGTCCGCATATAACCGGCAACGCCCGGGATCCTTTGCCTGATGATCGGGCCGCTGGCATAGCTGGTATATTGCATGTTAATTTCCTGTCCGCTCATGTTTACATGCTCGTTTAAAGCAAATATCCGCTTCGCATTCAAATGAAACCTGTCATAGCTTAATTCATGAGCTACGTAAAGCATGATAAGCATACAAACAGCCAGGCCGATGGCGAGCCCCGATATATTGATCAGGCTATAAAGTTTTTGCCGCGTTAAATTACGCCACGCGATTTTAAAATAGTTTTTTATCATGATTGGTTTATTAGTTCATTTGTTCATTTGTTCATTAGGTCATTGGGTCATTACTGCAACTGCTTACTGACAACTGCCCACTAACTATTCGCTTCTTAAGCTTTTAACCGGGTTCATCAACGCAGCTTTTATTGCCTGGAAACTTACGGTAACCAGGGCGATCAGCAATGCGCCCACCCCGGCCGCCGCAAACACCCACCAGTATATATTAATCCTGTACTGGTAGCTTTGCAGCCAATTGT
>JBIOHG010000134.1:0-2847 GCA_044448765.1 Sphingobacteriales bacterium | reverse complement strand
ATTCGGGCTTCAACTCTCCAAGTACCTTTCACCGTGCATTCAAAGAGATGACTGGAAAAACACCTGCTGAATATAAGAAAGAACTGCCATCTTATAATTTGACATATCATTCCAGATTTGCGGCCATAATTTCGAACCATGCAACCACGCATAAGTGGTCAAATGAGAAATTAACCCGCAATTATATGTTCAAGAATTATTTAAAAATCGCATGGCGCAACGTGGCACACAACAAGGTTTACAGCGCACTCAACATTACAGGTCTGGCAGCCGGCATGGCCGTGGCTTTGCTGATTGGGCTTTGGGTATATAGCCAATATGCTTATGACAGTTTCTTACCTGATTACAATCAATTGTACCAGGTAAAACTGAATTTTTATGAAAGTGGTGAAATACAAACGCAAAGCGGGTCGGCGCTGCCGTTGATAGATGAGTTTAAAAAGAACTATCCTGAAGTAAAATATGCGTCGGAAACGGATTGGGGAGGATCGCATAGCCTGGTCGTCGGCGACAAAAAACTCAATCCCCGGGGCTTGACCGTAGGCGCCGATTTCTTAAAGATGTTCCCTTATCCTTTGGTCAAAGGTAACGTTAATTCAGTTTTTGCAGGCCCAAATTCTATCATTTTAACCGAATCGGTTGCTAAGTCGCTGTTTGGCAACCAGGATCCGACAGATAAAGTGATCCGTATAGATAACCAGGCTAACGTCAAGGTTACCGGTGTCATGAAAGATGTGCCTGTTAATTCAACTTTACAGTTCAGCTTTCTTTTGCCATCAAGTTTGATCGAAGAATTAAACCCTGCCGAACAAAAGCAACGCACGGTATGGCGAAATTATTCATACCCCGAATATGTAGAGTTACAACCGGGCGCTGACGTTGCTGCCTTTGAAAGTAAAATAAAAAACATCATTGCCAAACACGACAAACTCGACAAAATAGAGGTGGTCTTACAGCCAGCAAAAAACTGGCATTTACTTACCCAGTTCAAAAATGGCAAGGCGGTGGATGGTTTTATAACGTATGTGCGCATGTTTGGTATCATCGGGATACTGGTATTGGTTATTGCCTGTATCAACTTTGTAAACTTATCGACCGCCCGGGCCGAAAAACGTGCACGCGAAGTTGGTGTGCGTAAATCGGTCGGCTCATTGCGGCACGACCTGATTTTCCAATTTTTGACAGAATCATTGCTGATCACCTTTATGGCGTTTGCATTATCAATCCTGATCGTGCAACTTGTGCTGCCTTCATTCAATACGATAACATACGGTAACATCACGATACCTTATACCAACGGCATGTTTTGGTGTGTTATGATAGGTTACGTATTGGTCACGGGCCTGTTGGCCGGAAGTCGCCCGGCTTTTTACCTTTCATCATTTAAACCGGCGAAGGTTTTAAAGGGCACGGTCCAATTAGGCAAACGGGCATCGCTGCCGCGTAAAATAATGGTTGCGGTGCAATTCACGTGTTCCATCGCGCTTATCATCAGCACACTGATCATTTATCAGCAGCTTCGCTATGCAAAGGACAGGCCCAAAGGTTATAATGTGGACGGCCTGTTATATTCGGATGATTCCGCTGATATTGAAAAAAATTACAATGAACTTAAACATGATCTTTTAGAAAGCGGCCAGGTGGCAAGCGTTACCAAGGGAGGCGGTAATATGCTATACTTTCCAGCTTCGTTCGCCATATTTAACTTTCCTGGAAAGAAACCCGGCGAATCGATCGGGATGGCTACTGTGGGAATTTCGTCCGGCTATTTTGAAACAGCTGGGATGACATTTGTATCCGGGCACGATTTTGCTGACGGCACCGTTCCGGATACGCTAAACGTCGTCATTAATCAAGCCGCGGCGCAAAAAATGCGGTTAAATAACCCGCTGAATCAACTGATAACGTCTGAATATACCAAACATCCCCTGCGCATTATTGGCGTAGTTAAGAACGCAATTGTCGGGTCGCCGTTTTATAATGCCACGCCGGCACTTTATGTATATAATCCGGGCTGGGGCGGCGCTATAATGTACAGGTTAAGCCCAAATGTTAACACGCAGCAGGCCTTAAAAAAGATCGGAGATATATTCAGCAAATACAATCCATCGTTCCCGTTCGCATACCGTTTTGCCGATGAAGCTTATAACGCGACGTTTCAATTGGAGTCATTGATAGGCACACTGGCAGGCATTTTTGCAGCACTGGCTATATTTATTTCTTGTCTTGGATTATTTGGCCTTGCAGCTTACGTTGCCGAACAACGCACTAAAGAGATCGGTATCCGGAAAGTACTGGGCGCATCGGTAATCCAGGTCTGGGTGCTGTTGTCCAAAGATTTTGTGTTACTTGTGGTGATCAGTTGCGTTATTGCATCACCAGTAGCATTTTATTACCTGCACAACTGGCTGCTAAAGTATGCCTATCACATCAGCATAGGGCCATGGGTATTTGTGATCTCCGCGGTTATGGCATTGATCATCACCCTATTCACTATCAGTTTCCAGGCTATTAAAGCGGCACTGGTAAACCCGGTAAAAAGCCTTCGCTCAGAGTGAGCTTGTATTAGCGCCAGGAATCAAAAGTCAATGTGCAATATCTGTCTTGGCTCTTGATTCTTGACTCTTGGTTCCTATTTGGGGTTTAGTTGAAATACAAACGTGGTGCGTTCCGGGTGAGATACGGGACGCATTATTATATTCACCCCAAAACCGGGCAGTCCCATGTTCGCTATCGTTACACAAATGCCAACAAATAAAACGCAATTTACTTTATATTAGCAAGTTAATGATCTGGAACAGGGATTGAAGTAAAAAATCTTGAATGCAAATATCTTTCACCCCCTAT
>JBIOHG010000133.1:0-2861 GCA_044448765.1 Sphingobacteriales bacterium | reverse complement strand
CTTTTTTTATTACATTTCAGATCGGTTAACTCGTTTACCGCGATCATAAAGCTTGAAACCGAGGTATTGAACGAGAAGCGTTCTATATCTTCCTCCACCTTATGAATGATCTTATGCAATGATTTCAATTCGGCTTTCGTGACTTTCTCGTCCGATACCTTAAAATTCCATGCCTCATCGTGAAATAACCGCCAGAACTTACGCAAGAATTTAAAAACGCCCTCGATGCCGTTGGTATTCCATGGTTTGCTTTGTTCCAGCGGGCCCAAAAACATCTCGTACATACGCAGCGTATCCGCTCCGTAACGCGCGATCAAATCGTCGGGATTAACCACGTTGAACTTTGATTTCGACATTTTTTCGATCTCAACGCCACAAATGTATTTGCCACCATCTGATAAAAAGATTGCATTGTGAAGTTCAGGCCGCCATTTTTTAAAGGAATCAAAATCCAAAACATCGTTTTCCACGATATTGACATCAACGTGGATCTTACTAACAATAGTTTCTGGACTATGGGTTAAAAATATTTTTCCATTAACACTTTGCAATTCGTCTTTTAGATAGCCGTCGTTAATTAAGTTTTCGGTAAACTCTCTATAGTCTTTAATGTATCTGATTTTTTCGACTATTTCACTTGATACAAATATTAAAGGGAGTTTATGGATAGCCTCATCATGCCAATTGACCTCGTCTTCAATATTAACAAAAGCGCTTTTCGGATTTAAAAAATAGTTTAACCTATACACAAAGTTCGAACGGCCCTGTATATGCCCCTGGTTGATTAATTTTTTAAAAGGCTCTTCTTCAACCACCAGGCCGATGTCCTTCATGAATTTATTCCAGAACCGGCTGTACAGCAAGTGCCCGGTAGCATGCTCCGAGCCGCCGATATACAGGTCCACGTCCTTCCAGTATTCAATGGCCTTTTTTGATGCGAACTCGCTGTCGTTATGCGCGTCCATGTAGCGATACCAATACCAGCTCGAACCGGCCCAACCCGGCATGGTACTTAGTTCAAATTCATAAAACTGATCTTCGTTCTCCGACTTCGAACTTCCGACTTCGGACTTCCGACTTTCATATCTCCAGTCCTTTGCCCTTGCCAATGGCGGTTCGCCGTCTTCGGTCGGCAAATATTTATCTACTTCCGGCAGTACCAGCGGCAAATCAGCCTCGTCGATCAAATAGGGCAGACCGTCTTTAAAATAAACCGGCACGGGCTCGCCCCAATAGCGCTGCCGCCCAAAAATGGCATCGCGCATGCGGTAATTTATTTTTGCTTTTCCCGCGCCCGTTTCTTCCAGTTTGGCTATCACAGCGGCAGTAGCTTCTTTATAGGTTAGTCCGTTGATAAAGCCGGAATTGATATACCTGCCATCCTTGGTGGGGTCCGCTTCTTTTTCAATATTTTGTATATCGATGATCTGCACAATAGGCAGGTTATAATGCTTCGCAAAAAGATAATCGCGCTGGTCGCCCGATGGTACCGCCATCACGGCGCCGGTTCCATAACCGGCAAGCACATAATCCGCGATCCAGATCCCGATCTTTTCGCCATTAACCGGGTTTATCGCATAACTGCCGGTAAATGCGCCCGACACCGTTTTAGCATCTGACATCCGTTCCAACTCCGATTTCTTTTTTGCCTGCAGGATATACGCTTCAATATCTTTCTTCTGCACAGCCGTCGTCAACGCGGTCACCAGTTCATGCTCCGGCGCCAATACCAAAAATGTGGTGCCAAAAATAGTATCCGCGCGGGTGGTAAATACTTCGATGACCGCATCATCGCTCGGTAAAACGCCCTCTCCTTTGGAGAGTGCCGGGGTGAGGCTAAATCTCACCAGCGCTCCCACACTTTTGCCAATCCAGTTGCGCTGCATTTCCTTCAAAGGCTCCGGCCAGTCGATGGTATCCAGCCCCTGCAGCAAGCGTTCGGCATAAGCAGTGATACGCATGCTCCATTGCATCATTTTCTTTTGCTCCACCGGGTAGCCGCCCCGTTCGCTAAAACCATCTTTTACTTCGTCGTTCGCGAGTACCGTCCCCAACGCCGCGCACCAGTTTACCGTGCTTTCGCGCAAATAGGTGAGGCGGTATTTTAATAACTCCGCCTGTTTTTCGTCGCGTGTGAAAGACGTCCATTCTTCAGCCATGAAGGTTAGCACTTCTTCGTCACAAACCGCATTGATGCCTGCCGAACCAGTCTGCTCAAAATGTTTAACCAGTTGATCGATCGGTTCTGCTTTGTCCGCATCCTCGTTATACCACGAATTAAACAGCTGCATAAATATCCATTGCGTCCATTTATAAAAATCGGGCGAGCTGGTGCGTACCTCGCGGCTCCAGTCGAAAGAAAAACCGATCTGGTCCAGCTGCCGGCGATAGGTGGCGATATTTGCTTCAGTTGTGATTGCAGGGTGCTGCCCGGTTTGAATAGCATATTGCTCAGCCGGGAGGCCGAACGAATCATACCCCATCGGGTGGAGTACATTAAAGCCCTTTAGCCGTTTATAGCGTGCGAAAATATCAGATGCGATATAGCCCAGCGGGTGCCCCACATGCAGGCCCGCACCCGAAGGATAGGGGAACATGTCAAGCACATAATACTTGGGTTTGGTGGTTTTGTCTTCGGCTTTGAATGTTTGATGATCGGCCCAAAACTTCTGCCACTTTTTTTCTATAGCTGCAAATTGATAGTCCATCGCGTATTTTCAGGTATAAGGCTGCGAAATTAAGAAAATCTCTATTAGTTTGGTAGTGATTTGATGATATAGTAGGCTTCATCACAGCCCGTTCCAAGTCCTCTCCTTTGGAGAGGATATAGGTGAGGCTTAAATTTCGCCTTCTCTTTTTCT
>JBIOHG010000132.1:0-2884 GCA_044448765.1 Sphingobacteriales bacterium | reverse complement strand
TTGTCGGCCCGATATGGAACGTCCCGGTAATTTTGCCCGAAATTGCTCCTTGCTGGCTGCTCACCCCCAACAGTAAACCGGTCATGGTGAAACTCAGGCTTGGGCTTTGTATAGTGAAAAATGTCCAGTCAGACGTGATACCGCAGTCGAGGGAATAGTTTTTTTGCGTTGGCGCGATCTGAAGGTTAAATGCGGTAATTTCTGATTTTAAATTGATAGACGTCCCGCTCCAAAACATGCTAATGAGATCGCCAAGCTGGATGGTGCCTGAAATGAGTTGTGCCGAGGCACTAAAATTTGGCACAGTAGCCGTTAAAACCAGGTTATTAGCGCCCGACGCCCCGATGGTAAAACTTCCGGTAATATTAAAACTTACAGCGCGGGTTTTAGAATTGCCCGGGTTAGTTACCGTAGAGGTGATACCGATGTTGGTGATGGCAAGCTTGGGTAATATTTGCCAAACATACGTCGGAGCGGTACTTATATTGATACTTATATAATTTACACTGCTTGCCACAGTGTCGTACATTATATCAATTTCCTTCAATCCTAAATCGGTAAGCGTGCTAAAAGGTTGAGGTAATGCGGCTGTCAGATTTACCCCGCCAACTAATTGAAAAAAATTGGATATACCTGGATATGGTGAATTAAAGTTTCCCTGAAAAAGCCACGTATTATTTACAACAGGATAACTCATTTGTACCGTAAGGCTTACCCCTGTATTTATGGTACCACCGGTCGACCCGACAATCGGCATATCGCTTTCGTAAACCTTTACACCTATGAACGGGTTGGATAGAGAAAACCAATCGATTCCGTCAATCGACCATGAGCCGTCATGAAGGGTAGCCGTCAGATCTGATAGAAGCCCAACTTCGGTATTACTGAAAATGAACGAAACGAGCATATTTCCTTCGCCGAACGAATCGCTGTTGCCCGAAAGCGTAAACTCGTTGAGGCTATCACTCCAGGTGGCGGGCTGTAACGCAGCGTTGGTTATTGAGAGTGTACCGCCAATTACAATACTTGAATAAAATGTCCCAATATTATCGGTATTCAACACATCAGGCACGAGATTGAACGTACCCTGCCCACTTTCTATCTGTGTTTGAATAGATAAGTAAAGGCTTTTTAATGTTATTGTGTCCTGTGGCATCTTATTTTTTGTAATGATTTAACCATTGTATCAGGTAAAATACCCCCATTAACATTTTATCCTCCTGTTGGCTGTGAAAAAAATCACCCAGCGATTTGAAATAGGCAGGACCCGGTTTTCCGGCGCTTTCAAAAGCAATTAGTACCGCTAACCCAATAAGAATAGCAGGATTACTATACGCATGTTCGTTTTGTAAATCCCGTTCCCATTCCTGCAGCGTTGACTGTATTATTGTTCCTATATCCTTCATCGCTTCGGGTTCTTCCGCTGGGGCCGCTGCATTAAGAGGTAAGGTTGGATATAAAATAAAATCTTCATTCAAACCGCTGGGAAGTGCAAAATAGTTTTTACCAAAATTCAGGACCAGGCTGTTTGTCGCCGCACCTTCAAATACCGTGGGCATATCAGCCACAGAATACAGGTAATTGAAAGCATATAGCGGTAAATTTCCCATGTTTACAACGACGATGTGCGTAGGATTGGTTTCAAGTGCGGTTAAGGCAGCGGGCAACCCGTGGTCATCATAGTTCAGTAATTTTACTCTTTCGGGCAAAGAATGGGCAGCAATCCATTCTTTTAGCGGATTGTCGGTAAGACGGTCGTCTGTACCAGCGATCAGGCCGCTAAAGCGTTCATATGTTTCTGCCGGTAACTCTGATATAACAGTTAAAACGGCTCCCTTGACCTTATTGCTTACCTTATTTGTATTTTCCTGGGCATAGACCACCGATGTAACCAGGTTAAAAAGCATGATATCAGCACCAACGTAGGCAGCGTGGTCGTATACAGCTAAGCCGTACAGCGGCATCATATTTACTTTGGAACCCGTCACAGCTGCTGTAATTAAGCTGTACGTATCATATTTGTCGGCATATTGTGAGTTTTGGAAATACCTTACGTAGGCGGCGCTCATCACCGGATCAGCAATAAAATAACCTCTTTTGGAAAATGATAACTCTTTTAACGCCGTGTTTTTATCCAGAAACCTGTTAAAATTACCTTCGGTGTCGCCAATTTGTATCACACTATCTTCCTGTTTCCATTGATAGGGTTGGAGCGCCAATAAATAACTTATTTTAAATGCTGTGGCATAATTTGCATAGTTTACTCCATCGATACCACCAACTATCCCAATTTTCTGAACTGTCGCCGCAGATTTCTCAAAAGCATCAGATTCAATAAAATTAAATGTCGCATTTTGTATAACAACGGGGGTCTGCGGTCTCGTTGGGTCAAATTGCGGGAAAAGAGTAGCGATCTTTTTTAGATCTTGCCCAAAATAAATCACATCGTGAATACCCTTTAATCCTAAAGCGGCAAGCCGATAGATTATGTTCGCAGCTGTAGACTGATGACCCATGCCGCCGCTTGAAAATATAATAAACCTGATGCCATTTGCCGGATCGCCAATAATTAGCTGAAGCGCTTGCAAGTTAGAGGCATAAGCTTCACTGTTTACATGCTCCACCGAGGAAAGCAACCTTTTTACCGCGTCTTTAAATGGCATTTCTAGATACTTTAATATTTAACTTTTTACATACGCCCCATACCAGCCCAGGCTTTCGGGCTGCGCATCTGTCCCCGGGTTGCCGAACAGCATAAAGCTGATATCTCCTCCCGGCGGAAACGAGAGACTAAATAATTTCAACGCTATGTTATTTATCTTCATCAAATAAGCTGTGCCGTTCGTGGTCGGTGTCGCCTTCTCAAGCGATATTACCCCGATAT
>JBIOHG010000131.1:0-2899 GCA_044448765.1 Sphingobacteriales bacterium | reverse complement strand
CGCTAAGCTTCGGAAAGCTGAACATTGTAAGAAAACCAGGGTCGGTAACATTGCCGTTTACATTAAGGTGCTTATCGACAATGGAAAACAGAATATTACAGCCGTTGGTGCGGCATACCTCTTCAATTTGCGGATAATCCTGTTTTAGGGTTTTCGCCATTACCTTGGGCGTAGTGTTCCAGCACCAAAGCTTGCCATCAAAAACCGAGCGGTTGTAAACGGTATAAAGGCGGTCCTTTTTTGCGTGAAACTGGTCGTAGCTTAGTTCGTTTTGTATCCAGAACAATATCAGCGCAGAGCTGGCCATACCAATTGCAAGGCCTGAAATATTTATCAGCGAAAAAGCTTTATGCCGAAGCAGGTTGCGCCAGGTGATCTTTAAGTAGTTTTTTAACATAAGGCTATTCTAAGTTTAATCTATAGACCATTTTGCGTTAAAAACGTTGCACGGCCGCCAATTTTACCACCACGGCAATAAACCGGGCTATTCGCTTCTTAAACTTGTTACCGGGTTGGCGATCCCGGCTTTTAAAGCATGATAACTTACCGTAACGATTGCTGTAAACACCGCTACTGCAGCCGCTATAGCAAAAACCCACCAAGATATGGTTATACGGTATGCAAAATTCTGCAGCCAGTTATGCATGGCCCACCAGGCTATCGGTGAAGCAATTATAATAGATAAGAAAACCAGCCTCAGAAAATCTTTGGAAAGCATGGTATTGATAGAGGCCAGGCTTGCACCTAAAATTTTGCGGATCCCTATTTCTTTTGTGCGCTGTTCAATGGTGAATGCGGCCAGGCCAAATAATCCAAGCGCAGCAAGCATGATGGTTATACAGGTAAAGATGCTGAAAATGGACGCAAGCCGATCTTCGGCCTGGTACTGTTTGTTAAAGGCATCGTCCATAAAAGTATAGCTAAAAGGTGTTTGTGAATCATACCTTTTATAAACGACTTGCATCTTACCCAATAAGGTGGGCAGGTTGGTATGTGGTTTTATTTTTGCAAACAAGTTACAACCAAACCGTTGCAGGTAAGAATCCGTGTCGCTCAATATCATTAAAGTGAGAGGCCTGATCGCCGACGCCATCGAAGTGAAATTGAAGTTTTTTAATACGCCCGTTATCTCAATTTTTTGATTACCCGATTGAATGATGCTGCCTATAGGATTGGCCGGCAAGTGGAGCGCGGCGATTGCTTCTTCATTAATAATCGTTTTTGTGCGGCTTGCCCGTATGGTGTTCGGCGCCGGGGGGTATTTCCATTTAAGACCAACCATATTGATAAACTGCTCATTAACAACCATCTTGACTAGCAGGACGGTTTCTCCTTTGGTTTTGCCATTAAATGAGTTCATATCAAAACCACCGAACATAGCATGCTGAGAAGTGGCCACATTGCTTATCCCGCCGAGCGACTGGATATCGTGTTTCAGCGCCCGGTAGTTTTTACCGACCTTATTGCTGATAGGTATCATCACCACATTGTCCTTATTAACACCCGTATCAGCATGCCGGAAAAAATAGAGCTGGCGGTCGATTACAATTCCGCAAATAATAAGCGCAACGGAAATGGTGAATTGAAGGGTTGTGAATACCTTACGCACGGTGATACCGCCTGTTAGCTTGCTCATTTTCCCTTTTAAAGTTGTTATAGGTTTAAATGCCGACAATACCAGGGATGGATAGCTGCCGGCTATAAGAATTGTAACCAGCAACAAAGCAAACAGCAGTGTTAAAACCAACGGACTGTGTAAAAACGAATTGTCTATTTTTAGTTGGAGTGTATTTAAAAACAAAGGAGTTATTAAATAACATAAGAAATACCCCAATATAAAAGATAGCAGGGCATATAGCGCCGATTCTACGTAAAATTGAACTGCGATAGTTTTTCGGCTTGCGCCGGACACTTTGCGCACACCTACCTCTTTTGCTCTTAACGTTGCCCGCGCTGTTGAAAGGCTCATGTAATTAACCAATGCCAACAGTAAGATGAGCATGGCAACCAGGGGGAATATTTTTAGATACTTTAAATCTGACGAATTATTGAAGCTATTTAAGTGAGTGTCGGCCAGAGGTGTTAACGCGAACTTCATAGCGTCGGCTCCTTTATTATCGAAAAACGTAGCGTTGATGCTGCGCTTGAGGGTGGCAGTATCAGAAGGATGTTTTACCTTGAGGTACAATGTATATGAGCCCGGCCCAACTCCGGGAGCACCTGCATATCTTGGCGCTTCTTTCATAGCCTGCAGGCTTTCCAATGATGTAACAAAGTTAAATTTGATAGACGAGTTCGATGAGGCATTCGCTGCTACGCCGGTAACCTGGTAAGTATAAGTGCTATCCGTCTTTATTAAAATGGTATTACCCACGGGGTTTTGACCGGGGAAATACTTTTGGGCCATATCCTCTGACAAGACAACTGTAAAAGGTCTTTTTAATACATCACCCGCCGCACCCGAGACCAGTTTAAATGAAAAGAAATTAAAAAACCCCACATCGGCAAATAGCAGGTTATTTTCGACAAACTTATTAGCGGCCGCTCCTGGATGGCTTACCACAACCGGGTCCTCGCTAAAATAGGGCAGCGTCCGCATCGAAGCCTCAACAACCGGCTGGCTTTGTTTAATAAGCGGACCGCTTACATAGCTGAAATTTTGCATGTTAACCTGGATGCCACCCATCTTCAGCATAGCGCTCGGCTCAAAAATGCGAGTGGCATCTTTGTGGAAACGGTCGTAACTCATTTCATGAGCCACATACATCATGATCATCATGCAAACGGCCAACCCTACAGCAAGGCCGGAAATGTTGATGAGGCTATATAACTTCTGGTTAATCAAATTACGCCAGGCGATTTTTAGGTAGTTTAGTATCATGGGTACAATTGTTGAATT
>JBIOHG010000130.1:0-3040 GCA_044448765.1 Sphingobacteriales bacterium | reverse complement strand
TCCCACTGCACGGCATACAGGTGATAGCCTGTTACAGAAGTTGTAGTTGTGCCGCCATACTGCGCATTACCGTTGTTAAACCAGTGGATGGTTCCGTAAATGGTACTTGCGGTGTTTATCTGCTCCATGATATCAATTTCACCACACTGGGGCCAGCCTACAGAATTGATATTGGTGCCCAGCATCCAGAATGCCGGCCATGAGCCCTGGAATGCGGGCAGCTTGATGCTCGCTTCAATCCGGCCATACTGACATGAAAATTTCCCCGATGTGTTCATCCTTGCAGATGTGTACGGAAACCCGCCAACGCTTTGATTTTTGGCGGTGATCACCAGGTTACCGCCCGTGACGGTGGCGTTCGATGCCTGATAATACTCCTTTTCGTTGTTTACACCGGGATTGCCGGTTTCCATGGTCCATTTGGTACCATCGACACTGGTACCGTTAAATTCGTCGGACCAAATAAGCTGGTACGTGACCCTTGACGTGTTAGGGGTAATGTGAATGTCAGTGGCCTGCGTAGCCTGCAGCGGCGCGCTTTGATCCTTTTTACAGGATATCGCGATCGACACCATCGCCAGCACTATACCGGCGCGGGTTAAAAAGTTACGAAGTTGTTTTTTCATATTATTATTGGTTTTTATTGGCAATTGAATTCATATTCGAGTGCGGTATCCGGGCGGTTGTTAACCTTCGATTAAATAGCTCAAATATATTACCCGCAAGGCAACCGGGTGTTTCTTAATAGTTTTGGCAGCAGGGGTTCGCCGGTTTATATCAGGTACTACAAATCTACGTGAATTGAATTCACAAAAGCAAATAAAATATTCATAAATAGTTGACTAATAATATGTTATGCGGTTTTTAATACGCTTCAAGCGCAAGCGGGATTATTGTAAAATATGCGTTACACACGTGCCGTAATCGTTTTTGGCGAAGAGCACAACTATACCTGATACGGTTGCTTCACAACTTAATTTTTAAGAAAGAGATCGGTGGTTAAGGCCGTGGAGCGGCATTACCAGCTAATTATGCTCTATTACCAGCCTGCTCCAGCCCTTGTCACCAGCATTTTTGGCCTCTTTTTTCCTGGCGCTCATCGCTTTTTTAATCCGTGAGCTATAAGCCCAGCAGGTACTTTGCCGGATGGAAAGTATTTCAGATAATTTGTGGGATGATATTTTACCATTGGTGGAGTACATCAAAAATATCATGTAAAACGCCTTATTGATAGGTATGCGGGTGTTTTGCAACATGGTATAAGCTATTACCGACTCTTCATAACCGCATTTGGAACAGCGCCGGCTATACGGCAAATGGCCGTGCCCGTAATGCGTATTGCTGCACCTGCGGCAGGTGTATCCTTTTTCCCATTTAAGGTCGGACAGAAATTTAAAACAGGTCTCACGGTCCGGATATATTTTGCTAAACTCGCCGAAATCGACTTCGGCAGACATCACCCTGTCGTGGGTAATCTTTTCGATATTGTGATGCAGCATCGTATTGTCTTTTTCGAGCAGCACGTTCATGCGCGAAATCTCTTCAGACTGTAATTGCAATTGCCGGTTGGCTGAAAGCAGTTCCCTCGTACGGTCGTGCACCTGATCCTCCAAATTTTTATTCAACGCATCCATCATCTCCTCATTTAGCTTTAGTTGCCTTATAACCCGGGCTTGCGCATCTTCTTCCTTCTTTTTAAGGATGCGCAACTTATCTGCTATGGCAAACGATATAAAAACCATTTCCATAATAAAACAAAAGCTAAGCGTGTAATAGGCCGTTGCACTAACATTGTACCACCAGATGTTAAAAGTTATTAATGTCTTAATGATAAATCCCGATAGCAGAAATGAATAACCAATAACAAAAAAACGTGCCGGGCGATAGCCTTTAATCAACACGTACCAACCCGCATAGCAAGACAGGGTTAGGGGTATAAATTCGATAGCCTTATAGCTGAACCACGCATGGTCAATGGTTGCACAGCCTATAAAAAACAGACATCGTAAACCGATTGCACACCAGATGAGCCTGTTTAACCCCGGCGCGTTCACTTTTAAATTTAAAAGGCTTCGGGCAAACAGCATTGAAAAAATGCTCGCCGAAAATATCGCCACGCCGTACGCGTACTCGTTCCATACCGGGGCGCCGGGCCAGATATACTGGTAGGCGATGCCATCGGCGCACATTTCATACAGCCCGATGCTGAGGTTATAGGCTATATAATACAAATACTGCCGTTGCCGCATGGCAAAAAACATCATCAGGTTGTATAACCCGAACACGAGTATCATCCCGTAAAACACGCCAAAGAAAAAGTATTCGTCGAGTGCATAGCTGATAAACCAGTTTACAGACCGCAATACGATGACAACATTAACCGGCTGATGCGATTTTATGCGGATGTAATAATCCAGGGTACCTGCGTGGCTGTTACTTATATTCAGGCTGAAATTTTTGTGGTGGTAAAGCCGTGCGGAAAAAGGCCGGCTGCTGCCTAATAGGATCGCTGAGTACTTGCCGCGACTGCCGGGCGAATAAACGGTAATACTATCGATGGTTTGGTCGAAAAATTCTAATATCCAGCTGTTTTTCGACGATGGGTCGGAGGTGATCCTGATACGGTACCACCATGCGGCATTGACATCGCGGGTTACAGGTGTCGCGTCGTTATTTATTTTAAACTGACCGGTGCTTTTAATCTGGCCAAGGCTTAGCTTGTTACTGACATCTTCAAGGTAAGCGACCTGGTTATACCTTAATATTTGTTGTTTAAGCGTATCGCTTATACGTACCGGAACCTGGGCAATACCGGTTGAGGCCAGGCAAAATAGACATATGCCGGCAAGCACAAAAAATTTCGGTAAAAACTTAGACATACGCAGTGAGAGCATATGCTTAGATCTATTATTGGTTACGTGTTATACGCGAAAAACCTAATTGGTTGTTGCTTACTAAGCAATAATACTATTTTTTGCCCAAATACATAAACAGTAAATTAAAGACGAAACCTGCCTGCCGGCAGGCAGGGGTTAAAAAT
>JBIOHG010000129.1:0-3042 GCA_044448765.1 Sphingobacteriales bacterium | reverse complement strand
TATCGCCAAAGCTGAAATATAACGATCCGCGGCCTTCTACCCTGACTACGCCAATGACGCCGGGCATGGAGTGACGGGCATAAACTGCCAGCGGAGCCGGGGTACCCCCCCACACTTGTGCCGAACTGCCGGTGCCGATATGGGCGCAGACCTGGTAGAGCTGGTTGCTTTGCGGATAGGACCGGTCATAGCTCAGTTCGTCCTGGGCCCAAAGTAGGATCATGATGCCAACGGCGAGGCCGACGGCGAGACCGGTAATATTGATCAGGCTATAGAATTTGTTGTGCAGCAGGTGGCGCCAGGCCGTTTTGAAATAGTTTTGGAGCATAAAAGGGTTTCTCCGGCCATTTTGCGCGCGAATAAAATGCCAATCTCCCAAAAGCCTGTTCATCAGCCGCGTAGATCGATCCCGACCATAAAATTGTCCGTTTTCGATACAACAGCTGTTCTATTCGGGATTCCAGTTAATCAGTTATTGATTGAGGCAGTGATAGTCAATTCGACATTAGCTTTTAACGGCAGTTCTAAAACCGCGATACAGGTCCTTGACGGATAATAGCCGTTAAAGTACGTTTTATAAATATCGTTAAGACGTTTAAAATTCTGCATGTCTTTTAAGTATATCGTAACGCTCACAATGTTGTCGAACGTCAGCTTTTGTTCCGACAGGACAGCATCAATATTTGTAAATATCTGCCGCACCTCGAGATCGAAATCATTCGCCAGTTTACCGCCCTGGTCAATGCCCACCTGGCCTGATAAGAATAAGAATCCGTTGGCTTTTACGCCTGTGATGAAGGGCCCCGGTGAGACAGCTAACTGAGATGATTGTACAGGTTCAATTGTTTTCATTTGATTTTTTGTTTTAATGGTTAATTTATAGCCGAGATCTTAACAAAATCAACTGGCCCAGCAAACGGGTTTGGATAATAGCCTGTTCCGTTGCGGCCATTCCGGCGATGGCCAGGTTGAGTGTCGCTATTTCGGTAGGCCGGTGGTTCCGGATGTCTTGCAGGGTGGAGATAAACTGCCCGTCCGAAGATCGGCTGATAAGCAAAAGGCTACCCATCACCTCTGCCAGGTCAAGGTTAATGCCCTGTTCTCCCGCTACGCACAGACATTCGGCCACTAAGCTTTCCGCAATTTGCAAAGCCTGCGGGTTCCGGTGAAAGATGCCGTTGTCTATGTCAAGCAGCGGGCAAACCGAATTGAACACGCTATTGATAATGGCCTTTTTCCAGATGACGGGTTGAATGTCATGCTCAGCTCTAAAACCAAAATAGGGGGTGTTAAGTAAACGGACAATATGGCCAAGGGAAGTTTCGTCACCGCCACTGATCCTTCCGATAGGCGATACAGCTACCGGCTTAAAGTTTAGCTTCGTATCTGAGACCGGTTGGCTGGTAACGAAAAGCACACAACGGTAAACAGCCGGAAAGTCAATAAACGCTTGCTCCACACCCAGGCCATTTTGCAAGAGTACAATGGGGGAGTGGCCAATTTTGTGTTTTAAAGCATCAGCTATAGCCACATTGCCGTACGATTTATTACAAAGCACGACCAATCCTTCTAAACTACGGTAGTTGCCAAGCGTATCGATCGTTACTTCCGCCTCAATTATTTCCTGTGAAAGAAGGGTCACGCGGATGTTTTCCCTGTGTGTTTCGCCGTTGCCCACGCTGCCGCGCAGTAAGACGACCTTCTTGCCATCCTTACTCAGACAAACGGCCAGTACCTTGCCGATAGCGCCGGCGCCAATAATATAGACGGGTTCCACGATGAGATTTAATTAGATCTATAAGGAATAGCCGACATCAGGTTAATGCGAACCTGGCGGCGGCTTTGGCATGAATCAGCATGGTATCGAAAACCGGGACCGTGCAATCTTCGGGCTTGATCAGCAGCGGGATTTCTGTGCAGCCTAAAATGACGGATTCGGCACCCTTTGCGATCAGGTTTTCGATAATAGCGAGATAACGGACTTTTGTTTCCGTTAGCAGTAAGCCCCTGTCCAGTTCGGCAAATATGGTATGGTGAACGAACTGCCGCTCACTCGCATCAGGGGTCATCACCTCAATACCTTGCTGTGAAAGTTTATCCTTAAAAAAGGCGGCGTCCATCGTAAATCTGGTTCCCAGCAAGGCAGTCTTGCAGATGCTTTGCGAGCGAAGTTCACAGACCGTTGCGTCAGCGACATGGATAATGGGAATTTGTACATGTTGTTCCAGTTCAGGAACCATCAGGTGCAGTGTATTGGCGCAAAGCACGATCGCGTCTGCCCCGGCGGTCTGCAGCTGTTGCGCAATGCATGCAAACCATTCCGTTATCTTTGGCCAGTCGTCTGCATCAGCAAGAGTTCTGAATTCTTCAAAGTCAATCGAATAGAGTATTAGTTTAGCGGAATGCAGGTCTCCCAGTTGGCGATTCACCTCCTGGTTAATGATGCGGTAATAATCTATCGTGGATAGCCAGGTCGTTCCGCCGATGAGTCCGAGTGTTTTCATTAGGTTGATTTAATTTTTTGATTCCATTCACTATCGGGATGGAGAAGCTGTTTGTTTTTCTTTAAAAACTGTAGGCCCCACTCGCGTAACATGGCCAAACCAGGTAATAAGGTCCTACCGTAATTAGTTAATTCATACTCGACCCTCGGCGGCGTTTCATTGTAGGCTCTGCGACTAATCAGCTTATCTTCTTCCATTTCATTAAGTTGTTCCGTAAGCACCCTGGTCGAGATGTCCGGGACACGTGACAGTATATCTTTAAAACGCAACGGTTTTGTTTGTAAATGCCAAAGAAGCAACGGTTTCCAATGCCCGTCTATTACGCTTAAGTAAGCCGTAACCGGACACCTTATAGGATACTTTTTCATTAGTGGGTATTATAAAGTATTAATAGTTACAAATGTAAAGTAGTTATTATTAATTTCCAAACTTTATAACACAACAGAAAATTAAAGCCTACGAAGCATCTTCGATCCGCTTTTCTTGTTTGGCTGGTTTAGAAGAGCCGGAACCCTTACCAAAGCGATAAGAAAAGAGC
>JBIOHG010000128.1:0-3278 GCA_044448765.1 Sphingobacteriales bacterium | reverse complement strand
TAATGTAACTGAAACCTTTTTTGCGCAGCACCAGCTGGAAGCCTTGCACCTGGAAAACACCGCACTGCAGGAACTGCAGTCATTCGCGCCAAAGCATAATGAAACCGAGCTGCGTTCGATATTAGGGTCGTTCCTTTTTAACGGCGACGACGTATTTAAAAAGATCAAGGTTCTGTCGGGTGGCGAAAAATCGCGCGTGGCGCTGGCAAAAGCGCTTACCGCCGATGCCAATTTCCTGATACTGGATGAGCCTACCAACCACCTGGACATACAGTCGGTGAACATCCTGATACAGGCACTGCAGCAATTTGAAGGAACATTTATCGTCGTATCGCACGACCGTTATTTCCTCGATAATGTCGCCAACAAAATATGGTTTATCGAAAACCAGGAAATAAAACAATACCCGGGTACTTATGCTGAGTTCGATGTTTGGTATGCTAAGCGCAAACTTGAGGCAAAAACCGTTGCCCCGGTTTCGCAGCCAAAAAAGGAAGAAAAGAAGGAGCCGGTTACAGAGAAACCGATCGCCGAAAATAAATCCCAGCAATTAAAAAAGCTAAACCAGGATTTGGCAAAAATGGAAGAGCAGATAGCCGGGTTGGAAAAAACAGTGAAACAGCTGGAAGAACAGCTGGCCGATGATAAGCTATACAACGACCTGGCAAAAATGAACGAGATCAATAAAAACTATGACCTCAAAAAAATGGAGCTGGGCCACTTACAGCTAAAGTGGGAACAACTGGCCGACCAGATCATGGAATTGGAAGCATGAGATAGGAAACTTGTAATTCATTGGCATATGGCAAGAGTTATTCCCTTCAGCCTGATGGTTATACTGGTAGCGTTATTGGCCACCTTTAGTTATTGTCAATCCCAGGACAGCGAAAATCTTGCTGGTTGGATTGGTGAATACGTATATGTAGAAAAACCGGTTAAAGGGTTCTCAGGGCATTATGATATGATAATGGCATGGGACCTTGCTATCACCAAGACCGGCGATCATTACCAGGCGCTTTTAAACATCAACGGCCACTTAACATTCATCGAATATTTGACCGATATTGACGGCAGCTCAAACTCAATTAATATAAAATTCAATAAACAAACAGACGGACCGAAGTATCCTTACGGCAATCCTGTTAAAGGAGAACGCTTATTTACGATAAAACGAATCCACGGTAAACTGATCACCACTTGGGCGAAACTCACTCCTCAATTATCACAGAGTCCGCCCATGCCCTGCGCCTGTTTTACTTTGGCAAAACGATAAGCAAACGCCAGGTATTATACTTCAAATATCGTTAATATTGCTAAATGCGTAAACTCACAGGCACTTTCTTTTTATTGCTATTTATTATATTAAAGGGGATGTGCCAATCCCCCTACGATAACAACGTTTACCGCCCCGAAATCAAAAGCGTTGAATTTTATAACACGGCGAAACAGGCCTCTTTCCCAATTATCAGGCTCGGTTCAGACGAAAAGGTATTATTAGCATTTGATAATTTAAAAGGCGGATCAGAAACCTATAGTTACACCATCGAGCACTGCGATGCGAATTGGAATTCATCAAACCTTTCGCCCGCAGAGTATTTGCAAAATTATAATGATGACCGCATAACCGATTACAGCTATTCAACCGGCACCATTCAAAAGTATACGCACTACCAGCTAAAGCTGCCCAATGAATACATTGCGCCCAAAATTCCGGGCAACTATATCTTAAAAGTTTACCAGGACGCGGACCCGGCAAAGCTGGTTATTACCCGCCGGTTATACGTGGTAAAACAGCAGATATCTTTAATGGCGGAGTTTGTGCCCTCAGCGGATGCAGCGGCCCGGCAAACCAATCAAAAAATAAATTTCACCGTTAATTACAGCGGTTTAAGGGTTCAAAATCCAAACGCCGACCTGCGCGTGCTGATCATGCAAAATGGTCGCAGCGAAATTTCAAATTTCAATAGCCAGCCAACTTATATACAGGGGCAGCAGCTGATCTATAATGATGTTAACATCAACGATTTTCCCGGCGGAAACGAATTCCGGCATTTTGATACCCGGAGCCTCAAATTAAATTCTGAACACATAGCGCGCATTTATCGCGATACGGCAAATAGGGTGGTATTGTTAGCTGATGCGGACAGGAGCCAGGCCAATTATACTTTTCAATATGATTTGAACGGCAATTTTTATGTGCTTAACCAGGACGGTACCGACCCACGCACGGACGCCGACTATGCGCACGTGATCTTTAGTCTCGACACGAAAAACGATCCTGCAACAGGCGCAGCTTACATTGTAGGGAAATTTAATGATTATAAGCTGGACGATCGGAGTAAATTGAATTATAATGCTTTGAACGGAAAATTTGTGACGTCTGAGTTCCTAAAACAAGGCGTGTACGACTATGAATATGTCTGGGTTGATAAAGCCTCCGGCCATGTCGACAACATCGCTTTGGAAGGAAGTCATTTCGAAACGGAAAATGATTATCAACTGTTGGTTTATTATCATCCGCCCGGCGCTCGCTGGGATGAGCTGGTTGGTTACCGGGTTCTAAATACTGCAAACAAATAATTCCACAGCGGTCTTAGGGCGGCTTATAGCAATATAGTCAGTTCCATCGGCCATCATACTATGCCGGCGCCGGTTTTTATTCTATGAACCGCCTGTATTTAACGTTAAAAAAATAAAACCTTTTGTATGGTATTTTGATTATATACACAAAATAGTTAAATCTTTGAAATACATATACAATTGGAACGGTTTGGTCGGATAGCGTTAAAAACAATACTCTGGATACTCGCGAGCATAATATTCCTGGTTCTGTTAGTGGTAATTTTGATCCAGGTGCCCGCCGTGCAGAATTTTGCAAAGGATAAAGCGGTTACGTATTTGCAGGGAAAAATACACACTAAAGTTAAGATCGGCCATATCAGCCTGGGCTTGCCTAAACTACTGGTGCTTGAGGATGTTTATTTTGAAGACCAGAAAAAGGATACCCTCATCGCGGGCGACAAGCTTAAAGTCGACATCAGCCTGTTTAAGTTGTTAAGCCACAAGGTCGAGATCAACGAAATTAACTTCCAGGGCATTACGGCCAATATATATCGCGGAGCCGATAGTGTTTTTAATTACGATTATATAGTTAAAGCGTTCTCAAGTGAGCAAAAAAAGCCGGTAAAGCCAACCGATACGTCGTCGGCCATGAAGTTCTCGCTCGATAAGGTCGTTCTCGATCGGATCAATGTCTCCTATAAGGATGTAATGACCGG
>JBIOHG010000127.1:0-3435 GCA_044448765.1 Sphingobacteriales bacterium | reverse complement strand
TTTTTCATTTTATAGCAGATTTTAGGTTTGATATTACTCAACTACAAATTTTTATGCTTAAAGTTTCAGGGGTAATCAAAATAGACCGGGCATATTTTTTTAATTTCGGGCAGCACTATCCACCAAAATGAAGCACCATTTATTATCCATAACTAATGCCGTTTTAAAACTGGGCAACACGCCAGTTTTTAATGATCTGAATTTTACGGTCAGCAAGGGCGAAAACTGGGCTTTGGTTGGCGACAGCGGTTCGGGTAAAAGTGCGCTGTTGCAGGTTATAGCGGGTAAGTTTCATTTATCTGCAGGTAATATCCGCTATTATTTTCATGAGGAATTCATGCAAAAAAATCATCATTCGGATGAGCCTTTAACCTTTCATAAACTTGTTGCTTTGGTTGAGTCGAGGCACCATTTTCGTAATTTATCCAACACCGGCGATTTTTATTACCAGCAGCGGTACAATTCGTCAGATTCTGAGGATGCGTTAACTGTGGAAGAATACCTGGCACTGGTAAAGCACATTGGTGAAAATGCTTACTGGGATCTGCAGACAACCCTAAAAATAATGCACCTTGAAGCGTTGAAGGATAAGCAGTTGATAAAGCTCTCCAATGGTGAAACCAAACGACTGCTGATAGCTGCGGCCCTACTTAAAAACCCGGTAATATTAATGCTGGATAATCCTCTTGCAGGACTTGATGTTCAAACGCGTGCGGAGTTTAACACGATTATCACCGAGATCATCAAATCGGGCATTACTGTTATTATGGCCACCTCACCTTTAGAAATTCCCGCTTCAATTACCCATGTTGCGGTATTGCAAAACGGAAGCATGGTGCAGCAAATAACGGCAGCTCAATTTGATGCCAAAACTTTTGCAGCAACCGGTCCTGATATAACTGACCGGACAGCGCTTGAAACCCTGCTAAATGCGAAAGGTAACAACCAGATTTATGAGTGGATAGTGAAGATGGATAACATCCACATTAAATATGGTGATAAACAAATATTGAAGGATGTTAACTGGCACATAAAGCAAGGTGAACGCTGGGCATTATTGGGACCCAACGGCGCCGGAAAATCAACATTGTTAAGTTTGATCAATGCTGATAACCCACAGGCTTATGCCAATAATATTATTTTGTTCGACCGCAAACGCGGCACCGGCGAAAGCATCTGGGATATCAAAAATAAAACTGGCTTTGTATCGCCCGAACTGTTCCAATATTTCCCTACAGATAACAGTTGCTTGCAGGTGATCGAATCCGGCTATTATGATACGATGGGCCTTTTCCGCCCAAGCGACCCTAAAAGATCAGCTATTGCCCAACAATGGATGAAAGCGCTTGAGATTGACAAATATGCACGACAACTGCTCAAAAACATTCCGGCCAGCGCTCAACGCTTATGCCTGTTGGCCCGAGCGCTAATAAAAAATCCAATGCTACTGATATTCGACGAGCCCTGCCAGGGCATGGATGCCCACCAGCAGCAGCATTTTAAGACGATTATAGATACTATTTGCGAATTGAGTAATGTCACTCTCATATACGTAACGCATTACCAGCACGAGATACCGGACAGCGTGAACAGGGTTTTGAGGTTAGATAAAGGAATGGTAATTTCGTAGAGACGCGATACTTCGCGTCTTAGTCTTAGGTAACTTCGCGTCTCAGGAAACCTGGTCTTTCCCTTTCAGCATATCCAGCGAATAAAAACTATCGCGCCAGTAAATACCGCCTTGCCGCAAGGTTATTATCATCGCCCGCAATGTGGTGTAAGCCATAAAAAAGCCTGCGAAGGGAATTAGGAACGCATACCACCATTTATTCGGCGAAACCGACATGTAAATGATATGCGTTAACAAAACCACCCCAGCCATAATACGGATAGCCGTCGTTCCAAAAATAAACATCAACGGCATGGGTAGCACCGTGCTTATCAGCATCAGTAATACATTGGCAATTGCCTCCGGGATATTATAATTGGCTACAGAAAATGAGTTTTTTAACAGCCCGTTTTTAAATTGGCCCAGGTTTTTGTACCATTCCAGGGTAATAAAGCTACCGCCGATAAGCACATCCTGGCGTAAACCGGCGCGTTTTATTTTAAAACCGAGTTGCAGGTCATCATCGGGCCTTAATTTGATGGCGGCATGTGTCCCTATCTTTTCGTAGGCAGTGCGCCTCACCAGGTTAAAAGCGCCGATACCCACATAGCCTTTAGATTCAGGCTTCCTGGCGTCCCAGGGTTTCAGGTGGATCATCAGGAAAATCGTAAACGTAGCCAGCACACTATTTAACAGCGCCGACCTTGATACTACCTTAGGCAATACGGCCAAATGATCCAAATTATTTGCAACTGCATAACTCATCGCCTTTGCTAAAGCATTCGGTTGAAATTCGATATCGGCATCGGTAAAAAGCATCCATTCTTCGGTACTGCTTAAATAGCCCTGGTACAGTGCATTATTTTTACCCAGCCAACCGTGGGGCAGTTCCGTAACCGTTGTTATCGTTATTTGAGGATATTTGAGTTTAAATTCCTGTAGGATCTCGCCTGTTCTGTCCGTCGATCGATCATTAACAACAATTATCCGGACGTTACTATAATTAATATTGCAAACACTTTGCAAGGCTTTGGCACGGTCAAATTCTTCATTACGTACGGCTATGATAATGGCAACCGGCGGAAGGTTATCAATAATGATTTGTGCTTTTAGGTGTTGAATCATTTTGAAACCCCAGAAAAGATAAATAGTAAGCCCAACGGTGATAATGCTTATGGCTAAACTACAGTAGAAAAATATCATCAAGTTTTTTTGCTAAAACTAAGGAAAAAAGTGATTGCGGAAGAGACGCGATGCATCGCGTCTCTACAAATGCATCGCGTTTCTGCATTTCATTAATCGAATCGTCAAAGTTAGTGCAGCAAATACAACCAATCCGCCAACTGTGTATCTTTGCTTCATGAATACAACCGATCTGCTGCAGCGCGCCTTAAATTTTGATTTCTTATCTATTGAGGAAGGGGTACATTTATATCACCACGCTCCCACCGCCGACCTGATGTTTATCGCTAACGAGCTGCGCAAAAAGCAGGTGCCGCATGGCAAGGTTACCTGGCAAATAGACCGTAATGTAAACACCACTAACGTTTGTATCGCCAACTGCAAGTTTTGTAATTTCTTTCGGCGCCCCGGCCACGAGGATAGTTATATCACCGATATTGAAACTTACAAGCAAAAGATAGAGGAAACTTTCCGCCTTGGCGGCGATCAACTACTTTTACAGGGCGGCCATCACCCCGACCTGGGTTTAAAGTTTTATGCCGACCTGTTCAGGCAGTTGAAAGAGTTATATCCTAACTTAAAATTACATTCCTTAGGTCCGCCGGAAATAGCCCACGTGGCCAAATTGGAAGGAATGAGCCATA
>JBIOHG010000126.1:0-3532 GCA_044448765.1 Sphingobacteriales bacterium | reverse complement strand
GCGGGGAGGGCTGCAGCTAAAAAATAAACTAATATAAAGTATTAAAAATGAACCTGTGAACCGGCGGCTACCGGTCACAGGTCGGCGTTTTAACACATTTGGAAATCCATTAAAACTTTTAAAATTATGAATTTTTCTGCGAATACGCGGAGCATTAACCGTCATATTATACAATTCATGCGCATCAGCGTTCTCGTCACTTTCATTTGCCTTACCACATCAGCGGTGCTGCTGGCGTCCATCGTACGCGGGCAAAGCGTCGCGACGACCGGGGTGACACTAAACCTGCAACACGAAACACTGGAGTCGGCGATCAAAAAAATAGAGGCGCAAACACCCTTTCACTTTTATTATCGCCGCTCGGATATAAAAGATCTGAAAAACCTGACGCTTAACCCTGGAACGGTTTCTTTAGCGCAGGCCTTAGACCTGTTGCTGGCCAATACCTTTATTACCTTCCGGCAGATCGACGATCACATCCTGCTGGAACGAAGATCCGAGCGGGACTATATCATCAATGGCCGGGTGATAGACCAGCAACGCAAACCGGTGCCGTTTGCCTCCATAACCCTCTTTAAGGATAAAACGAAAGTGCAGGGAACGCAATCCGATACATCGGGTAATTTCCACCTTACCGCAGCCAGCGGAGGCGATTTCCTGATCAGGATTTCCTCTGTGGGCATGGACAGCCTGACTATAGCCGTTACCCTGGCTGAACAAAAGACGGTGACCCTGCCGGACCTTATCATGTCGGCATCGGCCAAGCAGCTCCGGCAGGTCAGTATCGTGAGCAGCCGACCGATGATCGAGCATCTGACAGACCGTACCATAGTCAATGTCGATGCATTGGTCAGCAATGCGGGCAGTACGGTGATGGATGTATTAGCCAAATCGCCGGGCGTACAGGTAGATGAAAATAATGTGATCAATTTACAGGGAAAGGGCGTCAAGATATATATTGATGACCGTCCAACCTACCTGTCAGGCGATGACCTGGCGAACTATTTACGGTCCTTGCCTTCGTCGAATATTGACCGGCTGGAGCTGATGAGCACGCCGCCCGCCAAATATGAAGCGGCGGGAAATGGCGGTATCATTAATATCCGTACTAAAAGAATCACTGATAAAGGTTTCAATGGCACCCTGAACCTGGCCTATGTCCAGGGTGTTTATGGCCGCAGTAATGATGGTCTGAGCCTTAATTACCGGCAAAATAAATTCAATGTTGCTTTCAGTTTTGGTTACAACCGCAATAATAATTACAATGATGTTGACCTTAATCGCTATTTCGACCAGAGCATTACCGGCATTGCCCCTGATTTTTTGCAGCAGTCGTTCACCCGGTATATGGGTAACAGCTACAGCGGTCGCCTTAACATAGACTTTTATGCAACGGAAAAAACTACCGTTGGCATTGGATTGAACGGATTGCTGAATAACAGTGATGACCATACACTGAGCACCAGCAATCTGAGTACCGGCAGCCAGCTGGATTCCACTATTATTGCGGATAACTTGCAACACAAGAACTTTAAAAATGGGGGCATTAATTTGAACTACCGCCATGCTTATGATAAAAAAGGTACCGAACTAACTGCGGACCTAGACTATGTCACGTATCAAACGCAGCTTAATCAGGACTATACCAACAAAAGCTATTTTCCTGACGGTGCATTGTATTACCAGGATATCCTGACTGGCAACTTGCCCGCTCAGATCCATATTTATGCGGCCAAAGCAGATTATACCCATCCTTTTGCTAATGGCATTCAGTTCAGCGCCGGGTTTAAAAGCAGTTATACCCATACGGACAATATTGCCGATTATTATAACACTGTAGGTGAAGTAACCACCCCCGATTATAACAAAACCAATCACTTTATCTACCGGGAAAACATCAATGCAGCTTATATTAACGCCAGTAAGGATACTAAAAAGTTCTCCATTCAGGCAGGGCTGCGTTTTGAAAACACCAATGCGGATGGACACCAGCTTGGTAATGCACAAAAGCCCGATTCTGCCTTCAACAGGAGCTATAATGCTTTGTTTCCGACCTTATTTGCGCAGTACCGCATCGATAGCGCCAGCCAGCAGCGCTTAACGTTCCGCTATGGCCGCAGGATCGACCGACCGGGCTACGCCAGCCTGAACCCCTTTCTTTCACAAATAGACAAATTCACCTACAATCAAGGTAATCCCTATTTGTTACCCTCCTTTACCGATAACTTTGAACTGGATTACGATTTTTTCGGCATCACGACCGGCATATCGTATTCATACATTCACGATGGAGTCGATGGGCTGGTGCAGATCATCAATGGTTACTACTATAGCACTCCAGGCAATTTGGGAAACAGATATGTCGTGAATTTCGAGGCTCAATGGCAGAAGGATTTGGCTCAATGGTTTAACCTTAATTTGTATTCGAGGGTATTTTACCAGCGGACGGTCACCAATTTTTATACAGGCCTGTTGGATACCCGGGGAACAGAGTGGGTTATCCAACCCATCCTGACCTTTAAACCGGGTAGGGACTGGACCATACAAGCAGACGGCCACTACCAAAGCGGCATACCCAGCGCGCAATTCATCGATGCACCGAAAAAATCCATCAACGTGGCGCTATCCAAGAAACTATCGGCCAATACGACCATCAGGCTCGTTGGCAATGACGTCTTTCATATATTCTCCAACGACTGGAAGATTGGTTACCTGGCAGGAACCAATGCCGCTAATTACCACAGTACATTTGACTCGCGGAATGTGGTGCTTTCGCTCAGTTACCGTTTTGGTAAAACCATTAATAATCTGCGAAAACATGAAGACACAGCTACCCGGAATGAACAGGGCAGGGTAGGCAATTAGTCAGTTGCGACAGGTTCGAATAACCATAAGTTATATAATATGAACACAACCTAAAAAGTCCAGTCTGTCAAAAATTAAGCTCTAAACGCTATTTAAGGGCCCATGTATCATCATTTATCGCCGCAATAAGCATCAGGTCGGCTTCAAAAGAGTTTGGTAGCTTATCGGCTACGAAGCCGCTTACGAAAGTTGAGCGGCTTTTTTTGTAGGCCATTCTATCGGCAAGCTAGCCGAAATCTGCGATTTCGGATGGAGGGAAAGTGGTTCAAAATTTATCAACTATATCAGCGAGGACGCCGACAAGGCTGCGGTTCAAGCGTACCGCTTGAACCGGCCAGGTAGAAGGAATATTTCAATTATCCTTTAAAGAATATTCAGGTTGCCCGCGTAATTGCATCAACGAAACGATAATCAGTATGCAAATAATTAGACTCATTACCGTGGGTATTATAAAAACAAACAGGTAATGGGTAATTGTAAAACCAATGAAGCATATTAAAATAGGGCAAAGCAAAGTATAAACTACTTTTGGGTATTTTCCCGCCATCCCCGAAAGTATCCAAAATATAACAGCAAAAACCACTAAAACTATGGCAGAATCCAGACTTAAAGCTTCATAAAAATTGTCCCAACTCCGCATGGAGCCATTAACATTGAACTTATATTG
>JBIOHG010000125.1:0-3561 GCA_044448765.1 Sphingobacteriales bacterium | reverse complement strand
GAGGTGTTTCATACCCAATTCAGCTTTAATGAATTAAAGCCCGACTATGGCGGCGGCCTCCGCTACTTTTTTGATGCGGATAAAGGCCTGAGTATCCGGTTAGACTATGGCATTGGCCAAAAACCGGCCGGTGAACCCCGCGAGACGGGGTTTTACATTTCGCTGGGACAATCTTTTTAAACCGTTGATTTTAAATGATTGATGGAATGCTGTTGATAACAGAAAATCAGCGAAATTTTAAAATCAAAAAATCAACGGTTCAGAACCTTACTAAAAAATCCTCTTTTGCCTGCCCTTTTTTAAAATACACCAGCCCTATCCAAAACAGGTCGATCGTAACGGTAACTTTTGGATGTGCCTTTATTTTAGCCCAGTTCCCCTTCATGCCTTCGCTTCGGTAAAGATCGCCGAAAATAAGCAGTGTGCCATCGTGCACTGTAGGCAGGCACCATTCAAAATATTTGAGGACGGACTCCTTTTGATGACCCTTGTCGATGACTACAAGATCGAGTGTGTCTAAATCCCTAAGGATGCCGGGCAGTGTATCGTCAAAATTCGCCGTTACCAGTTCGATCCCCTCAGCGTGCGCTTTGTTAAAAACCTGTCGGGTAATGGCTGCGGTTTCGGGGCAGCCTTCCAGGGTATATACTTTTGCTATGGGCGCGGCTTTTTGCAAATATACGGTGGTAATGCCCAGGCAGGTACCCAGCTCAACGATGGTACGCGGGCTTAAATCATGAGTCAGCCTGTATAGTAATTGCGCCAGCCGGGGCGGCTTCAGGGCATGCTTTGCTATATCGCTAATTTTTTTTTTATGGTGGTTGTTTACATGTGATCCTGCTCCCAGATCGGTTACAGTTATCATCCTGCTGTCATTTAACAGTTTTTTGCGTATGGATTCTACAGTGCCATAGACTGATTTGGCACTAAAATCGTAAATTATTTTATCAGCCAGCCGGTAAACAAACGGCGAGTGGAGGCCATGCCGAGTTTTAGCTTTAAGCCGGTGCAGCAGGTAATCCTTCGCAAACCTTAAATTGAACATGGCTATAAATATATAAAGGTTTAGTATTTTAGCATGGAGTGAATATGATTAATCCTATAGAAGTAAAATCAATGATCCGGCTGCTCGATGACCCGGATAATGAAATATATGAACATGTGCACGAAAAATTGCTGTCGTTAGGAATCGAAGCGATCGAATACCTCGAGTCGGCCTGGGAAGAGGCTTTTGATGCGATACAACAGGACAGGCTGGCTAACCTGGTGCATGAGATACAGTTCGGCATGGTAAAAAACGATTTGAAGCTATGGCATCAAAGCGGCTCGTTCGACCTGCTGCGGGGTATCCTTATCGTTAACCGCTACCAATATCCCGATCTGGACGAACAAAAGCTGATTAACCAGATAGAAAGCATTAAGCGCGACATCTGGTTACAAATGATGAACGATGCAAGCCCTTCGGAACAGGTTAAGCTCATCAATCATGTATTTTATAACATTCACGGGTTTAGCGGCAACACCACCAATCACCAGGACCCGCAAAACAGTTACATCAGCCAGGTGCTCGACACCCGACGCGGCAACCAGATATCGCTGGCGATCATTTATTCCGTCATAGCGCAAAAACTGGATATCCCGGTTTACGGGGTAAACCTGCCACAGCATTTTATACTGGCGTACGTTGACGAGACGATGCAAAGCGAATTTGAAGGCGGCATTCTTTTTTATATTAACGCTTTTAACAAGGGTTTCATTTTTGGCCGACGGGATGTGGATATGTTTTTGAAGCAGTTGAACTTAAAATTCGACAAGCAATTTTATGAGCCCTGCTCCAACACGGATATTATTAAACGGGTAATCCGCAACCTGATCGCTTCGTACGAGCATATGGGCTCGCCGGAAAAAGTAGCGGAACTGAATGAGCTGCTGGGAATATTGGGGTAAGCGTTCATTGCCCGATTTGCAAACTTTTAAGAAAAATTGAAACAACGACCCGCTTTCTGTGACCATATGCACCACATGTAAAAACCAATTGTGGGTTTGCGGCATTCTTTGTCCAGCTAACAATTTTGGGATCGTATACAGAAGTTAATTTATACAAATGCTGCTCTGGGTACTCGCCATCTTCCGAAACAGCTACATATATCGTATTTGTTATTTCGTCGGTCCCCTCGGTATGAGCACTGCCTGAAGGATCTGATACTACATACACGTTTATAAACAGATCATCCTTATTATTTTTAAATGCAATGTGCTTTTCAATACTATTTAAAATATAGGTCAGGTTACTGTCGGGTAAATTTTTATACGTGATTTTTTGTGCTGATGCCGTCAACACCATACAGCTTACTGAATAAATTAAAAGCATTTTCATTATTATCGCTGTTAATAATAGTTAGTGATTGCCTAAAAAACCGTTCTCGTCCAGCCAGTTTTTGCACCAATCCATCCATTTATCCTTGCTTTTAGGATTATTAAGGCCAAAGCCGTGGCCGCCCGCCTGGAAGATGTGCATCTCGGCTTTTACCTTGTTTCGCAGCAATTCATCATAAAACATCAGGCTGTTTTGGACCGGCACGGAGTGGTCGTCGCCGGCCTGTACCAAAAACGTCGGTGGCGTGTCGGCTGTTATTTGCTTTTCATTGCTGTAAAGTTCGAGCAGCTCCGCAGACGGGTTTTTGCCAATCAGGTTCTCGCGCGAGCCCACATGTGCAAATGGTCCGAAGGTGATAACCGGATAGATCAATATCATAAAATCGGGGCGGACGCTGATTTGCTCCGGGTCGTCTATGACGAGTTTGTTAAAATGTGTGCCCTCGGTCGACGCGAGATGCCCTCCCGCCGAAAAACCGATAATGCCTATTTTATGCGGGTTTATGCCCCATTCGCTTGCATGTTTACGCACCATCAAAACCGCCTGCTGGGCATCCTGTAAAGGCCCCTTGCTTTTATCGATCATGATATCATCGCTCGGCAAACGGTATTTCACAACAAAGCCGGTAATGCCCATTTTATTAAAAGCCCGCGCAACGGCGTAACCTTCTTTATCGATCGCTAACCCGCCATAGCCACCTCCCGGAAAAATAACGACTGCAGTGCCGTTTGCTGTTCCCTTTTCGGGAAAAAAAGGCGTAATGGTGGGCACCGTCACCATGCTGACCCAATCTTTGTCTTGTTCGTATTTTTCAGCATATGCAGCTGGCGCCGGCTTGCTATTGGGTACGCCATTCGGATATAAAGGCATGGGGACTCCCTGCGAAAGGGCTAATTTGGCCAAACTCATAAGCATTAAGGTACACACAATTGTTTTCATAACTTATCATTGTATAATGAAAAAATATTTTCCTTTGTTACCCGGGCAACCTATCCCTTCGGCCCGCCAAATTCCATCAGGTACGATTTTAAAAAGTCGTTCAGATCGCCATCTAAAACCGCCTGCGCGTTTGATGTTTCATGATCAGTACGCAGGTCTTTAACCAGTTTATACGGATGCAGCACATAATTGCGGATCTGTGACCCCCATTCAATTTTTTTCTTATTACCCTCTATAAGGTTGGT
>JBIOHG010000124.1:0-3566 GCA_044448765.1 Sphingobacteriales bacterium | reverse complement strand
TATCAGGCTTTTCGTTATCAAACTCGTCGGCAATCCTTTGCTGCAGGGTGTTCCATTTTAAATTGATCTCGGCGGGTTTCATGGGGCAAAGATAGTTCATTGGTTCATTTGCGCATTGGCTCAGGCGTGTTAATCTTTTAACGCAAGTTCCGTCCGGAATAATCTCCCCTAACGAATAATTGACCCGGTGAACAGCTAAACTAATAGTGTAAATAAAACTTTGTTGCATTAACAATATTGTTACATTCATCCGGCTTCCCGAAACTTTTATTGGTTACTTTTGTTCGAAATTCAAAAAACGCAGTTTGCTGTTTGAAAACACATAAATATCATATTTTCTGTTCGTGGATATTACTGACCTGCTTCGTAGCGGGCCAGTGTATGATATATGTGCATCAGCATCGCCGGGCCGCGAGTGAATCCAGCATCGTTAAAAATACTTCCCATACGACTGTTCGCGAAAAATGTTCGTTATGTGATGCGATGCACCATAATTTTACGGTAATAGCTATACTATCGGATATTCATTCTGCGCCGGTTTTAGGTCATGTTTTTAAAAACGTCGTTTACAACTTTAAGGGCGTACAACGCATTGTTTCTTCCGGGCGCGCGCCACCAGCCGGTATTTATCCAGTTCAAAGTTAGCCAGAAATCTCCGGGGCATTCTTTGTAATAAAAGGACAATCATCTGCGTCATATCTACTAAAAAGTTACGGAATTTAAATTGGCATGATTTGTATCAAATTATCCGGGAATCTTATTTCTAAATTATAGCTTTTAAAAATGCGAGTAAAAATCAGATCGATCATATTATTAAGTGCTCTTTTAATAATTTCAATAAGTTCATTTGCGTCACCAAAACCGCCGGCAGGCCCCGGCGATGGAATTTTGGGCGCTTTGTCGGGCATCGTTACTGATAAAGCCGATGGCAAAAGCATAATCGGGGCAACGATATCCATTCCCGACTTAAAAAAAGCAACCGCTACAGATATAAACGGGCATTATTCCCTCACAAACTTACCCAAAGGCGTTTACCTGGTACAAATCAACTATTTAGGTTATGCGACATTTAACCAGCGGGTTGATTTTACCAAAACCACCATTCTTGATGTACAGTTGCGGGCCTCATCAATTGAAACCGGCGAGGTGGTAATAACCGGTGTCAGTAAGGCTACCGAAATCAGGCGGGACCCTGTGCCTATGGCCGCCGTCAGCAAAGCTTATATAGACCAACATTCGGCTTCGACCAATGTTATCGACGAGATCGCTAACGTTCCGGGTGTTAGCGCTGTTACTACGGGACCCAATATTTCCAAGCCATTTATCCACGGCCTGGGCTACAATAGAGTGGTAACGCTTGAAGACGGTATTAGGCAAGAAGGCCAGCAGTGGGGCGATGAGCATGGTATAGAAGTAGACCAAAACTCCATTGACCGCGTGGAAATTATTAAGGGGCCGGCAAGTTTATCATACGGTTCGGATGCAATCGGCGGAGTGGTGAATCTGCTTACTCCGCCACCTGTGCCGGATGGCAAGATATTGGGTTATATATCCGGTATTTACGGTACAAACAATGGCTTAATAAACGGCTCCATGAGGCTACAGGGCAACAATAATGGATTTGTATGGGGAACTCAAATTTCAGAAAAAGCAGCTAAAGATTATCAAAACCGGCACGATGGGCGCGTGTATGGCACTGCCTTTAACGAAAAAGACGCGAGAGCAATGATCGGATTAAATAAATCCTGGGGCTATTCGTATTTAAATGCGTCGGTGTTTGATGACCTCCAGGAAATACCCGACGGCAGCCGCGACTCCGCAACCCGAAAATTCACGCGGCAGATTACTGATGAGGATATTTTTCGCCCAATTGTTCCCGGGTCGTTATTAAATTCTTACGCGATAACTCCCATTCATCAACATGTACAGCTTTACCGCATTTATGATAACAGCAATATCAACCTTGGCGGCGGCAACCTGATCGTTAACCTGGGTTATCAGTATAGCCACAGGAGGGAATTTACACATCCGACGAATCCCGATATCCCCGGTTTAAACCTACAGTTGAAAACTTATACTTATGATGTTAAGTATGATTTTGATATGGGAAAAGGCTATGAAACCACATTTGGGGTAAACGGGCAATACCAGGATAACTCGCTGGGTCAAAGCACAGCCTTTCCAATCCCGGCATATCATCAGTTCGATATCGGCCCGTTTGTGGTGATGAAAAAAAGTTACGGAAAGCTGGACGTTTCGGCAGGCGCAAGATACGACAACCGCACGTTTACCAGCCAGGCCGCCTATATTGATACGGCGAACGCATTGTACCCTGCGCTGTACACAGGATCAAATCCGGCGGCCGCTACCAATGTTGCCCCGCAATTTTACGCGTTAAATAAAAGCTTTTCAGGTTTCACCGGCAGTTTTGGCGGTGCTTATAATTTCTCGGACCAATTTCTTATTAAGGCGAATATTGCACGCGGCTTCAGGGCGCCAAGCATAGCCGAACTATCTGCCAATGGCCCCGACCCGGGTTCGAAAATATACCATGTCGGGAATAGTGATTTCAACCCGGAGTTTAACATCCAGGAGGACATTGGCGCGTTCCTTACTTTACCGAACGTTTCGGTAAGCCTTGAACTTTTCAAAAATAATATTCAAAACTACATTTTTCAGGAACAAATATTGGATGCTGCGGGTAACGCGGAACTGGTAAATGCCGATGGTTCGCCAAACCCTACCGGGTTGTACAGCAAGTTTACATACGTGCAAAGCAAGGCGGTTATCCAGGGGGGTGAATTTTACCTCGATATCCACCCTGTGTCGTGGCTTCATTTTGAAAACTCTTTGGCGTTAACTTATGGTATCAACCAGGGCAATGGCGGCCGTGTACTTGATAGTTTGAAATATTTGCCTTTTATTCCACCACTGCATACACACTCGGAGCTGCGCGGAGTGTTTGCCAAAGGAGTTGGATGTTTAAAAAATACCTATGCCTTTGTCGGGTTCGACCATTATAACGCGCAGGACCGTTTCTTTGCCGCTTACGGAACGGAGACCTATACCGCAGGTTATAACCTGCTGAGCGCAGGCATTGGCGGCAATATTGTAAACGCCGCGGGAAAGAAGGTATTGGAGATATTTATAGAAGGCACAAACCTGGCTGATGTAAACTACCAGTCGAACATGAGCCGTTTGAAGTACTTTGATAATCCTAATGTACCCCCCGGTGTGCAGCCGGGCATATTTAATATGGGGCGGAATATTAGCTTTAAGGTTGTGGTGCCGTTCGATTTGTCTTCGCACAAAAAGGACATTCTGAAAGGCGACGAGTAGGTTTTAATGCTTTATAGTGCCGATGATCTGATCAACGGTTTGTTTAACCTGTACGCCAGTTTCCATATTTTTTATGGTTACCAGGCCGCTTTCCATCTCCTCGCTTCCAATAATAATTACATACGGAATATTTTTATTGTTGGCATAGTCCAACTGTTTTTTGATCTTAGCGCCGGACGGATAAAGCTCCGCATTGATATCCTGCTTCCGCAATTGCTGCAAAATGG
>JBIOHG010000123.1:0-3667 GCA_044448765.1 Sphingobacteriales bacterium | reverse complement strand
TTTATAGCAGACGGGAATAAGAACTTAAATTTCGATTCCTCAAATAATTTGTTACCCCGCTGCTACCGGGCTTTACTATGTGCTTGATATGTATAACGTATTCAGATAGTTATCAATGTGAGTTTGATACCTGTACTTGACACACTACGACAACCCAGTAATTTCTGAAAACTATTAAAAATCATACTCAACAAAATCTTTCCAAACCGGATTCGTGAGTTTCACATCCATGGCAGCACGGTAGAATTGGTCTTCAACCAACGATGGAAATAAATATTTCTTGTCAAGTAAAATCGGAACCGCACAGAGCTCGGTAAAGCTCCGCTAGGGAGACCACAAATCTCACGTCACTCGCGAGATGTTTTTCCTTTTGCGAAATTTTTTTGTTTCAACGGCTTCAAAGGAAGGAAATCCCTTGGCGACAATTTAAAATAATCAGCCAATATATTCAGGTGCCTCAGGTTATACTTAGCGCTGTTTCTTTTACTCTCAATATTTCCGATAAAACTTTTGTCGACGCCCAATAGATCAGCGATACCAGCCTGTGACATTCTGTTTTTAGTCCTTAACCTGACGATATAATCAATTAGGTATTGTTCTATGGGCGCGATATTTTCCTGATCTTTCATACCCGCTTTTTCTTTTAATATTTATGCTTTCTAGGCTAATGTAACTGGTTATCGCAAATATTCCCCTTTTACTCAAAACCGTCGTTTATATGGCGTGGAAAACAATTTACTTACATGACCCTACGTGAAAAGCCGGTGGTGTAGCGATATAGATTGCATTGATCTCCGGATCGTTTATTAGTTTATTTGCATCATCATACCACTTTGGTACGCCATGACGTTGCGCATAGTCTTCTGCTTTGGTTGCGTCACGACGCATGACAGCTACTAATCTGGAATTCGCCACTTTGTTAAATGCCGGTCCGCTTTTTTTCTCGGTCACATTGCCGCAGCCAATGATGCCCCATGAAATGGTCTGATTCACTTAGTTCATACAGGTTGATTTTTTAAGATCCTGGCCGCCAGCGAAACATCCGGACTTTGAAATGATCTCCCCGGGTAAAAGATCGAATGTATCATCCTCTGAAGCCATTGTCTAAACTCCAATAATATACCGGGACAAATGCCAGTAAAAGACTTCCTGCACTATCTGAAAATACTGAGTAATTAAAGGGGGCCTTTATACTTATAAACATAGCCATGCATAAAGCAAATGTGAGCGTTAGCAAAAAGCCACCGTAGGCTGCTGCTCTTGTTCTATAACCGATGATAAGGGATGCGCCAATCAGTATTTCGGCGATCGTGGCAAGCAATCCCATTACACCTGCCCCCTGGCGGCTCAGAAAGGGTAAAAGCGTATTGGTATAGGCTACGAAGTTTTCCCAATTACCCCAGTTTATCCCTTTTTTCCCGGCCTGACCAAGCCAACCAAAGCGGTCGGCTGCAGGTATCAAAAAACCTAAGCCGAGCGCTAAACGAAGATATAATTGCGGAACCCGAATTGTGTTTGTCATATTATAATCGTATTTGGTCTATTGAAGATTTAAGTAAGGTCAATAATGAGGTGTCCATTAAATAGGATCAGCCTTAGAAGCTCGTACCGGTAATCGGCGACACCGCTTACCAGGATCATGGCAAAGTCTGTGATTACCGGCTTTACTTCAAAATTCGGTAGGTTGACCATTTACTGCTATTTCATTCTGACCGTTCGATCTTCCCCGCCCTATGGGCGAACGCGGATGATCGTCTTCCCCTTGACCCGCTTGGTCGAATTGTATGCGGCGACCGCGTTGTCGAGTGTAACGATGTTGCCGATGTTCGTCCGCAGACGCCCCTCCCGGAACCGCCGGACGACCTCGCCCAACTGGATGCGATCTGCTTCAACGACAAAGTCAATAGTCAGACCGCCAGCCGGCCGTGTCTCGGTCGGGCCGGTGACAGTCACCAGCGTTCCTCCTGTACGAATCAGGCGCGCAGAACGCTTCGCGATGTCGCCGCCGAGAACATCAAAAACAAGATCGACCCCGCCAACATCTTCTAAGGCATCCTTATCGAGATCGACAAACTCCTGTGCGCCGAAGTCGAGCGCCGCCTGACGACTGGCAGCGCGGCCGGTGCCGATGACGTGCGCGCCGGCCGCACGTGCGAGCTGGACCGCCATCGAACCGACGATGCCGGCCGCACCATGCACGAGGACGCTCTGGCCCGCCCGAAGCCGGCCGAGGTCGAACAGTCCTTGCCACGCGGTCAGGCCCGGCATCACGAGAGCCGCGCCCTCCGTGAAGTCAACGTCGCCCGGCAGTGGCGCAAGGTTGCGTGCCTCGACGGCCACATACTCCGCCAGTGTGCCGTTGCGATACCAGTCTGTAAGGCCAAACACCCGTTGGCCCACAGACAGCCCTGTTGTGCCATAGCCGAGTGCGGTGACCACTCCGGCCAGTTCATGGCCGGGAATCGATGGCGTTCGGTCACGATCGACGCGATCGGTCCAGGTGGATGGCCACGACAGCTCATCCCCGGTGATACTTGACGCGTAAACCTGAACGACGACGTCGTTTATCGCTGCCTTCGGCTCGGGCCGCTCGATGAGTTTCATCCCAGCCATACCCGCAGCCTGATCTGTCACCACTATTGCTTTCATAACATACCTCCTTTTTTTTAAATCAGCAAGCACCTCTTCAATGAAGTGATATTGCTGTCTGTCATTGTTATCAATCTATTTTAAATATTTGGTTGCATACAATTTCCTTAACCTTAGGGCAAAATTGAAGAAATATTTTTTTATAGTTCTACCCTTTTCATTTTGGGCACCAGGAAATGCATAATCAGCCACGCCACCAGGTAAGCGGAGCCCATTCTTTTTCCCGTCACATCGATATTCTTTTTGACCCAAAATCTTTTGTATTATTATGGGCCAATATCTGTAGGATCTCCGCTAACCCAAAACCGCCATGTTTATGGTGCGGAAAATAATTGACTGATATGACCCTGCGATCTCTGTAACCCATGAACACGTTCACGCAAAATCAGGAGTTATAGAAATTACAAAACAATATAAAGGCAATAATGAAAAGAAATATTGTGGTGATTATTTTAGCAGCAATGGTTGTTATTTTGGATATTAAATTTATTGTTAACATATTACTCAACAAGAAATATGTAGTCGATGAACTTTCAGATGTCAAAAGTCTTACACCCTTAAAAAGCATGGAAGAAATAATTCAAAATGACTATTTATATGGGTATTACATATTGATTGCTAACACAATATTGATAATTGGAATTTCAATTTTAATTATTGTCACGCCGAAAAGCGGGCGGTTAGATGTACAAAAATAAATCTCGGCAATAAATAAGATCAATAACTAACAGTCAGTTTGCCTTCGGGTTGATGCAGATGTTTGTAAAATCATTACACAAGTAAATCGCATTTTACACCACCAAGCTTCCGCGTGTTTTTGCCATACCCTAAATTTAATGACTAAATTGATTCACTAGTTTGGTCCAGCCATTAGGGAGCTGATACACCCTTAAGTAATTCGCATTGACAAGACTTTTAAATAATATCTGCTAAAAAAGCGAAACAAATAGTTCTGCTAAAATTTTCCAACTGTTATTTGTTTTTTTCCACATTGCACTATAGCTCCCTCCATTACTAT
>JBIOHG010000122.1:0-3925 GCA_044448765.1 Sphingobacteriales bacterium | reverse complement strand
TGTATGCGCCAGCGCCCTAAATTTCCATCGGGTTAGCGCTTCGGGTATGGTGAAATCGATAAGGATCTCGCCTTTTTCGTTGGTATGCAGCTGCGGGTAAAAGAAGGCGGTTTCCGCAAAGTTTGTGCGGAGTGCGATCGGCCTTGTTATTTCGTCAAAACTACTGACGCCCCTAATGAACACTTTTTGATTCGCGCCTTGCGCCCCCGAATTAATTGAAACACCGGCAACTTTACCTTGAAGTGATTGATTAGATGAGGTAGCAGAAACGACTTTCGCATCTGCGACCTCGACAACGGCGACGCTACCGCTGATGTCTCGTTTTCGTTGCGAGCTATAGCCAGTAACCACCACCTCGTTTAACATTGCGCTGCTTTCCTTTAACGCGACGGTAATGTTTTCGCCTTTTTGAGTCGAAATTTCCTGGGGGTCATAGCCCACGAATGAAAAGACGAGAACGCCTTTTACAGGCACTTTTATTTTAAAATTGCCGTTCGAATTGGTAAAAGTGGTAATATTTGTGCCCTTAATGCTAACTCTAACCCCTGGCAGGTGAAATTTATCACTTGAAGCGATTACCCGCCCTGTTATATCATAGCCATTTTTTATCAATGACGCGTTCTTTTGATACAATTCGTTCAATCGATTGTTATCTGTTACGATAACGTTCTTTTTTGCTCTTTGCAGGTAATTCTGGTAGGAATCATTATATCCTCCGTAATAATTATAACCCAATATGTTTAGTTGCTCGTAATTCCGGGTTGAAGGGATATAAAAGAATTGCTGATAATCTACCGGTAAAGTATTCACTGCAGTTACAAAACCATTTTCGATCCAGGCGTAGTAATTTGGCTGATACCTGAATGCAGGGTCCAGCGCGTTTTTCCAATTTTGCGGCGGCAGTATATCATCCAACGAGGCATCATATAAGCATGCGAGCATTTCGGCGGCGTTTTTATCGCCGTCGCGGTCACTTACCTGCAATTTCCATTGCTCCTTTTCGCCCGGCTGTAGCTTATTGCGAAACGTAATAAATTTTATGGCTAGAGTTTTATCCGGATCGGATATAATTATCTTTTGATAGCTGGCGTAAAACCGGTTTTTATAAACCATCATAAACTGGACGACAACGTCGTTATCGGCAACCGCTACAGGTATTTTAATTCTTTGTTGGACAGAATCGATAGTGATCCATTTGGAGGAAACCAATTTATCCGCGCTATAGCGTTCCATCAGCACGTTGATCTTTTTGTTTACGCCAACCAGGAATTCAGCAGCTTCGCCTGGCTTTACCATGTTCGATACCGGAACGACCCAGTTGGAATATTTTACAGGATTCGAACTTTCACCGATTACATTAATATATTTTATAATGGAGCTAGTATCTCCATTTTCATCCCTGGCGTTTATAGCTACTTCGTACATTCCTGAAGGCTGTTTGGTCAGCGATCCTAAATTAACCATCCCGGGTTTTTGGTCGTCTGCGGCCATACTAATGGTCGTAATTTTAGCCAGCTTCTTCCAGTTCGAAACAATGTCTTCGTTGCGGTAGGCATAATCCGGAAAATCTCTCCTGAAATCCGTCGGGTTGATAACAAACTGATCGGGCGTTTGCCAAACACGATCCTTAAACACTTGCCCCGGCTGTTTTAAGGAGTAGATTTCGATTTTTATTCTCCCTTTTTGCAGCTGACCGTTCAGGTTTTGGATGCTTATCGGCACTTTTAAGGTGTCGTTGGCGAAGATTTCCGCCGGAATATTGTTGTTAATTAATAAGTTGTTATTGCCAACAATAACCGAGGTTTGTGACGACCTGGTTTCGCCGCTCGCATCGGTCACATCGGCATTTATCGCGTAATTAAAATTGGTTTTATTCACATCATCCGTTTCACCGGGGCTTGCTTTGAATTTTATCGTAAAGTTGCCCTGGTTGTCAGTGGTGATTGTATCGGTTTTAATTTCGGTTGTCTCCGGATTGTAACGATACCCTGGATTATAGAACGGCCGCCCGTTGTTTTCTAAAAGCCGGAATTGCTGGGTGCGGGTAATATGATAGGCGACTTTAGCCTGGGAAAGTCCATACCCCGAAAAAGCAAGCACGGTCCCTCTAACGATGACGGAATCATTTAGTTTATAGCTTCCCTTAACCGGTAAAAACGCTACCTGGAATGTCGGCCGTTTGTATTCTTCAATTCGGATTCGCATCGATCCTTCGTCGGTACGTAAGGTCATCACGCCGT
Source organism: Sphingobacteriales bacterium (assembly GCA_044448765.1). GTDB lineage: Bacteria > Bacteroidota > Bacteroidia > Sphingobacteriales > Sphingobacteriaceae > Mucilaginibacter. The sequence goes on along the minus strand of JBIOHG010000122.1, from coordinate 1,685 downwards.
TAAGCGTATTTTGCGGAACAATAAAATTGCCACTGAAAGTGCCAAATTCATTGGTCAATAGCTTTAATGAGGATATTTTTTTATCATTTGCATCTAAAAATTCAATTTCTTCGGTTTGTCCGGGCATTATTTTGCTCTGACCTTTTGTAGTTTGTATTTGAACGCCTTTAAAATAGACGGTTTGCCCCGGGCGATAGATTTGCCGGTCAGTGAAGATTATAGTTTTATCTTGCGGGTCGGGGCCATTAAAATTTTCCCGCGCGCCGTAAAAGTATTTTGATCCGTCGATTAACGTATCTCCACTGTTGGTTAGCCTGACTTCCATGTTATCATTCTGCGAAAAATTCCGAGAATTATATAAACCGTTCTCATCGGATAAGCCATCCTCATCGATATAAGTCCATTGGAGTTTTCCTGAACTATCGTAATGGGCTATACGTTTTTTTAACTGGATTTTCTGGTGGTTCAATGGCGCGCCGGTTTCCCGGTTCATCACCCTCATCTCCAGGTTGCCATTGGGAACTACCCTCGCTGTGTAGGCTAAAGCGCTGATTCGGAAGGGGCATAACCCGGTTAAATTTACGCTATCAGTAGCGCCATCTTTCACTACCAATACGTAATTTCCGGATGGTAATGGGTCTATTTTAAATTCTAGGCTATGGTCGCGATAATCGCCTAAGTCGGGCCAATTAATTGCTTTGGTTTCAACAGGGCTAAGCTTTTTGACAAACCCAAGCTGAAATTGCGCCCTCCCCTTTTGCGAATAAGTGCTATAACCTTCGTTATATTCTTTTAACTGCGCGTTGCTCAACCGATAAATGGCGACCTTAGCCGAGGTCAGATTTTTATAGCTGATCAGCGCCAATAGGGGGCGGTTTGGCATATTTATATCTTCCACGGTGGCGGTTATTTTTTTTTCTTCGATCTGCTTTATAAGCTGCACAGCATTTTTTCCACCCAAGCTTTCGGGATATTTTTCGACAGCCTGTTTAAAAAAACCATGGGCTATGGTTAAGCTGTCTAACCCCTGGTAATATTGCCCTTCCAAAACCAGCGCCTCGGCGCTGATGGGTTTTGCCGAAAACACTGTCGCGATTTGCTTTAGCGCCGACAAATACAACGAATCCTTATGTTCAACGTGCGAGTGGCTGTACAGGAATTTCAAGCGCTGCAAATCCAGGTCGGCAACTGCCTCCTGGCCACCGTGTGTAAGGTGAAACGCGGTAGCCTGCTGCAAATATTTAATGCCTTTATAGGCTGTCGACGCAGTATCCGTTGTTTTGATCACGAGGTTGGCAAAGGCCCGGCTGCCGCCAAAAAAGCGTGGGTCGTTTAATGAGAATGGTAACTTGGGTTTCGGGAGATCGGCCTCGTCCGTAAGGAAAAAATCAAAGGCGCGCTGAACCAAAAGATCATACAAGGTGGGGCGCAGGTAACGGGTCGATTTATCGCCTTCTAAAACGCCATCCAACACGCCTATGGGTGTGTTTTGTTCTTTCGCGGCATCGCGTAACGACAGGTCGTAAAGGTGGCTGGTTTCGCTGATAATCGTCCGGAGGTCCCATTTGGTGAAGTCGGTGTCGGCCTTCGCCAACTTGGTACGCTGCGTAAACTGGTAGCGGTTTTGCTGGTAATAGTTCCAGTACATCTGCGCCAGCAACGATTGTAAAACCGGCTTAACCGGG
>JBIOHG010000121.1:0-3947 GCA_044448765.1 Sphingobacteriales bacterium | reverse complement strand
CCCGAAACAATTAATGCGGGATAAATTCCTGATAACATGATAACCGTTATCACAACGCATCCCATATATAATAAACTGCCGGTGTTTATCAGCGCCAGCGTGTCGGGCACACTCGCAATATTTTTCAGATAAGGTAAAGCTATTTTTGCAACAAGTATCGCCAACAATGCAGCACCCAAAACGATTATACCTGTTTCGCCAATAACCTGCGCAATAAGCTGTTTTCTGCTGCTACCCAAAACTTTACGTATACCTACTTCCTTCGACCGGCCCACGGATTGCGCTGTGGATAGATTTATAAAATTTATGGAGGCCATGATGATAATCAAAATGGCAATAAACGACAGTGTGCGCAACGTAGCTGCGCTGGTTTGATGATCCCCGAGCGTATTCCCAAACCTGGTATCAAAATGCAATTGGCTTAACGGCTGAGCCAACAATATTTTTTTTACCGGGCCTTTTTGATCTGAATGTTTGGCTGATATGCTCTTCAACTGCTGGTTTAAGCTATTTACCGAGATATTAGACGGAAACATCATAAATACCTGGTGGTTGCTGCTGGTGGAATGCCAATCGTTACGATACTGGTATTCTTTAGGGTGGAGTTTCCATGTGCTGTATGATATTATTACTTTAAGCGGGAGGTCACTGTTTGGAGGGGCGTCTTCAATAACGCCGGCGACCTTTAATGTTAAAACATTATCCATTTTCAAAATATTTCCCATGGCCTTTTTCCAGTCACCGAAATACTTGGTTGCACTGCTTTTATCGATAACAACCATATTTGGCTGGTTTAACACAGAAGGCCGGCCGGCGAGCCAGGTTGATTGGAAGATGTCAAAATACCCGGGCTCTATAAAAAAGACCCCAATATTTTCGGTAAATTTATTATCGCCATGGGTATCACCCGGTACAGTTATCTGGCTGCCATAACTGGCATTTAATGCTGCAACTTTAGCCCGCGGAAAATCCAATCGTAATGCTTCGGGCGCAGCATCTGCTATTCCTGGATTATAAGTTACCCCATCTGCACGGTTTTCCTGTGTTACAATATGATAGATGTTTTTATAGTTGGCCTGAAAGGTGTCAAAGCTCAACTCATATTGAATAATAATAAAAATAAGCAGCGACGCCGCAACACCTACGGTTAACCCGGTAATGTTGATAGCCGAATATGCCTTATGGCGGATAATATTGCGCCATGCGATTTTGAAATAATTTTTTATCATGATTTTTCAGATTTCACCGTCCCGAAAGCTATCGGGAGTTTTTGATTTTACCGATTTAGTTACTTAACATATTGCCCACTACTTTACTCGCTTCTTAAACTCTTAACCGGGTTAGCGATAGCCGCCCTCACCGTTTGAAAGCTTGATGTAAACAATGCCGCCAGCAACATGCCGGCACCGCTTGCCGCAAATATCCACCAGCTTATCGTGGTACGGTCGGCAAAGCTTTGCATCCATTTATTCATAGCCCACCAGGCTACCGGCGTAACAATTACAAAAGCCAATATAATTAACCACACCAATTCGGTTGATAGCAATGTCACAATTTGGGCAACCGTAGCACCCAGCACTTTGCGTACACCTATCTCTTTGGTACGCTGGTTGGTGGTATAAATGGCCAATCCCAATAAACCAAGACAGCCAATCAATATAGATAAGCCTGTTGCCCATTTGAGTAAAGTAACCGTGTTTTCCTCCTTATCATACAATTTAGCTATGGTTTCATCCACAAAATGATATTCAAAATCGTCATTGGGGTAAACCTGCTTCCAGTACCCTTGCATAGCTGCTATTGCTGAATGCCAGTTATTACCCGTTGAAGGTTTCATCCCTATGTGAAAAACACCTTTAAAATATTCGTCCCTGCTGGTGAGAATAGCAAGCGGAGCGATGGCTGCGTGTAAAGATTCCTGATGAAAATCGGACACTACCCCGATGATTTGCATACGCGTTTCACCATTAAAGTTGTCGATGTTTTTACCGACTGCGTCATGTGGGTCGTTAAAGCCAAGCATTTTGGCGTAGGTATTATTGATGAGGAAGGCCTTGCCAGCATCACCCGGCTGCAAATTACGCCCGGCAAGCAGGTGGATATGATAAAGCCTAATGTAGTTTTCGTCACCGAATTTCTCGTCAAGTCCGTTAATTTTTACCTCCTTTTTTCCGTCCCGGTAAGTAGCCTCGGTGCTACTGGTGTTTTCGGACGAAGGCTCATCATTACCCATGCTTACCATCTCCACTTGTGGTATTGACCTGAACTGGTTTAGTAGTACCAGGTTCCCCTTGGGGTTGAAATTTTTAAATGGCGATGCGATTGTTAATATCCCTTCTTTTTTAAACCCCAGGTCTTTAGTTACCGCATAATAAATTTGTTTGCTCACCACAATAGTTGCGATGATAAAAAATTGAGCGATGACAAATTGTGTGACGATTAATGATTTGCGCATCCACTCGTTGCGTGACTGTCCTTTACCAGATATTACTTGGTTTTTAAGCACCGCGACTGGCTTGTATCCCGACAGGATAAACGCCGGGTAAAATCCCGATAACAGGCTTACAACGATTGACAGCGCCAGCAGGAATAAAATGATACCAGGCTGTGCAAATAAATCGAATTTGATGCCTTGCGGAATAAAACCTGAAAAAAGGCGAAGTATTATTGGTGTAAATGCTGCGGCTATCACAACCGCGAATAAAGTTATCAGCCAGGTTTCTGCCAGGAACTGGCAGATCAATTGCCTTCTGGTACTACCCATGGCTTTACGTACACCGATCTCGCGGGCGCGCTGTGTAGACTGTGCGGTAGTAAGGTTAATAAAATTGATACAACCGCATAAAAGCAAAAACAGCGCGATACGGAGCAAATAATAAAGCATGGTAATGTTGGCCGTGTCGAAGCTGGCGATTGCACCATAACGGGCATCGAAATGAATTTTGCTCAACGGCTGCAGTGCGAACACCTGCGTTCTTCCCGGTTCAAGCTTGCCGGCCTTTTTGCGGATGGCATTTAACTGTCCCTCTATTTGCGAAGCCGCCGTACGAGGTGAAAGCTTTACAAAAAACTGGCGCATTACATTGGTTCCACCCCAGTTATGTAAACCGAGCTGCGTGCGCCAGCCCATATGCACAAAGGCGGTTTGATAGGATATCAGATCGTGAAAACTGAAATCGGTATTTCCTTTTATAGGCTCAATTATACCTGATACCGTTGTTTTAATGGTATCATAAATAACCGTTTTCCCCATAACCTGGTCGTAACGCAGACCAGGGAAATAAATTGATGCCTGATTCGATGTAAGCACCACACGATTAGGCTCATTTAACGCAGTTTTAGGCGAGCCGGTCAGCCATTTATATTGAAGCAATTGAAAATAGCTGCTGTCGGCAAAAGCGATATTATGCTGCTGCTTAAATTTACTCGGCATGCCTCCATCTTTGGGAATAAACACATCCGGCAACAAAAGGCGAAACACAGGCGCGGATACTTCCAGCCCGGTCACCTGGTTTTTAACAGCCCAGGGTAAAGGCCCGCATACGCCAGAATTGTAAGCCGGTTCGCCGGCGAAGCTAAAATTGGTTACCACACGGTATATCCTGTTGCCGTCTTTTTCGAACTTATCGAAAGTAAAATCGTGGCGTACCAGTAAATAAATCACCAGGCACGAGGCAATACCAACGGAAAGACCGGTAATGTTGATCAACGTAAAAACCTTATGCCGCCAAAAACTCCGCCATGCGATTTTAAAGTAGTTTTTTACCATGATTTTTCCGATTTCACCGTCCCGATAGCTATCGGGAGTTTTTTGATTTCACCGATTTAGTCAATTACTTAACATAATGCACTGCCTACTGCCTACTGCCTACTGCCTACTGCCTACTGCCTACTGCCTACTGCCTACTGCCTACTGCCTACTGCCTACTGCCTACTGCCTACTGCCT
>JBIOHG010000120.1:0-4015 GCA_044448765.1 Sphingobacteriales bacterium | reverse complement strand
TTGGTGATTTTTAAGGATGAGGGAAGTTTCGCCTTCCTGGCCGAAGATTGCAGGTAGTTTTATATTGCCATCATTATACAACTGGCAATCCAGCGCGGCGGTATAAAAGCCGGGCAGATCGGGATATATCCAAATGGAAATGCGGTTGTATGCGGTCCAATCTTCGCCGTTAAACAGGCGCCTTACACCCGACCGGCCCCAGCCACGGCCATTTTTAGGCGCGGGACCGCCGAGCCTTACCGGCGTGGTCATTAACAGCGACCGGTTACCTTCATGTACCAACTCTTTTGAAAGCTCAATAGTGGCAACAGAAACGCTTGAATCTTTGGTTGTGATGACTTTTCGCGCATCTACAATTTGTACGCCCGATGTTGTGAAAGAGCGCCAGTTATCCAGGCTCTCCATATTATCCAGGGTGCGTTTATCAAGCACTTTTTTATTAAGCCAGCGGTACATGGCCGAATCCTTTACATTCGCCTGCATAGGTTCGCGGACTGAATAGAAACCGGATAAAAGGATAATACCAGCAAAAAGGTAAAAGTATCTTTTCATAGAATATGGGATCAAGCTATAAATAAATGGTGAAATAATTGAGGTTTTTTGAGGAGAAATAGATTGTTTGGTGATATCAGCGAGGCGCTGGTATTAGTTTAGGTTCAAGCGGGGCGCTTGAACCGGCGGGTGGATTCAAATAGCCAAACATAACGGCTTTATGTATGTTGATGTTGCCACAGTTCCATTATGTTAAGATACCCGGCATTACTACTTTTTTTTATGCTCACTGCGCTCATTTCTGTGGGACAGGAAAAAAAGCTATACCGCGACATGATCTATCCTTCCGCTAACATCCAAACCGGCTTAAACTATGCTGCTGATACTGTTAACAGTAACCGGAAAAGTGATTATGAATTTGATCTTTACTCACCGCAGGGAGGTGCGCAAAAAGATCGCCCGCTGATCATCTGGCTGCATGGTGGCGGTTTTGTTTTCGGCTCGGAAAAAGACGGGAATATCCGTCTTTGGTGCGAGACCTTTGCGCGGAGGGGCTACGTTTGTGCGGCTATCAATTACCGCCTGGGTAAAAAAACTTCGCTTTTGAACTTGGGTAAACTGGCAGGCAATGCCTATCCGGCTGTATTAGACGCGCGGCAGGCCGTGCATTATTTTCGGGCGCATGCTAAAACATACGGTATCGACCCCCGCCGGATCATCCTGGCGGGAAACTCCGCCGGAGCGATGATCGCTTTACAGGCAACTTTCAGCTATAACCGGGAGCTGGCGGATTCGCTGCGTATCAGCAACCCTGCGCCGTACGGCAATATAAATGGCGGCCCCGAGCAAATTTTAACGGTGATCAATTTCTGGGGTGGCATTTATAATATAAACTGGCTGGCAAATGCGCCGGCTGCGGTCGTCAGCGTATATGGTTCCCGGGACAGGATAGTAAGGCCCGGATTTCATAATGGTACCTATGGCGGAAGCGCCATTACTACTAAAATGGCCGCTCTGCACAGGCTGGCAGAGTCGAAAGTGTTTGAGGGCTACGGGCATGAACTTTACAAGCATTTTAACCCGTTGCCACTTCACCCGGGTAAGGCCGGCATTCGCAAGCGATGGCTGGAAGCGGGACAATTCGCGGCAAGTTTTCTGGCAGAGCGGGTTTTTCATTAAAGGAAGTTCTCAACCCGTTGCAAAATAGACAGGACTTTCAGCCGGATGCTGATGTGATAGATGATTGCTAAATACCGTAAAAATCCCTGTGTTGAACGCCTAACGTACTCATTTATAACGATAACCTTCCTGTTGTAAAAACTGCCGGAAATTTCACCCTTCAAAACGCTTCAGCTTCAGCAGATTTTTTTAATAATCAATAGTTTAACTGTTGAGGTTGAATTTTCGTCTGCATAACCCATAAATCGCTGATAACCAGGCAAAAGCTTCGAGCGTTCACGAGCACTGTAAATTTCCCGCCAGATTAGCCTGGAAGTGGTTGTTTATCAGTATTTTATGATTTTCGATAAGATGAAGGATTTGAACATTTAATGACTTGTTTGCCAGTTGTTTATAAATGTGCTGCAAAAACACCGGTCATCTTTTCGCTATTTTTGGCCTGTAAATGGCTGTAAGACAGTGTAATTTTAGATAATTTTAGAGCAGTTAAGGCGATCTAGGGCGATTTGCGTGAACAGTAGGGGAAGTGGGGTTTCGGGCCAAATAAAAAGGCGCCCGAACCTAAGGATCGAAGCGCCTTCCGTTTAGATATAGTTGAGGGGAATCATCTTCCCGGCACACCGTCAGATCATGCCCCCCTTTTCGAGCTGTTTATTAGTATCGGTAGAAATACTAATGTAAATGTAACGGTTCTTATACAAATGTAGTGTATGCTTTAGGTGAGCGATGAAAGTGGCTTGATAATCAGATGAAAACTGTTCGTGATAGTTAAATCATTGATTACTAATAGTTAAATTGTGTCAGGCAGACACGTCTGTCTGAAAACGCTGCAATATTTTAACCATATTGCCGTATATTGAAGAGCATTCTGTTAATATTTGCCTAATCTTTTTTGAATGAAGGTACTGCAATTTACTATTCCGGTAGCACACGATAAAAGCATCATAGCCCAGTATGAGGATATGGCGTTCTTTTATCCGCATCTGCACCGGCATAAGGAAGCGCAGGTTACCTGGATACAGGAAGGCGAGGGAACGCTGATAGCCGGCAACAATATGCATGCCTTTAAGGCCAATGAAATATTTTTTTTAGGCGCCGATCAGCCGCACCTCTTCAAAAGTAATCCTGAATATTTTCACGCCGACAGCAAAAAGCGCATCCGGGCGCTAACCATTTTCTTTGATCCCAACGGAGGATTGGCATCCTTGTTCGAATTGCCTGAAATGAAAGCCTTTAAGGATTTTATAGCCCATTATAAGCACGGCTTTAAACTTCCGCAGGACTATGTTACCAAAGTATCAGCGGCAATGGTCGACATCCAAAATTTGCATGGTTCCGATCAGCTGATCCAGTTTTTGCAAATGCTGCGGATATTGAGCACGACCAAAGTGAAACCCGAGCCCTTGTCGGATTTTGGTATTTCGCCGGGCATCAACGAAGCAGAGGGCATACGCATCAGCAACATTTATAACTATATCCTGCAGAACTACAGCAAGTCCATCACACTCGACGAAGTTGCCAAAGAGGCCTGCATGACGCCGCAGGCATTTTGCCGCTATTTTAAAAAACATACGCGGCATACCTTCGTGTCGTTCCTGAACGAGATGCGCATCAACGAGGCTTGTAAAAAACTTACCGGCAATAAGTATGAAAGCATTTCTGTTGTAGCTTACAAGTGCGGATTTTCAAGCATCACCAATTTTAACCGCGTATTTAAAAGTATAACCGGTAACTCGCCGCGCGGGTATATAGATAGCTACCTGAGCAAAGTAGCAAGTATAGGGTAATGGTAACCTGCCAGCTCGACTAGCTTATTAATACTTGTTCCCTTACCGAGGGCCTGGACGAAGTCGCCAAAAACTGCTTCTGGTATCGCAGCGGACTTTTACCAGTAGCCAGTCTGAAATATTTGTGAAAGCTGGCAAAGTTGTGGAAGCCGCTTTCAAAACAAATCTGTTTTACGCTGATCTTATTTTCGATCAGGTGCCGGCAGGCCTGGCCCACCTTGATGTCGTTAACAAATTGCGAATAGGTTTTCCTCGTCCGCGATTTAAAATAGCGGCAAAATGAATGCGGGCTCATGTTAGCGACCGTGGCAATTTCCTCCGTAGTTATTGGCCGGCGAAAATTGGCGAGAGTGTATTCGTAGATGGCATTGATACGCTCGTTCTCCGCCTCTTTAAAATCGTTATTGAAGCCTATGGAGGCGAGCGGCTCATAGTTTCCTTCGGCAATTTGGGTCAGTGCGTCAATGAGCAAAACGATCCTGCGGATACCTTCGGCATAGAGCATCTGTTCCAATAAAGCAGCGACCTTTTCCCGGGCGCCTTCCTTTATATATAGG
>JBIOHG010000119.1:0-4049 GCA_044448765.1 Sphingobacteriales bacterium | reverse complement strand
GAAATTAGTATTTGAACCGGAAGGCGCAGACGAGGGAAGATTAAATACATTAAATACCTGGACGTACAAACCGCCGGCAACTACAAGCATCCCATTGCAGTTAAATGTTCACCTCTTCCCAAGGGATATTGCTGCGAATGTACCCGAAAGCCCTACGGATATTTTGTCGGCTAAAGAAATTGGGGAGCCGCCACTGGTACTATCGGTAACTGCTTTTTTTGCAGTTAAAGCTGCCGTGAGGGCGGCAAGGCTTGAGCGCGGACTGGATGGTTTGTTCCGTCTTGATTCGCCTGCCACGGTGCAGGAAGTGCGGCGGGCCTGTGAAATTGATGGTTCAAGTTTCTAACCTGGAGCTGCATTTAAGCGGATATTTTTATTTGATTTAAACAACAAAGTCCCTGGGTAATGAACCGGGGCTTTGTTGTTTAGTTGGGAAGGATATTACGAAAGACTCTCTTTTGTAATTATGGTCCAGTCGTCGTTGCCGTGGCCTTTCTCTATCCATTTGTCCATCTCTGCCGCGACGACCGGTATGACATTTAATTTTTTTCCGCCTTCTTTCGCCGCCGAGAGCATAAGACCGGCATCTTTGCGCGCCATATTTAATTCCCATGAAGGGTTATCAAAATCCCCCTGTATGATCTTTTTTAACCGGGCGGGAATCATTGCACCCGGATTCCACGAGCTAAATAATTCCAGCACATCATCCGCAGCAATATCCTGCGCTTTCGCCAGCGCCAGCGTGTCAGCAAGGCCTGCCGTCATGCTCAACAGGAAAAGATTGCCAATGAGTTTTATCCCAGCGGCTTTGCCTTCCTCAGGACCAAGGTTCATCAGCTTGCCGGTCATTTTGGTCAGATCAGCTTCTGCCTTTTTGATCACCCCCTGGTCGCCCGATACCAGCATAACGCCTGTACTTTCGAGCGCGTTCGGCGGGCCCATAAATACGGGGGCATGCAGGTAGGTAAAACCGCGGTCTTTCCATACCCTGGTTCTTTCAATAGCGCCTTTTTTCGAGGTGGTGGTATGGTCAATAATTATCGCTCCTGGCCTTAAGCCGGGTCTTGCTTTTTCTAATACCTCATCCACTGTGGCATCGTCCTTCAGCGTAAGGTGTATAACATCTGCGCACTTTACCGCATCGGCGGCCTGGTCAAAAACTTTTGCGCCGTAGATTTCAAGTGCTTTGGCTTTAGACGCCGTGCGGTTCCATACCTGAACCTCGTCGCCCTTTTTGATCATCGCCTTTACAAAATTTGAGCCTAACAGGCCCATTCCCAAAAATGCTTTCATAACTAATTGTCGTAATACCCGGTAATGGGTAGCGGTTAAACTCTGTCGTGGTTTCGGTTTATTTACTAATATGGATTGGTTGAAAATGTTTTATCAACTTATCAAATCAATGCGTTAGCCTCTGCAAATATATTTAACAACATTGTTACCCGGACTATTTAATGTTTTTTCCATTTTTACAAACACTTTGCGCGATAAACGGGTAATATACCGATATGCCGCTTAAACGGCATAGGTACAGGCATTAACGATCACACATGCCGATTGATGTGTTTAAAATGGCAGGCAGTTTCAACTTGAAAAAAATCTTTTTTTTATTTACATGTGGCGGGATTTTTTTTGCCGGGGTAGCCGCCGCGCAAAATAAAAAAACAGCAACGGCCATTTCGCCGCCGCTGGTAGTACCTGATACCAGCAAAAATAATTTACTGGTACCGGTTACCGTAAAAGATTCAAGCGGTAATGGTTCCGTTCAATATTTAACACTGCAGCAATGTATTGACTATGCCATGCAGCACCAGCCGGCGTTAAACAAGTCATTGATCAATGTGGACATAGCCAGGACGACAAACGCTATCAATTTAGCCGGGGCGTTACCCCAGGTAGATGCGTCGGGGAGCTTAACCCATTACCTCCAGCGATCCAGTGCGGTAAATTCGACCACCACATCATCAAACGGATTTGGCATATCAAACACCTTTATTCCGGGAATAGCGGTGTCACAGGCGATATTTAACCCGAGTTTGTTATACGCCTTCAGAAGCGCCCCGTTTTATGTGAAGCAGGCCCAGCAAGCAACAGACAGCACCAAGATATTCGTGGTTTCGTCGGTCAGTAAAACTTTCTATAACCTGTTGCTTACGCTGGAACAGATCAACGTTAATAAGGAAGACACGGCCAGGCTTGGAAAAAACCTTCGCGATGCTTATTATCAATACAAGGGAGGCATTGTAGATGAAACGGATTATGAGCAGGCTACCATCACACTCAATAACTCGCGTGCGCAATTAAAGCAGGCGACTGAAAATGTTTTGCCCCAGTACGCAACGCTAAAACGATTGATAGGCTTTCCTCCCGAAAACCAATTTAACGTGGTGTTTGATACTTTGCAAATGATGCGAAGCATCCATATCGATACCACCGAGCAACTGCAATATGAAAAGCGCATTGAATATCAGCAAATACGAACCAGCAAGAGCTTGCAATCGGAACAGGTGAATTATTACCGTACCTCGTTTTTACCAACAGTATCAGCGTTTTATAATTATAACCTCGAGTTTGCGAATAATAATTTGGGCAGCCTTTTTGGACGATCGTACCCTAGCTCGGTGATCGGTTTATCGTTCAGTATGCCTATATTCACCGGGTTTGCGCGGCTTAACAACCTGAAAAGAGCGAGACTGGAACAAAAAATACTGGATTGGAACGAGACCGACCTAAAATCGGTCATCTATTCGGAATATACTTCGGCATTAGCCAACTATAAAAGCAATTATTATAACCTGCAGCTGTTGCAGAAAAACGTGGCGCTGGCCAGGCGGGTATATTTTGTGGTTACGCTGCAGTACAAACAGGGTATTGTGCCCTATTTAAACGTAATAACCGCCGAGTCGAATTTGATCACATCAGAAATAAGTTATTTGAACGCTCTATTCCAGGTACTTTCCAATAAGATCGACCTGCAAAAGGCCATGGGAGATATCCCGTATTAATATTTAAACGATCGCTATGAACAGAGTACTATTAAATACTGTTTTTATAAGCTGCCTGGTGATTGCCGGGTGCGGCAAAAAAAAACAACCGCCATCAAACCCGGAGGTGCCTGTGAATTTAATTACACTTAAGCCACAGCATGTTTTATATTTCGATAAATACCCGGCAACCACGGCCGCCCTTAGCCAGGTTAACCTGCTTCCGCAGATAACAGGAGCGATAACAGCTATTTTTTTTAAAGAAGGGTCGCATGTAACCAAGGGCCAAAAGCTATATGAGATAGACAGGCGCATAAACCAGGACAGCTATGAACAGGCCGTGGCTAACTTAAAAGTTCAGCAGGGTAACCTGGCGCAGGCGCAGCAGGACGCCGATCGGTACGAATATTTAAATAAATACAATGCGGTAGCAAAGCAGCTTTACGATCACGCCGTTATAGCGCTTCAAAATGCAAAAAATACGGTCAGGGCATCAGATCAGGCAGTAAAAACGGCTAAAACCAATCTGAATTATACCATTGTATACGCGCCGTTCAGCGGTACGATAGGATTCAGCATGGTGAAGCTGGGCGATGTGGTCAACCCGGGATCCACCGTTTTAAACACGATCTCGACGGATAATCCCATGGCTGTTGATTTCATAGTTAATGAAAAACAGCTGCCGAAATTTGAACAGCTGGAAAAAAATAAAGACCGGCACATTGACTCGCTATTCACACTTTTAATGCCCGACAATTCACTTTATCCGTACACAGGGAAAATTTCTGTTATCGACCGGGCTGTCGATGCGCAAACCGGCTCGGTAAAGGTGCGGCTGGTGTTCGATAATCCTCAAGGTTATTTAAGGGTAGGTATGAGCTGCGTTGTAAGGGTGCACAACCAGGACGTGGGCCCGCAGTTGGTTGTGCCGGGTAAGGCGGTTGTGGAGCAAATGGGCGAGTACTTTGTATTCGTGGCAAAAGATACTATCATAAAAATATCGCAAGACAGCCTGAAAAAAAATCCCAAAGCCAAAGCAGGGTCAAAACCCAAGCTTATAGCCAT
>JBIOHG010000118.1:0-4373 GCA_044448765.1 Sphingobacteriales bacterium | reverse complement strand
GTTTATGAAACCAAAGCGGATAAGGACGATGTAGGTGTGTCATTCACCGGCAGAGCCTCGAAAATCCAATTATTGACTAAGCATGTAGAAAGTTTACGGCGACTGTGTTTGGACGCGGGTTCGATTCCCGCCGGCTCCACGAAGTTCAATGTAAAAACAGACTAAAAGCCTGCAAATCAAACGATTGCAGGCTTTTGTCTTTTAGTCAAATGGCTATATTATTCATCAATTAAAACAAATGCTTAGTATATACCAATTTTTAAAGTGTGATCGCTGCATTTTATAGAATTGAGATCAGTTGTCAATTATAGAGAATTCATACACAGTTTCGCTGATGAACCTTTGCCCCGGATGCAATATCGTATCAGGGAAGCCAGGGTGATTGGGCGAATCAGGGAAAGCCTGGATTTCGAGCGCTATGGCGCTGTGTTTTCGATACGCATATCCCTGCGGGCCGGTGATATTTCCTTGCCAGTTATTAGCCGTGTAAACCTGCACACCGGGTCGGTCCGTGAATACCTTCAACACCCTCCCTGAATACGGCTCGGAAAGCTCAGCTGCAAATCGCACTTTGCCCGGGAAATGATCGTTCAAAACAAAGTTATGGTTATACCCTTCTGAAGCAGCTACACCGGCAATGTCATTACCGATGGTCTTGGCATGTAAAAAATCCATCGGCGTACCTGCTACCGGCAGAATTTTTCCTGTCGGTAGGTTTTGGTTACTGTTTTCGGTATAAGCGGCCGCGTTCAGCCGGAGCGAATGACCAAGAACATCGGTTGCAAAGCCGCTTAGATTGAAATAGGAATGATTGGAAAGATTAAGCGGTGTACTTTTATCAGTTACAGCATCATAGACAATCTTTAAGCGGTTATTCCCATCCAGGGTATACTTTACAGTTACCCATAAGTTGCCGGGGTAGCCTTCATCGCCATCCTGGCTAAGGTATTCCATGATTATGCCCGTTTCTTCATTTGCCCGCATAAAAGATTTGATCTTCCAGACCTTTTTATTAAACCCTTCAACGCCGCCGTGTAAGTGGTTCAGGCCTTCATTTTGCGAAAGAAAAACAACGTTGCCGTCCAATTCAAATTTAGCGCCGGAAATGCGGCCTGCATTGCGCCCCAGCAAACAACCAAAGTAATGCGGGTTGTCCTGATAGTCGGCAATGTCCAGGTATCCGGCAACGATGTTGTGCATATTTCCGTGCCTGTTTGGAGCCCATATCGCCTTAATGATGCCGCCAAGGTTGATAATTTCTACCGACAAGTTTGCAGAAGTTATAGATATAAGATAAAGCGGTTGATCATTGAATTCCCCACAGGGCGCCGCGGTTACCTGCAATTCACGGCGTGTACCATCTAACATAGTCCGTTGATTTGCTTAAAATAATCTGTCATCTGCAAGTGTATTGCCGCTCCCTGGTGATTGTTATCCATTCCCAGCACTTTCTCCAGAAACTGTTTGCCCTGTTCCATATCCCCCAATCCCATTTTACCCAACCCTATGAGGTAATTACAGAAAATATAATTCCTGCGGTTGAGATCAATGTCAAACACCAGCATATCAGGTAACGAAACTGCAAAATAATCTATCCTTATCTCATCATTCATGTGCCCCGTCCCGAATTCAACAAACCGATGGAATATTTCTTCCGCCTTGTGCTGCATACCAAGTTTTTGCCATGCCAGCGCTTGGTACAATATCTTATCTGGCTGCGGGTCGTTATAATAGATGGCTTGCACCGGTACACCGTTGCCGGCTGTTGCGGCAAGAAACTTTGCAATTGCGAGTTCACTTTTCTGTAATCCTTCGTAAACACATCCAAATAAATAATTGATATCGTTCTCGGGTGTGTTATATAATTTCCCTTCGCCCAGGTTTTCCGGATAGTACTCGAGTTTAGATAAAAGTTCAGCGGCTTTATGGTATTCACTATTCTGCAAAGCCTTTTTAGCCAGTTCAGTATGGCAGAGCAAAAATTGACCAATAACTTTACCTTCTCCGCCCTCCCAGGGATGGAATTTACGCGTCCCCAATAATTCCATCGCCGTTTCGTACTGTCCGGTGTTATTAAGGATAGTAACCCATTCAAGATAAAGGTCATCGCGTTGCATCACCAGATCCGGGTATTTATCGAGCAACTGAAGCCGCTCCATAAACGGTTTACCGCTGATCTTGTATAATTGATCCAACTCCATCAGCACACGTGCATCGGCAGTATCCAGGAAAAATGCCTGCTCCATTTCGGTAAGCGATCTCTCCTTTTGATTTAGCTTATTATGATAAGCCAGCGACAAATTGCGGTGAACTGTTGGAAAATATGGGTCGAGTTTCGCAGATATTTCCCAGCAACTGATAGCCTCGTTGTACTGACGCTTATCATACCAAAGGTTACCCAGGTAGTAATATGCCCTGGCATCGGCAGGATTAACGGCAACAGCATTTTGAAGGATGAGTACCTCCTCTATTTTATTCGGGAAATAAATGCCCTCTTTATGGGTAGCAGCTTGTCGGGCATATAGTTTTGCTTTTTCCGCATCGCCCAATTTTGATGCAAACCAGCATTTGTAATATGACACTATCTGAATTTCTGCTCCAAAATTTTGTTCATATGCATCCAAAACCTGCAATGCTTCCCGATGCCAACCTGATTGCGTGTAACTTAACGACAGCTCAAGATAATTATTAGGCTCGCCGCGCATCAGGTTAGTGATATTTTTTAGTTTCGCGGCAGCATCTTGCTTTTCACCGGCAAGCAGATATTCTTCGAACAAACAGCCGTAGTTAAAAGGGTCTATTGTTAACGAATCTTCAATAAAAGCCAATGCTTCCCTGATTTGGCCATTCACCCGCAATAACGACGCTTTCAAATGTCTTGCAGGCGAGCTGTGATAATTGCGTATCAATGATTTTTGGACCAAGGCCAACGCTTGTATTGTTATCCCCTGTGCAGTTGCTATTCGTGCCAGCTCCAGGTAGGCGCTGTGTTGCATCGCGTCGTTCCAGGCTGCTTTATAAAAAGCGTCAAAAGCCTCATCCAGTCTATCCTGCAATTTAAGGCTCAGGCCGAGATTGAAATAAGGTTCGCCATCATAAGGATTTGGATTTCGTTTAGTAATGGTTTTTATGGCAGTTCTAAAATACATCCCGGCCTTTGCAAACTGGCCTCTTCTCAATAACAATAACCCGATGGCGTTATTGCAGCGGACATCACCGGGGCTTCTGCGCAGCGCTTCTTCATAATAATCCAGTGGATTATAGGTAGCGTGCCTGTATTGCTCCAGGTGTAACCCATTCAAGTACAGGTCTTCTATCTGCTCAATTTCAGTAGGGGCTTTTGCCGCTATCGCTGCTGTCGGGATTTCATGATCAGTATTTTTTTCGGGCTGATACCGAACCAGTATACAACCATCGTTAGCTGTAACCACAATTTCCAGTTCTGTTTCGTCAAGATCAGCAGGGATGTTAAAACTGGAGTCAAATACCGCATCAGGGGCTATGGTCTCGGTGAAGCTTTTTATTTCCTGCCCGTTATGCAATACTTTTACAATGGCTTGCTCATATATCGCAGTGGCATAAACTTTTATAAAATAATAGTTTCCGTGCTTTCCGGCACTGATCATAGCCTCTTTTGTAGCATTTTTTACTACGCCGATCTGTGCGTAAGGCATAAAATATTGCTCAAAAGCTTTGCCTTCATTAGGCTGAAGCCATGAAAAATCGGGTTGGTTATCAGTGAAAACTCCCGTCATCAGTTCTATATAGGGCCCGTCTTCGTCGGTAAGGTTGCGATCCCAGGCAAAACCGAAATCGCCATTGCCCCAAGTCCATTGTTTTTTGCCGGGCGATACATGATGATCGGCCACATGCAGCATGCCTCCCTGGGTGTCATGCTCATAGCATCCCATAAAATCGTATTTTGATTGTATGGCCATATACGATGTTGGCACGGGAATATTTTTATAATGCGAAATGTCGGTACCTGGCGCATAATCAACCTTATAATAAGTGCCTGTTGCTATGGGGAAGTCTGATACATCCCTCTTCCCGTGGTCAAAAACCGCATAAACGTCGGGCGGGAAGACTGACTGATAATGGTCGTTCACCTTCACAGCGGGGTTTGCCCACCACAAAAATGTTTGCGGGAACGGAGTTGGATTAAAGAGTTTGCCGCTTATTTCCAGGTAAGCTTTGCCGGGGTATAATGTAAACCCGGCCATGCCTTTTGTGCGGAACATTACTTCAATCTCATTAACCCAAACTGTTTTACTGCCATCGGTATTTTCCTTTATTTTATAGTCAACCGGCGAAAATGTACTGGGCCTGTGGTGCTGCGGCCAATTAAACTCAATACCGCCGGATATCCACGG
>JBIOHG010000117.1:0-4383 GCA_044448765.1 Sphingobacteriales bacterium | reverse complement strand
AAATCTTTTAATGCTGCATGGCATGATAGACCAAAACGTAAATTACCAGGACATTATTCGTCTGACCCAGCGGCTTATCGAGCTGCACAAGGACAACTGGGAACTTGCTTCGTACCCGGTTGAGGACCACGGCTTTGAACAGCCCAGCAGCTGGACGGACGAGTACAAGCGGATCTATAAGCTGTTTGAGCAAACACTGAAGAAATAAATCATCAACCGCCCGGCGTGGTAACCCGCGAGTTTTCTTCAGGCTTGTAATTTTTATTGTTTTTACCGACTTTTTGGCCCTGTGCGAAACGATAGGTAAAGGTTAGCCCTATTCGCTGGTTTTCCTCGTGGAAAGTGCGGTATGTATATAAATTTTCGAACTTCGTATAGTTATAGTTGTTTTTGGTTAGGTTAAAAGGGTCGGTTATTTTTAGCTTCAGGCTTGTCTTTTTATTGAACATATCCTTTGAAAACCCGAACGTGTTGGCCCGCCACGGTCCGCGGTCGAACATAGCAAACAGCAGCGTCTTTGAACGGTAAGCTGCGGCCATTTCGGCCGCCCATCCTTTGCCTAAAAGAAACTGCTGTGTCAAACTGACCATATGCGTGGTTTCATTTGCATCCAGGTAACCGTTGTTGATCGGACCCTTAAAATGATTGTTAAACAAGGTATAGAACGCGGTTAACGTCCACCAGTTTTTTAATTGCTTACTATAATTGATGCTGAGGCCTTCCGATATTTCGTGCGTAATATTTTCCGGTACGATAAATTGTATTTTTCCGGTATCGCTTTGCAAATAAACCGGGTTTATTACACCATCGGTACTGGTATAAAATGCCGAGATGTTCAAGGCGTTTTTGTAGTTGTAACTCAATTCGAGGTTATTGGCATATACCGGGTTAAGATTCACGTTACCGGTGCTTCGGGTGTATACATCTATATACTGCACAAAAGGATTGAGGTCGGTATAGTTTGGCCGGTCGACCCGTCTGCTATACGATAGCTCCACTTTGTCACCTTTACTCACAGCGTATGCTGCATAAATCGATGGAAATAACCCTGTGTAATTTTTGGCAAAGGTTTGGTCGCCCGCGAATTGTTTGCCATTATTATTCGTTTGCTCGGCTCGCAGCCCGCCTTGAAGATCCCATTTGCCGAATGTGCCTGAAAGATTCATGTACGCTGCGTTTACATTCTCGTTGTATATAAAATGATTGCTTTGGCCGGCATTCAGTATATAATCATTGCCCTGCAGCCGGAAGTATTGTGCATCGTTATCGGTTTTTACGATGCCCGATTTTAAACCGCTTTCCAGGGTCAATCCTTTACCCATCGTCAGTGTGTAATCAACTTTAGCCGTGTAAATTTTTATGGACGAAGGTAGGTGCACCTGTTGTACCACCAGGTTGTTAAAACTGCCGTCCGGCTTATCGTTTATGGTGTTATCCTGTTCAGTGGAATGAAACGTATATACATCGTAGTTTATGTCGGATGTCAGTTGCTGCATTTTTGACAATTTGGTTTTAAAATTCAGATTTAGGCTATTGTTGACCCAGGGCTTTTCATAAATACTTAAGCCATCGGTAATCGCCTGTACATTTCCGTTATTGTTGAGATCCTGTAATATGGAATGCGAACTGAACGCGTCATTATATTTAGAATTATTACTGGTTGCCACAATACCGATAGTTGTTTTCGGGCTGATATCATAATCCAATCCGGCGCTGGCCAATATGTTAGATATCTCTTTTTTATCGCGGTTAATTTGCGTGAACAAATTATTGAGTGAGTCGCCCGTAAAATAACGCAGCCATTTGCGATCGGTAAATGTTTGGATGTAATTGTAGCTTACATTGCCGAATACGTTTATTTTATCGCTGTGATAGTTGAGTGTTATGTTATTTAATGATTTCGGGTAAACGCCTTCCGTATAATTCAGCGATGCATTGACATTAAAGCCTGCTTGCTTATTTTTCTTTATCAGGATATTGATTACTCCCGAGTTTCCTGATGCGTCGTACTTTGCCGACGGCTGGGTCATGATCTCGATCTGGTCAATCTGAGATGAGGGCATACTGTTTAACAGGTTTAACAAATCTGGGCCTCCAAGGTAAGTCTGTTTGCCATTTATCAGGATTATAGCCCCGGTTTTACCTTTTATACTGATGCTGCCAGTACTTTGGTCGACTGCTACATTCGGTGAAGTGCCCAGCAAATCCAGCACAGTATTACCGGAATTGGTAATATAGGCGTCAATGTTTACCACCGTTTTATCGATCTTATTTTCGATTAGTGGTTTATTACTGGTTATGTTAACGCTTTTTAGCATGATTGCAACCGGTTGCAGTACAATGGTGACGTATCCGGCACTATCGGCAGTCGGAATGGTAAAAACAGGGCTTTTCGCTTTCGAAAAACCGATTAGCCGTGCCGTTATGAAATATTTGCCGTCCTGTATGCCGACGAAATGAAACTTACCGGCAGGTCCGGAAAAAGTGTGTTTTACTGTTGCGGAATCTTTCGCGTTCCTTAATACAAGGTCGACGCCGTCGATGGTTTTACCGTCGGCACCTTTAACAACACCTTTAACAGGGTGAATAGTTTGTGCTGTTATTTGTATCGAGACAAGTAAAAACAATATGATTAATTTATACATGATACTTTTTTTAACTGTGATTTTTTCGTTTACAGTATCGAAAGTAACATCGTCAGGTACGGGCATAATTAATAATCGCCCTACATCGAGCTTTCGTCGTCCGAAAGCTGTTTGCCGCTTACTAATGCCGGTTAAAGTGTCGTAATTGTCGTTTGGCGACGAACGGATGCATTTGGTCTACTATTTATACCCGGCTTAGCACCACAGCATATTTTTACTTAGCTTTAGAATACGATTATGGATTTTCCGAATAACATTTCACCCGGTCAAAATCTATTCAAGAACAGGCTGCTTCAGCATGTACTGTTTTGGGTAGTTGTCACGACTTATTTGGTTATTGGCTTTAAAAGCAGGTTTGAAACATTTCCGGACGCGTTTAAACATGTGGTTTTTTATTTGCCGGGTCACATGTTCATCGTGTATAGTTCTCTGTATTTCCTTATTCCGCGCTATATCCTAAAACGGAAATTCATTTGGCTGTTGGTTTTCCTGGTGCCTGTTTTGGGTATTTCAGCCTTATATATTAGGTTTATCGATACAACTACGTACCATCTGCGTGAGGCCTTTGACGATCCGCGCGTATTCCTGCATGCCGTGTTTGCCACGCTGAATATTTGCGGGATAGCCATCGCTATAAAGCTTTTTAAATACTGGTATCTTGAGCAGCAGGCCAAACAGCAGGCACAACAAGCTGGCTTAACAGCACAGCTTGAATTACTGAAATCGCAGGTGCATCCTCATTTTTTATTCAACACGCTGAATAATCTGTACTCACTTACGTTAGAGTGTTCGGCCGATGCGCCGACTGTAGTTTTAGAATTAAGCGGGTTGTTAAGGTACATGTTGTATGAATGCAATGCCGGACAGGTGCCGCTTGACAAAGAGCTAGAGATTATCGACAACTATGTTAAACTGGAAAAAATGAGATATGGTGAACGGCTTGATATTTCGGTTAACTATACGGGTGACATCCACGATAAAAAAATAGCGCCGCTGTTGCTGCTTCCTTTTTTAGAAAACAGTTTTAAGCATGGTGCGAGCGAACAGATTGAACAATGCTGGATAAGCCTAAATGTAAATGTTACCAGCGATATACTGACTATGAAATTGAGCAATAGCCGTTATCTTGCTGAAGCGTATACATCGGGTGGCCTTGGACTTGAAAATGTAAAAAAGCGACTAAACCTTTTATATAACGGAAGCCACTCGTTAAAAATAATCCCGGGAAATGAAAACTACATTGTTTCGTTAACTATAGATTTGAAGAGCTAACTTTAATCAGTGAAAAAAACCTGCCTCATAGTCGATGACGAACCCCCTGCGTTAAAGGTGCTGGAATCGTATATTAAGCAAGTTCAAACGCTGGAACTGGCCGGCAAATGTTCCAATGCTTTTGAAGCGATGCAAGTATTGAATCAGCGTTCTGTTGACATTTTGTTTCTGGACATAAAGATGCCACAGCTGTCGGGAATGCAGTTTTTGCGAGGCTTGCGCAATCCTCCGAAAGTGATATTTACCACAGCCTATAAAGAATATGCGGTAGAAGCGTTCGACCTGGAAGCCGCTGATTACCTTTTGAAACCCGTTTCGCTTGAACGTTTTATTAAAGCGGTAAATAAAGTTTGCGGCAGGCAAGACAGCATTCCTGACATTAAGAATGAAGCCGACAACAAACCCGGCGGATTTTTATATTTTAGGGTCGACCGTAAAATGGTTAAGGTGTTGCTCGATACGATTT
>JBIOHG010000116.1:0-4675 GCA_044448765.1 Sphingobacteriales bacterium | reverse complement strand
GGTTGCTATCTTAGGGTCGTTCGCAAAAAAATCTTTGCCGTCAACCTTTATTTTTGAGATATTTTTCCCGTTAACGGTTATAGTACCACCATTATCCACCTGCACGCCGGGCAGCTTTTTCAGCAAATCTTCAACCACCGCATTGGGCCGCACCTTAAATGCTTCGGCGTTAAATTCTATGGTGTCTTTTTTGATGAGGACCGGCGTGCGTTCGGCGGTTATGGTTACTTCTTTTAATACTTTTTGGGCAAGGAATAGCTGGCCGAGATCATTCACTGGTTTGTCTTTCTTAAAACTCAGCGTGAGATGCAAGCTTTGATATCCAACGCGGGATATTAATAAACGGGATGGCTCGGCAGTATTTAAGTTGCGAAGGGAGAAGGCCCCGGTTTTGTCGGTAATGGTGTACGAAATAAGTGATGAGTCGCTCACTTTGAGAACGGCAACTGTAGCAAAACCTAAAGGTTCTTTATTAAGAGAATCCAGAACTACGGCCTTTATGCCGGCGCGATTCTGTGCTGCGGCAGCGATGGAAATTAAACTGATAAGGAATAATAAGATATAACGTTTCATAAAGGAGAAGATGACGCAAGATAAATCAATATCCGGAATCCTTTACGTTAATAAATGTTATCTTTTTGAGATAAAAAAAGCCACCGGCTGTTGTGCAGGTGGTTTTGCGCGGAATACCTTATCGAATGTTAACGCTTCGCTAATATTTTTATATCCTTTACCTCCAATATTTGTTTTTCATAACCCATCAAAGCGGCGTTGATCATAGCCAGCCCCATTTCTTTTAGTGTGCTTACCGAGTTGGGGGCTATCACCTTTAGTATAGGGTACAACCAGGTAATGTATTTATAATACTTATTAGTGTTTTTTAAGCCCGGCGTAGGGTGCATATAGCCCGGCCTGAAGTTGTACTCCTTTTTAAAGGGCAGCTTTGCCAGGTCGTTCTCTGTTTTGCCTTTTACCCGGGCCCACATGCTGCGCCCTCCTTCTGTGCTATCGGTTGATGCACCCGAAATATATTCAAAGGTCATATCCAGATTCTGCTTTGCCAATGTTTCAGCAAAACCAAGCGTGAGGGTGTAGGTTAGTTTATAATATTCCGGTTCTTTCATTCCCACAGATGAAACGCCGAGGCAAAAAAAACAGGCATCATAACCTGTGAGTTGTTCTTCGATCGGTTTCAGATCGAAAAAATCAGGATGGATGATCTCCTTCAGTTTGGGATGAACGACACCACAGGACTTGCGGTTTACCACCAGCACAGCTTCAACTTTGGGGTGTTGCAAAGCTTCGTGCAACACGCCTTCGCCAACCATACCGGTGGCGCCCGTAATTATTGCTTTAATATTTTTTACCTGCATTAAGATTTTTTGTCTTTCATTTCCTGTAGCATCGCCATGATCTTATCTAACTTATCAACTTCGATATTGTTCAAGCGTATCTGTAATTCTTCAATTTCTTTTTTGGCCTCCCTGTTGGTTTTGAAATCAGCATCAGCTTGTGCACGGTCGCGGTCGCCCGCCCTGTTTTGCGCCATCATAATAATAGGCGCGGCATAGGCTGCCTGCGTTGAAAATACAAGGTTTAACAGGATAAAGGGATATAAGTCCCAATGATATTTCCACCCGATACCATTCAGTGTCATCCACAAAATAACGATAATGGTTTGCCAAATAATAAACCGCCATGAGCCCATGCCTGTTGCTACCTTATCCGCAAGTTTTTGTCCGAAGGTCATCGAATCTTTGTGATTAGCATGCCATGTTTTTTCGTCTGCCGATTTTTTTTCGTCTGCCATATTTTAAAGGGGTTTTAAGTTGAGGCTAAATATAAATAAAAGCTTAACTAAACATCAAAGCATAAAAAAAGAGTTTTGAGCAATGCCCAAAACTCCTATCAACACTCACATTAATTAAATCTGTTATGAAAACTGATTAGTGCCTGTGGTAGTAATGATCGCGATGGTAGTGGTGGTAACCACCGCCGCGCACAATACATCCCGATGTAACCGATATGATCAGGCTTGCCAACAAGGCTAAGCCAACTACTTTCCTTTTCATGATATATTCGTTTAATTATCAAGGCTGTTTATCAGCGTTATTACAGGTTTGATAGCATACGGGCCAAAAGGATTAATCTGCGAGAGGTTTTAGCGGTAATATATTCGTTACACGTTTTTTGATCTTAATTTCACAAATCCTGATACGAATTTGTCATTCCATGCAAATCACCCGACGAGTTTAATTGTAGCTCAGCCAAATAATTTATATTTACCAGTACCAATTAAAACGATCATGAATTCACGCAGGGATTTTTTGCAGAAGTCGGCCCTTATTGCAGGCGGCAGTTTGCTGGCATCAGCTTTCGATAATAAAGCATTCGCCATTTTTAAAAACCGCATTATGCCTTCAGACCAGTTAAATATTGGCGCTATAGGCATCAACGGCATGGGCTGGGCCGATGTAACCGCTGCGTTAAAAGTGCCGGGTGTAAATCTTATCGCTGTTTGTGACGTGGATAAGAATGTGATGGATAAACGCGTTGCCGACCTGGGAAAAACGGGGTATGATATATCGAAGATCAGGAAGTATGATGATTATAAGAGCCTGCTTGATCAGAAAGATATTGATGCCGTGGTTATTGGCACACCAGACCATTGGCATGCTCTCATCATGATGCATGCCTGCGAAGCCGGAAAAGATGTTTATGTAGAAAAGCCGGTAGGTAATTCCATAGGCGAATGTGCGGCGATGGTAGCAGCACAACAACGCTATAACAAAGTGGTGCAGGCCGGCCAATGGCAGCGCAGCCAGCAACATTTTAAGGATGCCGTTGATTTTGTGCAAAATGGGCAACTGGGTAACATCCGTACGGTAAAAGTTTGGTGTTACCAGGGTTGGATGACACCCGCAGCTATTGTTCCGGATAGTGCACCACCCGCAGGCGTTAATTATGCTGCCTGGCTTGGCCCTGCAAGGACGGTGCCGTTCAATGCAAGCCGTTTTCATTTTAATTTTCGATGGTTTTGGGACTACGCGGGCGGATTGATGACCGACTGGGGCGTGCATTTATTAGATTATGGCTTGCTGGGGATGAAATCGCCTATACCGAAATCCGTTTCTGCTTTGGGTGGGCGATTTGCCTACCCCGATCTGTACGAGGAAACGCCTGATACGTTAACTACTATTTATGAATTTGACGGATTCAACATGGTTTGGGACTCGGCTATGGGAATAGATAATGGCCCGTATAGCCGCGACCATGGAATAGCTTACATCGGCAATAATGGTACGCTAATACTGAACCGGGAAGGATGGGAAGTAATTGAAGAAAAGCAAAGCAAAAGCAAGGTAAGCAAACCGTACGTAGCAAAATCAGACAATGGCCTGGATAAACATTGGGAAAACTTTGTGAGTGTGGTCAAGTCGCGTAAGCTGGAAGACTTGCATTGCCCCATACAGGCCGGTGCTCACGTAGCTACCGTAGCACAAATGGGCAATATTGCTTACCGTAGCGGAAAAAAACTGGAATGGAACGAGGCCGCACATGAGTTTACGGATAAGGCCGTGAACAAAGAATACCTGAT
This sequence comes from Sphingobacteriales bacterium, assembly GCA_044448765.1. Taxonomy (GTDB): domain Bacteria; phylum Bacteroidota; class Bacteroidia; order Sphingobacteriales; family Sphingobacteriaceae; genus Mucilaginibacter. The sequence continues at coordinate 1,077 of JBIOHG010000116.1, read as the reverse complement.
GAAGGAATATCATAACGGATATAAACTACCCAAAGTTTAAATAGTACTCTCCATGTATCCTCAGAGATTATTAAAATGGCAATATAATGCTTGTTAAATGCGCGTATTTTGTAATTATTAATTTTTAGCCGCATTTTATTGTAATTTTTTCAAAACCCTATTGCGGGTTAATTCGTATTATCTACATTTGGTGCGAATTTGGTTCAACCCCTTGAGCCATCTGTTATAAACCAGTTATTAAATAAAAATTAAGGAATGCTATTAGGTACAGGTTGTGTGTCCTGTTACCTGATCGATTATCAAACATTATGCTTATTACAATTTTAGAAGTTGCCGCATTGCTGGCAATCATTATCGTACCGTTAAAAGGCCCTTCAAAAAAGGAAAAGAAAAGTGAGCTTAAGATAGACAGAGATGTATCGAACGCGCACTATGCCATTAACGAAGATGGATACCTGGAAGAAATACATGGCCGGGAATTATCCAGCCAAGAACACTGATCTCTCTAAATTCTCAAATTAACTGATCCACGCCTCCCATACCAGGGAGGCTTTTTTGTTTGCAGGCGCTGATAATTTAAGCGAGGGCAGCAGATTTATTTTACTTGGAAAAGGATTATTGGCTAATATTTGGCATTTTTGAATGGAAATGCCATAATATGCTAAAACATCTGCCTTTGATTTTACTGTTCCTGTTGTTTTTTATAGCTGCTGACGCACAAACACGTGCGGATAGCATAAGAAAGCGGCCCCATGTTGATACGGCTGTCAGGCATGTGCCTCACAAAAATATTAAGTATCCGCCGGGGCCCTTAGTGATCCCTCATTCGCCCGTAAAAACGCTGAGCGATACAAAATACAATACCTTATTAAAGGGCGGTGACTTTGACAACATGGCTTTGGCGGCCGTACTTAACCATTACCCCCTGCCCGACAGTGCGCTTAAATACAAGGAACAGCTAGGTTTAAATCCCGGCCAAATTACCAAACTGAAAGATGTGTCCTCAGCCATGCACCGGAAAAAAGTGGAGATGGGCGCTAATATCATCCATAATGAAAAAATGCTTGACACCCTGTT
>JBIOHG010000115.1:0-4690 GCA_044448765.1 Sphingobacteriales bacterium | reverse complement strand
TTTACAGGTGTTTGGATGGGCGTTTCTTCGGGCTTAGCGGTGCGAAAGCTGTTGAATTTTGGTTTTACGATTACAATACTCCGCTTGGAAAGCTCGATACTGGCGTTCAATTCGAAGCCAATAAGGATGATAAGCGAGTTAAGATAAAGCCAGATCATGACCACGATCAATGTGCCTATGGAGCCATAAACTTTATTGTAGGACGCGAAATTATTGATATAAAAAGTAAAGCCGACCGAAGTTAAAACGGCAAGGGCCGTTGCCAGGATGGAACCGGGACTAAGGAAGTTCCAGCGTTGTTTGTGAGCCGGGCCATAGCGGTATAATATGGATACTGTGCTAAAAAAAATGAATATCACAATAACCCATCTTAAAATAGAAATTACCACGAACCAACCGTGCGCGTTGCTGTTAAATTGGTGCTGTAAAAAAAAAAGGAGCTTGTGTCCTGCGATCATGATGGCCACAGCAACCAATAACGACAGGCTTATCACCACCGTAAGTACCAAAGCCACCCAGCGCCGTTTGATGTAAGTTCGGGTTTCGTCCTGTAATGATGACTTGTTAAACGCCTGCATAAGCCGGGCAACGCCATTTGTGGCAAAAAATAGGGTGGTGAGAAAGCCCAGGGTTGATAGCCCGCCGCTTTTCTTTTTAACGATCTCGATGATGGTATCGTGGAAAGCGATGTAAGCACTCTTTGGCATTACCTGGGCCAGTATGGTGAGTAAATTGTCCTGAAAATGGTTTATGGGGATGTAGGGTATCAGCGTGAACAAAAATATTGCGCCGGGGAACAGCGCCAGCATAAAAACATAGGCCAGCGAGGATGCTTTGTTGACTAAAACGCCCTGTTTTATTTCGGTAAAAAAGAAAACGGCTACGGTGTAAAGAGAAATAGGCCTAAAGCCTGGAAATGCAATATACTTGGTACACTCAACCAGGTACCTGTAAAATGTAAACCGGCGTAAAAAACGGTGCAGCCATTCCATTCAACTCAAATCTACTGAAAAAATGGCTTCAACTTATCAATAAAATCCTGTGGCGGTAGGCATGGCCGATTAGTTTTCATATTAACAAAAGCCAGCAGTGTTTCGCCGGTATTGATAAGTTCGTTACCGGGATTGTATAATTCGTACCTGAAATGGATCTTAACGCCGGGCAGCTTCGCCATAATCACCTTGATGCTGATCTCCTCATCATACAAAGCGGGTTTTAAGTATTTGCAGCTTAGTTCCAGTACCGGCATCATAATACCTGATGCTTCCATGCCGCTATAGGTCATACCCAAACTGCGCAACATTTCTACACGGCCCACCTCGTAAAATTCGGCATAGTTGCCGTAGTACATGTAGCCCATCTGGTCGGTTTCGCCGTACCTGACCCTTATTTTGGTGGTGTGCTCAAACATTATTTCTTGATGTTTCGGGTGTTAAGCGCTTGCTGAAACTTGTGTGCATTAATCAGGTGATCGGCCATGTTGGTAGCAAAATTATGATTGCCTGAGAAATCTTCCTTGGCACACATATAGATGTAATCGCTCTTGCGATAATCCAATACCGAGTTCAACGCATTTACCGATGGCATCATTACCGGGCCGGGTGGCAAACCGGTGTGCAGGTAAGTATTATATGGGGAATTGTATGACAGGTACCTGTTCAAAACGCGCCTGATGCTAAAATCCTGCAAGGCAAATATCACTGTAGGGTCCGATTCCAGTTTCATGCCCTTTTTAAGGCGGTTGAGATATAAACCGGCTATGGTAGGCATCTCGTCATCATGAAGCGCTTCAGCGTCCACAATCGAAGCTAAAACCGAAACCTGGACAGGGGAGAGGTTTATTTCTTGGGCGCGTTGTTTGCGTTCGGCGGTCCAGAAACTTTGATAATTGGCATACATCCGTTTGAAGAATTTCTCAGGTGATGTGTTCCAATAGATATCATAAGTATTCGGAATAAAAACGGCATAAACATTATCCGTCGTAAAGCCATATTGGGATACGAATTGGGAAGAATCAAGCAAACGGAGCATCGAAACAGAATCAATTTCGAGTTTTTTGGATATAAAGCCCGCGAAATCGGTTTTTTGTCTCAGGTTATGAAAGGAAAGCGGAACAGCTTCCTGTGCGCCTGACGCCAGCATATTGATGAGCCGGCGGTTGGTCATACCTTCTTCCAAATGGTAACGACCGGGTTTTACGCGGCTGGGGTAGCTCATGCCATTAGCGGCAGAATTAAATGAGGAGCTATCCTTTACAATGCCTTTATCGCGAATAGTTTTATAAACATCGGCATAGGTTGAACCGGTATGTATAAACAGGTATTCCTGGCTGGCTGTTACGTTAGGGGAGAAGTATTTTTGATAATAAAAGAAACCAGCAATGCCTGCAATGATGATAACCACTACAAGCGCTATAATTATCCCTTTTGATCTGCGTGGCTGATCTGTTTTTTCCTGTGCCATTGATATGCTGTTATGATTGAATTTTTTGAAGCGCCATTAAACCGCCGCACAAATTTCGGATATTTTTGTAACCATTCAATTCTAAAATTGATTTTGCCGTGGCGCTGCGTATGCCCGCCCGGCATACCACGATGATCTCATCATCTTTATTCCAGTCCAGGTCATCTAACTTCTGTTCGAGACCTGATACCGGTATGTTCAGCCCGCCAATATTCCAGGTATGATATTCTATAGGTTCGCGAACGTCAAGCACATTAATAGCGGCCTCACTTTGAAGACGTTCCAGCAATTCGACGGCATTAATATCCATCATTGTTTTTTGCCTTGCGTTACCGTTAGGTTTATCCGGGTACCGATACTGGTTTTGCTTACCGAATCTGTTTTCATAGGTAATTGCGAAACTACAACGAGGTTGGTTGAGTCGGTAATAGTTCCCTCATACGTGATCGTTCCTAAAGTTAATTTACCGCCTTTAATGGCAAATTTGGCACCGTCAAGGTCGAGATTAACCAGGTCGGGAATGTCTACTTCGCTTGCGCCTGCGCCATCACCCAATACCAGGTCGATCTTTGAACCTTTAGGCAATTTTGAGCCGGGCTGGATGGCTTGCCCTGCATAGCGTACCTCAAGCACATGGTCGCGCGCAATATCCGAGCGGTATGTAGTGTCGCCCACTTTTAGTCCGTAGTTAGATATGGTAGCCACAGCAGATATATAAGGTGCATCCATAATATCCGGCAAGGACACCGGCGGCGCTATGTTTTTTACGATCTTAAGATAAATAACCCGATTTACTTTTACACTGGTGCCCGCATCCGGGTCCTGCTCAACTACGGTACCTGATGGCTGATCCTGCACATAAACTGAATCGATACTCACGCCAAAGCCTTGTTCTTTTAAAACGTTTAAAGCCTTATCGATCGGCATGCCTGTCAATTTAGGAACGGGGATTCCTTCCCCGTGGCGGGTGTAATAACTCAGGCTAAAAAAGGCTATTAAAACCAGCACAATTACGGAGCCAATAGCCAGCAGGATAGTTTTACGGAATTCTTTTGTTTTTAAATAGGACCCAAATTTACTCATGGATTGCGGAGATATTCAGTTATCAAACATAGGGTAAAATTTTTAATTTTTTATAAGAAGTCGGAAAGACAGTAAGTCCGCAAGTCCGGAAGTAAGTTTATATTTATTCTTTCGGACTTTCCGTCTTACGGACTTTCGGACTACAAAAAAGATTTATCTTTGAAGTATCATGTCACAAAAAAATATCGCCCTTTTAGCCGGAGGTTTTACCGGCGAATATGAAGTTTCCGTAAACAGCGCCCGGAATATTAAAGATAACCTGGATGCTGCTAAATACAACGTGTATACCATTTTTGTTAACCGCGATCGCTGGTTTTATGAGGCAGACAGCGGAAAAATTGACGTTGATAAAAATGATTTCAGCGTAACCAGTGGCGGACAAAAGATAAAATTCGACTTTGCGTTTATTACTATACATGGCGCGCCGGGTGAAGACGGCAAGCTACAAGGCTACTTTGACTTGCTGGGCATACCTTATAATACCTGCGATGCTACCACATCGGCAATTACCATGAATAAGGCCTATACCAAAGCTATCGTGCACGATATACATGGGCTGCATACTGCTAAATCCATACAGTTATTCAAGACGGGCATTCATGAAGCGGCGTCGGTCGTATCGTCATTAAAATTCCCGCTGTTTATTAAACCCAATAACGGCGGCAGCAGTGTGGGCATGAGCAAGGTACAAAACGCTGCAGGTTTGCATGATGCTTTTGAAAGGGCTTTTAAAGAGGACGACCAGATATTAGTGGAGGAATTTATTAAGGGCCGTGAATTTAGCATAGGAGTGGCGAGATTAAAAGGTCACATCACCGTTTTACCGGCTACGGAAATTATCAGTTCGAAGGAATTTTTTGATTACGAAGCCAAATATACGCCCGGTGTATCCAAAGAGATAACACCAGCAAACTTGAGTGCCGAACAAAACGAATTGATAGCCAATATTGTAACCGAAGTGTACTTGCGCCTAAACTGCAAAGGCATGGTGCGTATTGATTTTATTATCCTGGAGAATACCGGCGAATTCTACTTTATCGAGATCAACACCACACCCGGCCAGTCGGCTAATAGCCTGGTGCCGCAACAGGTGAGGGCCGCGGGGATGAATTTAGGCGAGTTTTACGGGGAACTGATAGAGGGG
>JBIOHG010000114.1:0-5420 GCA_044448765.1 Sphingobacteriales bacterium | reverse complement strand
GAGAGGGAATATCATAGAATCCGCCTGATAAATACGCTGCTAAACCGGGGCTGAATACTACGGCGCATCCCACCACATGCGGCTGGTTATTTTATCCCCCCCGGACAGCCCTGCTACTGCAGCATTGTAATTCGCGGAATTAACCTGTTTATCTACGGTAGAGTACGCCATTCTTCTCGGTATTGCACCGGGAGACTGACTGCCGGGATAATTGACAGGTACTAAATCAGGATAGCCTGTACGGCGGTAATTACTCCAGGCTTCATACTCGTTAAAGAAGGTTGCAGCCCAAAATTGTGTATTGATCATTTCCAGCCCTTTGGCATCATCATAAGGATGTGCATCCAAATATGCCTGGGCATCAACGTCAGTTATGGCGCCGGCGCCGCCATAGGCAGACAATTCCGTTATGGCAGCCTTTACCCCATTATCATAGTGTGTTTCCGCATCACCAATTCCCCATCGCTTCGCGGCATCTGCCAGCAAAAGTTCAGATTCAGCATAGGTTAATATTAAAGTCGGTGCCGTTTTATTAAATATGATCGGACCCGGACGTGAATATAAATTGGTGTTGCCCAAATAACCGGGATAATTAATAATGCCGTGGGCGGTAGTGCCGGCATCATAGCCATTGGGCAATCCGATTTGATCTGCAGGAGCGGCGGATCCTCCAGAAGGGTCATCTCCCGGTTGAAAATCAGGCGGATAAATATAGGAGAATACAGGCAGCCGGGGGTCGTCATTATTTTTCAAAAAGTCAATAAAGGTTTTACTTATTTGTCCGGCTAATTGTATTCCCCCATCTTCTCCTATCCCCCGGTAAATCCTGTTTATGGTAAGCGGATCATTGGTGCCATGCATAACGATCGCATTATCTTCATTGCCCGTCATAGTAAGCCCCTGCACTTTGTTTACATAAGTCTGTGCAGTGGCCGGGTCAACCTTGGTCAGCCGCATAGCCATGCGCAAAAGCAGGGTATTTCCAAATTTCTTCCATTCGCCGATCTGATCACCGGCGGCGGAATAGAACATATCGCCCACCGGCTTATCTGCATTCTCATCAAGACTGTCAACTGCCTCTGATACTTCTTTTAATAAATCAGCATAAATATCTTTTTGCTTATCATAGAGTGGAAAATAAACGGATCCGTGATAAGCCAGCCCGGCCTGGAAATACGGTACATCTCCGTACACATCAGTAATCCGTTCAAATACCAGGGCTTTCATTATTCTTGCAATCTGGTGCAGGTTTTTGTATTGCGGTTTACCCGTTGTAGTCGTATACAAATCTACTGCATACTTTACCCCTGAAGTATATGCATGATCAAAAAATGAGCTCCAGCCACCGGGACTAAACAGATATTTATCTCCAAAGAAATAGGCGGATGTGGAAGCCCAGTGCTGAATAAAGCAGCCGGCACCCTGTATTTCCGTTTCTTCCACTTCGATCGCATTATCCGTACTGCCGGTATAGTAAAGCTGGGTTGCGGTTAATATATTGTTGGGGTCGAACACATCAACCGATACGGAGTTGGGATCGGTATTTGTTTTTAGCAGATCTGCTTTGCTGCACGAAGCAAAGCTGATTAGCGAAACGACGCCTGCAAGCAGGTATATAGATTGCATTTTCATAATAAGCGGCTTATTATATTTGATAATAATCATCCTAAAATTTTACATTGAGGTTAAGCCCGAATGTCCTGGTATAAGGTACACCGGCCTGTTCAATGCCCTGAGGGCCGTTTGAGTAATTAGACTCCGGATCAATACCGGGTGTATGCTTCGTAATGGTAAATACATTCCGTGCAACAAGACTTAATGTTATGCCCTGTATTTTATTTCTGAACATAGCGGCCGGGAAGGAATAGCCCAGGATGATCTGCCTGAATTTGATAAAACCGGCATCGTAAATAAAAATCGCGGGGTTATTATTGCTGATTAAATTATAATAGTCCTGGGGATAAATCTGGTCGGTACCATATCGCTGATCTCTGCCGGTAAGCGTTAATTTAGAAAGACCGAACTGGTAGGCATAATAGTTAGTACCTGAAAATATTTTTCCGCCAAACTTACCATCTATCAGAAAAGAAAGATTAAAATGTTTGTACCGGAATTCACTGGTAATACCGGCAGACCAGGGATCGATGCCGGATCCGACATCTACATAATTTGTACCTGCCTGGGGGGCTCCGTTTACCGGGTCGATCATAATATTGCCTTTATCGTCCCTTGCGGGGTCTGCAACAAATATCTGGTAAGCAGATCTGCCCAGGGCCTGTGACATGTAGGCAACCCCGATTCCTTGGTCTTCACCCGCACGTGAATATCCAAGCGGATAATTCGTTGAACCGGTCGAGAGCGACAATACTTTATTGTCGTTGTAAGTCAGATTTAATGTTTCCGTCCAGGTAAAATTTTCAGCTTTAACCAGCACACCTGATACCAGCACTTCAATGCCTCTATTTTGTATCGTGCCCGAATTAAGCAGAACAGCGCTGTATCCTGAGGTTCCGGAGGTAACAGCGGGTATAACTTCCCTGCTTTCCTTTTTGTTATACCAGGCAAGATCAAGGTGCAACCGGCTGCCAAAAAAAGTCAGGTCAGTACCTATCTCAAATTCTTTTGCCGAAGAAGGTTCTAAGGCAGCATTAGGCACCGTACCACCATTGGCTATATTGCCTATGGGGAATCCATTTAAGTTGCCGACATTATTATAGCCCAATATGGTTTGGTAGGGGGCATCCGCTTCGCCGCCCACATCGGCATAACCCACTCTCAACTTTCCCATGTCCATGCCCTTTATATGAAGCAGCTCAGAGAAAACGAAAGAGCCGCTTACGGAAGGATAAAAATAATTTGTTTTACCGGGAGCCAGCGTTGAATACCAGTCGTTACGGCCGGTAGCACTCAGGTACAAATAGTTTTTAAAAGAGAAATCCAATGTGCCGTAGATGGATTTATTTTCTATTACCGGATTACTGGTATATTCTGTAGGGCTCTCCAGATTGCCAATGGTATATAAGTAAGGCGTTTGAAAAGTATTACCCTGCGCGTCAATCTGATCGACGACAGCACTCCTGGAGTTAACACCAACCAGAGCGGAGAGCTTAAAATCTTTGGTTATATTAAATGCTTTACCAACTATAGCATCTACGTTCAATTCTGTTGATTTAACATTTTCTTCCTGCATAAACCCATCAGGCTGATAGGCAGTGCCATTGGGTGTTACGTTGGTATTTCTGTCAGCAAAATAATCTTCCCCTGCCCGAAGCTGCAGGTATAAACCGTTATCAAAAGAATATTTAAGATCGGCCGAACCGATGAACCGGTTACGCCGGGTGTTGTTGATAAACTTGTAGGCGGCAAAATAGGGGTTGGTCGTGTAGGCATCGTCTAAAAATTGATTTTCGGAACCATCCGGCTTATACCCGGGAGCGAGGTTCTTTATATCCACATTTGGCGGAAGAAATAAAGTGGCAAAATTAACGCTGCCAGGGGCGTCAGACACACTTGGACGATTGTGGGTAAATGCATTGATATATTGTCCCTTTAACTGCAGGTCCAAATGCTTGTCTAATTTATAATTTACCGATAATGAAAAGGATTGTTGTTTGAATCCTGCATTGGGTATAATACTGGTATTGTCGAGATCGCTTGCAGAAAACCGTATGCTCCCCTCATTCCCCAGGCTTTTACTGAAAGAAAGGGTATTGGTTGCTGCGCCGCCATTTCTATAAAACCGGCCGATATTGCCCGAAACAGCAGCGTAAGGCCTTTGAACGCCATCAAATTGAAAAACCTGTGATCCATCCAGCTTTGCACCCCAACTGGATAGTCCTGTTTCAAAAGCATCGCTGCCATCTACCGGTTTGTTTCCGGAATTGCCCTGGCCATATGTTGTTTGCCAATCCGTGTTATCAATTACATTTTGAATTACATAATTAGAATTTAGTTCCACCCCGGTACCCCTTGCACTTTTGCCTGACTTTGTGGTGATCAGTATAACGCCCTTACTACCCCGATAACCATATAAAGCGGAAGCGGCAGCTCCTTTTAGTACAGAAATCGTTTCTATGTCGTCCGGATTGACGTTAATGGTCCCGTCTCCTCCGTCCGCCCCGCCATAGCCTCCGCTAATATCCGTTTGCCTGTAGGTGCTGTTTTGCATCGGTATACCGTCTATCACATACAAGGGCTGATTTGAACCGGTAATATCTGAAATACCGCGAATGACCACATTTGCGGAACCGCCCGGACCTGTAGCCACATTGCTAATGTTTACTCCGGCAACCTTCCCTGCCAGGCCGTTAACAAAATTAGTTTCACGGGCCTCCGTAAGGGAAGCTCCGGCAACGGTAGTCACCGAATATCCAAGCGAGCGTTTTTCCCTTCTTATTCCCAATGCGGTGACCACTACATTCTGCAATTGGTCTGTTGATGTCTGCATTTTTACATTGATCACTTTTTGGTTGCCCACCGGAATTTCCTCCGATGTACTGCCAACATAGGAAAAGATAAGGGTGGCACCGGGACCAGCTGAAATGGAATAGTTCCCGTTTTTGTCCGTTTGTACAAAACCAGTGGCTCCTTTTATGCCTACCGTAACCCCCGGGAGCGCTTCGTTGGTTTGCGCATTGGTTACCTTGCCCTTAATGACCTGATCAGCCGGCGTGTTTTGCGCAACAGCAACTCCGCTAATGAACAGGAGAACCAAAGTCTTTAAAACAAGGATACATTTTTCAGGGTAAAAAACTTGTCTCATAATTTCAAGTTAATTTGAAAACCAAATGAAAAAATTTACATGTATACTTCAGTTTAGGTCTGATTCAGATCAATCGGGATTCAGCGATTGTTTTTATGCACTTTGGCAATTCGCGGGGCGTCTTTTTTTGAAAAAATTCCTGGAAGACATGACGACTGGGGACGGCTATTAAAGTTAAGAAAAGCCAGTTTCTTAAAGAAATTCAAATCCGCCAGGTGAATACGACCCTCATTCCCCGTCCATTGTCAGGCGTTGAACGAAGAAAACCCCATGAATCGGGTTAGGAAAAAAGCTTTTGCCGAAATCTCCGGTAACTTGTTGATTTAAACTGTATTATTATTTATACAAGACCGACCTGCATATAAGTCTATCGATTTCTCTCTACAGTCCATCCGTAACTGCCTTCATTTTAGCCAGGCCCGTTTGTGCTACCAACAGCGCATCCTGCTGATAATAGCGCTCGTTAAAAACCTCCAGCGAAATAATGACCGGCTTTTTCGGGTCTTTAATCGTTTTCGGCATCTGCCGCAGTGGCGCAATGCCATCACCGGGACAAATGCGATCGGGTTCAGATATTTTAGCAGGAAGAATGCCCGCCCGGATAGTCATTCACATGAAAAACATCCATGGCCGCGCTGCCCACAAAGGCGGTACTGTC
>JBIOHG010000113.1:0-5510 GCA_044448765.1 Sphingobacteriales bacterium | reverse complement strand
TGGATGTTAGTCAATCCAAACTCCTCCCTGGTTTAAGAGTTCAGCGGAGCGCTCTTAACGGCGTAGCCCTCTTGAGCACCTTTGAAAAGCAAACAACTGCAAAAAATCATGTCAATCATAGTTCAGACAATTGCGTTAAGGATGGTAGTGTATACCGGCCTCGCGGTTAATGCCCGTGCAGTATGAACGTACAGCCGGACCCCGCTTCTACCAGCGGGGAAACGCCCACCCCCTACTTCAACTCCGAAAACTTCCCGCCATCAAAAATACTTTTCGCCATGCTGTTCGTAGACTCTGTCTACGAATGTGCCATGCCTGTAGTCTGAGACTACCTTTTTTTGCGTTTATTGGTACTGACATCAACAAAGCCATTTTAAAAAATGTATAACATCAGTCGTTAAAGTCTTCCAGTATCCTTTCCAATAACAGAGGGTCAATTCTGAAATCCGTAGATTTAATTAACTCAAAATAAGGCCGTAAGGATGGTATTTTATTTTGTTGTCTTGCCATGATCAAAAGCCCTATAGTGCCGGTAAACTTTATATTCAGTTGGCTGGCGAGCCGGCGTCCCTTAAGATCGTCGACGATGAGCAATGCATGAGGCACTTCCTGTGCTAATGCGATGGCGCTGGCTTCGCCCAAATCTACCAACTGATTATAAGTCGATATCGTGCTCGTGTTTTTCACCGCAACTATATTTACCCACGCGGGTAATGCCTTTTTGAATTCGGCGGCTATTTCGGGTGTAGTAATAATCTGGCTAAATATTAAAGGAAGAAGATCGAGTGCTTGAATATTATCCAGTAAGATCAGACAACTGGTATCGGTAATTACTGCATAATCAGCCATTTGTCCTGGCTATGTCGGCTACTATATCTTCATAAGTATATTGGATATAGTTCACATCAAAATTCTTGAGCACCGCCGGGAAGTCGCGCTTATCCATCCCGCACATTTCAGCAGCCTGTCCAAGAGATAACTTCCCCGCTTCATACAATTTAGCCGCAATTAAACGTACCGTTTCATCATGCTCCTTTTCAAGTGCATCCGGAACTTGTAGTGTTATAGTAGTCATAATATAAAGATAAGTATAATATTTACAATACTAACTCCTTTATCCCTACCCCCCCTGTCGGTGTCCTCACCGACAGGTACCCTCACCGAAGGGTACCCTACTTCAATTCCGGAAACTTTCCGCCATCAAAAATGCTTTTCTCCGCTATCATCTTTTCTACATCCTGCCATTTGCGGGGTGCATCGATGGATAATAATGTACCGTGGTCTTTGCCTATTTGCACATCGTCCTCTATCCGCACACCAATATTCCACCATTTTTTATCACAGGGGCTGCCGGCCGGAATGTAAATGCCAGGCTCTACCGTTATCACCATATTTTCAAGCAGGTTACCACCGTAAGCGCCCTTATCATGCACGTCCAAACCCAAATGGTGCGAAACGCCATGCGGGTAATAGGTGCCCAACTCTTTTTCGCTCTTAATTATGCCCAGTTTAACTAATCCGGCGGTGAGTATCTCGTGTGTTTTTACTTCCAGTTGCGAATAAGGCACCCCTTCCTTACATAATTTAAACACCTCCTCCTGGGCATCATACACAATTTGGTATATTGCTTTTTGCTCGTCGGTAAACTTACCGTTGGCCGGGAAAGTGCGCGTAACATCGGCCGAGTAGCCATGATACTCCGCTCCCACATCCATCAGCACCAATTGATTTTGTAAAGCGGTGGCGTTATTTTCCTCGTAGTGTAAAATACAGCCATTGGCCCCTGCGCCGACAATTGGCGGATAACCCTCGTCCTCCGCGCCATAATGTTTGTGCACATACAGCATAATGCCCTCCAGTTCCGTTTCCGACATACTGGGTTTAACCGCGCGCATCGCCTCGGCATGTGCAAAGCACGATATCTTCACAGTTTTGCGCATCAGGTCCATTTCTTCGGCTGTTTTTACGCCTCTCAGTTTGGTTGTGAGGTCAGTATAGGCAGACAGGCCGCCGAACTGCTCGTTAAATTTTGCTTTAAAAGTCATCAATCCTGCTGAATCTGGTTTACTCATAAGCGCTTGCAACAACTCGTTATTTTGGTACGCAGGTCCGGTCATCCGTGGCTTAAGGTAAGTTACCAAACGATCAAGGTTTTTGGGGGTACCGCGCATAGCGACGGTAGTCATAACTTGCAAAACACCCGGATCAACAGCAACTATTGTCGCCTTCGCTCTAAACGCGTCATACAGCGGTTTCATATTACCCTGGTCATCTGGCAGGCCATCATACAGCACCGTAAACTTTTTAAGATCGATGGGATAATTGGCAAAATCCTCGCTGTTAAATACTTTAGCAAAGCCCAGTTTGCTTTTTACACCTTCCACGCCCAGCCGTCTGCCCGTCCATTGCTCCTGCGCCGGGTCCCGGTGGTTAACGAAGAACAGCTCGTTATAATCGCCGTCGGCGCCATGCTGCATTTCCTTAAAGATGAGCAATACAGCGCTGGTTTCCTTATAGCCTGCGAAATAATACAGGTCTGGGTTGGCGTGATAAACATAATTCACATCCTTTGAAAAAACCCGCTCGGGATAAGCAAACACCACGGCTACCGAGTTTGCTGGCATCAGGGCGCGCAGCGCATCGCGCCGACCGGCATGGAATTCTTTGGTGAGGTAATCCTTGGGCAAATTTTCTTCAGGAGCGGTAGTTTGCGAAAAGCCCTGGAATGACGCCAGGCATAGCAGTAAAGCAAACAGTAATGTTTTGTTGAGCATTTTCATGAGTGGTACGGTTGGATTTACGTAAAGATATTAAAACCGTGGGTTCCGTTACATACTAAGGCTAAAAAAATTGAAAAGGTGAGTTTCACTTATGTTTTGATGTCGGATTTCGGATGTTCGATTTCGGATTTATTTTAGTTTATTATTTCTTTTCTTGTCTTTCGGACTTATGCGGACTTTCGGACTTCCCGACAAAATCTCAAATCTCATATCCAAAATCTCACATCTAAACCCTATCTTTGCCCAAATCCACCCAACGATGCAAAACCTCACGCTGCTCGACGGTCCGAAGTTCCAGATAACCATACAGCGTTTATGTCGCCAGTTAATTGAAAATCACGACGATTTTGCCAATACCGTATTGATTGGCACACAACCGCGCGGCATTTATTTAGCCAGGCGCGTTGCCGAAGAATTACGAAAGATACTTCCGGGCAAAACCATTTTGCAGGGCGATATGGATGTTACCTTTTACCGGGACGATTTCCGTCGCGGCGAAAAACAGCTCGTACCCAACCAAACACGTATCGACTTTATTATAGAAGGCAAAAAAGTAATATTGATAGACGACGTGTTGTGGACCGGCCGTACCATACGCGCTGCCATGGATGGAATGCTTTATTTCGGGCGACCGGAAAAAGTAGAGTTGTTGGTATTGGTCGATAGAAGGTATTCGCGGCATCTGCCGGTACAAGCGGACTATGTGGGCATTGAGGTCGATTCCATTGCGTCGCAAAAAGTGGTGGTAAGCTGGAAAGAAACTGATGAGGAAGATAAGGTGGTATTGATATCGGAGAAGTAAAAAGAATGTCGGATTTCGGAATTTCGATTTCGGAATTATGAATTAAAGAATGGATAAAACAGAGTTAAAAAGAAGGGCAAAAAGATTTGCAGTTGATGTGATAAAGCTTATCGAACGTCTTCCGTCCAATCGTTCTCTGAATGTTTTATGCAATCAATTATTAAGAAGTGCAACATCTGTTGGCGCAAATTATCGGTCGGCATGCCGGGGTAAATCAACAGCTGATTTTATAAATAAAATAATAATTGTTGAAGAAGAAGCCGATGAATCATTATACTGGATGGAGTTAATGGAAGAATCAGGCCTGGTAAACTCCTCAGACTTAATTACTCTAAAAAAAGAAGCGGATGAACTTACAGCCATATTTACAGCGATAGGTAAAACGGCTAAGATTAATCAGCAAAATAATAAATTAAAAAATCCAAAATCAGGAAAATCCGAAATCGAACATCCGAAATCCGAAATCAAATAAGCATGGCAGAACTCAGCACAAGGCATCTTTTAGGAATCAAAGATTTAAACCGGGCCGACATCGAACTTATTTTCGAAACCGCAGACGAATTTAAATCCGTATTAAACCGTCCAATCAAAAAAGTGCCTTCGCTGCGTGATGTAACCATAGCCAATATCTTCTTTGAAAACTCCACCCGTACCCGCCTGTCGTTTGAACTGGCTGAAAAACGACTCTCTGCCGATGTGGTAAACTTTGCAGCTTCATCTTCATCAGTAAGCAAAGGCGAAACGCTGATTGACACCGTAAACAACATCCTGGCCATGAAAGTGGATATGGTGGTGATGCGTCACCCTTATGCCGGCGCAGGTATCTTCCTTTCGAAACATGTTAAGGCACAAATAGTAAACGCCGGTGACGGCGCACATGAGCACCCCACACAGGCTTTGTTGGATGCCTTCTCGATCCGTGAAAAATATGGCGATGTGGCTGGTAAAAAAGTAGCTATTGTTGGCGACATCCTGCACTCCAGGG
This sequence comes from Sphingobacteriales bacterium, assembly GCA_044448765.1. Classification (GTDB taxonomy): domain Bacteria; phylum Bacteroidota; class Bacteroidia; order Sphingobacteriales; family Sphingobacteriaceae; genus Mucilaginibacter. The sequence goes on along the minus strand of JBIOHG010000113.1, from coordinate 943 downwards.
TTGCACTATCCAATATCCTTTGCTTAAAACAGCTTGGCGCCGAAGTAATGGTTTGCGGACCGACGACGCTTATTCCTAAATACATCGGCGCACTCGGCGTGAAAGTAGAGCACGACTTGCTTAAGGCCCTCAACTGGTGCGATGTGGCCAATATGCTGCGCATACAGTTGGAAAGACAGGATATCAAATATTTCCCTTCCTTACGGGAATACAGCATGCTCTACGGCTTGAACAAGCAAATATTGGATTCATTGGACAAAGAGATCACCATTATGCATCCGGGCCCTATCAACCGCGGCGTAGAAATTACAAGCGACGTAGCCGACAGCAAGCAATCCATCATCCTCGACCAGGTAGAAAACGGCGTGGCGATACGCATGGCGGTGCTATACTTATTGGCGGGGCAGACGCAGTGATAGTGAATAGTTAATTAGTTGACCAGTGATTAGTTCATCGTTATGAAAAAAACATTAATGATAACATTGGTTATTTGTATCTTGGGTCTTACAGTGTCAGCCCAAAGCATACAGCAACGCAAAACCGATTCGGTATTCCAGCTGGTGAAAAAATACTTTAATGCCAAACAAGCCGACTCCATCTACTCATTGGCAGGCGAGGCATTCAGGAAGAACCTTTCTGCTGAAACGTTCCGCTACGTATGTGCCAACCAGCTTTTCCCAGTAGGCGAGATCAAAGAGTCGTCCCTAATCAGTTTTGTTAATGATAAGATGGCGACTTACAAACTGGTATGCGAGGCGGCCACGTTGCAATTGCTGATGAACCTGGATAGCAAGGACAAGCTGGAACTTTTCCTGTTTCAGCCTTTTAAGGAGGAAGCCGGCAACAAATCGGCACTTGTGCCCACAACCAATTTGATGAAAACGCTGACCGATAAAAATATCGATTCAGCAGCCCGAAAATATATTCAAAAGGCCAACACGGT
>JBIOHG010000112.1:0-5614 GCA_044448765.1 Sphingobacteriales bacterium | reverse complement strand
TGCATGTTCGATTGGGCCAATCAGTCCTATAATATGGTAATTACCAGCACCATTTTCCCAGCTTATTATGTAGGTATAACTGCAGTTACGAAATATGGAAAAAATACTGTAAGTTTTTTTGGGCATAAATTTATAAACACTGTATTACAGAATTATATTCTGAGCATATCGTATCTTCTCATTGTCATTACATTACCGATACTAACTTCACTTGCGGATTACAGAGGCGCAAAAAAAACTTATCTACAGTTATTTACCGTGCTTGGCAGTTTAGCTTGTGCGGGTTTGTTTTTTTTAGAGGAGGGTGGTCCTGTGGAATTCGGTATGGTCTGCTTTGGTTTGGCCACAATTGGATATTGCGGCGGGTTTGTTTTCTATAACTCATACCTGCCGCAAATAGCGTCTTACGATAAGCAGAATGATGTGAGCGCAAAAGGGTTTATATATGGTTTTGCAGGCAGTATTGTAGTTCAATTGGTTTGTTTGATTGGTGTACTTTTTCATGATTTTTTTCATATTACGGAAAACAAAGGCGCTCAAATCGCCTTCATTATTGTAGGCTTATGGTGGATTGGATTTGCAATAATTCCTTTCAGATTGTTGCCTAAGGGCGAACCTAATGCCGGCTCTCATAAATTTAATGTTTGGACAGGTGGATTTAAGGAATTAGCCAAAGTATTTGGTAAGATCAAAACCATGCCCCTGGTAAAACGTTTTCTGCCTGCCTTTTTCTTTTATTCAGTTGGTGTGCAAACCATTATGCTGGTAGCTGCCGAATTTGCGGCGAAAGAACTACACATGAAGGACGACGACCTGATCGCTATCATCCTGGTTATACAGGTGGTTGCCATATTGGGTGCATGGCTTACTTCCATAGCGTCAAACAAATATGGTAATACCAGGGCGCTCATTGTGCTTGTCATATTCTGGACCATTACCTGTTTATGTGTATATTTTATCACCAATCAGCCGCAATTTTATGTAGCTGCATTTGCTGTGGGCCTGGTAATGGGGGGCGTACAATCCTTGTCTCGTTCTACCTATGCTAAATTCCTTCCGCAAGACATACCTGATACAGCATCCTATTTTAGTTTTTATGACGCGACAGAAAAACTTTCTATTGTAGTTGGCCTGGCTGTTTTTGCGAAAGTTGAGGACTGGACAGGGGAGATGCGCGATTCGGCATTAACGCTTGACGGGTTCTTTATCATCGGGCTATTATTATTATTTGTATTACACTTTACTGAAAGAAAAATTACCCGATTGGAAGCAGTAGCTACTTAAGCTATCTTTAAAATATGAAAATTTTAGGACTGATAGGCGGCATCAGCTGGATATCCACCGTGGATTATTACCGGTTGATAAACCAGGGTGTAAACGAGCAGCTCGGCGGTTTGAATTTCGCCGAGTGTATGATCTATTCCTTCAACTACCAGGATATCAAGAATAATAACGATACCAACAACTGGGACAGCACACTTCAAATGCTTACCAAAGCTGCCTTAGTTATGAAAAATGCAGGTGCCGAAGCTATTGTACTTTGTGCCAATACCATGCACATGATCGCCGACCGATTGCAAGAAAATGTACAATTACCGGTTATACACATCGCGACTGTAACTGCTGAAACTATACAAAGAAAAGGTTTAAAGAAGGTGGGATTACTGGGAACAAAATTTACAATGGAACAGCCTTTTTTCAGAGATAAGCTAACTGAAAGAAACATAGACATAATTATTCCGGGCGACGCAGACCGCGACCGCATCCATTATACCATATTTGAAGAGTTGGGAAGAGGTGTACTGAACCCCGAAACTAAAAGTTTCTACATCGATGTGATCAATAAGCTTGTTGCTGAAGGTGCCGAAGGTATCATTTTGGGTTGCACCGAAATACCTTTATTGATAAGCAGCAACGACGTTGATGTTCCCTTGTTTGATACCGCGCTGATCCATTCCAAAGCTGCTGTGGAATTTGCTTTAAGATAATCGTTAAATCTATTCACCATTGCAGCAAATTATACCGGTAAAATCAACCTCTTGATTTATTTTTCAATATCTTTAGGCGAACTTAAACCATAAATTCATGAATAAACCTTTTCTTATTTTACTCTTCGTAACACTTCTATTTTCAGCATGTTCAAAAAAGAATAATGTTTCTCCCACCCCCTCAAACCAGGTTAATATTGGCGGGACTTCGTACCCAACCACTACGATAGGCAATCAAATATGGACGACTGTTAACTACAGTGGCGCAGGCGGATATAGCGTAACTAAAAGCAATGAATACGGAACTTTCTTTACTCAAGCGCAAGCACTAAAAATCATTTTGCCTGCCGGTTGGCGTGTACCTACAATTGCAGATTATAATAAATTGTTAGGTAACTATACTTCAACCAAAGATAATGATGGTTATTATACAATATCAGGGGATGGTGCGGCAGGCGCACTTGTTTCTAGCTCATTGACTTTCGGCACAAATCTATCAGGATTTGATGCCCTCTATGCAGGATATTGCACTACTACATCCGGTCAGTTCAATGATAATACCGAATATACCCAAGCATATTTTTTAACAGCTGATTCCCTGGATGAAATTTCATATAAAATATATGGTGTAATGATTACTTCTGGCTCAGCTAGCATTACCGGTTATTCAAATCCAGGTTCACTTGCACTGTCAGTTCGGTTTGTGAGAGATAAGTAAGGTCATTGATCCATGGTTTTGAAGTTTCGGATAGTTAATAGTTTTGAGTTGAGTATTATTGGCTCAGGGCTTAAAACCTCATTAGATTTCCTGTATATTTCTTTTCAACTAAAAGTATTGCAAATAGCGAAGAAAAATCGTTATTTGCAATACCTAAACATTTAGTGAAATGAAAAGGATCTGTGTTTTTATTGGTTTGATAACCTTACTATCAGCCTGCTCCAGGAAGAGCAATGTTCAGCCTGAAAATCCAAATATAGTCAAGATCAATGGTACGGCTTATCCAACCGTCGTTATCGGCAACCAGGTTTGGACAACGGTTAATTACAGCGGCCCGCCGGGATATCATTCGGCAGGGCACGCTCAATACGGGGACTATTACACACAAAGCCAGGCATTGGCGATAATATTGCCGGCTGGTTGGCGGGTGCCGACGATGATGGACTACAATAATTTGTTTGCTTATTTCGGCCCCAATAAAAACACAGATGGCTATTCTGAGCTCGACGGAAGCGAAGTTGGCAATCTGCTTTCAACATCGGCAGGCTGGCCAACAACGTCAACCGATAAATCAGGCTTCAAAGCCGAGCCTAACGGTTTTTTTCAAGTTGCGGGTCCAACACCAACTTACCAGAATAATGGCCATGAAGGTTATTTTATGACCTCAGATTGGGGAGGCCTGGATAATAGATTTGGAGTAAGGATCACCATATTAGGCGCAGGCCTGGAAGCAGCATCCCGCGAAGATTTTAGCACTATCGCTTATTCATTGCGTTTTGTAAAAGATAAATAACTCTACCACCATTTTAGCGGAAATTCGATCTCATCAACCGAACCGGCTATCATATCCGGTTTGAAGGCGTAATTACCAAGCTCTTCTTTTTTTGCTATGCCTGACAGGACGAGGATAGTTTTATAACCCATTTGAACACCGCCCTGGATATCGGTTTCCATCGTGTCGCCAACAACCGTAGTTTCCGCAGTTTCAAGGCCTAAATATTTTCGCGCCGATCGCATCATTACCGGGCTTGGCTTGCCGGTAACAAATGCTTTTCGCCCTGTGGCTTCCTCTATCATGGCGGTAGTGGCCGCAATGCCCAGATTATTCCAGCCGGGCTTTTTAGGCGATGGGTCGCGGTTGGTAGTGATGAATTTGGCTCCTGAAAGGATCATGTCAACTGCACGCTGCACCATTTCGAGCGTAAAATTCCGGCCCTCGCCCAAAACCACAAATTCGGGGTCGGTATTGACAAGGGTGACGCCATTTTCATGCAGGCTAGTGAGCAGCCCGCCTTCGCCTAAAACATATGCTGTGGTTCCGTTCGGGCTTTGGTCGCCCAAAAACTTGCCCGTAGCCATGGCGCTGGTATAAATATGATTTTCTGTAACCTCGATACATAGTCCTTTCAGTTTACGCACAGCTTCCAGGCGTGTCCGCTGGCTGTTATTAGTCATAAAGGTGAACGGTATGTTGCTATCCAGTAGTTTCTTTATAAATCGGTCGGCGCCTTCTATCAGCATTTCTCCGCTGTAAATAACACCGTCCATATCAATTAAAAGTCCGTGTTTCATATACTATGAATGTGCTGTAACATCTGCCAGATCAATCGCGCGGTTAGCGGGTTTTTCGTTGCAAGTCATATTTTAGTAGTACTAATTCCACGAATTTAAGCGAATTATGTGAATTATTCGCTTAGAAATTCGTGCTGTTCGAATCATTATTTTAGTTTATCGATCTTTTTGCGGATCACATTTCTGTCAGCAGAAGTTTTAGTAAGCTTAGCGGCAATAACAAAATGTTCAATAGCTTTTCGTTTATCAGCATCAGAGTAAAGCTCGCCCAGCAGAATATGGTATAAATGGCTCTGATCAAGTCCCAGTTTTTCCGCTTCCACGATAGCGGTTTCATTGCCATAAACTTTGGCAAGGGCATAGGTGCGGTTTAGCGCAGCGATAGGCGAATATTCAACCATCAGCAAACGGTTATATAAACTGAGCACCTTTTCCCATTTTTCGGGACTATCACGTTCGACGGTATGCCAGTAAGCTATGGCCGCCTCAATATGATAACGAGACAACGTATCTCCCTGGGCTGCCCTATTTAAAAGGTATTCACCCTGTTTTATTAACTCTTTGTTCCACAATGATATATCTTGATCTCCATAAAGTATCAGTTCACCATTTTTATCGATGCGGGCATTAAACCTCGATGCGTGGAAACACATTAGCGCGAGCAGCGCATTTACTTCTGGCTTATCTGTACTTTCATTTTCAGTAAGCATGTGCGTCAGGCGCATGGCTTCAAGACACAGATCTTTTGTGAGGACGGTATTTCGGTTGGATGAATAATAGCCCTCATTGAACAGCAGGTATAAAGTTGTAAGCACATTTTCGATCCTTTTGCCAATCTCGCCGTCAGGCGGCATTTCGATCTTCACCTTATCCTGCTTTAATTTTTCCTTAGCGCGGTACAGGCGCTTATTGATCGTTTCCTTATTGGTCAAAAAAGCATCAGCGATCTCATCAATACTGAAACTGCAAAGTATACGCAGTGAAAGGCCGATCTGTGATTCGGGCGGAATACGGGGATAACAGATAGTAAACATCATTTGCAACTGACTGTCGTTGATGTTGGTGGTCGACAGATCGACCTCGATCTCGTGTGAATCATCGGATGTATATTGTACCTCCAGCGATACCTTTTCATTGAAAATAGTGCTGCGCTTCAGAAAATCCCTGGTTTTGTTTTTGGCTACTACATACAGCCATGCGGCGGGATTTTGCGGGATGCCCTTTAGTCCCCAGGTTTCGGCGGCCAACAGGAAAGTATCTCCGACGATATCTTCGGCTATACTGATATGTTCGATCCCAAAAAGCCTGCATAATACCGCAGTTATTTTCCTGAATT
>JBIOHG010000111.1:0-5988 GCA_044448765.1 Sphingobacteriales bacterium | reverse complement strand
GTGTTAACCTTGCTGCACAACTCGCAGAACTTGGTTTGATTGACGAATATTGTTTTGTGGTTTACCCGGTAGTTTCGGGAGAAGGCAGGCGGTTATTTGAAGGCCTTAGCCTGCAGGAGGGGTTACAGTTAAAATTGGTAGAGTCGAGGACTTTTAAATCAGGATGTGTTGCGCTGCGGTACTTGAAAAGTTAAGGGAAAGGCTGTGGTAGATTGATATTTTTACAGTCAGCTATATCTGATTTAAGCATGCACGCTTAATTTATGTGTTCAGGTGTGCGCACTTGCTAGGTGCGATGGCTGGTAGGGCTGACTACGGGTAACCTATTTATCCGACTTGTGTAATCGGTTAGAAATAAGGCGGTAAAGCTTAAAAGCCGAAAATTTGAATTTATATATTGCAGAATATGCATTTCTGTCTATATTTGCACTCCGCAAAAGCGAAAGTAGCTCAGTTGGTAGAGCACGACCTTGCCAAGGTCGGGGTCGCGAGTTCGAATCTCGTCTTTCGCTCAAATCCCTTCCACAAGAAGGGATTTATTGTTAAAGGTTTATAGAACCGCTCGGGTGGTGGAACTGGTAGACACGCAGGACTTAAAATCCTGTGCCCGTCAAAGGCGTGCGGGTTCGATTCCCGCCCCGAGTACAAAAATGAATCGACACAAAGCCTGGTATGAAAATGTCAGGCTTTGTTGTTTTATCATCATTTTGCTACAGGGCCGTGTAGAAATCCTCATGGCTTGTGTTCAAGAGAGACACTTGAACCGGCGGGGAAAAAAGATGAGTTTTATTCCAAAGCAGTATCGATTACATCATCCTACCAAAACTTTAACCAGCAAAAAAAGGCCGATAACCAGCAGGGCAACGTAAACATACTTAAAAAACTTGTCGCCATGCAGGCGCTGGTTAATGGCGCGGCCGATAAAAACTGCCGGAAGCATTACCGGTAAGCTCAATAAATAATAGTGGATAACGGCGGGTACCAGCAGCCCGGTGAGCCAGTAGCCTATGAGGCCGACTATGCCCGCGATTAGAAAATACCCCTGCAACGTGGCCCTGAAATGCTGTGCCGACCAACGTCGTTTTGCGCCGTAAATAACCAGCGGCGGCCCGTTTAGGCCGTATGCCCCGCCCAATATCCCCGCGAACAGGCCGCAGCCAAAAAGCCATATAAAACTATCGGTTTTTAGTTCCTGAAGCTGTTTCCCGGTAATTAGATAGATAGAGAATATGGTAATTATTAACCCCAGGATAGCTTTTACAATTTTCTCGTCTACGGTGGTGAGCAATACGAGCCCCAGCGGGATGCCGATAAATGTGAACAGGATCAACCCGCCGGCGCTGCCGAGGTGAATTTTTTTCCAGTCCTGCACAACGACTACGCCGGCAATGGTTACCGACATTAAAACGGAAAGTGGAACGGCTGTGTTAAGCGGGACCCATAAGGCGAACAACGGTACTGCAACAAGCGACTCGCCAAAACCGAAAGCTGAGCGAAAAATTGTGGCTATAAAGGTAACCAGTAAAATATGAGCGGTAATGGTGGTTATAAGCATGCAGGCGTATAGGTAAGCGCGTTTAAAGATACGCAGTTTGGATTTATTAGAATATGGACGCGGACATCGATCGAACTACCACAATAAGAAAACTTGTTGGTGAATCCCGTACGTACGAGACCAACAAGCGCGAAGCGGGGCGCTGAGATGGCTTTGATTCAAGCGACACGCTTGAAACCGGTGGAGGTGGAACTGGTAGACACGCAAGACTTAAAATCCTGTGCCCGTCAAAGGCGTGCGGGTTCGATTCCCGCCCCGAGTACAAAGAATTAGGGTACCGCCCTAATTTCTTTAAAAAAAGTCCTTTATTTTATATAAAGGACTTTTTCATTTTATACAAACGCCAGTTGCTCTTCTTTTAGGGTCAAGTTGGATTATTTACCTCATCCCTTGATGTTCAGCAACTCAAAGAACTGGGAAACACGACACCGAAAAAGACGCCTGGAACGAACAATCCATCCATAATATCATATTTGTCCAATCCGCCTCATCCGCATTACTGGAATGCAAAATTAACTTTATATTTCATCGTCGTTTTTTTGCTATTTTCAGCGCAGCTTCCATTTGCGAATCCCGCCCGCTGATCTTATCATTTATCGTTGAAGCAATCTCCAAATCGGGTATAACGCCGCGTCCCCCATGTTTTAAAGGCTTAACTGCCAGGGTGTATTTTGTAAGCGGAATATTTACCCGGATCTTTGTATTAGGCAGGTAGATCGTGGTGCGGTCGCCGGAGGTATTTCCATAATAGCCCCCGCCAGTCTCCTGGCCAATAAACAGACCTCTGTGGTTGCTTTTGGCTATGGCCGCAAATTCAGCCGTCGAAGAAAATGTGCCGCCATTGGTCAGAAAAAATACTTTTCCTTTATAATGTTCAGTATTGAGTTGCTGCAATGCCAGGTTAGGATGCTGTGTATATGGGCCATTGGTCTTGTCAAGACGTTCATAATAACGGAAGGGCTTATCGGCCAGGTAACTGTATAAAAGCGATCCATTCGTATCATCGCCGCCGCCATTTTCGCGAAGATCGATTATTAACTTAGTGATGTGCTTTTCATCTATGTCCTTAAAGGAATTCAATAGGAAATCCCCAAAATTTTCCCTTGTCCTGTCAAGGAGTTCGTTCAACAGCGTACGGATAGTCATGACAGCAATTCCGTGCGGCTTGTATTCCAGGCTAAGGAATTTCGCCGGTTGTGGTGTAGACGGCATACATTCAAGTTCGTTGAACTTCCTTGCGGATACTATCTTCGTTCCGGGGTTGCCATCCGGATTCTTGTAAGCAAGGCTAAAATTTTCTTGAGAACCGTTCAACACAAAATACAGGTACGGAAAAGGGTCGTGCCCACGATTGATCTTATCATACTTGCCAGTCAGGTTTGCGCCGTCAGACGACAACTCGCCCAGCATACTATGAATGATCTTCGGTATAGGCCTGCCATTAATGGCCAATATTTCGGTTCCGGCAGGGAAATCGACGGTGTTGCACAATACATAGGCGTGGTCGCCAGATAACCAAAGGCCCATCGGGAACAATTGAGCATTGGCCTTTAGCCACTGGTTGACCTCACTTGGCAGAAAACATTCGGTATGCCCGTCTTCAATCTGCCCGATCAGGTAGTCAATATATTTAAAACACTCTACCACAGTCATCGTATGGTCCATATCGTGGTAGCACTGGTCGAAGACATTGTCGAGGGTTGCTTTGGTTTGATAGCGGTAAATGCCGGGGTGCAGTTTCTCCAGTGAGTCTTTCAGGGTCATCAGATCTTGCCTTAGTTTTTCAGCAGGAAGCTGCGGGAGGGGCGCAACCGCATTTTGGGCAAAGACATTTCCAGGCATTGAGGTTATAAACACTAGCGCTAACAGCAGTGAGCAAAATTTCAGGCAAAAGTCTTTCTTGCCATCTTTCGTTCCAGTTAGAACCAAACCAAATCCAATCAGTACTGATTTAAAAGAGAATTTTTTCATTTTTTATAATTTGTTAAACATGACTTTACTATGCCCGGTGACGAGCGCAAAATTTTGATGAATAAAATGGATATAGATCAGTGCCGGGTTAGGATTTTTTCTTCCGGCTTATGAATAAATAATAACCGAGGAAACTGGCTGCGAGACTAAAGCACATAATGGCTAGAGAGTGTATGCCCAAAGGCTGATAATAATCCACGAATGAAAGCCCGGTACCAAGCCCCGTTAGCAGGGCGAACCATTTGACAGTGATATTTTTATTATCATTGATTGCAGGTTGAAGCAATTGCGAAACGATATAATCCGGCGCACCTTTGTCAATCAGTTTGTTTTTCAGGCGATGATCGAGCAGCAATTTAATGAAGGTCATCACTACAACCGAACAGATTACGATAGTCAAAATGGTGCTGGACAAATGCAGCGCTGTGCTCTTTATCTCATTGTCACTGATCTGCTCCGGGTCGGCATTTGCAGCCAGGAAGGCAGTGGTAAATATTAGGGTAATGCTAATTTTTTTCATATTTATTTTTTAGGATATAGAAGATTAGAACGGTCATGTTAATTAAAGTTGCAGGTCACCCGAAATTAAAGTATTTACTTTCCTGACGTGCTTCCGGTACATTTCCACAACCTGGAAAATTAAAATAATCAGCGTAGTCAGCCCAATCAGGTAAAGCGCATTGGAGCCCAGGCCCCGGGTCATCTTTACCAAGTCATTTCTGCTTAAATAAACGGGCACAAATAGTAACGCCAGCAGGAAACATGCTACTGCGTAAACCCTGCGACCGCTCCAGGCGGGTGAGGCGATGGCCAATTGCGGCAAGCGGGGTATCACCACCTCCGCCGCATCAAAATTCAGCACCGGTTGGGGCAATTCATCCATCATCGCAAAAATAAGCCTATAGTTCGTTACCTGCGAATTGCACAAAGGGCAGGAACTGGCATGTTCGATTTGAGCTAAGCCGGTCGTCCCCAACGCACAATTCTGGATCTCGATTTCTGTAAGATGTTCGCCGTTCATAAATCTTCCTTTCGATATTTAGATAAAATAGCTTCTTTTAAATTTTTACGTGCCCTGAACAAATAACTTTTGACCGTACCTTCCGGTAGCCCGGTAATTTGTACCATTTCTTCATAGCTCATTCCTGACTGGTGGAGCGAAAGCAGTGTCCGGTAGACAGGCGGCAACTCCTCCGCGGCTTGTTGCAGGATATGCTTAAGTTCTTTCCCAACCAGCAGCGTCTCCCCCTCTTTACTAAAAGGGTCGATCGTTCGATCGCTGATCTGTGCGAGCGGCGAGGAAGCGCCTTCTGTATCACTAAACGCTGCTTCCATTAATACAAGCTTTTTCTTTTCAAGGTAATGCAGGCAGGCATGATAAGTGATCTGGCCGATCCAGGTGGATAGTCTGGACCGGAATTGAAAAGTACTAAGCTTATCATATGCCCTTAAATAAACATCCTGTACAAGATCTTTGTGGTCGGCGCGGTTGGCAACCATCCTGAATAAGATCAGCGTAACCAGCCGTTCTGTATGCTTTATTATTTTGGCAAAAGCATAGCGGTTACCGGTTAAGACTTCTTCTACCAGTTTCTTTTCTTCATCTCCATTTAACGGACAATGATTCACTATTAATTCTTTAGAACGTCAAGTTGAAATAAAGTTGCAATAATTCTTGTACGTATTTTTAAAGAAAGCAAATAGACATCACGCTTAACTGGCTTGAGGGAGACAAGCACGAATGGCAAAATACTAAAATGATTTTTGAAATAACTACAGAGGGTTTTCAAACCATGTTAAGGTACTCACGAAGGTCTTGTTCCTGAAAAGGAATGCTACGCCCTGTGTTCAAACGGCTGGAACACTGTTATTAAGGACTATCTGTATTACTTTATCACCGAAGACAAGGCTCACTTTTAACCTTTCCGGTACAAGCTTTCCGATTTATGGAAAGCTTTTGTTGTATTAGTCCGAGATGTTATATACCTAAATCTACAGTCTCTTAAAAGCGGCCCATTCTATGTAAGCTGAAAACATGGAAAGATAATTGCATCGCTATACTTACCTGGCTTTGTTATTCATCTATATATTTATATCTTATTCTAAATTCAATACAGATAAAACGTAATGACCTGGGTTTGTCCGAAATGTGAAAGGGAGCTAAAAAGTGAAACACAGACGCATTATTGCGCCAAAGTGGACCTGGATAGTTTGTTTGAAGGAAAAAGCGCCGAACTGACGCTCACCTTTGACAAATTACTTTTATTGGTAGCCGATTGGGCCGATGTAGCTATCAGCGCCACACCAAACTGCGTAGTATTTGTACATCGTCAAACTTTTTTGGTAATTAAGCCAATGAAAGCTGTGCTGGACCTAAAGTTTTACTCGGCGTCTCCGCCAACCGGGATCACCCTCTATAAAAGTTATATTTACTCAGGCCGTTACGCAAATCATGTGCGGGT
>JBIOHG010000110.1:0-6054 GCA_044448765.1 Sphingobacteriales bacterium | reverse complement strand
GAGCTCACACCGATCTCACCAAATGAGTTCTGGAACAAGCCTTTTGGTTTTTTCTTTTATTTCGATGAACGGGGCAAGCGGTTATTGCTGCAGGATGTTGATGATGTGTATGAACTGCACCGTCCGTAGCAGGGGGATAGGAACGTATCATCAATGTCTATTAAAACAGTACCATTCTACGATATAATTGACAGAAGATGTACAAATTGTTAGTTTTCTTTTTAAATGAGATGGTTTTTCCATTTTTGATGAGACCATCGTGATTTATAACTTATACAGTGCCACTACTTGCTGTAAAGTCCCCCTTTAGGCGTGATACAGGTACTGGGTCAAAGATTTTCAATACCGAACGCAGAGCGTTCAGTTTCGTTACAATATTTGATACATATAAAGCGATATTTGCTATGTATCAGCAAGTTAACAATTTGGAACAGGGATTGATATATCAAAACCAATTGAACGCGTATTCTTTGCATATCACACTTTATGGCTTGTTCTTCCTGGGAACGATATTTATCGGGCTGACTTTTACCCTGTTGTTATGGTTTACCAGGGGCGTCACCCAGGCCGCAAACCGGTTTCTTGCCCTGGCCCTGCTCGTGATGGTTTTGTGGATGACCCGTATTTTAAGTGTTGATGTCAGGCCGCCGCTGCAATTTTCACTGGCGCTTGGTCCCCTGATCTTTTTTTATGTACTAAAAATAACGCGGCCGGACTACAAATTTAGCCGGAAAAACTTACTGCATTTTATTCCGGTTCTGCTGGAGCAAGTCGGCCCGTTGAGCCCTGTATTACCGTACCTGGCTTTTATTTCGGTTTTGATATATCTGTATTGTTCTTACAGACTGATCGCTCGCTTTTACAGGCGAATAAAATTCGCCGGGGGTGACCGGTACCGCAACGAAATGCAATGGCTGCATCGCTTACTGGTGGTTTCCGGCTTGCTATGGCTATTATGGGTACCCTTTACAGCTATAGGCTATTATGATCAATCAGGGGAACAGGTTTATTATCCTTTGTACCTTCTTTTGGCATCGGTGATGATAGGGATGGCAGCAAGGTCCCATTTAAGGCCGGAAATTCGCCTGCCGGCAGCTACCGTCCCGGTTTTTAAACCAATAACACCGGCGGAACTGAAGCAAAAAGGAACCTGGCTGAGGAACAACGTTAAAACCAACCTGTATTACCTGGAACCGGAGCTAAGCTTAAGTTCATTGGCCGATAAGCTCGGCCTGACTACACATGAATTATCACGGATTATTAATACCGCGCTTAAAAAAAGCTTTAATGATTTTATCAATGAATACCGGGTGGCCGAAGTGAAGCGAAAAATGCAAGACCCGGCGTACGACCATATGAACTTGATGGGCATGGCGTATGAATCGGGCTTTAATTCTAAAACCACTTTTAACCGGGCTTTTAAGCAAGTAACGGGTAAAAATCCTGTTGATTACAAAAATGCAGGAAAAAAAGAAGCACCATCTTATAATTCGGGGCTTCCTGCGCATTTTGGGAGCCTAATTTCGCTCCATGAAACCACACCTCAATGGTCTCAGGAGAAATTAAACCGCAATTTTATGTTTAGGAATCATTTGAAAATCGCATGGCGCAATGTGCTGCATAATAAGGTTTACAGCGCGCTTAATATTTTTGGTCTTGCTATCGGAATGGCCGTTGCATTACTGATAGGTTTGTGGGCTTTTAACCAATATTCATATGACCGGTTCCTGCCCGATTATCAACAGGCATATGCCATTAAAGTAAATTATACCAATGCCCACGACGGAACGCATACCCAGGACAACGTAAGCCTTCCGCTGGCCGATGTGCTCAGGAATACCGTTCCTGGTATAAAGTATGTTGCTGAAGCTGATTTTATTGATTTTCCGTCACATGATTTCATGGTGGGTGATAAAAAATTACTGATCAAAGGCGGCACCGTGGCACCGGATTTTTTGAAAATATTCCAATACCCATTGGTAAAGGGTAACATCAACAATGTTTTAAAGGACCCTTATTCTATCGTAATTGATGAAGCGACTTCAAAATCCTTATTTGGTCTTGCTGATCCCATAAATAAACTGATCAAAATCGACAATCAATATAGCGTAAAAGTTAGCGGCGTAATGAAGGATTTTCCGGCTAACTCTTCTATGCAGTTCCATTTTTTGATCCCTTTCAGCTTTGCAGAACAGACACAAAACTGGATGAAAAACGCCCGCACGACATGGTATAACAATTCTTACCTGATTTTTGTGGGTTTGCAGCCCGGTGTAACAGCTGCTCAAATATCTGCTAAGATCAAAAATTTGATCTATGAAAATGTGCCGGCAGATCGCGTTTATAAACCCGAAGTTATTCTGCACGCTTTAAAGGACTGGCGCCTGTACTCCGATTTCAAAAATGGCAGAGTCGCCGGCGGATTTATCGATTACGTGCGCATGTTCAGTATTATCGGCGGATTGATATTGCTGATTGCCTGCATCAATTTTGTAAACCTTTCAACAGCCAGGTCCGAAAGACGCGCCCGGGAGGTTGGTGTGCGCAAAGCCATAGGTTCACTGCGTGGCGATCTGATTTTCCAGTTTTTAACAGAATCACTATTGATCACTATAGTCGCCTTTCTGATAGCAATACTTTTTGTACAGCTGGCACTCCCTTACTTCAACCAGCTTACAACCGACTCGCTGTATATCCCTTACACCAATATCTTTTTCTGGTGCCTAATGATCGTCTTTGCGATGGTCATTGGTTTGGCGGCAGGGGCAAGGCCTGCATTTTACCTGTCGGCTTTTAAACCCGTAGCAGTTTTAAAGGGCCGCCTGCAATTGGGTAAGGCAAGCACCTTGCCACGCAGAATATTGGTGGTATTGCAATTTAGCTGTTCAGTTGCATTTATTATCAGCACGGTGATCATTTATCAGCAAATTAACTATGTGAAAAGCCGCCCGACAGGATACAGCACCGACAGGCTGGCGCATACCTTTATGACGGAGGAGCTGGCCAAAAGCTACGATGCGCTTAAGAATGACCTGCTTGCGTCGGACATGGTGGAAAGCGTTACCAAAGCAACAAGTACAATGACTAATATTGGCTGGCATGCGCAGCTTGAACGGTGGCCCGGAAAAACGGCCGGCGATCAGAACATCAATGTTGGCGCGTTGCTGATCGGTAAAAATTACTTCAGCACCGTTGGAATGAAGCTCGCCCAGGGACGCGATTTCCTGGGTAACTGGACGGCAGATTCCGCCGCTATCATCGTAAACGAGGCCGCCGTCAGGCGCATGGGCCTGAAAAACCCGCTTAACCAAATTATAGATTTTAACGGTACGCGGTCGCAAATCATTGGCGTAGTAAAAGATGCATTGATGGAATCGCCATTCAGCCCTGTCGAACCAGCCTTATTTAAACCCGTAAATAATTGGAGCACCCAGGTCATCTATCGCATAGCGCCGGGAATTAACCCGCATGATGCTATTGAAAAAACCGGCAAAATATTTGAAAAATATAACCCTGCCTATCCGTTTACCTACGACTTTGTAGATGCGGAATATAATCAAAAATTCAACCTGGAAACGCTGGTGGGCAAACTCGCAGCAATTTTTGCAGGGCTGGCCATATTTATATCCTGCCTCGGGCTGTTCGGGCTCGCCGCTTACGTTGCCGAGCAACGGACAAAAGAAATTGGCATCCGCAAAGTATTAGGAGCATCTGTGATGCAGGTGTGGGTGCTGCTCACGAGCGACTTTATTATGCTGGTGATCATAAGCTGCGTGATTGCGTCGCCCATCGCGCTGTATTTTTTAAGTAGCTGGCTACAAAAATATGCTTACCGGATATCCATCGGACCAGGCATATTTGTATTATCAGCGATCGTGGCGATCGTAATTACCCTGATCACAATAAGTTTTCAGTCTATCAGGACAGCGCTTATAAATCCGGTTAAAAGTCTGAGAAGCGAATGATTTGGGCGGTCTGCTTAAAAAGAGCTTAGGTCCGTAAACATGTGATCTGAGATTTAGTTGACACACTACGTAGTGCGTTCCGGGGTGAGATACGGAACGCATTTTTTACCTCTAGACAGACAGAATCTTTTAGTCCAAATACACCACATGATCTTCGTCTGTTATAAACAGGTCGTCTGTGTTTATAACGCGTTCCGAATACCAGTATCACGCCAAAAGCCGGACTTTTAAGCATGTAAAAGTGGCACTATATAAGTTATAAATCACGATGGTCTCATTAAAAATGGAAAAACCGTCTCATTTTAAATGGAAACTAACACAAATTGTGAGTTTTCTCTTTCAATGGCGCACTTTTTCCACTTATGATGTCTCATTCAGATTATGACGAAGGGTCGCCATAGCGACAATCCTATTTCGCTTCCAGTGCTTTCAATCTTCCTGCGGCCCAATCATCCAGCGGATGCAGGGAAACACTCTTTTTATACATCAGGAGCGCCAAATCCTTTTTACCCGCGTTTTCCAAAGCGGCGGCATAATACTGGAGGACATACCAGTCGTCCGGGAACAAAAGACAGGCCGTTTTCATGCATTCAACGGACAGCGGAATGTATGCTGGTTTCAAGTATAATTGGTAACCTAAGTCCACCCACATATAATTCCCGGGCATTTTATATAAAGGATTGCCGCGCAAACACAACATTTTGGCGGTTGCGGCATCGGCACCGTCTTTGACTAAGGTCTGTGCATATATCCGGATAAGGGGCACCTGGAGACTGGGCGAGGGTTCTCCGTTTAACAAATGGTAGGCGCTGGCTGCCGGGGCATGGGCATCGTACGTTGTATTTTCCAGCAAAATCACCGTTTGATCGTTACGCAGGTTATGCAAATGGACTGTGGATATACCTGGCCGCCCGCCGTCATGCCAGACGATTTTTCCTTTGGTAGTGTCGATCATTATAAACCAGCCGAATCCATAACCGGAGGCGCCCATATCGCCGAAACCATCCCTGGCCCTAGCCGTTGCGCCCTTATTGAGTTTAACAGGTGTTAACGCTTCTTCCAGGTCAGCTGCGCTAATCAGTTTTCCGGCGAAAAGGGCATTGTCGAATAGTAATAGATCTTCCGTCGTGCTGGTCAGTCCCCCCTGGCCTGAGAAACCCCCGAGATTAAAGATCATCTGGTGGTCGCCAGCAATGGAGTCCACGTTAACCAAGCCCGGGGCATAATAAGAAGGATACTCATAATTGACCGTACGATCGGGATTTGGATGCATGATCAGCTCATTTTCAAGATAGGTGCGGGATATGCCCGCGGGTTTAAAAATATGTTTCGATAAATAGACCTGCAGCGTTTCCTTGCTGAGCTTTTCGATCAGCAATGCCAGCAGGCAATAATTCATACTGGAATACAGCCAGCTATCACCTGGCTTAAAATACAGGCCCTTGTTCCAAACCTTGAGGGCGGGGATAACGTCCGCGTTGGTAAAAATCCGGCCGGGTTCTTTTTCTACCAGTCTATCAAAAAGTTCATATTCCGGCAGGCCGGAAGTTTGGGTTAACAAATGACGTATGGTGATGTCGGGAAAAGGAAAATCCGGGAAATACTTGATAAAAGGGTCATCCAGCCTGAGTTTGCCTTTTTCTTTTAACTGGACCACTGCTGTGGCAGTGAACTGCTTAGAAATGGAAGCCAGCGCGAATGCCGACATGGCTGTATTCGGCAGGTGGATTGCGATGTCCCGGAAACCGAAAGATTTCTTATAAATGATTTTACCGTGTTCAGCAACGAGGAGGTTACCCATCAATAAGCCATCAGCGAATTGCTTGTTAAATACACTATCCATCTTAACGCTGATATTTTGACCATACAGCCCGGAACGGGTCAAAAGCGAGACAGATAGGAGGATCAAGAAATACGGTAATTTTTTCATAAACTAAATTGTGGTCGCTAAATTATCTAAAGCCGAATGACAAAAATAGGATGATTTTAATGTGTATCAAAACCGCCATTCCCGGCTAATGATAAATGAGCCATCATAAGTAAAAAAGGTGCGCCATTAAAAGCGAAAAATATCAGAAATTGTTAAAAT
>JBIOHG010000109.1:0-6151 GCA_044448765.1 Sphingobacteriales bacterium | reverse complement strand
TGCTGCTTATGCTTTGGTTATTGCCGTTATTTTTCCGTTCGTATTCAGGTATAAGCATAATGCTGCTGCAAAACATGCTATTCAACATCTTTAGGCCATTTCATGAAAAAGCATTACCGTACCGAAACTGATTGTTTAAACTGTGGAACAGATCTGCAGGGAAAGTTTTGCCATGTGTGCGGCCAGGAAAACCTGCAAATGAAGGAAAGCTTTGGCCACATGATGAACCACGCCATCAGCGACTATTTTCATTTCGATCAGCAATTTTTCAGTACGCTGAAGCCATTGATGTTCAAGCCGGGCTTTTTAACCAATGAGTATATGACAGGTAGGCGTATGAGCTACCTGCACCCGGTGAAGATGTACATTTTTATAAGCGTGGTTTATTTCCTGCTGCTATTTCAAAGCGGACAACAAGTTGGAAACGTAAATGTCAATCCAAAGCCGGCGACTAAAGGGATCGTTTTTACCAACGCAAATGACAAGGACCTCGATTCAGCAAAAAAGGTTATTGCTAATAACTCTTTTATTCCCAATAAAGCTAAAAAAGAAATTCAAAAAGATATTGACAAGCAAAAAGCTGCTGATAAGGGTAAGGCAAATGATACGGTCGATTACCGTACAAAACCAAACCAATGGTTCCACCCCTCTACAAAAGATACTTCTTACGCTGAATACCTTGTCAATCAAAAAAAGCTAACTCAAGCTAAACAGGATGGTTTTTTCGAACGCATGTGGAATAAAAAAGTATTTACTTACCGCGAAAAATTTGGCCCAGGAGCTAAAGACGAATTTTTTGATGATCTGAAACACAACACGCCTAAAATGATGTTCCTGCTTCTCCCCTTATTTGCGCTGATAGTAAGGGTTTCTTTCTGGAAGAACAGGAAGTTTTATGTAGAGCATTTGATATATACCTTACACTTGTTTTGCTTTCTTTTTATGTTTCTCGGTATCATTATACTGTTAGAAATGCCGATACCAAATAGTTTGCGGGTCATAAGCGAATGGCTCACTTTGCTGGCGACACTCTACATTACCTGGTATTTCTATCGTTCGTTAAGAGTGGTGTATCATCGCAGCCGCTTCAGGACGATCACCAAAATGATAGGAATGAGTTTTATGTATTTTGTCGCTTTTAGCGTTTGTGTAAGCTTGCTTTTTATTACGACGATGATTATCTAAACCTTAATTACCGAAAGCATCCAGTGCGATGGTAGGCTTACCTGTACTATCAAAGGCTCCAAGCCCATAATTTTGCCAGTTATAAGCCTCGGGTTCCCAATAAAACACACCCAACCCATTGCCATTACTTACGCCATTTACTTTGGTTATCAGATCAGTCAGAAATGCCCTGCTGGCTGTGGGGTTAGTAGCATCCATCCCCACTTCAACAACCATTGCAGGTGTGCCGTAGCGCGAAACCATATCATTAATATTAGCCAGGCATTGTGCATCAAGCGTGGTATAGTTAGTTGTGGTGGGGTATAATGACATGCCAATAATATCCCATTGCGCGCCGTTATTCTTCAGGCCATCAAAGAGGTATTCATAAAGACTGTTGTCAAAACCATTAGGTAAGTGTACAATAACCTTTGTTGTGCTACTTACCGATTTAACTGCTGTGTACCCTGCTTTAACCAGCGCTGCAAAATTTGCCATATGGGTTGAAGCACGGCCATCTTCCCATAACATGCCATCACTCACTTCATTCCCTACCTGTACCCAATCGGGGGTGATGCCATTGGTTTGTAAGGTATTCATAACACTTACCGTATAATCGTGGAGCGTAGTTACCAATGTTTGAAAATCAAGCGTTACCCAGGCAGCAGGTTTAGGTTGTTTGCCGGGATCGGCCCAACTATCACTATAATGAAAATCGATCAGTATTTTCATTCCCGCTGCTTTTGCCCTTAACGCTTTGGCTACTACATCAGCCGTATTGCACCAGCCATCGGTTGGGTTAACCCAGGCCCGCAGGCGAATTGAATTCATCCCCAGGCTTTTCATTAAGGCGAATAGTTCCTGCTGTTTACCTGTTTTATCATAAAACTTTACTCCCGATGATTCCATTTGGGTAACCCAACTGATATCCGCCCCTTTTGCAAAAGTTGAAGCGACTACAGGTGCTTTATATGTCGGGGTTGTTACTACAGGAGGGACAGTCGGTTTGTTAGAACAGGATAGAATTAAAAAAATGGTGCAAATACAGCACGCCAACAACACTTTTTTCATACTTAGAAATACCTGGTTATAATTGATCGACCCAAAGGCTTATACAAATATAAATCACTGGTATGAAAAATAAAATGTTTATTTAACATTTATTCCTGTAGGTGTTAAAAAAGTGCCACTCCACTTTGAAATGACACTTTTTATTATTTTATAATCTTCCTGTCCGTGATGGAACGGTATTTGAAATATATTTAAAGTTTATGGTTTGATTGCCTACCTGTATCTTAAATTCACCGGGTTCTGTAACGGTTTTACTTATATCATTTACAAAAGCAATATCCTTTGAGGTTAGTTTGAATGTTACTGTTTTAGATTCACCGGGCTTTAGGTCGATTTTATCATAGGCCCTTAGCCGTTTAAAATCAGGTGATATACTGGCATACATTTGACTGGTATATAACAATACCGACTCCTTGCCTTCCAGTTGCCCGGTGTTTTTAATATCTACGGTAACTGTTAAAGTTTCACCCTCTTTCAAAGTTGAACTGCTGATGTGCAAATTGCTGTAACCAAAAGTGGTATAACTTAAACCATATCCGAATTCGTAAAGCGGGTTGTAACCGTGACTATCATCCGGATTTCCATTCTCAAGGTTTTTACGGTAATAATTATTCAATGAGTTCGGGAACTTTGGATAAGTAATAGACAATTTCCCGGATGGATTAGCATCGCCAAAAAGAATATTGGCTAAAGCATCGCCGCCTTCATTGCCAGAGAAGTACATCATCAACGTGGCAGCAGATTTACTTTCCGCTTCGGTTACAATCCGCGGGCGACCTTCAGCCAGTACCAATATGATCGGCTTGCCCGTTTTTGCCAGCTCTAAGGCCAATTGCGTTTGTGCCCATGGCAAATTCAGATCATCAATATTGCCAACGTTTTCGGTATACGATAGCTCACCGAGGCACAGAACGATTGCATCAGCATTTTTTGCTGCTGATACAGCATCATCTACGTTTTGTAGTTTATCAAATGTCGTCCCTGCCTGGTAGGTAACATTGTCCTTCCCTATCTTCTGTTGAATAGCAGCAAGGATTGTATTTTTACCTTTAGCCATCTGATCGGCTACATCGCCCTGCCAGGTATAGCTCCAGCCGCCGTCTAACGAACGCATGGTATTGGCTGTAGGGCCCGCTACAAGCACTTTCATGGTTTTCTTAAGCGGAAGTACATTGTTGTTGTTTTTAAGCAGTGTGATAGCTTCTGTAGCAGATTGCAGGCTCGCAGCCCGGAACTCATCCGACCCAAATTTTGGATAATCATTTGGATCGCCAATCGGGCGCTCAAACAAACCTGTTTCATACTTTAGCTTCAATATCCGGTGAACCGCCTCATTGATGCGCCACATTGGAACTTTTCCTTCTTTGGCTAACTCCATAAGGTAAGTATAGAAGGTGTAATCGTACGGTACCATGCTCATATCTATACCCGCATTTACGGCCATCATCACAGCATCCTTTTGCGTAGCCGCCACATGATGGCGGTCATGCAAATATTTGATATCCTGCCAGTCGCTAACGGCGACACCGTCGAAATGCAATTCACCGCGCAAAACGTCGGTCAGCATGTAATGGCTGGCATGAATGGGGACACCATTTATTTCACCGGAATTGATCATCACAGTTTTCGCGCCGGCTTTCACCGCTTCAGCAAATGCAGGCAGAAAATATTCGCGCATATAACGATCTGGTATCCAGGCCGGGGTACGGTCCTTACCGCTCAGCGGGTAGCTATAACCTAAATAGTGTTTCATGCATGCGGCCACATGGTATTTATCGCCAACATCAGTTCCCTGGTAACCCCGGATGATAGACGCTCCCATAGTTTTGCCCAGGTAAGGGTCCTCGCCAAAAGTTTCATAAATGCGCGGCCATAAGGGTGATTTACCCAGATCGAGTACCGGAGAAAAGTTCCAGGGGATATAGCTTGCTCGAACTTCATACGCGGTAATCTCACCTTGCCGATGAGCCAGGACGCGGTTAAATGTGGCAGCCAGGGCTATTTCCTGCGGGAAAAGTGTACTGCCCTGAGTATAGTTCTCTCCGTGTATAGCATCTATGCCGTAAAGTACAGGTATTTTCAGGCGGGTTTTAGCTGCCTGGTCCTGTATGGCCGATATGATCTCGTGCCAGTGTTCGCGTGTAAACGCAGCACCCTGTACATTCAGGATAGAGCCCACATGGTATTTCATTACTGCATCGGCCAGCTTAGCGGGATCAATTTGGTTGGTGGAAACACCTGTTTTTGATACAACGCCAATTTCTACTTGAGTCATCTGTCCTACTTTTTCTTCAATGGTCATTTTGGCGATCAATGCATCAACTTTTTTGTCGAGTGCACTCTGTGGGGCCTGTTTTTTCAACTGGGCATTAGCTGCAAAACAGCTTAATAAGGAAAGGCTGATAATGGTTATGAAAATCCGTCTCATATGTGTGGGTTTGGTTTAATTGATCTTATAGGTTAAATATCAGTTATTTAGCTGACTTTGCAAAGCTTCTATTGCATTGGCGAGATAAGCAAATGGAGCATTCCAGTTGATGGCTATTTCATTAGCTGCATAAGCCCGGTCGTTATCGATATAAGCTTCATCCGGTACTGTTGAAGGCACCTTTATATGATCCTGCATACCAGGGTTGGGCCCTCCTACTAATAATCCGGGTATAGGGTCAACAATTCCATCGGCTATTGACGGACGATGATGCGGATGCATAGGCGTTTTACTCCCATAGCCGGTTACATAAGAATAGCCTGATCCATTACGTCCTAAGAGGTAGTCAAGGTTAGCTAGTGCATATCGCAGATATTTTTTATCACCAGAAAGCTTATAAGCCTGTATCAAAGCAATACCCTCATTTGCGGCAATTGAATTACTGCCCCAATTGAAATTGCGTTTATTCTTTTGCATCACTGTTTGGTAAGCGGTGCTATCGGTACCGGCGATCAATTTATCAGCAAAGTCCAGCAAATTTTGCTTCAGTTTCAGCATGTCCGGGTAATCGTTTTTGATCAGATCAGTGTTTCGTAATATCGAATAATAGCCCAGCAACCGCACTTGGCTCCACGTTGGGAGCGGCATTTTATCATCCGGGATCAAATTAACCGCTGTTGTATATTTAGTATCCCTGGTGGTTACGAACAACTCTGATGCGGCCCATATAAATTCATCGCTTACGTTCCCGTCGCCATAATCTCCTGTAGTGACTTTTGGACTGAATTTTTGATTCATCAGGTATTGCCTGTACAGAACATTGGGATTCTTTTGTGCCCAATCCCAAGCCTTTGTCGAGGCGTTGAGGCATGAATCAGCCAGTCCTGGAAGTTCTTTGGAATATTGTTTAAATATCCTTGCGGACTGCGCCATTACAGCTGCAAAATCTAATGTAGCCGCTGTACTTTTCTGAACCACATAACGTGTCGTTGTCGCCTTATCCGGCATTATCATTTGATCAAATACCGCGTTCGTCAATTTATGATAAACGCCACCGTCTGCCGGGTCTTGCATCGTTAGCATCCAGCGGATGTTCCAGAGTGTTTCGTTCAGCAGGTCTGGTATGCCATTGCCGCTTTCGGGAATATTGAGCTTTACCGTTTTTATATAATCCGGGAAATCCTCGTAAAGCGAGAGCAAGGTATAGGTGGATATGCCACTGTTAACGATGTATTTATTGTAATCGCCCGCATCATACCAACCACGCGGTGATGAAATTACTGTTCCTTCAGGCCTACCATCACTAACTGCTGAAGCATGTACCAGCACTTTATCGTCGGGATGCCCCTCTCCCCTGTTCCATTTCCCGGCGTACTTTTCCCGTAAAGGAATAGAGGCGCGCATAAAATAATATGCTTTGATAGATGCATCCGCTACTTTGCGATGCACTGAAGAAGATATGCTGAATGAATACGAATTTCCTAAGCC
>JBIOHG010000108.1:0-6311 GCA_044448765.1 Sphingobacteriales bacterium | reverse complement strand
TATTTTATCAAGCCTGACTTTGGAGGAAACCGAAAAGTATAAGATTTTAAAAAGCTCCTGGCAGAATTAATTGCACCAGACGGCTGGAAATTCCGGTTCGTTATAAATTATCTTCTTCTATCATTTGTAAAAGCATATCGTCATTCTTGATGGCGATATGCTTCCCTGTTATATCGATCAGGTTTTTGTCGGTAAGATCATTGATCGTACGAAATAAGGATTCGTAAACCGCACCGGTAAAAGAAGCGAGGTCTTGCCTGGTCAGTTCAATATCTACAAAACCCTGTTCATTTAACCCGAATTGCTTTTTTAGCGAAATAAGCGCCTGGGCAACGCGGCCCTTAACCGACATGTGCGCCAGGTTTCGCATCCTTTTCTCCGACTCATGCAATTCATTTGCAAAAAACCGCATCAGTTTGATAACCAAGCCGGGGTTTACATTTAAAGTTGATTCAAAGAAAGCCAGGTCTACATAACAAACCGTAACATCGTTAATTGCAGTTGCCGAGATCGGATAAGATGTTTGATCGCCTAACCCCAGGTGGCCCACAATATCACCACCTTTTGCAAATCTTAAGATGAGCTCTTTTTCTTTACCCCATTTCTTATGCACTTTTAAAATTCCTTTGTAAACAAAATAAATACCTGTTACCGGATCGTCTTCCTGGAACAATAGCTGACCTTTCTTTACCTCTATATTTTTTTTGTGACCAGCTATGGCGGGTATCCAATCCGTTAAACTATGCCTGCATAAAAAACAGCTGGTTAAATCGCATTCATACTTGTTTATCATCTGCTTTTTTATTTATGCAATCAACGCAAAAAAACATTATTGGGACAATAATCTTGCACATGCAATCTTTTTTTACCAATTTATGACTAAAAAACATCGTTAACCATTACTTGTGCAATTAAAACAAATTTATTTGAAATAAAAAATTCGTAAGTTTGCGCTTCATTTGTTGGCCGGGTGAATTAGCTCACCAACATGATGACCGTTGCACTATTATGGAAAAAATGATCAATAAAAACGGCATTCCTATCTCGCCGTTACTATCTAGTTTGGATAACTCCTCTGAACCATCTAATGAAAGCTTACAACTGAAGAAAAGAATTTTCAGGATATCCGTTTTATCCGTTGTCGTAGCCGCTGCCATTAGTTTGATCGCTAAATTTTTGATCCTTCTCATAAATTTTGTAACTAATGTCTCCTTTTATGGAACGTTCCAATCAACTTATCACAGTCCGGCCGGTAATCACCTGGGGATATGGGTGATCGCGATTCCCGCAATCGGAGGGGTTTTGGTTGGTTTTATGGCTTTATATGGATCAAGGGCCATACGCGGGCATGGGATACCCGAAGCAATGGAGCAAATACTTACCAACCAAAGCAAGATAAAGCCTTCTATTACTTTTTTAAAACCAATATCCTCCGCCATAGCCATCGGAACCGGCGGCCCGTTTGGCGCCGAAGGTCCAATTATTGCTACAGGCGGAGCGCTGGGATCAACCCTGGGGCAACTGTTTAAAGTAACATCTAACGAACGCAAAATAATACTTGCGGCAGGCGCCACAGCGGGTATGGCCGCTATATTTGGCACCCCGATTGCCGGCGTTTTTTTAGCGATAGAGCTTTTGCTATTTGAGTTCTCGCCACGGTCAATTTTACCTGTAGCCCTGGCTTGTATTACCGGGGCAGCAGGACATCACCTGCTATTTGACACCGGGCCGGTGTTTCCAATGCCGGATATTCAAACTCCCTCCAATGGGGCCTTAGCGATCTATAGCAGCATGGGTTTAGTAATTGGATTCCTCTCATTAGGCGTTACCAAAATTGTTTACTGGATAGAGGACCTGTTTGAGGAATTGCCGGTGCATTGGATGTGGTGGCCTGCACTGGGCGGGTTGGCTGTTGGTATCATCGGCTACTTTGCACCGCATACGCTGGGCGTAGGGTATGACAACATCACCACTATATTATCAGGCACGGTAGCCATTTTAATCGTATTAAGGCTGTTCTTCTTCAAGTTTCTTTCCTGGGCTATTGCATTGGGGAGCGGTACTTCCGGAGGCACGCTCGCCCCATTATTAACTATCGGAGGCGGCGGTGGCGCATTATTAGGAGCGCTTATTTTATATGTCTTCCCCAACTCGGGTATAAATATTCCGCTTTCGGCTTTAATAGGCATGTCGTCTATGTTTGCAGGCGCTTCGCGGGCTTATTTGACCAGTATCACTTTTGCGCTCGAATCAACCGGGCAATCACATGCGCTGCTTCCTTTATTAGGCGCATGTACCGCTTCATATATTGTATCCTTCTTTTTAATGGAAAACACCATTATGACAGAAAAAATTGCCCGGCGCGGGATATTTACCCCCGATTCATACGAGCCTGATCTATTAAGCAAATTAACGGTTGGGCAGGTTATAGAAGAAAAAGAGTTTGTGCTTAACCCGGCAAATACGATCGAGGAAGCGCGTAGCTGGCTTAAATCAAATAATATCCGGAATACTACTTACTTTATTCTGGCGCATGAGAAAGGCGATTATTTAGGGATCGTAAAGCTTGCAGATATATACAAGCACGACATTGAGCCCGGCGCTACCCTCGCAACCATCGTTCAAAAGACTAAGTTCGTCATAAAAAGTGAAGACAGTTTACGAAAGGCTGTAGAAACGATGTCAAAAGAGTCGGTGGAGGCTTTGCCTATATTGTCAAACAATAAAGTTATCGGCGTACTATCATATAAAGATATTATTAACGCCTACAAGCTGCACCAGGAAGAAAATGAGCAGATCAACCGGCACATTTCATTAAAGCGGCAAAAATTAAAAATACTGGCCCAGGGCAGGGAGTGGATCAAACCCGGTAATAAGCCTAAATAAGGTTTATCGTTATTTAGGCTATAAATTCAAATAGCGTTATTTATAAAGTTCAGCTTTAAATCTTTTGGCTAATAAGCCTGTAGCTTGTTTGGGGTCAATGTTGGCTATGATTATTCCTGGTTCGCCATACGGCCGAAAGGCAATGCAATGCCCGTCGGGTGCTATGATTGAGCTGGCCGATTCGGGGTAATCAAAAGCATAATTGGAGCTTGCAAAATAAATGGTGTTCTCCATTGCTCGCAGCATAATAGCCTTCTCATAATAAGGGTTATCCTTGCTTCCCCATTCGGTTGGCTGCACCCCGCTGATATTGCTGCCGGCACAATGCGGGTGGAATACTATATGAGCACCATTCCTTGCTGCCCACCTTACCGATTCAGGGTATCTAAACCCTTCATGACAGATCGTAATCCCAAATTTAAGGCCATTTACCTCAAACATATTCCGTTCCGTTCCCGATACCCAAATATCATCTTCGCTTGGGTCGAGTTGATTTTTAGTTTGATAGCCCAGCACTTTGCCCTGCTTTGATATCACATGCGCTATATTAAATAGATCGCCATTTATATACCAATCCATTGGCAGTATAATGGCAATGTTATTGTTAGCAGCAATTTCGCATGCTTTATCCAAAGCCAAACGCATTTTTTCCGGCGACCGTTCTTCAACATGGTATTCCGGCAACGGATAACCCGGGATATAACTTTCAGGAAAACAAATGATCTCCACCTGTTTTTCACCGGCTTCCTTTACCAGTTTTTTGAGCCAATATAAACCATCATTTATAGATTCGGGTATGGGTGGCGAGGCGATTGCTATTTTCATGATGTTGAGCACCCTATATTTATGCAGGGCGATTTATTGCGAAAATTAGAAAAAAACACGTTAGGTTTATCGTCAATAGATAATTTAAAATGGTGGTTAGTATTTTAGGTTGCGGCTGGTATGGAAAAGCCGTGGCCGTAACGCTTATTGCAAGAGGTATTTCGGTCAAAGGCTCGGCTACATCGCCTGATAAGGTGGCCCCGCTCTTTTCGCTGGGTATTCTACCTTACGTGGTACAGTTTGATGCCGATAACCAAACCTTCGACCCTGCTTTTTTTGAGTGCGACGTACTTATCATCAGCATCCCACCTAAATTCAGTGAAGGTGACGAATATCTCCCCAAATTACAGCGCATTATTCAAACTATTCCCCAAAGCCAGGTAGAAAAAGTAATCTATATCAGCTCTACAGGTGTTTATGGTGACTATAACGGTGAAGTAAATGAGTTGGACGACCCTCAGCCCAATACTCCTTCAGGCGAGATATTACTGCAAGCTGAAAAGCTCTTTCAGGCCGAAACTGCATTTAAAACCACCATCATCCGCTTTGGCGGCTTAGTGGGCACCGGCCGCGACCCCGGTCGGTTCTTTGCCGGTAAAACCGCTATCCCCAATGGCCTTGCACCGGTAAACCTGGTTCATTTGGCTGATTGTATCGGTATCACCGGGGCCATCATAAACCACGATGCTTTCGGCTACTTGTTTAACGCCTGCTCGCCCCACCATCCGCGCAAAGCCGACTTTTATCGCGAGGCCTCTTCAGGGTCCGAATTGCCATTACCAGAATTTATTGACGAACTTGATAGCTGGAAGCTGGTAAATAGTATCAACTCAGCGCGTATCCTTAATTATCAATTTAAAAGCAGTTTATTGGATAATTAACTCCCGTAAGTTGAACTCGCTGATTAATAGTTCATTAAAAATTAATCGGGAAGAAACTTTTTTTCATTTTCGAGGTTATCTGTATAAATAATTACCCCAATATGAAAAGATATTCTTTACTATTAACGGTAGCAGTTACTTTGTTAACGCTAACGTATTTTGCAGGTTGTAAAAAAGACTCCGTTGTCAACAATAATCCTACCCGCAAAACCGATACGCTCAAAGGAGCTATCACTACCAGCCTAACCCTCGACCCCGCAAAAAACTACATCCTTAAGGGACAGGTTTATGTAAAAAACAACGTAACGCTCACTATTCCGGCTGGCGTTAAGGTTGCGGCAGTAGTAAATGCCTCGCGTTCAGCTAAAAGTGCGCTGGTAATAACCCGTGGCTCAAAAATAAACATCAACGGTACGGCTGATAAACCTGTGGTGTTTACATCAGCCTCCGGCAGCCCCTTGCCCGGCGACTGGGGTGCCCTCGTCATCCTCGGCAATGCACCTACCAATGCCGGTATTATGAATGTGGCCGGTTTGCCTATCAGCAATGATACCCAGTTCGGCGGTAATTCAGGGGCCGATAACTCAGGTTCAATTACCTACCTCAGGCTCGAATACACCGGCGGTCTCAATCCCCCTGCCGAAGATGAATGGGCCGTTGACAAAGCAAGCGGCCTGATGCTTGGCGGCGTTGGCAGCGGCACCCACATTGATAACGTAAGGGTGAAATACAGTAACGACGATAGCTTTCAATGGGTTGGCGGCACCGTAAATGCCACGCACCTCATCAGCTATGATGCCGGCGATGACGATTTCGACTTTGATATGGGTTACGAAGGTAACCTGCAGTTCCTCATCGGTTACCGCACAAAAGCATCATCACAGGCCCTGCGCGCTAACGGTGTAGAAAGCTATAACGACTCGGTGCCTACTACCAACACGCCACTAACAAGGCCGGTTATTTCTAACATGACCCTTATAGGCCCCCAGGGTGTTGATGCCACTTCCACTAACATTTGGATGGGCGTTTATATGCGTAAAGGCACCCGCCTGGCCATCAGGAATATCGTTGATGCCGAATTTTCAAGAGGTGCGTTTATGACTTGCCCGCGTACCCGCCCGGTAATTTTGGCTGATAACGATGCCGAATTCAGGTCGAACCTTGTACAAACCGATACTACTGCCCGCACTTTTGCGTGGGACCAGGGCCAGGTAATTGCAGTGCCCGACCCCGAAATGACCATATTTGAAACGAATACAACCAATAAAGACAGCGTGGTAACAGCCTCCGCCGATATGAAGTTGACCACCATGTACACCGCAACGGGTACGGGTGCCCCTGATCTGACGCCGATGGCAGGTTCGCCTGCCCTGTCAGGCGCTGATTTTTCGGGTGCCGATTTCTCGAACGCATTTTTTACACAAACCACCTATCGCGGTGCCATTGGCACTACCAACTGGGCAGCACAAAGCAATTGGGCCGATTGGCGATAGTTAGCTGAAAGCCGAAGGCGCAAAGCTTAAAGCTTTAAATACGTTAAAAATCAATCAATTTAAATAGTAAGCCTCCCGATATAATCGAGGGCACTGAAAAAGTCTACCAAAATCGGATAAGAAAAAGGGGATGTATCATAAACCATGAATATCCCCTTTCCCTTGGATTGTAGAGTAATCTGCTGGATGTCTGATTCGTATAAGCGATTCTCAGGCCGTCAAATCG
>JBIOHG010000107.1:0-6547 GCA_044448765.1 Sphingobacteriales bacterium | reverse complement strand
ATTTATAAGCAAGCATGGCTGTATGCCCAGCAAAACACTCATCGCCGAAGAGACCGGCCTCAGCCGGCAAACCGTGGTGAAACATGTTAAAGAATATCAAACACACCCCGAACACCTGGCCGCGGTACAGCAGTTTAAATTTATGGCCCCAAACGTACTGGCAAGCGTTTTTAAGTCGGCCATAAACGGCGATACAAAGGCCGCCCGCCTTTACCTCGAAATGGTGGGCGCCATCAGCAAGCAGCAGCCGGGGATGGTGGTAAACGAGCAAAACAACTATATCCAGGTCAACAACACCATATTGAGCCAGGAAAACCTAAGCGCCTTGACCGCCGAGCAGCTAAACCAGATAGAGCATATTATTAACAACGGTCAGGGTAAATGACGTTGAGGGATTGTACAAGCGGCTTTGAGCAGGCGACGTAGAGCCTCATCATCTTTTGAGCTTAGTTTAAGCCTGACTGGGGCACACAAGGTGAACCTCTTACGTGAAATTGAGTTCCGCTGTTAACAAGTGCTGAGCGCCTTCAGAGACCATGTGGGGACGGGAAAAATTGGGTATTCTTTGTACCGTTATACTGACTTTTATAAACTGTAGCCTCAATAATTATATGAGGCAGATATACCACACGATACGTGATTTTAAGCTTGTCCGATGGTGTGAAAATCAATTATCTTTGTGCGATAATATCCAAATATGAGCGATAAACCGATAGGCCCGGAAATGTATTTTTCTTATCTCAAGTTAAAGAACACGAAATGTTTTGGCGATGAGCAAACGCTCGATCTTAAGAACACAGATGGCACGATCTCGCCATGGACACTGATCTTGGGTAATAATGGATTGGGCAAGACTACACTATTAAAGTGCCTGGTTTGGATGACGAATGTGGAGGAGTCCGATGACGGAAAAAAGGAAGAGGCAGGCTTGGATGTAAAACGTATGGCCATCAAGCCGGCTCTAGACGGATTGGATGATGATGATGAATACGTACATCTGGCGAGAATAGGAGATACTGAGTCCACGCTCATTACAGCAGGCTTCACCTTAGGCGTACCTATTAATGGTAAACCTACTGCTGAAAATACGATTGAGTATGACATCAAGATCATCGTAGAGAAAGGCGAACTGATCGATGTCAAACCAAAACTACTACAAGTCGACGAATTTGTATCGCCATTTATTTATGCCTATAGCGCGAGCAGGCATATGCAACAAAAAAATTTGGACCGATCCGAATTAAGCGCACCAACGTCTAATCTCTTCTCAGAATCCGGTGAAATCTTTGACGCGACCGAACAGTTGTTGTTTCAGGATTATGCTGCCTTACAGGAAAGCCCCCCGGGCAAAGAAACAGCGCTATTAAATAAGATCAAAAAGTTGTTAGTCGATCTTTTACCTGGTTTAAACAGCCCCAACGATATCGCCATTATTGCGAAAGAGCGAACTGTAAAGCTTCGAACACTTGATGGCGAAGTATCTTTAGACGATTTGAGCCTTGGTTATAAAACCATGGTTGCCTGGACGGTTGATTTGGCGCTCAAAATGCTGGCCAGCAACCCGGATAGTGAGGACCCACTGGAAATGCCTGCGGTCGTGATCATCGATGAAGTTGACTTGCATTTGCATCCCAAATGGCAACGCATCATTCAGCAACGTCTGACTGATACCTTTAAACGGACGCAATTTATTTGCACGGCGCATAGCCCCTTCATGGCTCAATCATCAGAATCCGAAAATCTTTGTATCCTCAAACGCCGAGGTAACGAAGTCGTAATAATTAATGACCCATATATTGTCCGGGGGTGGCGCATCGGACAAATCATTACCAGCGACCTCTTTGGTGTACCTGATACCAGCCCGGATGTAGAAAGCCTTTTTGAGGAACGTCAGCAACTGTTAGATAATTTTGAGCGAAGCGAAGCGCAAAATCTGCGTTTGACAGAACTTGACCGCCAGATCGATAGTCTTCCCTTTGCCGAATCTGAGCAGGAATTGAAAATACTCGACAGGTTAAAAAAGACCGCTGAATTCTTAAATGATGAAGGTAAGCTGTTATGATCCGAATTGATAAAGGAGATGCCCCGCCCTCATTGGTACAGGCTCGTAACCGTATAGTGGCCAGGTTTGAAGTGCAATATGACAACGATCCCAATCAGCCTTTTGTTATCACGCATCAATATGCTTCGCAGCCGGTAAAGAACAGTTTGAAGGCCAGGCAGAACGACAAATGTTGCTTTAGCGAAGCGAAGTTTAATGGGGACTATCCTGATGTAGAACATTTCAGGCCTAAAGGCCGTGTAGATATTTTGGGCACTAGAACAGTATTGTATCCCGGTTATTACTGGCTGGCTTACGACTGGTCAAATTTATTTTTCTGTAAGGGTATTATCAATTGTACCTACAAACGGAATTTCTTTCCACTATATGATGAGGCACAACGAAACCGTTCACACCATGATAACCGTATCGAAGCGCCAATGATCATCGATCCATCTGCTGAAGACCCAAGGCTACACATCGGATTTCATGAAGATGAGATCAGGCCGCTTACAGAGAAAGGTAGGTTCAATATAGAGTTTTTAGGATTGAGGGATCCCACTTTTGCGGCGGGTAGAAACCGATTGTTCAAATTGCTGAAACTAATGAAATCAACGGTGGAAGGTATGATTACAAATGGCTATCCGATAAGTCATCCGAATGTAGCAGAATTGATTGCTTTGTTGAAAGCAGCTGTACAGCCCGATGCTGAATTCAGCTCAATGGCAATAGATTTGCTGCAAAGCTGGCCCCATATGCAGTAAGCCCTACTGATTTGGGAAAATCAGTTACTCGGGTGAATTCCGCTAAAATGTCCGACTGCCGAAAAGATACATAGGCTAAACATTTTCCCTCTGTCAGCATTTTTTTTATCCTTTCATAAAAATCATACATCGCCTTAAATACAAATATAGCATGCAATAGGCCTTGCACCGGTCGTTGTTCTTCCCGCCAGGGCGAATAAAAAGTGCTGGTAGTATCAGGGACGATCAGTTTCAAATGCTGTTCGATAAGCGTTAATTTGAGATGCATTGCTTCATGCAGAATGGATTCTGCTAGCCTTAGATCGGCAACACCACTATTTTCCCTGCATAGGGATACAAAAATAGTAAAGGGGATTTCGGGATGGCTGTAGCTGGTGTCAATCTCATCGTCCTCAGTATGTAATAATTGAATGCGACGAATGAGCAAGGCTGCATCCTTGCAGGCTTCCGGAACGTAGGATAGTGTTGTGAAAGCCATTTCGAGCTTTGTGATGGCGGACAATGTGGTAATTGAACCATGCGGAATGGGCGTTAAACCATGTTCCTGGTAAAAGTTGGTCAGATAACCTGCCGGAAAATGCTCAAGGCCAATGGTGTCTACATCGCAAAAAGAATTTACCCGCTCATGTCGAACACTGTATTTCGTTGTATTAAACAAGGCGTTGACAGTGCTATAGTTATCAGCAGTGTAGGGCTTTTTTTTCCATACCATGTTAATCAACATAGTAGTCAAATCGCTATCCCATAGATTCATGGGTTGGGTAACAAAATTAATCAACCGATCCTCAAGCTGCCGCATGATCCCTCGCAAATGTGTAAACCAGTGTATAGCGCGTAAAATTGTGTACCGTAGAAACTGCATGATAAGAACGCTCCGAGATTTCAAAGCCTATACTCGAGTTATTCAGCGGCTGAACAATTTTTGCTACATCCTGTGCTGCAGCCGAGTTAAAAAGCATAAGATAGCCGCCGTTATCGGGGGTCCAGTCCCCGTTGATCTGAATAACCAGGCGGTGCGTTTCTTTGCCGCTTATATAATCATTATGCACGCCCATCCGGTAACCATCTACCAGTTTGTGAGCGGTTATCGCGGTACATTTCAACTTCCTTTCATTAAATAAATTGGTCAGTTCCTTTTCCAAGTTGCTGATCGCAGCAGGTTCTTTCAGCCATTGACAGGTTGACGGAATAACCGCATGCAAAACACTGAATTCATATTGCGTGTAGAAATCTGTTTGCGTAAATTCCCAAAAATCCGTTTGTTCAAACCAGTCGTAAACGGCGGCAATTTTTTCAGATTCTGCTATGCCCGCCTGAATAATATGTTTAAACGGTTGGTCAAATACTGTAAAATTATTCTTCATTGATTACCGTTAATAGAGTTAATGCAGCTTTCATGTGACCGATAAGGTAAATTTGGTCTGCGCAGTAAACGGATGGGTTATTAAAACCATTTTGGCGGCTATAACGATGTAAAGTCATGCCGCCACCGCAAATGCCGAGGTGAGCGCAGGAAAGACAGGTTGCAGAAGTCGGTCGTTGATCTTCCCTGTAGTTTTTAAATTGATCACTTTCCAAAAATTCCAACAAATTTCCACCGGCCACATTTATCGGTTTCTCGAAAAGATCAGCACCATTATACGCGCTTTTGAGCGTATCGTTTTTCATAATGGTACCATCCGTGTCGACGATTAGAATGCCAAAATCAGTTACGCCCATGCCTTCCTTAGATACCATGCCCCCCAGAAAGACTTTTAACATATCATCCAGTACGCGTATGGGCATTGGGAAAGGATCGCTTAAATAAACATCCAATAATCCCGCTAACCATCGACCGTATTCCATGGAGTCAAGCGCCGATTTACCCATTGGTAAGCGGTCATGATTGCCGTCCTTGTACAAAAAGTCGACACTCGGCGCAGCGAGTTCCTTAAAAAAGTTGTATACCAATATGGGATCGGATTCCGGGTCGATCACAGCCAGGACGCCTGCATTTAGGAACAGTGCATCACGGTGTGCTTTTAGGATATTAATGCCTTTCATCACCATGTCGAAGGTATCTTGTCCTTGATGCCCCTTGCGTAAGCGGTCGTGTACGCCCTTTGGCCCATCGATACTGACAGCAACAGTGACACGAAAGGCAGAACAGATATCCAATAATTCATCGCTTAATAAGATGCCGTTAGTCTGAATGCTGACCGGGTAAGAAGCTGGCAGCGCCTTCCGCAACTGGGCCAAGAATTGACATAGTTTTTTAGAGCCCAATAGTAAGGGTTCTCCGCCATGTAAGACTACGCTGAATAATTCCTCTTGCACAGAGGCCAGTAGTCCCAGGCTGGCGCAAAGTGCTGAAATAGTTTTTTCCGACATGAATTTATCCAGCCGCAGGTAATTGTCGTCACCTAGGTTGTAGACATAACAATAGGTACAATCGATATTGCAGCGGCTAGCTACCTTCACCAGCACAGTGTCGATCAACTGCGCGGGCGCATTATTACCTGCCACGGTTATGCCGGTTATGAGTCCTGTTATAGGCATGAAGACGGTTTACCCTTTCAAAGTCAATTTCTCCGATCAGGCGTTTTAAGACCGCATTATCCATATTAGCCGGGTCAATGATCAAATATCCCTGATCTTTTTGCTCAGTTTGTTGCTGCTGCTTTGTCTGTTCGTTATCCTTCATATGCTCGGTTCTTTCCGGCTAATTTATAGAAAAAAATAGCGCTATCTCGAATTATCTTTTACACATTGAATATCAGTAAAATAAATAGATCATTATAAATATTAAAAAATTATAATTTAGGGTATTGTTTGTTCAAAACTTTGTATTTCAGCTATTTATGTCTATTTCCGAAAATAAAAAATAAGCCAATTATAATTGATAATGGAATGGAAAGCCGCACACCGTCGTCCGAAAAGCTTTAACCGCCAGGTAACCACCGGAATTATTTTTTGCACAGACAAGCAATATTATACAGGTTATATGGATCTGCAGGGCAATTTTATCGATGGCGTTAGCAGGGAAAAAATAGAGCCAGTTACTGCCTGGGCTTACCGGCCGCCAGCTCCGATCGAGTTCGGTACCGCTGAGATTGTTCAGGAGTGGCTTAAAAATGATACCATCGTTAATTTTTCATCGAACGATTTCCCGTGACCACGTTGTCGGGTTGCGAATGGAGACGAACTTAGCCCGACTTCGTCATTTTTATGACAGCTAAAACCTCGCCATCGGGTGTTTTTGCCTCGGCACGGGTCACCGTTTGGTAACCCATGGCCGTATAAAGCGGTACGCCGGGCAACGTAGCGCCAAGCTCGAAACTTTTAAATCCATTCGCCTTTGCCGCCGCTTCGCATACGTTCATGATTTGCCGGCCAACCCCTTTTCGCGCATGATCAGGATGCACAAAAAAAGCCCTTATTCTGGCGGCATCGTGGTTTGGATCAAGGAATGGGTCCTCCGTGTTTTTGTGCTGGTCACCGCCATATAGCGTTTCCCGTTTGCTCCACCCCCCGCAGCCTGCGAGCACGCCGTCAATCTCAGCGATATAATAGGTCCCGTCTATGATCAATTGGGTATCTACACCAAAAATGTATTTTATGGCACTATCAATTTGTGCGGCCGTGTAATAAGCCGTGCTCAAACCGCGAACAGACAGGGCTATCATTTTATTTAGCCGCGGTATATCTTCAAGGGTGGCAAGGCGGGTGACTATTTGCATAGGTTTTCTTTCGCTTTGAGCTT
>JBIOHG010000106.1:0-6728 GCA_044448765.1 Sphingobacteriales bacterium | reverse complement strand
CTATAGAAGTGGAAAAAGCCGGCCTGAAGGTGGAATTAAAAAAAACCTCGGATTTCAAAGTGCCGGACGAATTTCAGTACAAATTGGATCATATCCCTGCGCTGAAAACTGCTTTTGAGGCTTTAACACCGGGACGTCAGCGAGGATACCTGTTTCATTTTTCTCAACCCAAATTAGCCAAAACCCGCTCCGAAAGAGTAGAGATACACATACCAAAAATTCTCGCCGGGAAAGGTTGGGATGATTAGATCTATATTAAATTATTAAATAAATTTTGATGAGAAAGTTATTTTCATCGACCTTTAGCAACTGCCGAATAGGCTTTTCGCGCAGCACCATACCGAACATTTAACCAATTATAAAAACTGAAACTATGGCTTACGTATCAATTTATTTAAACTTCGCCGGCAATACCGAGGAAGCATTTAACCACTACAAAAAAGTTTTCGGAACTGAATTCACCGGGCAACTGATGCGCATGGGAGATGCGCCGCCACAGCCCGGAGCGCCGGAACTATCGGATGACGACAAAAAGAAAGTGATGCACGTAGCATTACCAATATTGGGTGGCACGATGATAATGGCAACAGATATGCTGGAAAGCATGGGCCAAAAATTAGTGGAAGGTAACAATTTTACGATTAGCCTGAACCCTGATACCAAAGAAGAAGCAGACCGCTTGTACAAAGAGCTAGCCGAAGGCGGAGCGGATGGCGTACCTCCGCACGACGAATTTTGGGGCTATTGGGGCACCGTAAAAGACCGTTTTGGCGTGCGCTGGATGTTTAATATAATGAAACATTAAATATTGCACCTGCTAATCCTGAGCGCAGACTTTCAGAAAAGCCTGCGCTTTTTTTGTTTAAAGACCTGGGGCCCATTTAAGATCGCGAGACTGGTGCCCATACCCGCTTTGTAACAAAATCATGTTTTTTGCCGCCCCTTACCTATCTGCCAAAATCTTTGTGGAATTTTGCCGGGCATTTATCGAACACTAAAATGGAAAACATACAAAATACAGCCCTGCTCATAATGGATATGCAAACAGGCATCCTGGGCAACTTTCCGGCTGCTGCATCGTTGATTGCCAATACCGCCAAAGCTATCGCCCATGCACGCAGTAAAAACATCCGGGTTATTTATGTAACGGTGGGTTTCAGGCAGGGCGCACCCGAGATCAGCACCAATAACAAAGGCTTTTCGGCAGCTAAAGAACGTTTCGCGGGCGTCAATATGGAAGAATTTGCTACTATTCACCCCGAGCTTGCTCCTGAGGAAGGCGAATTAAAGGTGATGAAACGCCGTATCAGCGCATTTGCCGGCAGCGACCTGGAAGTAGTTTTAAGATCTTTCGGCATTCAGCATATGATATTAACTG
Source organism: Sphingobacteriales bacterium (assembly GCA_044448765.1). Classification (GTDB taxonomy): domain Bacteria; phylum Bacteroidota; class Bacteroidia; order Sphingobacteriales; family Sphingobacteriaceae; genus Mucilaginibacter. Next base: position 5,350 of record JBIOHG010000106.1, on the reverse strand, counting down.
GTATCGCAACCAGCGGCGTGGTATTATCCACCTTGCGTGAAGCTGCCGACAAAGATTATGCGCTGACTGTAATTGCAGATTGCTGCGCCGATGCCGATGAGGAAGTACACCGTGTGCTAACCACCAAAATCTTCCCCCGCCAGGCTGACGTGCTGACTTTGGAAGATTGGATCAAATCGTAAATAGTTTTTTCAGAAAGCTTCGTTCAGGTTCAGGAAGAATCCCCTGTTGCCAAACCGGCCAAAGGCGTAATCAAGCGCCAGGTTGGTGCGGGTTGCCTTATTAAAAAGCACGCGCAAACCTGCGCCATAGCCGGGTTGAAATACCTGGAATAATTTTGTCCCTTGCTCATCGTTTCCGGTTTGCATGTTACCGAAAACTACACCGCTGATAAACTTGTTAATCAATATCGGGAAACGGAATTCAGCTTCGGTATCGTTAAACTCAGTACCTTTAAAATATTGGGCGGTATATCCCCTGCCGCTACGGAAAGTACCGTCGCGTGCCGTACCGGGCAGCTCGAGGTATGGGATCGTTCCGCTAAGCAGGTACGAGCCCCAGTTCCAAAAGGCAAGCACTGTTTCGGGGCTTGATTCAGACAAACTGATATATTTCCTGATGTCGGTAGTAAACTGTACGGAATTTTTGGTACTGCTTATCCAGCTTTGGTTGATCCTGAAGCCTGCATCAAAATAAATGCCTTTATAAGCGCGGTTAGGGTTATCGCGCGTGGTATATTCTACATTAAACAAGAACCCGTTCGCCGAGTAATGATCCTTCGAAAAGCCATGCTGATTATTATATATACTGAATGGCGTTGCGTTATTAATGGTGTCTTTATTTGTGATGCCGCGTCTTATATTAAATTCCATTCCCGCACCCAGGAAGAGATGATCTGCCACTTCTTTATAAACCTTCTCACGAAAGTTAAAATAGTAGGAATGGATGGGGTAAACTTTTCGTGCGGGATCCTCTAATACTTTTTCATTGATATCTGAGGTATTCAAATTACGGCCAATGCCGAAACCATAATCAGGCGTTACTGATTTTGAAACGACGAAATTGCCCTGGATATTCCATTTATTGCCCGGCGTGAATATATTATGGTTCACATAAAAGTAAACGATACCCTTGGTAGTAATGGATGCTGATGTTGCCCCGACCGACAAGAGTGTATTTGGGTCATCCCCCAATCTAATACCGGCCACTGCTTTAATTCCTCCCTGGAAACCAATAGTAGGGTTAGCGGCAACATTGGGCACTATGGTAATGCCAGAGCCCTTATGTAACGAGTCTGCTTTTTTGTGCGGATGCAGAATATTACCCGTTAGATCGCCAAAATCATATTGGCGGCTGAGATTGTAAGCTACAGGTTTTTGGATCTTTCTACCTTTAGCCCCCAGCGAATCCGCTTTCAGGGAATCGGTCGGCACCCCTACCTGTGCTAACACACAATTTCCTGATATGATAAAACTGGCAAAAAGTATAAAGCGGCCTAGTATTCTCATCAGGTCTCTAACAACAAGCGTACTCTATTGTTTAGTGTACTTATTTAAATAGCAGTAATAATACATAGTCGCGTTAATGATGCGAATGATTAAAAAAGCCCAACCTAAAACAATTAGCCCCTCAAACGGTAAATACAACCATGAAGTCCAGGTCGTTTCTACTTGTTGCGCTCATTGTTGATATACTTATCGCTTTATCAAAGTTTGTTGCTGCGGGCTTTACAGGCAGTTCTTCCATGCTGTCGGAGGGTATTCACTCCGTTATCGATGGTGTCAGTCAACTAATGCTGATATGGGGTGTAAAGTCGAGTAACAGGAAGGCCGACGAGATACGTCCCTTTGGCTATGGTAAGGAGCTGTATTTCTGGGCGTTTATGGTATCGCTGGTCATTTTTATTTTAGGCGGGTGTATATCTTTTTATGAAGGATTGATGCAGCTAAAAAAGCCCGAATTTAACCAGAGCCAAACCTGGAATTATGTTATTTTGGCTATTGCCTTTGTTTTTAATATGGTTTCGATGGTTACTGCCTTAAAAGCATTTAACAAACACCGGGGGCGAAAACCATTTTTTGAAGAAATAATGGACAGCAAGGACCCATCGATCTTCATTGCCCTTTTGGGCGACGCTGGCGATTTGATATGCCTTATTGTGGCATTTATGGGCGTATGCCTGGGCCATTTATTTAATAATCCTTATTATGATGGTGCAGCCTCCATGGCCATTGGTGTAGTTATGATACTTATTTCGTTGTTACTCGTTCGCGAAAGCAAAAGTTTGCTGATGGGCGAACCAACCAGCCGCAGAACGCTGCGTAAGGTTACCGCACTTGCAGAGGCAGACAGCGCGGTTATTAAAGTAAAAAAGCATTTTTCGACCTATATGGGTCCCGAAGAAATATTGCTGCAATTGAATACAGTTTTTGAGCCCAACCTTAGCACCAAAGAAATAACCGATGCCATTGAGCGTATTACCAAAAGTATACAGGCCAAATTTCCCCGCATGAAGCAAATATTTATGGAGCCTGTGGCTAAATGACATCCTGCCTTGATCCGGTATATATTTAATTTGATATATTTGTTTACGAATGAAAATTAGGAAAATCGAGGCCCTGCGGGGTTTCGTTGCCTTATATGTGGTTATCTACCATTTTATGGGCAACCGCGGCTTATCACAACTTCCGTCTATTGTTAAATTCCCATTTCGCTTTGGGCAAGAGGGCGTTATTATCTTCTTCTTAATATCGGGTTTCGTTATTTATTTATCCTGCTATAAAAGCGCCAGCTTAAATTTCGGAAAGTATTTTGTGAAGCGGGCTGTCCGTATTTACCCTATCCTGATCGTTGCTTTTATCCTATCCATACTGGTCACGCTAAGCAATCACCACCCTATCACAGCAACTGACTATAAAGCCCTGGCCGGTAATTTCTTCATGCTGCAGGATTCGGACCTTAAGCCAGGCATTATTGTTATGCCATTCTTAAATAATTATCCTTTATGGTCATTATCATATGAGTGGTGGTTTTATATGATGTTTTATCCTGTTTTCTTCTACCTGCTTAAACGTGCGAATAAAAAATTGCTGGCCAATTACCTGGTATTATGTATTTCGGTCGTTGGGTGGTTATTATACCAATATCAGCCAAACCATTTATTCCTGGTGCTGGCCTATTTCAGCATGTGGTGGACAGGCGTTATTTGTGCTGAAACCTATATAGAATATAAAACATTCACTTTAAAAAATACCATACACGCTATTATTCCGTTGCTGGTTATGACGATCCTGATGGCTATCCCTGTTATCAGTTTACACCATGCCGGTGGTAAAATGCTGATCAATTCATATCCGGTAATTACCTTACGGCATTATGGGTTTGCCCTTTTGGTGATTGTAGGGGGATTAGGCTGGTGGCAAATTAAAGCAGCTGGCTTTAACACCATTTTTGGCTGGTTTGAAAAGCTTGCTCCAATATCGTACGCGTTGTATATTACGCATTTTATATTCGTATGGGCCAATTTTCCATTTTTCCCTAACCCGCTGGCTCAAATTGCGATGAAACTGATATTGATCTTCATCGTATCATATTTACTGGAAATGCAAATGCAACCGATCATCAACAAATTTTTCTTCGGAAAAAAGAAAACGACACCAGGAATGGATGTCCCTATTCTAAATTAAATCAGCCGGCTTAAACCCCGCTGAATACCGAAAATCCACCGTCCACACATATCATAGCGCCGGTAACAAAAGCCGAGGCATCGCTTAGCAGCCACACCAATGTGCCTATCAGTTCGTCCGGGTGGCCGAAACGTTTAAAAGGTGTATTCCGGATAACCGATTCGCCGCGCGGGGTGTAACCGCCTTCCGGTATGATGAGCAGGTTCCTGTTTTGCTCGGTCAGGAAAAAGCCTGGCGCCAGCGCGTTCATGCGTATGGTGTCTCCATATCGGTTAGCCAGTTCAACCGCAAACCATTGGTTGTAACAATCCATGGCTGCTTTGCCCATGTTATACCCCAGCACCTTGGTAACGGCCCTTTTCGAGTTCATAGAAGAGATATTGACGATACTCCCCTTGCCTGTCTTCGCAATTTCTTCGCCAAATACCTGCGTGGGTAATACTGTGCCCCAAAGGTTAAGGTCCATCACCTTTTTCATTCCGTCAAGGTTCATGCTAAAAATATCGTCACCCGGTTGCAGCACGCCTTCGGGCATATTGCCCCCTGCCCCGTTTACCAGGCCGTCTATCTTTCCAAATTTATCTATAATCAGGTTCTTTGCTGCAATAAGTTGCTCTTTGTCCAAAGCATCGGCAATAAGGGCTATCGCTTTACCCCCATTTTTGTTGATCGCGTCAGCCCGCTCATTGGCTACTGTTTCATTGCGGCCAAGTATACCCACTGTTCCGCCGGCTTCAACAATACCATTTACAAATGAATTGCCGAGTATGCCGGTGCCGCCTGTAACTACAATTACTTTGCTGGCTAAAGAGAATTTATTTTCCATTGGTTTGATCGTTATTTAATATCAGGTATAGTGATAGCGTCCATGTCGGTATAATCCAAATTCTCTCCCGCCATGCCCCATATAAAACTATAACTTGCTGTGCCGCTGCCAGAGTGTATGCTCCACGGCGGCGATACCACTGCTTCGTAATTATTCATGGTAATGTGCCTTGTCTCGTCTCCCTGCCCCATCAGGTGAAATATCTTTTGGCCTGCCGGCAGATCGAAATAAAAATAGGCCTCCATGCGCCTGTCGTGTGTATGCGGCGGCATAGTATTCCAAATACTACCTTCTTGTAAAATGGTCAATCCCATTACCAACTGGCAGCTTTTTATCCCGTCGAGGTGAATATATTTATTGATGGTGCGCCTGTTTGCTGTGGATGCGTCGCCCGCATTTACTTTGGCAGCTTCGGCATGTGTCATTAATGCAGTTGGGTAATTAACATGCGCCGGTGCCGAAAGCAAGTAAAAAACAGCCGGATTTTCAGGGTTTTTGCTCAAAAAGGTCACTTTTTTTACCCCTTTACCCACATATAGGCAATCGAGCTTATTTACATCGTAAAAAGTACCATCCACATTTACCCGGCCATCCCCGGCGACGTTAATGATACCGATCTCCCGGCGTTCCAAAAAATAATCAGCGCGCAGGTTAGCATAATTCTCCAGTTCAATTGCTTTACCCATAGGGCATGTGGCCCCAATGATCATCCGGTCGTAGTGCGTATAAACACAATTCAGTTTATCGGGTTGTACGATATCGGCTACCAGGAACCGTTCTCTTATTTTATCAGTTGAATACGATTTAAAATCATCCGGGTGAACGCTGTGTATTATTT
>JBIOHG010000105.1:0-6970 GCA_044448765.1 Sphingobacteriales bacterium | reverse complement strand
TCACTTCGTTCTCGTTCCGGCTGCTGTCAATAAAGTCCATACCGCGTATGGCGGGCAGCTTGCCGGTTACCGCCTGTATATAATCCAGCTCCTCTGTGCGGTTAAAAAGCACCATCTGCCCGGCCAGCATTTTCTTTCCATGCATGTCCTGCAAATAGCGATATAAAGCCCTTGCTTCTTTGGTTGCATTTTTATTGGATAGCTGTAATGGCGCCTGGCTATAAGCGGAAAAACAGGAGAAGGCCGAAAGGATGAAAAACAAGGCTGTTTTACGGTGGAAATTCATAGGCGTACGCGGGCTTGAGTTAGCCTGCCAAATATAACTTGGTTTTGATAGCTTATGGTGATGGTATTTTACCGTTTTCTTGCTGCTCTTTAAACAATATTCTAATGGCACGAGAACTCAACGCTTCACCGGCCTTTGCCCGGTATTCTCGCGTCAGATTGGGGGATTTCGCGATGATAAAAACCCGGTAATCGGCTGATTACAGGGATGTTGTTTTTAGTAATCCTTTTCAATCCTTTAGAATACAGTCTTATGAAAGAAACAGCCGCCTGTTCAGGCAGCTGTTTCTGGTTTGTTTTAGTAAATGTAAACCTGGTAAATACCCCGTTCATAAAGCACGAGGTAATCCAGCAATTGATAACCGTCACAATTGACTTCAACCGTGCCGGCGTAATTTTCAAAACGGTGGTTGAAGAACAATCCGAAAAACAAACCATTTAAGTACAATGCTGTGGCCTGGGCAACCTTGGCTTTATCCACATGAAATAGAAATTTCATGAGCTATATATTGTCGAGCTATCTCAGGAATCGCCAAAAAAGGCAATTGTAACTAAATTGTTACAATAATCAGCGATTTTATTGGGTTTGGAATGGTCGTTTTTAATTGTAGGACATATTTATAGATATGAGTATACCTCAAAAAACCCGAAAAGTGGACATGACCACTGTGGAGGACTGTTTTCAGTTGGGACAGTTCGACACCCTTATCATGTATTTTATTTACCTCCTGCGAAACCTCCTTCTTGGTACCAGGATAATCCTGTACCGTTTTCCCGAAAACGGCAACCTGGTACCCTATAAGGTGATTACCAATCTTGCGGAATTCAAATTATGGGTGGAACCCTTTTTGGATAGGATGTAAATGACAGCCCTGCCGTTGGGGCAGGGCTTTTTTATTTAGGGAATAACCAGTAATTCACCGGCAAGTTTTTGATTTCTCTCAACCGTCGCTCTGCCGGCGCCAAACCCTGGGTGATCAGGAAGTAAATATCACTCAGTAATATCTTGCTCTCAAATAGGTAACTGTGGCTGCTGGGTGTTTTCAGGTTCGATGCCTCGACCGTATCCAGGCCGGGGGCAACAAAAATATCATCTCCGATTTGGCCCAGACGCTCACGGAAGGTTCTTCCTGCACTCGACCACTCCAGCGCCAGGTCGTGGTCTGAAGCGTACAGGGTTCTGCGGTGCCCTACCTTTTCTATATAGGGCAAAATTTCTTTTCTGAACTCTTTTTGATCGATATCCGGAGCACCCAGGATAAGCTGGCTGACTTTTTCGAGCTGCTTGGTCATACCCGCATTGGTTTGCAGGTCTTTCAGGGATAAGGTCAATATCAGTCCTCCCATACTGTGGGCGATGATGTGCAGTTGCTCTAAACCGGGTATTTCCAGCAAATTTTTGATATAAGCCTTTAAATGGAACACGCTGCTCCGCGCGGCGGCACCGTCGGACGGGTAAGGCAGAAGTTTAGCCGCCGAGGGCCAGCTATAAAAGCCTGCGTACCCCACAAACGGGATATCCCAGGCAAGCTGGGCGGTACGGTAGGCCGCCTCTTTAAAACTGGTGTTGTAACCGTGTACAAATAGCAGCGCATGTTGTTTAGGATTATCAGCGATCCTTTGCGCAAAATCTGTGAGGAAATCCGCTTCGCCCATCACTTTAACCGACTTCAATACGACATGCATGTGTTCATTTTCCGGAAGCGGGAAAAGCCATAAAAATTTGCCGGGTCGTTCGAGTTCCCCTTGCCGGTGCCCTTCCGGCAGTTGTACATCGCATATACCGTAACTGATTTCGTCAGTTTCCTCGTCGCCAAAGTCCGGTATATCGTTTTTGGCGTTTACAGCGTTCCGGTTCGTCCCGAAAAAAACACTGATCAACCCGCCCTTGTCTTCTTTGGGGGTGTCTTCAACATCCCGTTCCTCAATAAACTTTACAGGCGGTTCTTCTAAAATTCGATAACTTTCAAATTGTTCCTTCCTGCTTGGTAGCTTTGCGTAGATGACTTGCAGTTGATCTGGAAATTGCCGCTCAATAACCTGCAATTCATGACCGCGCAGCGGCTGGAGCTCCGAATCTTCATGAAATATGGGTTTAATCACTTCCCCTAAAGGTTGTTCGGATACCCAGTTAACTTTGACGGCGACTTCCTGGTTATCGATAACGTCAATATGCGCTATAAAGCCTACTTTTTCGATGTTCTGGTGGTCTAAGCCAAAAATATGGTCATTGACATGCAGTTGCCGGGTTTGTCGCACCGTTTTTGCCATATTCTTAATGGTGGATGGCGGATCGTTCGGATGCTTTTTGGTAACCGCCACGATCGTATCCTGTAGGGAGGCATAGATATTGGCGTTCATCCTTTCCCAGTGGTAGGCCAGGTTGCTGGCGTTTTCCCCGGCAGGTTTCCAAGTTCGGTATTCCGAATCGCTTAACTGGATACCGTAATAGCTGCCGGATGGCCTTAGCGCAGGCAGGTTTGATGAACTCATAGCATTGTTGTAAGGTTATTGCGTGCCTTAAATATCCTCTTTTTTTTGGATAAACAACAATACTTCAATGCCGCTACACGCTGTATTCAACGTGGCAGAAAATCGAAGCCGTTGTTATGGGCAATGGTAACCAGGAACCGGCGCGGGCCGACGGGCGAGCTTTGGCTTGCAGACAGGTGCGATTAATATTCATATACATTAAATATTTTCTTTCCTTGTTTAAAATAATTACTTTAAACCCCTGCCGGTTCAAGCGTCTCGCTTCAATCTAAACAAATGTAAGCGCCCGTTTACACTCTCAACGCTTCGCTGGCCATTGTCCCGTATGCTCGTGCCACGTTAGGGCGAATTTGAGTCATTTCGCAACGCTACGGCAAAACTTAGCTATTCCGTTGGTTTATTGGCTATACATCGAAAGCGCCAGTTTCTCAGAATCTGCGATCATCGAATATGTCGATCAGCCGTTGATCTCTAAAAGATCAACATAATTTTTATAGATTATATCGCTAAGCCCCCCTCCGGCATAAATGAAGCAATCGGCATATTTTTCGACGAGGGGAGAATCCGGCATACGTATATCAACTACTATAACTTTTTTTCCTTTTGATAGATAGTATTGCTCCAGTATTTCGTTGATTCCCGGATCCTGAAAACCATAACCGATCACGATCAACTTTTCGCAATGCTGCAAATTGTCGTTGAAATGCTGGAAGAGATTAGAATAAAAACCTTCTTTATAACGCTTGATCTTTTGCGTGGTGCCGGTCAGATAGGCAGGATACTTATTGGTAAAAGGATTTTCGTAGAAGAATCTTTGCTTACCCTCGTCGAATCGCTCTAATAAAACCTCACCGACACCGTAGTCGCGCTTGATAGTAACAGGCCGGTGATCGTGCTGTAAATGCACAGGATAGTAATCGATACTGCCGTGCAGCTTAAAAAAACTCAGGCGTTTATCATAGTTGCCTACGTAATAATGCAAACGGACGTGATACATCTTGTGAAATTCTTTGTCATTGACCATTTCACGATAGTGGAACTCCCCAAAGTATTTAGAGCCCGCCTCTTCGAATCCATCGCAATAATGTTCGAATATGCCTGAAACGGTGTTGCCGATGTGATCGAAGAGCATATCGTGATTCAAGCTATGTACATGAACGCGGTAATTCTTCAGCAACTCTTTGATCAAGCGGCTAAGATGCTCATATCTGGGGTAGCCTCCAGTGTAGCTTATGTTTTCGTAATATTTCGCGTTAGTCAGTAAGCTGCCCACCAATTGATTAAAGATGTTTAGAAAACGGCTGATATAATTCAATCCATTATCATAGCGGCTATTCCTTCCATATTTCTTATTGTAACTATCACAAAACTGTTCTATCTCTCCCTGATGTAATTTCTCATGGAGATATTCGTCGAAATAATCGAAGAACTTTTCATAGTTGAAGATATCATGATCCCCACCTAGAACCGTTTGCACATAAAAATCGACGAATTCCTCCGCGAAGCATCGGTCCATCAGTGTCATCTTAGCGTTTGGATCCCGGTATTCTCCATTGTAAAATCCGGCACTCATTTCCCGATATAGATAGAAATCGCTTTCTTTTAGACGGCTCAGCCTATGGTTGATATCAGACACCAGAGGCATGTCGTCCGGCCGGGAGAACCCAGATCCTAATAAGAATGATATCCTCCGGGTCGGCTGTGGTTTATGTTGTGCTTCGATCAGTTCGACTAAGCTTTCGGGGATCGGTGTCGTTTTATTCATCGCGGATTAATTCTTTGGAGTAAAGACATTGATTAGCGGCTTATAGGTCGGCGGGGCTTCGTCGTAAGGCAATGCCAGGTCTGTGGAGAGCGTTTTATAGATCAAATACCCGAATCCTGTAAAATTCTGCAATATCTCCCTAGCTTGTCCGTGAGAGATGATAATCGATCGATCATATTGATCGATCGAAAAATTCTCTGTAAATAGCTCCCAATAGCCTTTTGTCTTTAGCTCGGCCTCCAAAGCTTTCGTTGCTTGCTGTCTGTTATGGACGATGACGTGTCGCGTTAATTCTATCATATTATACCAGTCGTTAAAGCTAAAATGGTTAATATTCCGTTTTTCATATTGGCGGTAGGTCGGCGAGATCCTTCGGATGATCTTAAAAAAACCTCTTTCGCTTTTGACTTGCCACAGGTTACTGCGGACAGCAGTCAGGTCGCTATATTCCATCTGCAACTTAAAAGCTGGTTTATGCTCTGTGTTGACATAGACTTTCGCCAAGACATCTTTTAAGAACGTGTCCAATATTTCATAAATACTCACGATGGTATTGCAGCAAATAAAGCTGATCGATCGAATAGCCTGTTCGGCCAAAGTCGGGGTGCCGACGTCGTAGCCATAACCGGTGGGGAATAAGTTATCTGCATCCTGATGCAAAGTGACATCGCGATAATATAGTCCAGTTTCCCAAAGTCTTTGAGGTGCCGGAAAATCTGCTTTGATTTGCGCACTGCGCGATTCTATCATTGAATTGGCGATATATAAATTGCCATTGAAGTAACTCATCTCCCGAAAGAATTCGTCCAGCGGTTCTGATAGATAATTGTCTGCCATTATTTCCTGTTTCGATCAACAACCCTTGCCGGTTCATGCGTCTCGCTTGAACCTAAACAAATGTAAGCGTCCCGCTTACACTGTCCGCGTTCCGTTCAAGGAATTTTTCGTAGCTTATTAGCCAGGCAGCTAAATGCCTCAACCGGCGAACTTTAATTGTAGCGCGCTGGATCCGCCTTCTGGCAGTGGAAACCCGGAAGTGCGATTAAGATGATTTGGTGACGTCAGCGGGACGCTGACAAGGGATAGGGTTCAAGCGAGGCGCCTGAACCGGCGGGGTCCATCTAAGCTTGCAAAATTTACCCGATTACCTTATTTTCGGGCTAACCATGGAGCTAAGCAAGATCAACGCCTGGGCAATAGGTGTTACATTCATTTTTACCGGCACATTATTGATGTACTTTGACGGTTACAAGAATAGTCAAATCATTGATATTGTGACGTACCTGCTGATTCTGTTGGGCTGGGCCACCTTGTTTGGTGAAGCAACAAAACGAACAGCGATTGATGCACCAAAGATATCGTTCAAGGTGGATAAGGCCGGTTGGTTTAAGCAACGTATACTTAAAACTATAGCTTACGGGATATTATGTTCGTTAATTGTTGGAAACATATATTACGTGAACGATATGGCGGACGAGCATCAAGAACAAATATTGGCTAACGGGCTCACTAAAACTGCTGTTGCCGTAATAGAGCACATTGAAGTTCGCAGAGGGCGTTATAGCACCAGCTATTATGCGGTATTTCAATATATGGCAGGTAATAAGCTTATAAGTCATCCCTGGTACGAAACACACGAGGCCGATTTTTTGGTTGGTGATAAATACCTTATCAAATATTCGGTTAAACATCCAGAATTATTTGAAATAGAAAATAAATTACAATAATTCACCAGCAGGCGGACTTTATCGGTTCAAGCGTTTCGCCTACACTCCCCGCCTTCCATTTAAAGAAATATTTCTACAGCTTATTTACGCCAGGCAACGAATGCGTCAACCGGCAAACTTTACTTTTTAGTGTTAACTGTAATAGACCGAATAGCTAAAGTCATCCGCCGTATTGCAGTGCAAACCCTCGAGTATGCTCGAGATCATTTGGCAACGTCAGCGGGAACGCTGACAAGGGGTAGGGTTCGAGCGGGCCGCCTGAACCAGCGGGGATCAATTTACTTTCGATAAACTTTTTTAACTTTTATGGTGTCCCAAGGATGGGACAGTGGTTTCTCGTCGTTATGGTGCTTCAGGAAAAATGCGGATAATTTTCATAAAGCGGCCCACGTAATACGGCTTTAGGGAGGTTTCGGTAACACCATTGGCCCTGCCGGATGTGGAGTGTATAAACCTGATCTCGTGGCCGGGCGGGGATACGATAATACCCATGTGGCCCACAATCCTCTTGGTGCTGTCGGTACCTGTAAAAAGTATCAGGTCGCCGGGTTTGGCTTGCTTTATATCGATCTCGCGTTTCATCGATGTGAAATCCACCGACTGCCGGGGAACGATGATGCCAAAATGATTAAAAACATAGGTGATAAACCCGGAGCAATCAAACCCTTTGGCGGGGTCGGTGGATCCGAATTTATAAGGT
>JBIOHG010000104.1:0-7084 GCA_044448765.1 Sphingobacteriales bacterium | reverse complement strand
TGCTGTTTAACAAAGCCACCCGTACGAACCTTGCGCTGGATTATGCCTGGGGGAAATTCGGCAACAGGGGATTCTTTTTGAATTTGAACGAATCGTTCTAATACCTGGGTGTTTATTTTTTTGAAAGTTAAACAAAGTTAAACACCCTAAACGGTACCCAAGCGGTACCCAAACACCACCAAAACACTAAAGCTAAGCAGCGTCATAATCAAAAAAAACCGGTATATAGTAATCAAAAAATAAACGCAGGGTTTCTCGTAGAAACCCTGCGTGAGCGAAATGCCATTTTAGATCAAATCTACTTCAATTTTGCTGAGTGGCTTTTTAGTCGACGAATCTTTTACTTCATACACGTCGATGGTTAGTTTATTTGAAGTTGAAAATACATCTAAATATCCATAGCTACACGATGATTTGTCAAAAGTATGGTACGACGGAATTTTTGTATCATCATTTACCCGTGCGCCATCGGCGGCAGGGACCTGCTGAATTGTACGGCCTCCACCCCCGCAGACTATATACGGTATTTTAAGGGCCTTGCTGCCAACGGTCACGTATCGTGTATAGCATTGCAAATTGTGTGCATGCGCCGATAAAAATGCATCTGGCATGATACCCGCTTGTGTGCAGCTATCGTCGATGTCGTTAAGCATTTCCGTACTGGATGAATGATGGCCCGAACTTAATGGCGGATGATGGGTCGCAATCAATAAGGCTTTTCGGTTTGTTCCTGGCTGCCTGGCTGCCTGTATGTCTTTGAGTGTTTTCGTAAGCCAGTTTTTTTGAGAACTGCCAATTGCAGGGCCCGAAATATAGCCTGGATTTTCAGCGACATTTGAATAAAGGCCGATGATATCGATAAAGGGCGCGTTCAGGTACCAATATACAGCGGGCTGGCTTATCATCTCGCGGTAAATTGTCCCGGCAGCAGGTGGGACGCCGGTTTTGGGCTGACAAAAATTTTCCTGAAAAGCCCCCAATGTTACCTTTTGCCCGGTGCTCGAACCATCATATTTAAATAATTCACCATCGTGGTTGCCCGGAATCGCGATTATTTTGCCTGGGTACGTTTTATATGGCTCGTAAAATTGAGCATGGTAACCTGTATCTGTATTATCGTAGTAATTTACATCACCGAGGTGGAAAAAGAATGCAGGTGATGATCCCGGCTTTGAAGGGTCGTAATCCATCGACATCACGTCAGCAACCATCTGTTCGGTATTTCCAGTCTCCATCCCGGTATCGCCTACGGATTGAAAACGGATAGCACCGGCCAGCTTGATCCCGGCAACGCCCGCATCGCCTATTATTTCCGAAAGCATCATGGTGGGGTCGCGTATTGGGTTGGGTATCGGTTCGAGCTGCGTTTTTATATAGTCCGTCATCCGCGTTCCAACACCATTTACAACAGGCCGCTGGCTTACATGCAAATTAGTATAAAACGGGTGCGCAAACCTTAAAACTTTGTCTGTGGCATTCTTTTGTGTAGCCTTTAGGGAGGTTTTCATAACGTTTAATTAGTTTAGTTATTAATTGAGATAAATGAAATTGTAGTTTATCAATTATAAGCAGCCCCTAATATTAACTTACTCATAAGCCAATATTATCGTCGCCTCTACATCCGTCACGATAGCAACCGGCAGCGGGTTAAAAAAGAACCCATTGACATTAGTGCTATCAAAAGAAGTGACAGATGCCTGTATTTGCGCGCTCCAGGTGCCATTGACCGACCCCACCCAGGCGGCGATTACACTACTGCCCGCTGGCTTACCAACTACGCCTACCCCGAACGGAATAGCATCCGTTGCATGTATGGTCTGGTTACATTTGATTGTTAAAAATTTTAAATTGAGATTCATGATACTTTCTCTTTCGCGCCTACTCTGAATCCGTTTTCGGCTTGCCCGGTTTTGTTTGTAATCCAAATCTCACCAGGAAAACAAAATAAGGTTGCCGTACTAACAGCCTTTTTAACAGGGTGTTTTTACGGTATATTTTAGTTGATTAGCTTTGACGGAGATAAAAGCCAATAAAAAAGCCCTAAGCATTGCTAAGGGCTTTACGGCTTAATTTATCGCGATGTCAATTTATTTTTATGTAATAATAAACACCAATGTTTTTCGGGCGGGTTTCCAATCCTCCAAATGGCTGAATAGACACCACGACGTTATGGTCTCCGAAATTAGGATCGCAATTCCATTTATCGCCACCTCCATCAACATCATGGGTGCCGTTAGAACCGCAAACCGAACCGTTTATATGGCCACTTGCACTGTGAGCGTGCAACCTAAAGGAATCGCCCTGGTAATCACTCCCCACTTTACGATTGCTATTAGGGTCGTCTTCATCGGCCGTTCCAATAATCAATGTTGGCTGTCCATTGCTATAAATCGTGTTTAACCCTCTTAGAAATCTGCCTCTCAAATCTGGAGCATTTGCTAAACCTGTCGCATTTGAAAGTTGCGATTTACCGATATCACGCCCGTCTGCGGGTATCCACTGCGAAGTTTTTGGATTTACAACGGCAGGATCTCCTGTGATTTTAATAAGGTGGTCGTACTGAAGAACTGAAGCTATAACAGTTCCTAAAATTGGTGAATTAAATGGCATAATAGTTTAAGTTTTGCGCCTACTCTAAATCCGTTTTCGGCTTTCCCGGTTTAAATTTTATGTTGTCGCTGAATTATTACCTAATGGCGAAATAAGGTTTCCCAACGCAAGCGAAATGAGTTTGTTAATATCGACCTTACTTCCAGGGCAACTTTTTTTTGCAAATATTTCATGATGCCCTATAACGTGGGTCCGGTCAAGCAGAATGCTCCATCGCCGGCTGATTTCCTTTATTAAACCGGCACTGGTATTATACATTTCATCAGTCCAGTCGGTGTCTTCATAACCCTCATGTTCAATACCAATCGTGTAATAATTTGGATTAATATATAACCCATTATCTGTGTGCTTTATCAAGCTCCAGCTCGGTGCGTACACCCGGCCAGCATGCCACGCGGTATCTTTTTCCTGCACGTATTGGTGCACTTCGCCTTTTTTTCCGATCCCATAATGAGCCGAGACTTGCGATTTCGGAGTTTGGAACCAGCTGTCCGTATCGCTTAATGTGCCCTCCATGATGTGAATGACGATTGCCTCCGGTTTATAGCTTTTTCTACCATTGTAAAAATTCGGACTGGGTACGTTAATTATTTTCATGACTAGTCTGTTGATTGTGAATTTCTGGTAAGCGACTCATCAGCCACTTTCAAGGGCTGGCTATTATCCTGATTATCGTTCGACTTTTCCGATGGACGGTCTAACTTAGAAATGTAGGTATGAAAAACGCCTTCAATAAAATCCGCGCCTGAATAGCCCGCGGCCATTATGATAATAATGAGGTTCCTGTCGATAGTTCCCGTCCCTTTGATAATCAGCGCAAGCGCGCCGGCAATAAAACCGATAAAAATGCTCAGCAACAGCCGGCTGCTGCTAAAACTATCGGTAGCATCATCGTTAAGGGCTTTGCTTACATTACTGGTATGCAATTTCTTTAAACCGACAATGATCCGGATGCCCTGCCCAAGGATGCCCAACAGGCCGCCCAGCAAAATTTCATTTATTAAGTCTGTCATGATTGTGATTGCTAGCCTACGCTATTCCGTTTTCGGCTTTCCCGGCAGCAAATTCTTTTGATCAGTTTTATTTCTGTGCAGGCGGGACTGGTGGAACAGCGCAAAATTTAGCGATACCGGTTGAAAGGATATACTTAACAATTATTTTTGCTAAAGCTGCGAAAAATACCCCACCCGGTATTATTTTGATCAGGGCGTCCAAAATAGCCTGGATGATTTGGTCTTCGGTGGACGTCCCATCTAAAATACCGCAAATAATTTTTTTTAATTCACCCAAGATACCGCCGCCAAAACCACGTAAAAAAGCGTCATGGTTTGTGGAAGCTGTCAGGGGAGTCAATGTGGCTTTCGTCTGAAATTTAACCGTTTGTAATTCTAACGCCTGGCTATAATATTGCCCCAATGCTTTTTTCACATCTTCAATGGATGGAGCAGGGCCGGCATTAACATCTTTTAATTCAGCTTTAACCTCTTCAAAGGTTAATTGCTTGTTTTTTTCGTTAAATAATAACATGATTTTTGGTTTTAGTGATTAATACCCCAAATCTCACCAGGAAAATAAAATGGGATTACCGTATTACCCGCCTTTTTAGCAGGGTGTTTTTACGGTATAAAAAACCGTGTAAACGCGCTGGTAGCGTGGTGGTTAATTTGGAAATTAGCAATAATTAACTATTTTTAATTCCACTTAAACTCTGACTTATCATGAAAAAATTACTGTTTGGACTTTGTATCATTGCAATCAGTGCGGCGTTCTTCCCTGCCCAGCAAAACAAACCTATAAAGGCATCGCCTAAAGCGCCTGGGGACAAAACATTGAATGGGATAGATTATGACAGCGCGATAGGTATGATTAATAATTTTAATACCGATTATCCATCGGACGTAGGATTGAAGTCAGCATGTGCATGGTTTAATAAAGATGAAATTCAAAAAATGCAAACTGAACTAACCAGGCAAATTGGTGTAATAGACGGAGTCCGTTTTTATCTTGGTGAGGCATCAAAGAATGGCACTGAACTTAAAATAGAAATATTAATGCTTGCTACACAGTTGAAGGCCCCAGCCCAGGTCACGACCGGACATACCAGTATATACGGCGACTATCCCCTCAAAAACAGTTCAATATCCAACCAGTTAGGTCAATATTATTCTAGCCAGGCATTTAAAGCTTTAAGTGATGGAGGATTATTATATGGCGATCACCAGCCAGCAATGGGCGGTCCGTGTTCAAATCCGGATGTACATCTTTTGAATAGCAATGATGCCTATACTTGGGTTCAGAAACGCCACGATATCGATGACCCAACCCCGAACAAGCGAGATAAATCTGCATATAATACAAAAGGTGAGTGGTTTGACGCCTGTTTTATAAGTACACTTTTCGACGCAATATTAAAAGACAGCAACAATTTAGATGGTTTGAGAGTATATCTTGGAGAGGGCCGCCTCGATGAATATAACAAGGCACGAGACGTTGTTATTTTAGTACCAACGCATCAGGATGTCGATGATGCAAACGTACACAAGGACGATTTTAGATGCTTACAATTAATCCCAACATCGTTCTGCGCACCACCTGCCGGAGGTCGCTTTAAACGAGCAAAACCCACCAATGCGGAATTACTTAGGTTATTTAATGCTAAATATCTTAAAACTAATAATTCTTATATGGCCGGTGTCTATGATAATGGTGAACTATGCCCGGATGTATGTAATTAGTTGATTAAAAAACGCTACATGTTAAATTACCTAACGCTTTTTACAATTTTTGAGTTAATCTGCCTGTTAATTGGCACAATTACATTGTTGCGTGACCCGAAACCCTATTGGAAAGGCATGTGCGTTTACCTTTCAGCGGAATGTATTGCCGAGTTTATCGGGATATATTTAAAAAGGCATCACCACGCTAATGGCTGGCCGTACGACATTTTACTGATATTTCAGATTGTTTTTATCAGTTGGATGTTCTATGGCCTTTTAAAAACGGGAAAACAAGGGAAATGGCTCGTGGCAGTTGGCACGGCCATTCTTGTGGTATTATATTGCGTCGATGTTTTTCAGCATGTCCTTGTAGGTTTTTATAAACTGACTTTTAATACGATGGCGGTGTTTTTCGTTGTCTATTCATTGTTTTATTTCTACCAGTTAATTAAACAAGATGAATATGTCCGGTTACAAACGTCCGCTGCGTTTTGGTGGGTTAGTGGCGTGTTGTTCTTTTATTTTGGGGACACAGCTGTAAATATTTTCAGAGGCAAGCTGTCGGTTATCAAAATAACGGCTGATCATGCTTTACCTTACTATATCCTAGTTTGTCTGAACATCATTCTGTATGCGTCGTGGTCATGCTCCTTTATTTGCAGAAAATGGCTAACGAAGAGATCAGAAATCTTGTTATAATAACGACACTGATTTTCCTTGTAGCCGCAGTGTTTATTGTTGTATATATTTTAGTTTATAACCGCCGCAAAAAGAAACATATTGAAGAAAAAGCCCAGATGAAATTAACCTTTGATGCGGAGATAGCCAAAACCCAGTACGAAGTGCAGGAGCAAACGATGCAAACCATCGGCGCCGATTTGCATGACAATATTGGCCAGTTGCTCAGCCTCACTTCGTTAACCTTAAATTCGGTTGAGGTTGATAACCCGAAAAAAGCAAAGCAGAAGGTGGATGCGGCGATCGATCTTACGCTGCGCTCCATCAAAGAAATGCGGCTGCTGGGCAAGCTGTTGCAGGGCGACCAGCTGATGGCTATGGGCCTTTCGGAGGCGGTGCGCTATGAGATAGGCTGGCTGGAAAAATCCGGAAAGTATAAGATCACTTACATCGAGGACGGCGATGCCCCGGCGGAAAATAATCCCGATAAGGACCTGATCATTTTCCGGGTGCTGCAGGAGATCCTGAACAATGTGATCAAACACGCGGAAGCCACACGCATACAGATCAAACTGGCACACCAGGATGCTTCGATACATTTAGCGGTTAAAGATAACGGGAAAGGGTTTAACGCGGAAGGCTTGCCAACAGGTGAAAGGGGCATGGGATTGCATAACATTCAAAAAAGGGCCGGCATCATAGGCGGCCACGTGTCGATAGCATCTAAGCCGGGCAAGGGCGCCAGTTTTACCCTCATTGTGCCGTATCCGTAAAAAAATGGAAAAGGATCAGATACATATTGCCATTGTCGACGATCATACGCTGTTCCGCAACGGGGTGGCTTCCCTGATGGGCGAATTTGAGGAGTTGAAAGTGGTTTTTGAGGCCGAAAACGGCGAGCAAATGCAGCAGATGCTGACCAAACACCCTGCGCCGCATGTGATATTGATGGATATCAATATGCCGGTGATGAACGGGTACGATGCCACCAGGTGGCTCAAGGACAAATACCCGCAAATAAAAGTTTTGGCGCTCAGCATGTTTGAGGACGACAAGGCGGTGATCCGGATGATAAAATC
>JBIOHG010000103.1:0-7392 GCA_044448765.1 Sphingobacteriales bacterium | reverse complement strand
ATTGGGTATTGATCGTCAATGTGAATCCCGGCGGACCAAACGGCGGATCGGCAACGCAATATTTTGTGGGCGGCTTTGATGGTAATAAATTTCGCCCCTTGGATGATAAAGTAAGATGGGTTGATTATGGTCCGGATGAATATGCCGGCGTAACCTGGAACAATACCGGCAACCGCAAAATATTTTTAGGCTGGATGAGTAACTGGACCTATGCCGGGCAGCTGCCCACAACCAAATGGCGCAATGCCATGACGATCCCCCGGGAACTTTCGCTTGAGAACGTCAATGGCGAGATACTGCTTCGGTCAGGGCTCTTCAAGGAACTTACCGGCATAGAACAAAAGCCGGAACATTTAACCGCCGAAGTATTGCACGGTAAAATAAAAAAAGGCGTTCCCGCTCAATATCTGCTGAAGTTGCGAACACAAACGGCGCATAGCTACGCTGTCACCCTTTCAAACGATGCCAATGAAAAGCTGGTTTTTGGGTACGACAGGTCGGCCAACCGCTATTATATAAACCGGTCAATGTCCGGTAAAGTCGGTTTTAGTCCTGAATTTAAAAAGATCGCATATGCGCCGCGCCTTTCAAAAGCTTTGGCGGGTGATGTTGAGTTGGTGGTCGACAATTCATCGGTAGAAGTATTTGCCGATCACGGTCTAACGGTAATGACCGGCTTGTTTTTCCCGACAAAACCCTATAGCCGGTTGCAAATAAATGCAGAAACTGGTCAGTTCCCGGAAGCAGTTATCATCCCTTTAAAATCCATCTGGCATCGATAGATCAGAAGGGTCGAGGTTAAACCCAAACATATTCGAAATAAATAAATGAGCCGTCATGCCGATGCATATCGGCATCTCACCTGCAAGGTAAAACGCATGCCTCGATAAGATGCCGCAGCGTCCACACTTAACCGACAAGCATCTTGAGCATCGCACTCACGCAACGCCCTTGAAAGCCCTTTCAAAAAGCCGTACTATATAAAAAAGTTGGCCCGGCATGGTTACCTTTTGCGCTTTTGTACGTACTAAGGGGATATCAGGTATTTTATTTCTAATTGTAAATGCGCAATACGCCGGTCTATAAACGATTTATTTTTTTTATCGTGATTTGCATCACCTTACCGCAGCTGTCATGTAAAAAGGATAAGCCGGCGCAGCTGCATACTGTACAAACGGTCAGCAACGCTTTATATGCAGACTCGATATTGTTTATAAACGACGCCGGCAGCAAAAATATCGTTATGCCCCTTTCTGCTGCTCCGGGCACATTTACCAGCTTTCCGGATGGACTAAAAGTCGACGATAATTCGGGAGCCATCGACGTAAACAGCAGTGAAACAGGCTTAAAATTCCAGGTCACTTTTACGCCTGCAGACGGCTCTAAAGTTAAAAGCACGTTTATTATCATTTCGGGCATCAATTATAAGGACAAGATATACAACCTGTCGACGGGCGACAGCGTGGCGAAACCCATCTATAACGCCAATAACAGGAATGCCATTCCCCAGCTTAACAGCGGAAGTACTTTCGATAACGACGGCGGATGTAAAAACGCGGGCATCGAGGTAAACCCCGCCGACGGGACCATTAATCTGGCCAAATCAGTGCGCGACCAGCGGATAGATACAGGGTCGACCCAGGAAGTTAAACTCCAGTACAAGATCAACGACCAAAGCCGCATGGCGACGAACGGACTTGATGTAAAAATATATTTTTATCGAACCGCAAGCGAAATCCCGCAATACCTTACCGATCTGTTAAAGGAACGGCAAACCACCATTTTAACCGAAAACCCTTCTACGGTGTCGCCCCTCGTACGTGCTTCAATAAAAAGATTTTCGGCTATCGCCAGGTCCGCACAACGGCTGTCGCGGCCTCGGCCGCCCTGTATTATTGTGGTAAGCCGCTGAACAGGCAACGTTTTGCCGCCTGTTTAGGTATAAGGTTATATTAACCGATGTACCTGGTCAAATCATTCATCTGCTTTTTATCAGCGCTCTTTTTATATCCTCCATCCCACGTTCCCCAAAAAAGCGGGCTTGGTTATAAGCGGCTTTTTATCCGCGCCGAAAAACTTTCCAATACGGCCCGCCCGTCCGGTAAAACCGACAGGGAGGCTTTGAAAAATTATCTGGCGGTGGTCGGCATTTTGTCGCGCAGCCACGCCGACGATCATTTCCTGTTTAAGGCTTATGTTTCCACCGGTACTTTTTTACAAGTACTGAACAGGCAAAAAGAGTCGGCCGAGTGTTTTAAAAAAGCCATAAAATTAATGCCGAAACTTCCGGATATGAAGGATTCCGCTTTGTTTAAGCCATTGGTTTACTGCGGAAACGCTTACTACCGCCTTGACAAGACTGACAGCGCCGCGCTGTTTTATAACCGGGCAGAAATAATTGCCGAAAAATATCCGAAAGTGAGGGAGCTGGAGCGGTTGTACAATACCCTGGGCGTTATCGCTTATTCATCGGGTAATTACAGCAAGAGCATCACCTATTATAATAAAGCTATATCGACGCTTACAGGCCAGCCGGCATATGACAATTTATTCCTGGTCACCTATCAAAATAACCTGGCATCCGCCTATAAAAAACTGCATCAATATGAAAAGGCGCTCCACATTTATAAACGCTTGCTGTCCTTTGGTATCGAAACCGATAAACTGCTTCATAATATTGGCTCAACTTACCTGGCTATGGGCAACAGTGGCGACGCCATAAAGTATTTGCTACAGGTAAAATATACCGATCAGAAAAAGCTAAACGACCTTGGCCGGGCATATTTTGAAAAAAAGGACGACGCCAACGCCTTAAAATATCTTCAGCAAGCGGTCGGCCTGAACAACCATGCGAATCATGATTATAAAAATACGGATTATGGGATAACGCTAAAATACCTGGGCGATGTGTGGTTTGAAAGGGGGAAAACATTGAAGGCCTTATCCTGCTATCAGCAATCGGTCAACAACCTGATCTTTAACTTTCATGGAAATGATATTTATCAGAACCCGTCGACATTTACCAGTGTTTTTAACACGATAGAGTTGCTGGAAACGCTGCAGGCGAAAGCTGTCGCCTTTAAAAAACTATATGGGGCAAGCCATAAGATTCAGGATTTGGAAGGCTCGCTGCAAACGTACCAGGTATTTTACAAATTGGCCGGTTACGTTGAAAGGGTTTATGATAATGATGATGCGCGGCTGCTGATCAGCAATAGAAAATACACCTCGCATGAGCAGCCGATACAGATATGCGTGCAACTGTTCCGGTTAACCGGCAACCGGCAATATATCGACGAAGCTTTTTCGCTGGATGAACAAAATAAGGCCAGTACGCTCGCCTTGTCCCTGCAGGAATCCAAACTAAGAGAAAAGAGCGGCATACGGCCAAATCTTTTGCAGGAAGAAAGCAGTCTTAAACAAAATATAACCCGCCTCTCGCTGGCGGCGCAGGACGAGAAGGATAACGTAAAGCTGAGCCGGCTGAATGGCCAATTGAACGAGTTGTCGATCAGCTTGTTAAAAGTTCAGGAAAAAATAAACCGCGAAACAAATTTCGGGCGCTTAAAATTCCCCGATCAAAGTGTCTCCATAGCCGCGCTTAAAAAAATAATTCCTTCAAACGGCGCAATACTGTCGTGCCACGTTAGCGATAGTCATTTAATTTACTTTGTGATCACCAATGATAAATTTGAGTTTTTTGACGCTGCAATAGGCCCCGAATTTTATTCGTCGCTGGCGGAGTTTTATACATTGGCGCAAAGCACGGACCAAAACAACCGCAAAAGGATGAATACGCTTGGCCGGTTCTTTTATAATATCCTGGTTAAGCCGGCCGAGAAATATATCGGCGGAAAGAAAAATTTAATGATCATCCCCGATAACGAGCTAAATTATTTGCCATTCGAATTAATAACTGATTTGAACGGGCAAAACCTGCTAACCCGGTTTACATTAACGTATAATTATTCATGCACCATACTGCAGAACAGCGCGACCCATACATCGAACCAATCAAATGGGTTGGCCATGGCCCCGTTTGCCAATAGCAGCGCCGATGACAAAGCGGGACGTAAATTAAACCGGCTGCCGGCATCGCGCGAAGAGATCGTGGCACTGGCCGGCAGTCACTTTTTTGACAGCCAGGCTACTAAGCTGCAATTTGTCCGCAGCGCGCATTATTTTAATATCATCCATTTGGCCACTCATGCTTTTGCCGACGATAGGGACCCGAACAAAAGTTTTATCGCTTTTTATCCACGCAAGGCTGATTCCGCAATTGACTTTAAACTATACCTCCCCGAGGTGTATAACCTGAAATTGAACAAAACGCGGTTGGTGGTTCTGAGCGCGTGCGAAAGCGGTGTTGGCGCATTGGTAAAAGGCGAAGGGCTAATGAGTTTGTCGCGGGCGTTTTCGTATGCGGGGTGCGATAATATCATCACTTCGATGTGGAAGGCTGATGATGCGGCCACGGCATATATTTCGGGACGGCTGTACGCATATTTGCAAAAAGGCTACACCATAGCAGCAGCGCTGCAGCAAGCCAAGCTTGACTATTTAAATGACAGCCATATCGCGGCCACCCAAAAGCTGCCCGGCTACTGGGCCCATTTTAGGCTGATCGGGAGTTTTGAAACAACACCGGGTAATTATTTATGGATGGTATACGTCGCCGCCGGTTTGTTTCTTTCATTGCTGATCCTAAAGAAAAAGGGCATTATCTGACGATAATGCCCGGGAAGATATATTGAGAACTGAATTTCAGTATTTAGTGTTTTCCGCCGTGGCTGTCGCCGCCATCATCACTTCCCTTGTCTTCGCTTTTACATTTGGCCTCGCTTACGTTTTGCAGGTTTGACACAAGCTGGTTAAAGAGGTTGGTGTTGGACGTACTGCTGATCACAACTTTTCCGTTGGTCCTGGTGGCTGCGTGGAGGTCGGCTGCGCTGATCCCGGCCGAGATCATGTTCAGGTTGAGCATGAAAAGGGCTTGCAGGTTCTGTGTTTTGCTGACCACAACATTGTCTGCCTCGGCTTTAAGTTTCAGGTCCTGGTTAAAGTCGAACTCAACCGGTACCGCTGAAGTATCCTGTGCCGTGGTGAACGTACCCATCAAGGTTAAAGGAATGGCGCCTGTTGACGATTGTGACAGGATCAGCCGTACCTCGATCTCTTTATAAGTCCCGCTATCGATAGAGATCGTAGCTAAGGCGGGGCTCAATGCAAACAGGTCGACATTGCCCAGGTTACGGGTTTGGAAGCTGGTTTCTACCCCGTTTCTTTTTGCTTCAAATTCAAACCGTGTGATGTTGGCCGTGCCGGCCGTCCAAGTGATTAACGGCGCGCTGGCAACTCCGGCGGCCCGTACCCTCGACCTGGGATCAACTGCGATACTGCTCGCAGGCGAGCTGCTGCTCATCAGCGCAAATGACGCCTGCGGCCCGGCTGCGGAAGAAGGCGAAAGCGATGTTTTTTTACAGCTGCTGATGCTTATTGCCCCTGCAAAAAGGATGAATGCAGCGCTTGTTTTGATTACGTTTTTTAAATTTTTCATGATTCTAATTTTATTATTAGTAATCACGGGACGGGCGGTTGTAACCACTTAGTTATTTTTTTTGGCAACAAAAAAGCGCTTCTGCGAGGTTCCGAATTATTTCGAGTGGTTTTTTAAAATCAGCAGCTTCACCTTTAACAGCATCCAGTAGTCAACCTTGTTGTGATATAGGTGTTCGCTGTCCCGGTATATCCTTTTAAATAACGCAATGGCTTTTGCCGGCTGATCATTTTGCAGGTAGCTTAATGCCAGGTAATATTCCGCATCCTCTTTATAGGCCCCGTTGGACGACCGTATGATATTAGTAAAAGCGCCGATGGCCTTTTTGGGCTGACGGATCGACAAATAAACCTGGCCTGCCAGGAAACTTGCTTTATTATCCGGTGCCGTCATTTTTTCAAATAGCGCAATAACGGTCTTTTTTTCCCCGCTCACGTAGGCTGTTTCAAGTTCGGTATTATCTCCTCCCCGCAAAACACTTGCTTTATAAGGCTCATAGCTTTCGCTATATAATTTCGACGGTGAAACGGTTGCGTATTCGTACGCCCCGATGGCCAGTAAAATGAAGAGCAAGCTCGCCGCTACTTGTAAAACAGGCCTCACCATAGCATATATCTTAGCCTGCGTTGTTCTTTGGCTGCCGCTTTGTACTTCGCCTGCCATTTCGCTGCGGGCCGCGGCTACCTGCGCTTTTAGTCCGTAGCTTGCTATCGCTTTTTGGGCAAGCTCAAGGTTTTCCCGCTCCTTCTTCACGTTTTCGTCGCGGTTTTGCAGCTGTTCAAATGCCTTTAACTCCTCGCCGGACAACTCCCCGTCCAGGTATTTGATAATTGTTTCGGTAGTTTTATTCGTGTCCATATACCAATGCATTTTTAAATCGTTTGGCCAATGCCGGGTCCGCCGACAGTATTTGCTCCAGGCTTTTCAGGCATTTATATTTTTTGTTCCGCAGTACCTGCTCATTCTGAAAATCAACCAGCTGTAGGATCTCTTTCATCGGCAAATCGTTGTAGTAGTAAGCCACCAGTATTTTCTTACAAACAGATCCAAGCCTGTCGATCATTCCCATCACGGCGCTCTTGGCCTCCCGTTCAACAATCAAATGGCTGATGTCCTTATCTGCCTCGTCCGTATCGTTATAGTAAGCCGTCTCGCGTACCGCCAGCCTGCTTCTTTTCTTAAGTTCGTTTAACCAGCTAAATTTATTTAAGGTGTACAAAAATGTTTTTATACTCGAATCACCGCGAAACTTACCAGCCTTAATAATTTCAATAAATGTTACGATCACCTCCTGGAAGATGTCCTCAGCGTCCTGGTCATTGCCCTGATTCTGTTTTATATAAGCACTCAGAAAACTAAAATAGGCGCGGTATAAATATTTAATCACCTCGTTGCTTACACGTTCTGTTTTAAGCGTTTCGATTAGCTCCCCGTCGGAGTAACTCAACACGGCTTTCGTCATATTTATTGTTTATTAGTAATTGCTGTGGCTAACATTGTAACCAATTTAAGGGTTTTAAACCGGTTATTGCATATACACGGCATAAGTTACCGATTCTTTTTCAACAGGTAACATTATCGCCATGTTGCAGCTTGCGAAGAAATTATGCAGAAACCCGCCTGCCGCGCATATAAGGTGGGTGATGCAAACAAAAAAGCCTCAAATCTTTCGACTTGAGGCTTTCATTTTTACTGCGGAATGGACGGGACTCGAACCCGCGACCCCGTGCGTGACAGGCACGTATTCTAACCAGCTGAACTACCACTCCCTCGCCCGAAGGCTCCCCTTAACGGGTCGGCAAATATACGCAGCATTTTCTATAACACAAGCTGTT
>JBIOHG010000102.1:0-7654 GCA_044448765.1 Sphingobacteriales bacterium | reverse complement strand
TATGGTCACTTTAAGGGTAGCCGCATTGTTTCCCGCATTGGCGATATAATGCTGGCGGGTGCTGGCGGTAATCTCATTGGTAAAGTCATAGCTATTAGCAACGAGGTCGTAATTATAGGGGCTTAGTAGGCCGCCCAGGTAGTGCTGGCTATAGCTTTGTGTTATCCGGCCCAAGTCATCATAATAATGTGCGGTCCAAAGCATGTCTGGCGTGGTATTGTAAATAGTGTTGAGCACCGCTGTTTTTGTAGCGGTGACCAAACCTCTGGTCATGATGCTTGAGCCTGACGGAGCCGCAAACGCCACGGGCTGGCCCTGGAAGGTGTAATCATCATAATAATTCACCGTCAAAGGAACAGTGCTGGCGCTGTTCGGGTAAGCCGTGTTGCTGTAACCCTGCACACCGCTGCCGGGCGAAGGGGTTTCCCATTCAGCCATAGTTGCTGCCGTAAGTGCATTCGTTACGCTGCTTTGCAGCGCGGCCCTGCTATTGCTGTTGGAGGTCTCGATACCGGTCATGATCACCCTTCCCAGGGCATCATATTTGGTAAAGCCCCACTCGTTCCGGCCAGCCTGGTTCGCATCGCGGCTGTATACAGCCTGGTCAAGGAGGTTATACACGATTTCTTCGCCACCCTTGCCGGGCAGCTGTTTATTCACCATACGGTTTCGCTCGTCGTACGTGTATTGATAGCAAAGGTTATTTAGCGCGGTTTGATTGATCCCGCTGCTTAACCCGGCGTCTGGATTTGCCTGCGGAGGAAGCACAAAGCACAGATTACCCAGGTCATCATATACATAATAGGTCGAGAGTACCTCTATAGCTGTTGTATAATTATACGTTCGCTTTAATACCACGCGGCCTTCTTTGTCCTTGTATTCTTCGGTCGTGTTCAGGCGGGCATCGGTTTGTGTTGCCGTCCACTTTTCATCCTGGCTAACGGTTACATAGAGCTGGTTTACACCATAGCCTGTGCTGCCGGCGTCCACAAGGGATCGTACCCCCGTTGATGCGTCAATGGCAACGGTATACAAGCGTGCCCAGCGGCCACTTCCTGTAGTTAAGCTCGTCGCATCATTGCTGCCGTAAATGACCTTGACCGTATGCTGGCCCAACTGCCAGTCGGCACCGGGCGCACCCTGTTCGGCAACGCGGTTCAGCGGCGAGGGTTCAAATGCAGTTCCCGCCACAGGCGTGCTTATTTGCGTGACACCACCCGGAGGCGATGTGTAGAAGAAGGACTGCCCGGCTCCAGTTGTCAGCGCATCGGTTTTATAGCTGCCATCACTGACGGCGGAACCCGTCAAAGCATAGGGCAGGTACTTTACGGCTTCGCGGCCAAACACATCATAGGCAAAAGGCTGAACCAGATCTTTACCGACGGGCGATCCCTCGACCTGCACCGTTTGCAGCGTACGGCCAAGGCCGTCGAAGTACTGTACGGTTTGTATGACATCGCAGGTTGACCGGTTGGCAAGGCCCGATGCATTGGTTATACCGCCGATGCGGGGCACCGATGTTACGATATAGTTTTGCGCCGCGCTGAAATTATTGACCAGCGGAATGCAATCGGGCGGCAATATATACAGCTGCAAGCTTTGCCCTGCTGATGCGGCGAAGCTAAAGCCCGGACTAAGTACAATGCTGCTGTTGCTGTAATAAGCCCCGGCAGCCGGGGTGCTGGTCATCGGAGCGCTTACATAGGTTTGCGCATAAATTCTTGGCATGAACATCATGCAGCCCAATACTAAAACCGTAGCCCCGAAGTTCGTTTTTATAGTGGATGAGTGAGTTGTCATATAGCTAAAATTAAGTTGGATACTTACTGTCCCTGAAAGTGGTAATCAAAGTGCTTAACGATATTGCCGTCTTTGTCCTTTATGTTTGACAGGCGCTGCAAGCTGTCGTATTCATAGTAAGTGATCTCCCCCTTTTCGTCGGTACTGCTGGTCAGGCCGACAAGCGGCAGGTACCGATAGGTTTTCATTTGCGCGGCGGCAGGATAAAAGCATATATCATCATATTCGCCAGACGGAAGATTGATGGTATAGCTGCCCGCGGTTACCGAGACGTTGTTGACAACGAATATCCAGGTGCCGCTTGGTTTTGACCAGTAGGAAAGTACATACGTGCCATTGTCTAATCCTGTAAGCGATTTTGAATACGCGTTTGAGTAGCTGAATAAACCAGTTTTAGGATCGCTGGTATTCCCGTCACCTTCTTCAAAACTATCGTAAAAAATGTCGTTGACAGGTGCGTTGACGACCTGGGCCACAGGGTACTTATTATTGTAGCCCCATTGATAACTTACCGGCGCTCCGCCAGTTTGCGTAAGCATCAGCGGGTTACCAAAATTGTCGTACTGGTTATAGGTTAAACGTAGTTTATACCTGCTGTCGAAACTATATGTACCAGGTGTATTGCCGTAGAAAAGCTGACCGGTCGTACTATTGGAAAACTTGAAGGCCGAAAGCAAAACGGGGTTCAGCGTTTCCATTTTATAAACGGCGTCGACAAGCCCGTTACCGGATGTTTGGTAATGCGTTATAAGCCCACTCAAAATCGTCGTGTTGGTGCCATCATACTGGTAAGTTGCTTGCTCGACGGGTTCGGAGATGAGGTGATTGGCTTTTAGGTTGTCCAAAAACGCGGTACCGACCGCGTAATCATCAGGATAGGTCGTTGCCGAAGTGACCACCCTGCCATCGCTTTTGGTCATGACTGTCCGGGTTAATTGGATGTGTACCGGGTTATCGTAATAATAGTTTTTGGCCGTAATCACGGGGTTTTGGCCGTTTTGGTCATACAACACGTCCTGTTCCTGATCCAAATGATACCAGGACGAGTATAAATGGTAATAGCCCACACTAAAAAATGCAGGAACGGGCGCATCAAAATACTGTGGTGTATAAGAAGTTCCATTCGCGGGGTTCCATTCGGGGAACTTATAGGTTATTTTTGCGCCTCTCACATAGGACTCATTGGAATTGACACCGAACCCTGTCGTATTATATTGGTTCGTATTATCGCCTATACCGGTTTTATAGGCGTTAATAATTGAATGAAGAGGAAAATAGGACTGGGTTGTTGGGTTATATCTATAATTTATGGTCGTATCGGCCAGGCCGTTTAACCAATCCGTGTTGATATACGGCGGAAAGGGTGCCATGGTTGGAAAATCGCCGAAATAGGGTTTATTTGAATTTATGCCTAATGTTAAAAAGTGGTTGGCCGTGTATCCGTTCGTTTTATCACCGTCATAGACATTTACATTACTGTATACAATATTCCCGCCCATCAGCGTGCCTAAAGGGCTCACGCTTCCCGATGACTGTGCTAAATAATCGCATTGATTAACATTGACGTAACTAGTCGTATTACCTGAAGGGTCATTCACAGAGCCTTGATTCGTATATCTGTATTTATAATAATGCCAGTCGTACGCCGGCGAATATTGAATGACACCACTCGACAGCGTTGGATTGTGATTATTTACATATTCAAAATGTTTAACTTTTGCTGTACCATTAACGGGATAATCGGTCATCGATTTGATTCTCAATCCGCCCACGATTACATTTTTTTGTACGAGTTGCCAGGTCGGGTATATCCACGATATAGCAATTGCGCCGACCGCGGGGTCGCCGGAATAGTTTGTATTCGTTATCGTTATCGTGTAATTCCCGGGGATCAGTGAATAGCCATCAGGGCTGTTGCCCTGAAATGGGGTTTCGCCGGAACCTGGACTATTCCCTGTAAAATTCATAGAATAATTATTAGGTCCGGTTACTACGATTTGTGTATTATCACCATTTTGGCTTAATCCGCCATTTTGACTACCATCAGCAGATGTCGTCCACTGCGCTAAAAAACTGCGTGAGCTATCGGGTACCGTGAAATTGATGGTATGGGTTTGATTTATCCAGGCGCCCCCTCCAGCCCCGCCGTTATGGAAGGTCCTGACGTTTTGATTCATATAATAATCGTTGCCTTCGTAAACGAAAATGGTGGACCCGCCTGTCGGATAGGTAATTTTAGTCAGCACGCCAGACTTAGAATAAGTCGTGTCCGGATCACGGATAGCGCCCGTATTAAATTCCGGCGTATTTTCATTTGGGAGCAAGGTTGTATTGGATGCTCCGTTATAATACCCCCAATGATCTTGCGACAGCGAAAATCTTGGCGGCGGCGGCGATGAGTTGTAGGTAAATATATAGGGTTGCTGGCCATATTGTTGTATACCGTCCAATCTTAACCTGTAGTTGTCGGCGGTTACAGAAGATGGGTTCGTAGCGGAAAAATAACTATGCGTAAGATCAAACCGTTTAACTGATGTGTTAGTTCCGTTAAATACTTCGATCCTGTCAAGCATGTTCGTTCCGGGCAAATCGAGCCTGTCGGCGCTATCATACGTGAAAACTACTTTTTCGCCCGTGGTTACATTGGTGATATTTGTCAGGCGAACCCCGCCAACGACCGAAGAGCTTGTCGTCACGCAATTGGGTATATAATCATATTTCGCGGTATCAGCCCTGTTAATATTAGAATAATAATATCTGGTTTCTTCAATTTGATTTTGAGTGTTATAGCTAATCGTGCCGTAGTTAAAATCAACCTCTTCATGTAGGGGTGTAATGATTTTGGTCAAGTAAATACTGACTGCAATACGCGGAATTGCGGCGTTAAGATCATTCGTACAGGGCGACACGGTAGTTGAAGTGCTCTCGATTGTTGAGAAATAGAATTGATTTCCGTGCTCATCGGTGATAATAAATGACGCGCTTAAATAATTGGTCCCCGTGCCTGCATTGTATTGTACTTTTAAATTTTGGTACGGCATAAGATGAACCCCCTGATTTTGATCGAAAAAGAATCTTCCACTATATCCGGGCATATTAAATGAAAATATATCAGGCTGGGTATCAATGGTGCCGTCAGCCGCAGCCTTATCGAAAAGGTATTGCTGATTATTGGAATAACTGGACAATTGACCGTAAAAGTCGCTCTGTATCGAACCATTTAAAGGCGTATTATAACCAGATGCCGGATTTAACCATCCGTTTGCATCCGGCTGTCCATAGACGATACAGTTAATTAAGCCGCCTGCATTTAGCGCCCAGTCAAGGCCGGCGCTGCTGGCGGTTTCATCCACTTTCACCCCTGCGGAATGATAGTCAATAGAAATAGGTATGGTAAGGCCTTTAAGCTTTATTTGATAAATAGGTATCGAAATATTGGGGATTCCCGTATATAACCCCACTGGTAAATCGCCAAATTTGCCTAACGCTTCTGCATCGGGAGAATGTGGCAACAGTGATTTCTGGGCATCAGACGAGATATAAGAGGTACCTCCCTGAGCGAAAACACATGTTGAGAAAGTTATTTGAGCTGCGATAATGAAGAAAGTTTTTGTAATTATTTTCATGGCGTTTAATAGAAAAGAGTCATAGATCACTGCGTTATTGCTTTTGCTTATTTTTTCGAGGTTTAGATGAGCAGTTGAACTTGCTGTTTCAACTGGTGAATCTCATTTTGTTGATTTTTAAGAAGGACTGCCTGTTCGCTTTCTTTTTCATTCTTATCGATAAAATAGAAGGTACGTTCTTCGACGTTTTTGGCCAGGAGCTTATTCATCTCGCCGAGGTGAAGCCCGTTTTTGCTGATCTGTACTTCGGATAAGAGTTCAGGTAAATGATGGTACCGCTTGATAAAACAAACTGTGATAGAATCCAGCGACAGATCGGTGACCCCTCCAGCAAAATACGCACCCCGCAATCCACAGTTAGTTACATTATCCGGCAATTGAGCAAGTTTGGTAAATAACCCCCGGTCGTTGTTGTTTCTAAACATATTAGAATAGACAGAAGCTGTAGGGGCCGGCCGGAAAACGGCTTGTCCACCAACGGATGTACCCGGAAATAATGCCAATTGCGTTTCATCACGCTTCATACCTATAGGATTAACGTGGGCACGGGTATGTAATAGCCCGATAACAAGGAGGAAATTGGCGAGCAGAATTGGTATTTTCATGACTGTTATTTACTTTTTTTAATTATTTCAACCATCTGCTTTTTTAAATCTGCGATCTCGGCCTGTTGCTTCGTCACTTGGCTTTGTAACGCATCATTCCGCTTATCTTCTTTGAACATGTATAAAGTCAGCTCTTCTATTTTCTTTACCAGCAGCTTATTCATCTCACCCAGGTTGAGGCCGTCTTTGGCTATCTGCTGTTCGGACGGCATTTCGGGCAGACGGTGGTTTGCGTCGATATAAGTTTTTATATCCGTGAGCTTTGGCAGATGATAGTCTCTTTTGAAAACGTAGTCGGGCCAGTTGGCATAGAGCTTTACGGTCATGGAGGTCGCTATGGCGCTGCCGTTTACGGCGAGTTTATAGCCTTGCGGATTGGTGGTGCCGATGCCGACGTTGCCGTTGGTTTGAAACGTCATCGTCGCTCCGGTAGTTGGGTTGGTAATTGTTTGCCCGATATATAGACTCCCATTTGCGGGGCCGCTTGGATCGCCCCATATATTCCATGTATAAGGAGAAGATCCGCTAGAAGCATTAAATGTAAGAACTTGTTGTCCACCTCTTCCGTTATCGGTAATCCTGATCGCGTCGTTATCTGATCCGAAGACATCGAGGCTGGCGTTTGGAGAGGTAAGGCCAATGCCGACGCTGCCGGTGTTTAGTATCGTCATAGCAGGCGTGGAAAAAGTGGTGCCAGCTGCTGTGGTTGATGGGGTAAATTCAAGCGCGCTTGAAACATTATTTGAGGACCCGATCAGCCAGTTATATTGCCCCGAGTTTCCAAACATGCGAATAGTGGAAGAATTTGATATATTACCATTATCACCAAGGCTGAGTTGACTATTACCACCTGTGTTTATCACATCAAGTTTACTTCTGGGGCTTGTTGTGCCGATGCCGACATTGCCGGTGTTGGAGTTATAAATATTTGAGCCTGATGTTGTCCATTGAGCCTGGGAGAAGTTAATTGCAAAAGCGATTGCCATTAAGGATAAATAGATTTTTTTCATTGTTTTGGTTTTGAGTTTGAAACCGCTTTTTTTAATTCATCTATCTCCATCTGAAGCGATTGATTTACTTTCTGCTGGTCAATCAGGTATAAGGTAAGCTCTTCCACTTTCTTAACCAGCAGTTTGTTCATCTCGCCCAGGTTAAGGCCATCTTTAGCTATCTGCTGTTCGGAAGGCATATCGGGCAGGCGGTGGTTTGCATCGATATAGGTTTTTATATCTGTGAGCTTTGGCAATTGGTAGTCTTTTTTGAAGACGTAGTCGGGCCAGTTGGCGTAGAGTTTTACCGTCATGGAGGTGGCTATGGCGCTGCCGTTTACGGCGAGTTTGTAGTCTTGCGGATTGGTGGTGCCAATGCTGACGTTTCCGTTTTTATCAATTATCATTTTAGCGCTTCCTAGTCCGCCGTTACCTGTATAAAAATTCAGTTGTCCGGTGTTTGTTCCGCCGGTTCGTGTTGAAGAAATGATAGCGTTGGTTCTATAGGTGCCAGCGTCATTGTTTAAAAAATCAATTTCTCCGTATGCACCCCCGTCGTTTAAGTCTTTTACTGTAATTTATAGACCCCATTAAATAGCGCTGCTTAAAGTCTCTATCGTAAACACACCGGCAT
>JBIOHG010000101.1:0-7701 GCA_044448765.1 Sphingobacteriales bacterium | reverse complement strand
CGGAAACGCCAGCAGAGCCAATGAACTACCTGGTTCAAAATCATGATAAACCCGCCTATGTTGCTTATCTCACGGCATGGCATGAGCGGATCCTTTCCTGGCAGTACGAATTGAAAGGGAAAGTTAAAAGGGATTGGGACGGTTTTTTATTTACCGAAACCGAATTGGCTCATTTACCGCAAGTTGTTATAGATGGAATGAAAGCGCCCGAAACGGTTTTGTTGGCTGCATCTTTCAATAATTTCGGCTGTCTCACGCTGGTCAGCCTTGAACCATTGTCGCATGAACATGCAGACATAATGCTTCGCTTTGCAAAGGTATTTGATATGAGCTATACCCGTTTCAACGACCTGAAAACTGCGGAGGCCCAGGCACGGGAGGCACAGATTCAATTAGGGTTAGAACGGGTAAGGGCTGCCGCTATGGCCATGCACGACAGTAAAGATGTGGGCAACGCCACAGCCCTGGTATTTAGCGAATTGTATAAGCTGGGCATTACCACCTTAAGATGTGGAGTTTGTATCATCGATGGCTCAACTCAATTGATGGAGGTTTGGTCGGTAGCCTCGCCCTCCGAAGGGACGTTGAGCCGGGGCGCCGGTAAACTGGATATGACGGCCCATCCCTTATGGATATATCTTTTAAATAGCTGGAAACAAAAGAAATCGTCCTTCACTTATGAGCTGACGGGGGACGAATTATCGAGCTATTACCAAACAATTGGAAATGCGCCCGGATATCAGCCGCCAGAAAATGCTGATCATAACACGCTACCGGATGACATAGGGACTGCGAGGCAGTATTGCAACTGCTTCATATTCAATGACGGCTGCCTGTTTACCTTCAGCTTGGAGTCATTTTCGCCCCAAACCAACCTTGTGTTAGAAAAATTCGCAACAGTGTTCGGCCTCACTTACCGGCGCTATCTCGACCTGCAAAAAGCAGAAGCACAGGCACATGAGGCAAAAATAGAGACTGCGTTGGAAAAAGTGCGTGGCAAGGCCATGGCCATGTATAACAGTAAGGATCTTTCATCCACAGCCAGTATGGTTTTTACCGAAATAAAGAATTTAGGGCTTACCTCAAAACGTTGCGGTGTGGCCTTGCTTTCAAAAAATTCACGTACCGCGCAATCGTATGTTGCAACCAGTTCGAAGGAAAGGGATTCGCTCGATCTGTTAGGCGCTATAGAACTTGCAGGGCATCCCTCGCTCGAAAAACAATATCAGTCGTGGTTAAAGAATGAGAATTATTTCGATGTGCTTAAAGGGGATGATCTAAAATCTTACAAAGAAGTGGTCTACGCCATGCTGCCCATCCCTTATGACCAAAGCGACCAGGAGGAATATGGATACTTCCTTCCCTTTTCTGAGGGTTTCCTGTTTTCATGGACGGGGAAGCCATTTTCTGAAAACGAAATTACTATCCTTACGCGCTTTAAAAATATTATCGATCTTACCTTCCGGCGATACCTTGAACTGCAAAAATCCGAAGCCAGCAACCGCCAGGCCATACGACAGGCGTCGCTGGACCGTGTACGCGCCCAAATCGCGTCCATGCGCTCAACTATCGATCTGCAAAGCATCACGCCCGTAATTTGGAATGAGTTGATTGCCCTGGGCGTTCCGTTTGTCCGCTGCGGGGTATTTATTGTAGACGAACAGCAGGAAGTTATCAACTCCTACCTGTCTACGCCAGACGGAACGGCAATCGCGGCGTTCCCGCTGGCATTCGATGCAGATGGAATTGCAAAAACCGTACTTAATAGCTGGCAAAAAAAGCAAATGGCTACTGTACACTGGAATGAAGATGAATTTAACCGATTATCGGTTCAGCTTGTGCAGCAGGGCGCCATTGTATCGAAGGAAAAATATCTCACAGCCAAGCCACCTACCAGCCTCGATCTGCATTTCTTTCCTTTTTTACAGGGAATGCTCTACGTAGGCAATACAACGCCGCTTAATGACGACGAAATAAGCTTGGTACAATCGTTAGCCGACGCCTTCTCAACAGCTTACGCCCGGTACGAGGATTTCAATAAACTTGAAGCGGCCAAAAAAGAGGTTGAGCATACCCTAACGGGACTCAAAGCCGCCCAAACCCAGCTTATCCAATCCGAGAAAATGGCCTCGCTGGGTGAGCTTACCGCTGGAATTGCCCACGAGATACAGAACCCGCAAAACTTTGTGAATAATTTCTCGGAAGTAAACCAGGAAATGCTGGAGGAGCTAAAAGCTGAAAGTAAAAAGCCAAAAGCTGAAAGAGACGAACAACTGGAGATCAGCCTCATCAATGATTTGATAGAAAACGAGCAGAAGATAAACCACCACGGCAAACGCGCCGATTCCATTGTAAAAGGAATGCTGGAACACAGCCGGACCAATACTGGCGAGCGGCAGCCTACTGATATTAACGTACTGGCGGATGAATTCCTTAAATTATCTTACCACGGTCTGCGCGCAAAGGATAAAAACTTTAATGCCGAACTGGTCACCAGTTATGATGAAAGCCTACCCAAAGTGAGCGTGGCCCAACAGGATATTGGCAGGGTATTGCTCAACCTGTTCAACAATGCCTTTTATGCCGTCAATCAAAAAAAGAAAACAGCAGGCGATGATTACAAACCGGAAGTAACGGTCAGCACATCATCAACAGGCAAGGAAATTGAAATCAGGGTAAAGGATAATGGCAATGGTATCCCTGATGCAATAAAAGATAAAATTATGCAACCGTTCTTTACCACCAAGCCTACGGGCGAGGGTACGGGGCTGGGCTTATCTTTAAGTTATGATATTGTGGTGAAGGGGCATGGGGGGAGTATCAATGTCTCCACCCGCGTCGGGGGTTTTACCGAGTTCACTGTTTCATTTCCTTTAGAAAGATGAAAAAATATTTTATTATAGCTATTCTGCTGTCCTCCTGCTTGTCCCGAAGTTTTGGACAGGTAACTCCCGATTCGATCACCCAGGCTAAGCAACGTTTGGCACACGCCGGCAGCGATACCGCCCGCGTACGTTTGTTATTGGTGGTAGGCGGCGCCTACCGTTTTTCAAAGATAGATTCAACACTGTACTTTGATGACCGGGCTATTGCACTGGCTCGAAAAGTGAATGCACCGGTACTGGAGGCGCGTGCTTTAAGCGACAAAGGATCGGTAACAATGGATGCAGGCGATGTTCCGCATGCTTATGCTTATATGATCCAAAGTCTTAACATTATCAATAAAGTTCAAAAGGTTGATAGCATATCTCTTTATACTGCCGGCGCTATCCAAAACAGGCTGGGAAATCTTTTTATGGAACTGGGCGAATATAACGCCGCTATTCGGTATTACAGGGCATCAATTTTTTACGCCGTCAAATGCTCTTCGCCCATTGTTTATAACGAGTTTTCAAACATTGGCAATGTATTTGAAATGATGGGGCGGCTCGACTCGGCGCAGGTTTACCAGCGCCGGGCTTACAATCATATCAATTCTATTGCTAAGCGCGGCTACAGAGCCTACTTTTTTGTGTTTGCGGAACTGGAAGGGCGCCTGGCGAATATCGAGCGGGACCTGGGCCACAACCAGGCCGCGCTGGACTGGTACCGTAAAGGTGTGCGGGAAGCTATCCGAACCAGTGATTCGCACAACCTATCGGAAATCTGCCTTAACGCAGGGCAAATATTCGGTAAACTGGGGCAAGCTGATTCGGGGTTTTATTATGTGCGAAAGGCGTTGCTGGTAAGTCAATCTATCTCAAAAAAAAGTACGGAATACCAGGCGGCCTCGCTTTTATCGGATCTGTTTAAGGCTTCTGGAAAGCCCGATTCCGCTTTATTTTATCTGTCGTTGTCGCAAAAAGTAAAAGACGAGCTGTTTGGGCCGGCCACCTTCCGACAGTTGCAGCAACTTGCTTTAGCCCAGCAGCAGCGTCAGCAGCAGTTGCAGGAGCAAAACGACGAATTAAAATACAGGTATACCATTTTTGCAGTGGTGGGCGGCCTTGTGGTGATTCTGCTGATCGCAGTAATTATATGGCGTAATTACCGCAAACAAAAAAACACAAACCTGCTGCTTAGGGAGCAAAAGGAAGAAATCGTATCGCAGCGCGACCATTTGGGTGTCGCGCTCGAACAATTAAAATCAACCCAAACCCAGCTCATCCAATCCGAAAAGATGGCCTCGCTGGGAGAGTTGACGGCGGGCATTGCGCACGAGATACAGAATCCGTTAAACTTTGTAAATAACTTCTCGGAAGTGAACGCAGAACTAATTGATGAGATGCAGCAGGAAATTGAAAAAGGCGATCTGACCGAAATAAAGGTCATCGCCGGCGATATAAAGGAAAACCAACAAAAAATCAGCCACCATGGTAAACGGGCCGATGCCATTGTAAAAGGCATGCTGCAGCATAGCCGGGCGGGCGGCAGTACTAAGGAGCCGACAGATATTAATAAACTGGCGGACGAATACCTGCGGCTGGCCTATCACGGGCTGCGGGCAAAAGATAAAACATTCAACGCCGAACTGATAACACACTTTGATGAAAAGCTGCCAAACGCAAATATCGTTCCCCAGGATATTGGCCGGGTGCTGGTTAACCTGTTTACAAACGCGTTTTATGCCGTACACCAAAAAGCCAAAACTGCGGGGCCGGGTTACAAGCCGGAGGTGTCGGTATCAACGACAAAGGAAGAAAATAATATTGTGATCACGGTAAAAGATAATGGTAATGGAATACCGGATAATATTAAGGATAAAATTATGCAGCCGTTTTTTACTACCAAGCCTACAGGCGAGGGTACGGGTTTAGGATTATCTTTGAGTTATGATATTGTAGTGAAAGGGCATGGGGGGACTATTGCAATAAACAGCAATGAAGGTGAGAGCTCGGAATTTATTATTAATCTGCCGGTAAGTTAACGATGATGCAAACGAAGCTTATCCTATCATTTCTGCTGGTTACCGCCATGCAATGCGGCAAGGCGCAAACACCCCAGTTGAGGTTCGATCATTTTACGGAAAAACAAGGCCTCCCCGATCCTCAAATAAAATTTATCAAACAGGATGACCTGGGGTACATCTGGATAGGCACGGTTACCGGCCTTGTACGGTATGATGGGTATAACCTAAAGCGTTATGTTATTGATAAAAGACGCCCCGATCCTATCGTCGCTACCATGGTCATCGATGCAAATCATGATCTGTGGTTTGGCGCAGAGGGAGTCGGCTTTGCCAGGTATAACCGGGAAAACGACAATTTCACCGTATATGATTACCCTGCCCCCAATAACGAACGCCGCTATTTTCAATATTTAGAATGTGTGGACGGTGAAGGGAATATATGGGGTTACCGCTACAACATTTCCGACTATATGTTGCAAATAGTGAAGTTTGACACCATGACCAAACGGTACACTTTTTTTGCAAAACAAGCATATTCATTTGGCGGTAGGCGCCCTGTTATTTATTCGACAGGTAAACCAGGCGCACCTGTTTGGATGGGTTACAATAACGGTATATTTCAATATAATTACCGGGATAAATCATTCCATACGTTCCGGCCGCAAGGCGATACTGCCAGGCTAAAAACCGTATATAGCATGTTTTCAAGTCCCGTTGAGCCGGGTATATTGTGGGTAAACGGGTCAGATCAGTCGTCAAAAAGATGGCTTTTAGAACGACTGGACATTCGAAGTAACGTGTGTAAATATTACAGCCGTGCACCAAATCCGCAATTGATAGCTGCAAACGACACGGTTAACGACTTGTATGAAGACACAAGGAAGAGGATTTGGCTGGCAACGAATAATGGGCTGATGCGCTTCAACGCCGTAAGTGGAACATTTACTCCATTTATTCCTGCGGATATGGATAAGGAATCCCATCAAAATAATATCCGGAAAATTGCGGAAGCTAAAGATGGTTCGTTATGGCTTAGTACCGGGCAAGGCTTGCTAAATTTCGATCCGGAAAAACAGGTCTTCAAACGCTATATATCTACGGCAAATGATGCCAGCGGGTTAAGTTCGGATGACATCACCGCACTTTTAGTTGACAATTCCGGTGTGTTGTGGGCCGGGAGCACGCAATACGGCATTGACAAACTAAATCCCGGTACCAGCATTTTCCAAAACTATCCGATAACGGTTAGGGACGGCACCGCATTTACGCCGGGCGACACCAATGATATTACTATCACGGCAGACGGCGCCTGCTGGTTCACCAATGACCGGGGCATTTTTAAGTGGAAGCCCGGGCCCGGCGCGCCTGAAGAAATTTACCGGAAAAAAAATTCAGACAACGGCCTGGATGCTATATTGATAAGCAGGGATGGCAAGCTTTATTTTGGTAACGGAAACGGGTTACAAATATATGATCCCGTTAAGCGCACAGATCAAAGCTATGCATACCAAAAAAATGATAGCGCTACGATCAGTTCAAATGGAATTGACGTAATGTTCCAGGACCATACAGGGCTGATATGGATCGGAACCATACGTGGCGGATTATGTTCTTTTGACCCATTAAACCGTAAGTTCAGGCGGTATCCATACATTGATAACGATGGAACGCTGAAGAGCGGGGGCAAACTTGACGATCAGACAATAGATGATATTTACGAAGATAGGGAGGGAACATTATGGATCGCTACACTTTCGGGCGGACTTAATCGTTTTGACCGCAAAGCAGGAAAGTTTAAGTCGTATCTTTGGGATGGGCCTTTAAATGTACATACGGTTACTCATCTTTTTGAGGACAGGCAAGGCAGGTTTTGGGTGGGAACCTTTGCATTGGGCTTATTTGAATTCGACCGGAAAACAGGCCATTACACCAGGCATTTTACTGAGGATAATGGATTACTCTTCAATACGGTTAATGGGATAAACCAGGACAAAGAAGGATTTTTATTGATCAGTTCGCCGCGAGGTTTAACGCGGTTAAACCCTGAAACGTTTACGATCAAAACCTTTCCGTTAACCAAAATCCTGCCAGGCAGGTCGCTGCTAATAGACTGGGACATAGTGCAAACGGGCGACAAAATGTTATTTGTTTTAACCAATGACATAGCCGCTTTCGACCCCGCGAAACTCAATGGCAATCCTTATGCGCCCATTGTACATATTGAAAAAGTGGGTCACAGCAACCCAGTATCAGCTGCTGATAGCATTACTACACGACCCGCGTTTGGTGTTCATCAACTTGAGCTGCCGTATGATCAAAACCGCGTTACCTTCAATTATGTCGCCCTCCACTATACTGATCCTTCACGAAACATTTATGCATACCGGTTAGATGGATATGACAAACACTGGATTCAGGCGGGCACACAACGGAATGCCACCTATACCAATCTTTCGCCAGGCACTTACACTTTTCATGTTAAAGCGGCCAACAGCGATGGGGTATGGAATAACAAGGGCGACAGCTTTAGCATCATTATCAACCCACCCTGGTGGCAATCGTGGTGGGCGTGGGGGGTCTGGATAGTCTTATTCGTATCGGCGGTTTATGCCTTTATTGCTTACCGGTCGCGCAAATTGCTGCATGATAAAAAAGTACTTGAATATAAAGTACATGTCCGCACCGAAGAAGTATTACAGCAAAAAGAAGAAATTGAGGCTCAGCGCGACGAACTGGAACACACCCTTGTGGAGTTGAAGACCACGCAAACGCAGCTGGTGCAACGCGAAAAAATGGCTTCGCTGGGCGAGCTT
>JBIOHG010000100.1:0-7848 GCA_044448765.1 Sphingobacteriales bacterium | reverse complement strand
TTTCGGCGACGCTGCGGAGTTGGAAAAATCAATATCCCATATCCTTGTGGAGATTATCGAATATATGCCGAACGCTATGGTAAGCAGAACAATCATTAAAAAGGCTACAGGCAATGTGACTGTTACTTCACTGGATGCCGGCGAAGAAATGACTGCAAAGATTTCCCCCTATGACACCTTCATCCAGATTATAGACGGGGTAGCGCAACTAAACATCAACAAAAAACAGTACTCGCTACGTCTTGGAGAGGGCATTATCATTCCCGCGCACGTCAGGCATGACTTTAATGCGGGCGTTCCCTTTAAAATGATCTCTACCGTTATAAAGAGCGGTTATGAAGATTAGTGGGCATTGTGTAACAAGTCACTAAAATGCAGTAACAATGACGATCTACCAGTGACTACCTTTGTTGGTGATCTTAAAGTGTATTTCAAAACAATGTTTAATATGAAAAGATTTTTACTCACTATTCCGGTGGTCTTTCTGGCTTGCACCTGCGTTTTCGGCCAGCAACAACATGTCAATACGGATTCACTGAGCCTTATCGCGCAGATCAGCGCGAACCAGCTTAAGCTGGCTAAGTTGCAGAATTCGGTAGACCAGTTTACGAGGGAAAAGCAAGATGCTGCTACGACGGCTCAAATGTCGGCTAACAGCAGCAGTGCTGCCGCCTCCAATTTGACAAATTCCCCGTCAGATAAGCAGTTATCCAATGATGCATCGAAAGAAGCTGGCAATGCAAGAAGCGATGCGAAAAAAGAAAGAAAGAAGGCGGAGAAATTGGATAAACTGAATAAGGACATAAATAAGACCAAGGCTATAATTTCCGATGAGCAAACGAAGTTAAACGCTTATACCGGTATTAATACCGCAATGCCGGTTATGGTTCAATCAAATGTGCCGCCGGTCGACACGAGCCGCCATCAGTAAATGTTTGGTGTTCCAAGACCGGCTATATAGTCTTTTCGACCCGTCCCGTTTTAATTACTGGACGGGTAGTGCTATGAAGCAAGTATCCAGAGCAAGGGTTATGCGCTGGGGGCAACGGTTTTGGAAGCCGAACAGATCGAGCATATTTCACCCCAGACGCCTACGGAAGGACCGAACCCGGCTGTCGGATATGTATTAGACGGAAATGGGAGTCACACGGAAGAGTTCCTAAGTGGGCACGCGAAGTGCCCGGTTTTCATTAAAAAATGGGCGTTTTAAACCTGAAGTTTACAGCGTATTCGCAGCACTGGGCGCTTTAAATAATGGATCCAGGGACGATGGAGGCACCCCTGTCAGTTTCCGCATTTGTTTTCAATAGGTTAGACCCTTATTCACTCAGGACACTGCCCGTAACCCAGGGATGGCCTGATTTTGGAAATCGAAGGATAATGTCGAAGCCGGCTTACTATATGGTCAATGGGATAACGATCTACCGAATTCTGGCAGTTTTCGCATTGATTGTGTTGATCGTGCACCATGACTGGCATGTCTTTCGTTGGGTTTTGCCGATCAGCTTTTTGACGGACGCAGTGGATGGTTTTTTGGCACGGCGGTACGGTGTCATCAGCAAAGCCGGAGCGGTGTTGGATTCCATTGGAGACGATCTGACGGTGGCGGTAGCAATCATTGGGTTGCTGGTATTCGACCCCACTTTTTTGCGGAGCCAGGCGGCTATTGTCATACTATTAGCCTCGCTTTACGTTATACAAACGGTAGCCGCATTGGTCAGGTATAGAAAACTCACCAGTTTTCACACCTGGCTGGCAAAGATTGCTGCTGTCTCGCAAGGAGTGTTCCTGGTGCTCGTGTTTTTCACCGCAAGTTTTCCCATCTTGCTTTTTTACATAGCGGCCGTGCTCAC
Organism: Sphingobacteriales bacterium; assembly: GCA_044448765.1. GTDB lineage: Bacteria > Bacteroidota > Bacteroidia > Sphingobacteriales > Sphingobacteriaceae > Mucilaginibacter. Next base: position 5,995 of record JBIOHG010000100.1, on the reverse strand, counting down.
AGGTTTGGACTTATTGGAGGAGATAGCGATGGTCTTCCTCTTACGGCATTGGAGGACGGATGTCAAAGGCATATTCTCAATTAGAAACAAACATTTCAAAAACAAATCGGCGAAGAAATAAAAGAATTAGAATACTTCCTAAGAAGCGTCTTCGATCCGCTTTTCTTGTTTGGCATGTTTTGAAGCCCCGGAATCCGAGCCAAAGCGATAGGAAAAGATGAGCGTAGCCCTGGAGCTAAAGACGTGTCGTTCAAAATTGAGCAACACCTCATCGCTGCTTGATAAAAATGCCCGCCTCCGGCTGTTGAAAATGTCAGGGGCATTAAGGCTCAACGAAGCCCTTTTGCCGGCGAAGTCGTACCTGGCAGCCGCGTCCATTCCAAAACTAGCCCGATTTTTAAACTGCAGGTACACATTCGGTGCGCTATAGTCCGCGTGGATTTGGATCGACGATCTTCGGATGAGTGTCACATTACTCGTAATGTTGGCATTCCAGCTGATTCCATGGCTGGCCGCTATTCCATATTGCGGGGCCGCGGCATTATCCCGGTTAAAGAGGTTGGCATTCGCCGTCAGAACCCATCCTTTCATCAGGTCGAAACGACCGATCAACTCCAGCCCGGTAGTAATGGAGTTGTTCAAATTCTCCGGTATCGTTGAGGTCTCATCGTTTACCGGCGTGGTTTCAATAATTTGAAGGGCATTGGTGATCAGTTTATTATAAACACCAAAGGTACAGGAGATGTTTCGCCAGGTCTTAACGTAGTCTATTTCCAGGTCCGTAACCCTTTCAGGCCTTAAACCCGGGTTGCCCTTGTTGTAATTGGACGGGTCGGAGAAGTCGATGGTTGAATTCAACTGCCTTACCGAGGGCTTCGAGATCCGGCCGGTAAAGGTCAGCTGCAATTGACCATTGTTTTTAAGCTTTTCGGTGAATAGCAAACTGGGGTAGAGTCCTTTGACCCGGACGATGACCGGGGTTGCCAACAACACATTGTTTGAATCATAACTCGTAAAGGTGGCGTCAAGCCGACTGTCTTCGCCCCTCAAACCTGCCTGGTAACTCAGTTTGCCGCTTTGGCCTTTAAAGTTGAAATAAACGGCGTTCACCCGGTTATTGCTATGAAAAAAATCGGTAAATGGATACAGCGGACTCTCGCCTGTATTTAAGACGGTAAAGGCATATTGGTCGTTATTACCGAGGGTGATCTGACTCCGGTACCCGGCGGAAAATTGTCCCGATTTGCCCACCGGTAAAATATAATCGGCCTGGATATTATAATTAGTGGAATTATGCCGGGTATCGTTGATCAACGGCGTATCGATACGGGATGATGGCACGCCTTTGATAGGGTTATATTCGGTTTTGTAATGCTCGTAATCCGTGAAACTGCCGTATGCATAGGCGAAGTTGAATGCAAGCTCCTCTTTAGGCTTCTTAAAACGCTGGTTGTAGTCGAGGTCGAGTTCATAACTGTCGCCATCGTTATCCAGGGTAATACGGCGGTTATAGGATTCAATAGGTACGACATCGGCAGAATAGTCGTTAACGGGGATTGACTGATCCTCGTGCGAGCGCCGTGAATTAAAACTCGCGGATAGTCCTAGTGTGCCCCTGGGTGTAAGTGAATAATCAACGCCGGCTTTTATAAACTGTATGGTATTTCGGGTAACGGTTGGAAAGGTTTCATTAGAATACACCACGGAGTCAGCCGGATGCAAATAAGTGACGTTCTGAAACCCGGTTTTGAAAGTAAGTCCCCCCTTGAGGCTATAATTCCCGTAAAGGTTAATCTTACCGCTTTTGTAACTCAGACTGGCATCGGCGTTATAGTTATCACCGGTACCGACCCCAATAGCCGCAGAGCCATTTAATCCGGGTCTACTGTTCTTTTTCAAAATGATATTGATGACACCCTGGCCATCGGCGTCATAATTTGCCGGTGGATTGGGGATCACTTCGATAGTTTCGATTGCGCTGGCCGGTATGGACTGGAGGAGCTGCGTGAGGTCGCCATTTCCAATGAGGGAAGGCTTTCCGTCAATAAACAATTTGATATGGGTAGATCCCCGGAGGCTCACATTCCCATCCACATCGACTTGCAGGGTGGGCACGTTCCGCAGCAGATCGGCCGCATTACCGCCTTTGCTGACAAGGCTTTGGTTGACCGAAAATACTTTTTTACCATCTGCATCGTGCAATGTTTCCTTTTCGGCTGTGATAGCGACCTCGTTTAGTAAGCCGCTCGATGATCTGATCATCGGGAGCGCGCCGAAATTTACGTCGCCGGTTGCGGGACTGATCAGGATGTTTTCTGTGTAGAAATCATTGTAGCCAACATAAGTTATCCGCAGGGTAAACGTCCCGTCGGGCACATTTTCCAGCACGAAATAACCGCTTGAGTCGGTCTGGGTCCTTTTAACAGGGGTTTTGGTTTGCCGGCTGATTAAGGCCACCGTCGCAAACCGGATAGGCTCTTGCGAAAGCGAATCACCAAGCGTTCCGGATATCTTTATCCCTTGCTGGCTATATCCCCTAACCGCAAGCAGCAAGGTTAAGCCGATTGCCGCTATTGTTAGTTGAAGTGTTTTCATGAGTTGCCTCATTAAAACAACTGTTCCGCCGGCGGCGTTACGCCTTTCAAGCGCAGATAAATGGTGGTTTGGCCCCGCGTATGGGTTTGATGTTCAAATGCCTTACCGTATAATTCGCTTCTCATAAGGTCATGCTTACCGAACTTCGTGGTTCCCTGCAGCTGCTCGGGTGCCATATTTTGGAGGGTGGTTATGACCCAGTCGTAGCTATCCATTACCGCTTTTGTAACAGCTTCCTTCGTCGGTGAAACTGTTTTTTCATTCACATTATGAGCGGAAAGGATGTCACCAACAGGGTTTGGTTTATCGCTTGCGACGGTAGCAAAGACATAATTGGCATCCGACAAATGAAGCATTTGCTGCGCAAACGAGCGGATCTCCGGCGTCGGCTTAAAGCCGTAGCCATCTTCGGGCATGGCATCCAGGTAGGTTTTGGTGTATGCTTTTGCGCGCTGCCATTCGGCTACCTGTTGTGATTGCGTAAATTGGGCGAATGCCGAACTGCTGACAAAACTAAGTACGAGGAGCGCAAACAAAAGTGGTACTTTTTTCATGATGGTGTTATTTTAGATTTCAACAAGATCAATTGACCTAGCAAATGAGTTTGACTAATCTGCTGTTCCGTCGCGGCCATTCCGGCAATGGCCAGATTTAGCGTCGCTATCTCCGTGGGCCGACGATTCCGGATGTCCTGCAAAGTGGAGATAAATTGTCCGTCCGAGGCTTGGCTGATCATCACCAGGCTGCCCATTACCTCTGCCTGGTTGAGATGGACACCTTGTTGTTCGGCTACACCCAGACACTCGGCAACTAAACCCTCCGCTATTTGCAATGCTTGAGGGTTCCGGTGAAAGATGCCGTTGTCTGTGTCAAGTAGGGGGCATACCGAATTGAACACACTATTGACGATAGCCTTTTTCCAGATGATGGGCTGTATATCAAGCTCGGCTCTAAAACCGAAATCCGGCGTATTCAATACATCGGCGACCTGGCGAAGCGAAGTTTCGTCACCACCGATGATCCTTCCGATCGGCGAAACGGCCACCGGTTTAAAGTTCAGATCCGTAGCGGAAAGGGGTTGGCTGGTGACAAAAAGTACACCACGGTAAACGGCGGGAAAGTCCATAAACGGTTGCTCCACGCCCAAGCCATTTTGCAGGAGAACCAGGGGGGAAGAGCCGATTTTTTCTTTTAAAGCATTGGCTAAAGCAACGTTGCCGTAGGACTTATTGCACAGCACGATCAATCCCTCCAAACCGCGATAGTTGCAAATCGTATCGATCGTTACCTCCGCCTCGATTATTTGCCGGGAAGACACCGTCACCCGGATGTTTTCCCGGTGCGTTTCGCCATTGTCCACGCTGCCGCGCAGTAGGACCGCTGACTTTCCGGCGTTACCGAGACAAACGGCCAGTACCTTGCCGATAGCGCCGGCGCCAATAATATAGACAGGTTCCATCTATTGCTTACAATTATCTTTCCTCTCTTTCACAAATTGTTTTGACGATCAAAGATGTTTTTTAAAAACCGTCTTAAATAATCTTTTCGACGTTGTCAGCTCTATTTCCTGTAAGGGATGGTATTTATTCGACGCTTGGGCTTTCCGGGAGTTTTTACTCGATTGCCTGGATTTTTCGGGCAATTGTCGAGAATAGTAGCCAACCCGTATAAAACGGCCTGAAAACGCGAAAAAGCTTAGTAGTTTTGAGCATGAAGATCTGGAGGCAGACACTCAGTATTATACAGCTGCAGGTGCTGATATGGATCGCCGTGTTGTTGTTGATATTTTTTTCAGTGCTGCCGATGGATGGTTTGCTGAAATCGGCCATGTTCACGGCGGTCAACGCAACATCGTACGCAATTATTATATATGGGAATATCCTGTACTTATATCCGGTATTTTATCAAAGGAGAAGGTTCGTAGCGTACGGTATTTCAGTGGCCCTTTTTTTGATTTTAATAGGAATGCTAAAGGGTTATGCGGGCATTATCCTGTACAGGGATGTTTTGCATATAAAGGCGCCCCCGGCCAATTTACCCGTATTACTGAGTTATGTTCCCGGCGGCGTCCTGATCTATGTCCTCAGCCTGGTTTTTCGCTTTGCCATTGCGTATTTCAAGTTAAAACAACAAACGGAGGAGATCCTCTTGCAAAAAAGCCAGGCCGAACTTAATTTGCTCAAGTCGCAGGTTCAACCGCATTTTCTTTTTAATGCGCTCAACAGCATTTATTACCGGGTTTATAGAGTCGACGCACCGTCGGCCGGTCTGATTGAACGCCTGTCTGATATTATGCGTTATTTCGTCGATGAAAGCCCAAAAGAAGTGGTGCCGGTGTCCACCGAAGTGGAATTTATAGAAAACTATATGGAGCTAGAAAGGATTCGCATCCGGCACGGCGCCAGCATCAATTTCGAAAAGGCCTATAACCCGGAACTCCGCATCCCGCCCATGCTGCTCATGACCTTTGTGGAGAACATTTTCAAACATGGCATCGACAAATCGCGCCGGCAAAACCGGATAACGATTTCGCTGATCCAGCAAGATGAATTTTTGCTTTTTAAAACCTGTAACCGTAAGATCGACCCGGCAGCCGACAATCAAGCCGGCGGCTTTGGGATCATCAATCTGACCAGGCGGCTAAGGATGTTATACGGCGACAAATTCGAGCTGACTACCGATAGCGAAGGAGAATTGTTCAACGCGTCTTTAAAAATCCCGCTTTAATGAGTTTAAGCTGCATAATTATCGATGATGAGCCGGACGCTATCGACCTGGTCGAACTGCTGATAAAGCAAAGCACCAGCTGGACATTGAAAGCAAAATGTTATGATGCCTTGGAGGCGCTGACATTTTTAAAAAAGAATCAAGTTGATTTTATTTTCCTGGATATAAATATGCCAAAGCTTACAGGAATGGAGCTCGCCACGTTATTGCCACCCCGCACAAAGATTGTTTTTACCACGGCTTATTCCGAATATGCTGTCGAAAGCTATTCATTTCAGACCATCGACTATTTGCTAAAGCCCATCACGTTAAAGCGCTTCCTTGCATCGGTCGAAAAAATAGAGCAGCATTTTGAAAAGCCCGGGCCGGAGTATCTGCCAAATGCTGAACAGGTCCCGGAATTTTTCTTCGTGAAATCCGGGAAAACATTAAGGAAGGTCTTATTAAAGGACATCCTGTATTTTGAAGGCGAGCGGGATTACGTAAGGCTGGCGACAGGCCAGGAACAGATGCTGATATACCGACGCTTAAAGGACATGGAAGAGCAACTTAAGGCTCCGTTTATCAGGGTACACAATTCCTATATTATCAATTACGAGCAGCTAAGTAAGGTCGAAGATAACCATATTTATATCGGTGATAAACGTATACCTGTAAGTGAAAAATTCCGCGA
>JBIOHG010000099.1:0-8534 GCA_044448765.1 Sphingobacteriales bacterium | reverse complement strand
ACCTAGGGTAAAAATCCTTGTCAATATGAAAATCGATTTTGTGGTGCTCATCTTCAACGCCTATTTCTATGTCTGTAAGATTTTCTAAAAGCTCAATAAATTCATTTGCATTAAAAGCATAATAATTAAATCGTTCGTGCCTGCGATACAACGCAGCTGCTATTTCGAATAATGCCCGTGGATTTTTTTCTTCGATAAGGTTATTTATATTATTTTTCTTTACCCATTCCAAGGCTAATAACTTTTCGTATTTATTTTTTACCTCAGCTTTCCGCTCAGGGGTGAGTTCACGAACTTCATACTTAGTGTCTCTCTCAGCAAACGGGGTTATTATAAATACATTTGCGTCGTTGTCAAATTTTATGTTAGAATAACATTTGTGCAAAAAAGTTAAAAACTGTTTAGTAGATACAGAGTCATTCAATTTTATTTCACTACTTAGGAAACTACAGTTCTCATTTAATAGTCTGTTTGCAATTGTCTTTTCTGGTGTTTGCAAAATATGGTACCCTAGGAATTCGGTCAAAGATTTTGCACTATCAAGATATGGCGCAATTTCAAAAAGTGCCGCTTTATTTCCATTTGTTAACTCTACCTCAATATTTCGTAATGCACTTCCATTATATTGCGGCCCGGCAATCATTTTTTTCACCTGATTGTTTTGCTGAGCAGAGCATTCGAAACATGAAAAAATAAATAATATAAAAAATAGATTTTTTAGTGACATGATGTTCTGGATTGAAATATAAACATTTTAGTCATGATGCAGGAAGTTCGATTTTCCATAAGAATCAGAATCAAAAAAGGCGGTCAACTCCCGTCAACCGCCTTTCAAAGTATATTTGTGCCGTCGCTAAAGCTAAGGCACACGAGGCAAATCAAACTTACATGCCGTTTCTTGGATCGCCTTTAAATTTTAGCTGGTATTCCTTTGGCGGATCAACGCCCAGCAGGTTTTTAACAAAGTAATCCCAGCGGCGGCGCATCATATAAATAGAGCCTGCGCCGTAGCCGTGTGCTGCATTTGGGAACACTACCAGGTCGTAATCCTTGTTGGCTTTTTCTAATGCGTCGATAACCAGCATCGTGTTTTGCGAGGGTACGTTATTGTCCATCAGGCCATGGGCCAGCATCAGTTTGCCTTTCAGGTTTTTGGCATAAACTTCGTTGGCTTGTGCTTCGTAGTTGGCATTGGTTACTAAACCATCGTAGCGTTCGCCCCAGTCATCCTCATAGTTGCGGTTATCGTGGTTGCCTGATTCGGATATACCCACTTTAAAGAAGTCAGGATAACGGAACATAGCGCAAGCCGTAGCAAAGCCACCGCCGGAGTGTCCCCAGATGCCCACACGGGTAGTATCGATATAGTTATATTTGGCCGCTAACTGGCGAATACCGCCTACCTGGTCTGGCAGGGTGTTTTCGGCTATATTGCCATAGCTCATATCATGAAAACTTTTGGAACGCAGCGGGTTGCTGGTGCCTTCAATTTCAACCACCACAAAACCCAGTTCGCTCAAAGCCACACAATCGCCCCTTGAAGCAGCAAACGACCAGCTACCCACGCTGCCGCCCTGCGGACCGGGATAGATGTAATCGATAATCGGGTATTTTTTATTTGGGTCGGCATTTGGCGGGGTAAACAGTACGCCGTAAATATCGGTTTTGCCGTCATGCGCTTTTACCGAGAAGGCAATAGGAGCGTGCCAGCCGGCAGCTTCCAGGCGTGATACATCAGTTTTTTCTAATTCGGTTAATTGCTTGCCGTTTGCATCGCGCAGTACAGTAACTGCCGGAACATCCGGCTGAGAATAAGTATCCACCAAATATTTGTCGGAAGGAGATAAAGTTGCCTGGTGATTGCCCTCGCCTGGCGTTAGTGCGGTTAAATGCTTGCCATCAAAACCGATCCGGAAATAGTGGCTGAAGTATGGGTTCTTAGTATCGGTGCCGTCTGCAATAAAAGTGATCTGGCGTTTTTGTTCATCCACATTAAGCATGCGCGTAACTACCCAATCGCCTTTGGTAATTTGATTTTTTACTTTGCCGGTGGTGGCATCATATAAATACAAGTGCCCCCAGTTATCACGCTCGCTGAACCAAATGATCTCATTTGTTTTTGGCAGAAAACGCCAGTTGATGCTTCCCCAGCCCGACTCGTATTGGGTAGGTACGCTTTCTTCAAATACTTCGCGTACGTCGCCTGTGGCAGCATCTGCTATGCGGAATTTCTCGATCTTATGATCGCGGGAGGTAGATACAAAAGCCAGTTTAGTGCCGTCCTCGCTCCAGTCAACATCATCAAAAGTGCCGCTGCTGGCAATATCGTCGCTTAATGAGGCGCGGTGCGGATCGGCAGGGACTTTTAATTTGATCACTTTCGGATTATCAACCTCGATAATAACCCGTTCTATCATCGGTATAACTTTATCACCGGGCAGCGGGTATTTCCACTCCCGCAAGGTAGGGTGACCAACATTGGTGCTAACCAGGTACATATTGCCAACTTCGCGCTGGTCATCTTTAAAGGTCGCTATCTTTTTTGAGTTGGGCGACCAGCGCAATACTGCGCCATCGCTGCTTGTCCAGCCGGCATTATCTGTAGCATAACCGTAATTTTTTATACCATCAGTGGTCAATTGGGTCGATTTGCCTGATGCAACATCGCGCACATATAAATTCCAGTCTTTAATATAAGCTGCTTTTGTGCCATCCGGCGAAAGTACTTCCAAACCGCCGCCCCGGCGCCTGCCGCCAGCTGTAGTATTGCCGCTGCCGGAGTGTTTTGAATCATCTTTAGTAACGTTATAATTCGACAGGTCAGCTTTCCATTGCTGCCCGTCAACATTAAAGATGATGGCTTTATTGTCGTCCGAAAAATTGAACGACCGGAAAGGCAGCATTGATGCCGTATATTGTTTGCCTGATGCGGTTGAGAGTGAGGCCGCCAGTTTTGCCTGGTCAAAAGCTGCTACCCGTGTCTTTTTCGCCGGGTCGACCAATATAAATTCGCTGCCGTTCGCGGTAAGTACGCGGTACCAGAATTTATCCCCCGCTATCCAGTTGGGGCGAACGCCGGCATGGTCAATATAGGGTTCGGTACCATAACTCAGCATGCTTTCGGCACGCTCGTAGTCTTTGGTGGTAAGTGGGGTATTTTGCTGCGCGTTTGCAGCCAATGCACATACCAGCGGTATGGCCGTGAGTAATAGCTTATTCATGATGCAGTTAATATTGATACTTCAAGTATAGCACAATTTACATCTCTTTTTATCAATTTCAATATAACTGTTACAAAAGGTTGCAGTTCACCATTTGCCCAAAAAACAAAACCGCCTCATATTGATCATGAGGCGGTTTACTGGTTTTAACAGGTATTTAATATGCTATTGCAGCGCTGTCCATTTGCTGCCATCCCAGGTAAAGCTAAGCGGGTTTGGTGCAGGGCTATTATAATTAGGGAACGTAACTTTATATATGGTACCGGTTTGCGGTGTGGGGAAATCAACAAGCAAACATTCTATTACGGCTGCGTCCATATCAGCTGTAGGCCATGAGCTATCAAAATCTTTGAATTGGACCAGGTTTGCTTTTGCAGTCGCCGACCCTGCAGCGCCGTTGCCAACGAGCGTGATATCAGCAGTTGTTAAAGTATAGGTAACTATTGGCTGAGATTTCCAGGTACCATTTGCTTTTACAAAAGTTGCCGTGGCGGTAGTTTGATACGGAGGCACGAAGTTATTCCCATCAAACTGCAAGGGTTTAACTCTTTGGTAAGCGGTCTTGGTACTGCTAACAAAATAGTCAAAGCTCACAAATATGTAATCGTTCTTCTTAACGGTATCCATGATGGTAATATCATTTTTCAGGAAAAAGTTAAATGAGCTTGCCAGTAATGCTTCACTATTTGAAGTGGTGAACTGATTAAATTTACCTACACCTGCCTGAGTGTACTGCGCAGGTTGTATGGTATATATATACCTCCAGGCACCATTAAAATAGAGGAATGAATAAGGCGGCGGAGGATTTTGCGTAGCCGGGTAAACTGTAAAATTCAACAATGCCAATTGATTGCTTTTAGGAGTAGTGTACTGGTAAGGCAACCACTGGGTAGCTTGTGAAATAGAAAAATCAGTATACTTATTGCCCGGCAGCAATAAATAGTCAGCGTCTGTAAGCGAATAATAAACATCATTATACAAACTATCTGCAGCGGGTTTAAAATACAACGATGAAACTGTATAGGTAACGGCTGCGGACGAACCATTAGCAGAAGTAAGGTATTCTGCATTTAATATTTGCGGAATGTAAGTGTTGGCATCTGCCAGGTCGTCAAAAGAGAATGACGTTTTAGGATAACCTGAGCTTAATTTGCCATAATCAGCGTTCTGTAATGTGATGTTAAGCGCCTGCACACTTGATGGCGCCGTGTGCGTGCTGGTTTGCAGCTGCGGTTCCTTCTGGCACGCTGTTAATCCAAGCGCCCCAAGAATCAATATATAATAGATCTTTTTCATGTCAATATGTATATTTTACATTTAGAATTTAATTTTCAAAGTGGTTGTAAATGTTCGTGCATTTAACCAATATCCTACTATTGAAGAAGGGTTGCCATTGGCGCTAAAATCTTCAGCAGCATCAATAACTTTAGAGTTAAGCAGGTTATTTACGTTTCCGATAAGGCTGGCATCAAAACCGGCCATTTTAAATTTGAAAGTGCTATTCAGCCCCCAAATTGCATAATCGGGAACTTTATAAGGCTTCAAACCGGCTGATGAGTAATCGTTGAAAGGTACGTACGCGGTATAGTTGCTGTAATAGTTAACCGTAGCGCCTATTCTTAACTGCTTTGCAACAGTTATATTCACGTAGCCCTGGAATAGGTTTTGGGCAATATCCGTTATCTTTTGGTTCTTCAGGAAAACCTCCGAAAGTGTGCTGTTTGCAACAGGCTGGCCCTGGTTGTTATAGGCTGTAGCCGGCCCCGCATTTGACGTATAATAGTAATCGCCGATGGAAAGCATGCCGCCTATCAGTACCGGCTGCACTGGCCTGTAGCTCAGTTCCAGTTCAACGCCTTCATGCATTTCATTTACGCCTGATATATTGACAGAATATAACTGGTTTGTAGTTGCGTCAGAATAGGAATTAGTATATGCCCTGTCCATGTACGACATGCGGTAAGCAGAAACTTTTGCACTAAAAGCTGATGTTTTGAACTGGTAACCCAGTTCATAGTCAAACAATTTCTCGTTTACAGCTTTGCTATTGATCTGGTTGGTGAATTTTTCAAATACGTTGCCAAAATAGGGTGGTTTTGTCAGGTAGCCTATATTTGCAAACACGTTCATCTCCGGATTAAGATTATAGTTTGCACCACCTTTTAGCTGGTAAGTTGTAAAATTAACCCAATGGCTTTTTTGAAGCGGGTCGCCGTTCAGGTAATCAAACGGGTCTCTTCTGCTGTCAGCATTTTCCGAGCCGGCTGCTGTAATAAAGGCAGAGAAATCATTTTTGGAATATTCAGCCTGGGCAAAAACACCACCGGTTTCCATGTAATCAATATTGTGATAGTCTATCGTACCCCCAATGCCAACTATACCTGTCGGGTCATTGATATTACCACCTGTTTTACCAAGCGCAGCGTTACCGGTATAAGGGTAGGCCACATAACTTGCTCCAAACAGATCGTCAACCCTTGTGGAGTGGTCGCCTTGATAATATCTCAAGTCTACACCGGCCTGGAAATCGATATATTTACCTAATAAAGTCCGGTAAGTGCTTCTTAAACCGTACCAGTCAGTTTGGCTGTGTGCATCTTGTGCATACCAGGTTGCAGCACCATTGGCGTTTTGGGCATTAATGCCCTCAAGGGCCGAATAGTTTATTGGCGTATAAATGCCGCCAGACCTTGGTACAGTTAAGATGTTTACAGAGTTTGAACTATTGTTCAAACCGCCGCCGCCACCGCTGCCAAATATGCCATAAAGAACCGTAGAAAGGCTCGATTTCTCATTAATAACCCAGTTGTGGTTAATGCTTATAATAGGCTCACTGTAAAAATTATTATATGCGTTATAAGTCTTGCCGTCTTTATAACCATACCATTCATTCCACGCGGTACCCTGTGGCGCGGCCAGGAAATTACCTGCCGACCCGTTAGGGAATAAATATTGCTCGGGCCTTTGACCGTGGGTTTGAGTATTACCGATAACATTTAATGCTATTGTTTGATGAGGGGTAAGCACCTTTGAGAGGTTTAAAAAATAGTTATACCCTAAATAATTAGAACCATCAAACGGATAGGCGCCCTGCTCGCGGCTGCCTTGTATGGTGGCAGCCCAGCCGTCGGCGGTTAAACCCGTTGATATCATTAGCGATGTTTTATTGTAACCTAATGAACCTATGCCTTCTGATACAAAGCCCCCTGCCTGCTGGTCGGTGGTCCGGGTAGTTACGTTAACGGTACCGCCAAATGATGGTACAATAATTTTTGAAGCACCCAAACCGCGCTGTACCTGTACTGAACGGGCAACATCGGTTATGCCGGTAAAGTCGGACCAGTAAATTGCACCGGTTTCCGGGTCACTAATTGGAATACCATTTACCACATAAGCAACGTTACCATTCCCGCTACGGCTTGAGAACCCCCTGATACTTACCGTACCATCGCCATAACCGCCATCGCCTTGTGTGGTCATAACACCGGGTACGCCCATTATCAGGTCGGGTATATCGCCGTTACTAACATGGTTTTCAATAAAATCAGGGCCTAAGCTTGTTACAGCCACCGGCGTTTTCCTGTCAATCGCTACGTCGCCGGTTATCACCACTTCATTCATCGCGGTGCTGCTTGATTTAAGTATGATAGCGCCGAGATTGGTTTTACCCGAAAGCGGTATTTCCTGCGTGATATAACTTATGTAGCTGACTACCAGTACGGTGCCTTCGGTTGAAGGCACATTTATTTTAAATGAACCGTCAAGGCCCGCTGATGCGGCTGTCGTTGTACCTTTTACTAATATGGTAGCGCCGATCAGCGGTTCTTTTGTGTCGGCGTCTATCACTTTGCCGGTCACTTTAATTTGTGCATTTGCCCGGAGGCTAACACTAAGCAGGAGGATAGCACCCAGCACTATCCTGGCAAATACTTTTGCCCTTGCAGCCCGGTTGAGTGTCCGGAGCCTGCCTGATGATTTTGAAAAAGTAAAAAACGCCATACGTTAATTGGTTTAATTAATTATTGAGTGTAAATTGTTAGCAGATGATAGATAGTTCAAAGAATATGACCAGGTAACTGGAGCGGTCAATGGGTGGTAAAGCTCTTTACCGGATCTATAATTTATATGCTGTTATTCAAATGAGTTTTGAGATGTGATAAAGTATAATTCCCTCATACTGTGAATGTTGATTTTGAAGATGTTGCCAATCATGTTTGATTCAAAAGTGACTTTACAATGTTAAGAAAATGTTAAATTAGGATAATTTAATAATTGCCTATTGTAACATTCTGATTACAATAGGCTAACGATTTGCTTTTCAGGTGAGTAGCCAGCAGTTTATGCAGGAGAAGAAAATGTAATAAAATAAGGTGTGTTTATTACCTCAATTTACACGGCTTTAAGAACCGATATAATATTACCGGCCGGGTCAGTAAACCAGGCTATATCAGGGCCATGGCCATTTCCATAAAGGATGCCTTTTTCATTGGTTTTAAAATCGCCCATATCGTAATGCTCAAATTTAACGCCCTTGCTGATGAGTTCGTCAACGGTTTTTTCAAGATCATCCACCGGGAAATTGAGCACGGTAAACGTAGCCGGCACATGGTTAGGTTTTGGGTAAACCATCACTTTTGCACCACCGGCAATTTGTATTTCCAGTAAACCGTCTTCGCCCATAGGTACTTTGTTTACCGTAAGGCCCAATGTGTTTTGGTAAAATTCCCTCGCCTTTTCAATGTTATCTACTGAGAAACTGCTGAATGCTTTCGTGCTGTTGATCATGGCTAATGCTTTAAATAGTTTGTGTAAAGCTATGAACAATAATCGTCCGCCGTGGTTTTGAATGCGACAAAATGACGGGCTTATTGCGACTTTATTTCAAGAATCCATTTCAACAAACTCAACAATTGATTTGCCGATCAGGTAGGTCCAGCCGCCGGCAAAACTTTCTTTTGCAAAATCCTTGCTGTCTTGCGGGAAGGTCTCGATCCCCTCGTGTGTTAATTTAAGGCGGGTTGCATCTCCTTCCGGGAATAGCTCGAACGTAACAAAAGATTTCCCGGGATAATTTTTGTACTGCCAACTGTATTGTAATAGTTTACCCGGCTCAACTTTGGTTATTTTGCACAGATGGGTGTACTCCTGGCCTTCATTTCCCTTTCCCGGAAAACTGAATTCAAACCCGATCTCCGGTTTGAAATCCGACAGGTCGAAATACCACTCTTTCATTTGGTCTTTGTCGGTAATAGCCTTCCATACTTTTTCGGCGGGTGCATTTAAGGTGCGCTCAATTACAAATGGTTCGGTTTT
>JBIOHG010000098.1:0-8717 GCA_044448765.1 Sphingobacteriales bacterium | reverse complement strand
GTACGTACGGGATCAGGAGCAAGCCCCGCACGTCCGCGGGGCTTTTTTTGTTTGATTGAATTTATTGATAATTTTAGCTCCAGCTGGTTAGAGTCCCGCACGTGCGGGATTAATCAGAGGGTCGCTGGTTCGTCCCATACGTACGGGATCAGGAGCAAGCCCCGCACGTCCGCGGGGCTTTTTTTGTTTATCCTATTTAACTCAACTTACATACAACCGACATTTATTAATAGGTCATGATTTGGAATCTACTTCCAGTAAGAGTATTCCCGATTTTGCTTATATTCATATACAAAACTGAATTACAATATTTTTCACGTTCACACAGTGTGGCTGTGCGTTGATCGGGTTCACCTGAAACAGATCCTCTCCACATACAATGAGTTCCTAAGGCAGTTCGGTAACCATTAGGTGATTTTATAAATTCATCCAATTCAAGAAATTGTAGATGATTTGTTTGGTGAGTGACCATTAACTTGCACATTTCATCCTCTGTTAATTGCCTATTGGGCAAAGTCTTCGGTAGATGACGAGTCAAAATATCGTTTTGCATAAAGATAATTGTATCTGTTAAAGGATCAGAGGGGTTTGACTGCGCCGCGGCCGCCAGCCTATTTTTGTAGAAAGCACTATCTAATAAAATCTGCAGTACGACGGTAGTATCGTCCTTTTTAACGCTATTAACACCGGAGCGGCAGGCGGTCAAAAAACCCATTTCGGCAATTGTAATGTAAACGAACGTTAATACCCTTAGATTATGAAACATACATCTATCAATATTCAATTTGAATATAGCAAACTTTTGAGCGTTTATTCAATAATTTATTGTTATTAAAACGCCCAGCCTCAGGAGCAAGCCCCGCACGTCCGCGGGGCTTTTTTTATTTATGAAGTTATTGATAATTAGCTCAGCCGGTTAGAGTCCCGCACGTACGGGATCAGGAGCTGGACTTTCACACCTTGGTTCTCAAACCGCAGCTTCCGCCAACCAGCGTAAAAGGGTTTACAAAGGTTTACACTTTTTAGGCTTTTTTTCAGTTAAATGGTTGATAATCAAATATTTAACTATTTTCACTGTAAACCCAAAAATCACGTCCCCGCAGGGGCGCTCGCACAGGGATATTCCGCATTGGTTTGTAAACATATACGATTACCGTGTTTATTGGTTTTCATCCATAGGAGGCTGTGAATCGGGCAGCGCAGGGACTTCCAACATTCCCCACCCTCTTTTTGGCTTGCCAAAGAGAGGGTCGCCGACGCCGCAGGCGAATGGCGGAGTGAGTCAAGAAATACCACCTGTACCAACCCACCCGGCATAACCGCGAACTACTGGAGGCGAATGCGGAGGGAGTTCGTAGGTTAGCAGATACGAATAGAGTATCTAAGTTTACGACGTCAAAAGAATCGCATGTTACAAATAAATATTTTTTAAATAAACCAAAATTTCCTATCTTCGTGTATGACCGATATTAAAGTGAACAGCTTAATTCAAAAACTCGAAAAATATAAGGTTCGCGTGTCAAAAAGCAAGCAAAAGTCAAAAGAGTTTTTGGTAGAAGCTGGGGTTGTCACACCCAAAGGCAATCTTAAAAACAACTTTAAGCACCTATGTATACCTCAAGAACAGGGCTAACTCTGGGCTTTCATGGTACAGACGAGAGCATTGTTCAGGATGTTCTTAATGGCAAAAGTGAGCTAAAGAAAAAAGATAATGATTACGATTGGCTGGGTCACGGCATCTACTTTTGGGATAATAGCCCAAGCCGCGCTTTAGACTGGTCCATTGAACTTAGCAAAAGGAAGGGAAGCAAAATTAAAAAACCTGCCGTTATTGGTGCTATACTCGACTTAGGTTACTGCCTTGATCTTTTGGATTACAAAAATCTCGAACTCGTAAAGTTTGGTTATACTCTATTGGAAGCTACGCTCACCAAATCAAAAACACCCATGCCACAAAATCGCGGCGGCGAAGACCTTAGATTACGGGAATTGGATTGCGCAGCCATTCAAAGTTTGCATAAATCAATGAAGGACAGCGGCGAAAAAGAGTTTGATTCAGCGAGGGGTGTATTCTGGGAGGGCGATCCACTTTATCTCAACGCTGGCTTTCGCGAGAAGAATCATATACAAATATGTATCCGCAACCTCGATTGTATTAAAGGATACTTTCTGCCTTTAAAACGAATAACCACTTAATTGGCAGTTCTAATTTTGCATCAGGTTTACCAATCTGATCGCTGTTACCTACCGCTCGTTTTCTCGCTCTTGTTTCCTGGCTCTTGATTCTTGCCTCTTGATTCTCGCTGCCATGAGTTTACTGGCTATCCCCACAGCAGCGCAGCTTTTTACGAATTGGGTATTCCGCATTGGTTTGTAAACATATACGATTACCGGGTTTATTGGTTTCATCCATAGGAAGCTGTGAAGCAGGCAGCGCAGGATCCTCTGGGGGAATGAAAAAACTTCGTGGAGCAGCACGGATTTTGCTTTTTATAAATTATTAGTTATATTTAATTGTTAATACTTTTGCCTAATGTCTGATGATACTACTAATTTGCAAATCAACTCACGTTCATTAGCTCGCTTGATTTCAAATGCTGGCTTTCGCAAAATGACAGCCTCAAATAGCACACGAACTTACGCGAAACAATTAAGGCACACAGTCGAAAAGGGCGGCGCTGTATTACCCGAAAAATGCTCCCTTCAATACTTATTGGACGTTTCTTACGACCACTTACAAAAGGATTACCGACATGAATATGTTTACAAAACGAAATTGCTAAGTGATTTTGTTTTAAAACATTATACATTTTCTGATACGATAGTTCTCAATGAATTTCGTCTGGGTAAGTCTGTTGCGGATATCGTGCTGATCAACGGCACAAACAATGTATTTGAGATAAAGACCGAACTGGACAATGCAGATCGGTTGCAAACGCAGCTAAATGACTATTACAAAGTATTTTCGAAAGTTTATATCGTTACCCATCACAGCTTGGGGGACAAGTACCGGACAATTGTTAATCCGAAAGTAGGTTTAATTGAATTTACTGAATCATATAATTTGTTGACGACCCGTGAGGCAACGACGGATCAATCATGGCTTGATAATCAAACCATGATGAAGTCACTTCGGAAGAACGAATTTTTGCAAATCGTAGTTAAAATTAATGGACAATTACCCAAGGTGACGCCGGTGAAACTCTATAAAGCATGCCTTGAACTCATCGCCGCCATCGACCCTGTTATAATGCAACGACATTTCCTTGATGCATTAAAGTCAAGGATTGATCCCGCACACCAATTGTTGCATAGACATGACCTATCTTTACCGGACTATTTGAAATTCTACTGTTATTTAGATTATTTTTCTGAAAAACAGTATCTTGCTTTACCTTCAAGGTTGTCTTGTTTGGTCTAAACCGTAAATCATGTATTTTCCTTATTTACGCGGCAAGCAGTTTGAACTACTTGCACTTCGTGAACTTGCCCACTTGCCACTAATCGGTGAGAAGGTTTCACCAGTTATCGAACCTTTGAAATTGGACACTCGTGCCATCATCACGATGGTCCGTTCTTTACCGCCTAGCATCCGGATACACCTAATTATAAATCCGGAACATGGTGAGATAAGAAATGGGAGCCGTGTGATCGCGGACTTAATCAGGACGCTGCGTCAGGCAAATTATGTGAATGTAACACCAACTTTTATTATTTCCGCTAATCGCGACCTGATTCTATTGCAGCAGGTTTTAGAAGAATACGGTTTTAATGAAAGCGGTTATTCTTTGATACACCTTAACCAGATCGCAGGTGTAACGGCACTTAGCGAATTGGTCGCGCGAACTAATTGCTTGTATAATATTATTCAAGTCAGCCATATCATCGCCCTTCGACGTAACTTCCCTCGGCCTAGTTTGGCTTTTATTGCCGATCCTTTCAACAGACAGTTGAAAAATGCCGACTACCTTCATGTTGATGATGAAAATTTCTCAACTGATCATCAATACTACCAAGATGAAGGCTTTGTTGGTTTCGGCGATTATTTGACAATTGGTTCTACATTTATTGATGGCGGTCGTTTGCCTTGGGCGGTAGTGATTCATTTAACCTATGAGGATCACGAAACCAGAAATGTTCGCATTCACCATTTTGTATCGGATTCGAACGAAGATGATTCAGATACGGCCGGAAAATTCGCTGAAGCATTAGACAAGCTAATTGTCTTTGTTAACGAGCGCGGGATTGAGTCGATGGCAATATCGGCCTTTCAAGACCTCCACGCACGAGGCGGCTACCCTGGGTTAGGTACTATAAAAAAACTTTCTATTATGCATCATATCGAACTGATTCAATCATTGATTTAATGAACTGCTGTAGCCATTGTTTTTCTGATACAATGCTGCAAGCTATTATCGACGGTTTTGGTAATGCTTTGGGTACCTGCGATTTTTGCGGCACATCTAACACAGGCTTGGTTAGTTGTGAATACTTGAGTCCATTTTTCGAACCGCTGTTTGAACTTTACGTTCCGCATCCGACATCTGAGATATCCATGAGAATTGATCAGCCGTTTTTATTGTATGAGCACCTAACCGCTTATTGGCCGAGTCTTTTTAATATGGATGCTCTAGATGGTAAGCTGATTAAATTTTTGGTCGATCAGATCGGTAAAGGAGGCGAAATATACACCCATGAGTTGTTTGAGCAGCCAGTAGAATTCGGTTATATTGTCAACGCGTTAGCGACTGATGTTGACAGCTTAGAATTAAAATGGGAGTCATTTGCGGATGACATCAAATATCACAACCGTTTTTTTGTCAGTAAAAAATTAGACACGGAATTGCTGCAATCTATTTTCGAACGGTTGGTTGTAACCATTCCAAGTGGCGCTGAATTTTATCGAGCCAGGATTTCCGAAACCGTACTATCGCAGGATGAAATGGGTAAGCCACGCTTAGCTTCGGCAACAGCAGGCCGAGCCAATCCGGTGGGTATTCCTTATTTGTATTTGTGTAACGATCTGAAAACGACACTTTATGAAACGCGTGTCGCCCTACACGAAACATTGACTGTCGGCAAATTCACGAGCACGGAACCGATTAGCATGGTTTCTCTGCGAAAAGTTGATGGCTTCGGCCCGTTCGAAATACAGAACAAGCAGTTCACGCTAGATGAGTTCATTCAGTATCGTCCCTATTTACAAAAACTAGAGAGCGAGTTATCCAAACCGGTTCGTAAACAGGATGTGCATTTAGATTATTTGCCCACACAATTCTTATGCGAATTTTGCAAATCGATCGGCTTTGATGCAGTTGAATACAAAAGTTCGATGAATCCATTAGGATCAAATCTCGCTTTATTTTCTGATCGTAAGGTATATTGTAGTGACGTGAAATTTTACAAAGTTAATAGCCTAATTTACAATTGGGATGAACTCACGTAAAAAGAAAATCAGTGTAGTCAATGAACAAACGGTAGCCTACGCGTTAATTGGATGTATTTTCCGGCATTAAAAACTCGATTTAAAAAAGTCGCGCCGATCAATTACTGGGCGACTCGTGAAGGCAGCGGTTTATCTCAGCATACTATGAAAACCATCGGTTGTTTGTTTTAGCCATGTTCCCCTACTGTGGCACGAGAACGCCTTGCGGCCAAGAGAGTGGCGTTCTCGTGCCGCCGCTTACAAGTACAATTCCCCGCTCATCTTATCTCGTCTCATAGTGAAGTTTAGTAACGCGCAACTTTAAACTAAGTTGCGTGTCAAGGCATTTGGTGCAATTCAACTATTACAGAACACGGATCAGAAGCATATGGCTCCGCAGGTAATTTTTACTCAGTGGCCTGAATATGCCGGCGGCGTCTAATACACCTACCTGGTATTTGCCGGCGATCTTGATTTGGCCTCCGCCACCCGGCGGGGCCATCAGCCAGTTCATAAAAGCTAGCGCTTCGTCGTTACTCAGAAAGCCCGTCGTTGTCAGGTTTTCCGCAGCGTCGGCTATCGTGACATCCCGCAGTTTGATGAATTCTCCGTCTACGGTCACATAAAAAAGTTTCAAGCCGAGGTCGTCGGCATTTAAAATCTTCACTGGCTGATCGGTTATCGTGCCGTAGTAATACGTGATGTCGTCGTCGCTTTCGGCAAATGTGCGAAAACCGTGATTGATATGCCGCAGCACATAGTCAAAGCTTAGTTTCGCCGTTACCTTCCTGTTTGAATCCTTTATAGTCGATGGATAAACCGGGTATAAAATTGTTTTTATGTTAACCTTTACTTTATCTGGGGGGTTGGTTTTACCGTCATTGTCAGTCAGGTTGTCGAGTACAATGGCAAGCTTGCTGGCGGTTTTCTTTGCTTTAATGGTGATCTGTATTATTGTATTACCCAGCAGCGCCGTTTTTGGCGTCCCGTCTTGCTCTAGCGTAAAATAATCATCATGCAGGATGCCGTTGGAACTCATTACCTGTTGGGATAAGGTATCGGATTCCGCATATTCGTTGGTGCCGCTGAATGAGCCAAGCGATAGATTAGCCGCGCCGATTGGAATAGAAGGGTTAACGGTAGCTGTCCGCGAACCCGTATACGTCCGTGTCCCAATATAGAATCTGCCAAACTGTGTGTTGATTTTATTCCAGGTATCAAATTTGAATACATCCTTTTGATCCAGGGCAATCTTAAAACGGATCTTTTCCAGTCGGTCTGCAAAACTGGTGTCGCCGGAGAGCCCAGCAAAGAAATCCTTGTTCTGTACACTGATCGTAAGGCTTAGTGTTTGGCTGGTGTGGTCAATGATATTGCTATTATCGTCGTCCTTAAAATAAGTCGTTCCAATCATACTTTTAAACTCGTCTGCCGAACCTGCTCTTCGGTCAAGAGCATGGATCAATGCCTTTTGCCCGCCATCGCTGAAATTTAATACATTCTTTTTTAGTGGCGTAGCATCTGGTAACAAGTCGGATTTAACTTCGACTTTGATCCTGGTTTTATTCGGGTCATTTTCTGGGACGGATGCATTCATTTGCTGGTACCTTGCTTCCAGCGATACTTGCTTTTCGGGCGATTTAATTAGGATTGAGCAGGAAGACAGTAATAATAAGCCTGCCAGCCACCAACCTTGAACGTACCCGTTTAATGCGTTATACTTCATAAATATCGGTGCTTATAGGGTTATTTGGCAAATTATAGCATGTTACATTCTGCGATTGTCGGTACACTGCAGCCGGGTAATGCTCTAGGCCAGGGCCATGCGAACAATCGTTGTAAACCGTGTGTGCAAGCAATGCTGCAAGAGAGGCGTTGATTTCGATCACTTGGTAATCGGGCGGGTTTGTATTGCTGGGGTCGACTCTGATAAACATAATGACAATGATTTAATGAATGTATAATCAAAATTAAATATGCACTCTCAGGATTAACAGGGTGTTTTCACGGTAAAATAAACGGTATTATTCCCGTCCGCCAGCGTCCACCTGCCCGAGTGCTTTAATAGTTGGGTATATGACCCATTTTAACAAACCTTTAACACCTAATCTACCGGCATTTTGTTAGGTTTGGATAGCCATTGAGCTGTTAACCTTGAACTCCTATACATTCCATATCACCCTGTACCACCTGGCCCTGCTGGGAACCCTGTTTACCGGGTTCACCTTTGCGTTGCTGTTGGCATTCGCCAAAACGGCAAACCGCGCCGCCAACCGGTTTTTGGCCCTGGCGCTGCTTGTGATGGTGTTGTGGATAGCCCGGGTATTGGGCATCGGCTTCGGGCTTTCGGCTTACATTCCTTACTGGAGCCGGCTGCCGCTGCAATTTTCGCTGGCGCTGGGCCCGCTCATTTTCTTTTACGTGCTGAAAATAACCCGGCCGGAATACCGGTTCCGGCCAATGGATCTGCTGCATTTTAGCCCGCTGCTGCTGGAGCTGGGCGCACAGGCGTTGGCCGTGAGGGATAGTATAATAACCGGCGCAGCTACCTATGATACGCCTGCCTTCCGGCAGTTGAACCCGGCAGTACAGTTGCTTGCGTTTGTTTCCGTCGTCATTTACCTATGCCTGTCGCTCCGGCAGATCAACCGCTTTTACCGCCAGCAAACATTTACCGGCGGCGACCGCCACCGCTACCAGCTGCAATGGCTGCATCGCCTGCTGGCTGGTTTTGGCGTCTGCTGGCTGCTGTGGGTACCGTTTACAGCCGTCAGCTATTTTTACCCTGGTCAGTTAGGCGTCCAGGCTTTTTATCCTTTATACCTGCTTTTAGCGGTCGTGATGATATGGATAGCGGCCACCGCTTTTTTACGGCCCGAAGCAGGCGTGCGGGCGGATGCGCCCTCTTTTTTAAAACCCACCACCCCGGCGCAGCTTAAGCAAAAAGGCGTTTGGCTGAAAAAAGCGGTGAAGGAAAACCGCTATTACCAGGACCCGGAGCTAAGCCTAAGCGCGCTGGCCGGCAAACTGGGGCTCACTACCCATGAACTATCCCGCATCATCAACACGGTGCTCAAAAAAAGCTTCAACGATTTCATCAGCGAATACCGCGTGGCCGATGTGGTTCAAAAAATGCAGGACCCTGCCTATAATCATATCACCATCCTGGGCATCGCCTACGAGTCGGGGTTTAACTCCCAAAGCTCCTTTAGCCGCATTTTTAAGCAAATCACCGGCAAAGCCCCGCTGGAATATAAAAACAACCTCGAAAAAGAGCACCCATCTTATAACC
>JBIOHG010000097.1:0-9171 GCA_044448765.1 Sphingobacteriales bacterium | reverse complement strand
TTTTTGGTATGGTCAGGAAGGATGAAAAATTTATCGATGATCACGCCACTTGTAAAACTGCCAAACAAAGCGCCGAACCCATTTACCATCATCATAAACAGGCCCTGTGCGCTGCCCCTGATCTCTGGCGTCGTCTGTGTCTCCACGAACAATGATCCAGATATGTTAAAGAAATCAAACGCCATTCCATAAACGATACAAGACAGGATGATCATCCATAGCCCTCCGGAAGGATCGCCAAATGCAAAAAGACCAAACCGTAATACCCATGCCAGCATACTGAAAAGCATTACATATTTAATACCGAACTTGCGAAGGAAAAAAGGAATAGCCAAAATAAAGAGTGTTTCAGACACCTGGGATATTGACATGATAATAGCAGGGTATTTTACGGTAACCAAGTCTTTATATTGAGGTATGCTTGCAAAATCGTGCAGGAAAGTATCGCCATAGGCATTGGTTAACTGCAATGCTGCGCCCAATAGCATTGAGAATGCAAAGAAAATAGCAAACTTCGGGGTTTTAAACAGGGCAAATGCTTTTAATCCCAATAAGTCTACGAGTGATTTCCTATCGGTAGTCTTCATTAGAGGCGGGCACTTCGGTAATGTAAATGCATAAATCCCTAAAGCTACAGCCACCGCCGATGCGATATAAAATTGATTAGCAGTGGTTTCACTATGTGTTAAGCTAACCGTCCATAGCGCTGCGATAAAACCTACCGTTCCCCATGTCCTGATTGGAGGATAGTCCTTCACTACATCAATGTTATTCTTTTTGAGCGCGGAATAAGCAACGGTTATAGATAACGAAATGGTTGGCATATAAAAAACCATATTCAGAAGCATCACCCAGAAAAAGGCATACGGATTGGTTATCATCGGCAAAATCAGCAATGATAACGCTCCGAAAATATGCATGATGCCATATAATTTTTCAGCATTGATCCATTTGTCGACGATAATACCGGTAAGGGCCGGCATAAAGATCGCTGAGATGCCCATGGTAGAGAAGATTGCCCCGAATTCGGCACCTGTCCAGTGTTTATTTTGAAACCAGTAAGCGCCAATAGTTAAAAGCCACGACCCCCATACAAAATATGGCATAAAGTTCATCAGTATCAAGCGAAACTTAATAGACATACAGGGTATCCTCAGTTAATTCGAGGTTAAAATATTAAAAAGAAGTGAGATTTTAATGATTTGAAGATGTGATAATTTCAAGATTTGAAAATAAATGATCCCTTTGTAATCTTCAAATTTTCAAATTGAATAATTTTCAAATTAAGAAGCTTTTCGCTTATTCAGCTCATCACGGATTTTTGCAGCTTTCTCATAAGCCTCTTCAGTGAGGGCTTCCTGCAATTTGGTTTTCAGCTCATCGTTGCTCAAGCCGGCGTACCCACCACCTGCCGCTGCGGTAACCGCTTTTTCTTCCTGCTGAGCATCACTCATGTTTTCGAGGTACACAAAATCGTTGCCCTCAATAACGATACCTGCGCTTGAGAGGATAAACTCGTAAGTATAAATGGTGCAATCAAAACGTACGGCCATTGCAATAGCATCAGAGGTGCGGGCATCAATTTCTACCGTTTTCTTACCGTCGGAACAAAGCAACTTGGAATAAAAAATACCATCTACCAGGTTATAAATGATAATTTCCTGTATAACGATATCAAAAGCCTGGGCAAAATTCTTAAACAGATCGTGGGTAAGCGGCCTGCTTGGCGTCATTTTCTCTATTTCGATAGCAATAGCCTGAGCCTCGAAACTACCAATAATGATTGGCAGCCTGCGGCGACCACTAACTTCGCCTAAAACTAAAGCATACGCCCCGGATTGAGTTTGACTGTAGGACAGCCCTACGATATCCAGTTTAATTTTTTTCATATTATTACCCATCGCTGCAAACCTTATTATGCCGAAGCTTTATATTCTTTAACTGCTGCTATCAATTTTGGCAGCACTTCAAATGCATCGCCTACGATGCCATAATCCGCTACCTTGAAAAATGGCGCTTCGGGGTCTTTGTTGATCACAACGATAACTTTTGACGAACTAACGCCTGCAAGGTGCTGGATAGCGCCCGAAATTCCGACTGCAATATACAAATTTGGACTGACAGCTATGCCGGTTTGCCCAACATGTTCTTCATGCGGGCGCCACCCGGCGTCAGATACCGGCTTCGAGCAAGCGGTTGCAGCTCCTAACAAGTTGGCCAGCTCTTCTATCATACCCCAATTTTCCGGGCCTTTTAAACCACGACCACCCGATACAACTATTTCAGCATCAGGCAGGGATACCTTATCTGTTGATTGAATGATCTCTTTAACAATTGCCTTAAGGTCAGATTGCTTAACTTCTGCATTAAAATCTTCCACTTTTCCGGCAGCTTGTTTTTCCACTACTTTGTAGGAGTTTGGAACCAACGCGATCACTTTATTAGCAGAAGTTAATTGAACCGTTGCAAATGCTTTACCAGAAAATGCCGTCTTTTTTACGGTGAATTTATCACCCGATATCTCTGGCAGTGCTACTGCGCCATCAGCCACACCAGCTTCCAGTTTTACACCGATACGAGGAGCAAGGCCTCTGCCGGAAAAAGAATTAGATAATACCACAATAGCAGCACCTTCTTTTTTAGCAGCTTCAGCTACTACCGATGCATAAGCCTGGTTGGTGAACTGTTTCAATGAATCATTCGAAACATTTAGCACTTTATCAGCACCGTATTTTCCTAAGGATGCTAAACTATCGGCATTTACATCACCGATAGAGATAGCTGTTAAGGAAGTACTGGTTTGGTCTGCAATGGCCCGAGCGTATGAAACTGTTTCAAAAGTTGATTTTTTGAATTTGCCGTTGGCATTTTCTGCATATATTAAAACTGGCATATATAGTCTGGTCTTAAAATCTGAATAATTTATTATATCACATGTGCTTCGGTATGCAGCAGGTCGATCAATTTGCCTGCATCGTCTGTCGGAATCAATTTAACTTGACCGCGCGAAGCTGGTGTTTCGTAACTTAATATTTCCGAGGTGGTTTTAACTTCAACCGGTTCAATCACCTGTAAAGGTTTTGTCCGTGCCGACATTATACCCCGCATATTTGGTATTTTGGGTTCAGCAACACCTTCGGCAGTACCGGCTACAAAAGGGAATGGGATAACCAATATTTCCTTACCGCCTTCAATTTCGCGCTCAACTGTCCCTTTATCACCATCCACATCTAACTTTTTGATAATGGATACCGAAGGCATATCCAGTAACTCGCCCAGCATGCCCGCCACTTTTGAACCATTATAATCAATCGACTCGCGTCCGGTAAGGACCAGGTCGAATGCGTTTGCTTTAACATATTGTGCAATTTGGTAAGCCACAAACCAGGCATCATGTGGTTTTGCGTTTACGCGCACCGCATCATCAGCACCTATAGCAAGCGCTTTGCGGATAGTAGCTTCCGTACTTGCTTCGCCTACGTTAATAACGGTGATCGAACCTTTTCCGCCTTCTGTGAGCTCGATAGCGCGTGATAAAGCTATCTCGTCATACGGGTTCAGGATAAATTGTACGCCGTTTGTATTAAATTGCGTGTTATTATCAGTAAAAGTTATTTTTGTCGTTGTATCAGGTACATTACTGATGCATACCAGTATTTTCATTCAGCTTGTGTTTTAATTGGAATGTTTCTATAACGAAATCAGGTTGGCAAATTTAGTTAAAAAAGATAGAGTTTAAAATGCAGTCGGACCGATTAGAAAAGTTATTGGAATTTTTAAAAAATGAACCCAACGATGAGTTTTTATTATACGCATTGGCGACCGAATATCTTAGGCTAAATGATTCGGCGAAAGCCTTAGAATATTATGAGAAATTGGTGAACGATCATCCCAATTACGTGGGCACTTACTATCATTTAGGCAAATTGTACGAAGCTTTAAACCGTAAACCTGATGCTATATTGATTTACGAAAAGGGGATGGACGCTGCGCAAAAAAAATGCGATAACCATGCTTTTGCTGAACTGAAAGTAGTTTACCAGGAGGCAACTGGTTTTGATGATGACGATTACTAAATGTTTATTAGTTCATTTGCCATTGGTTCATTAGTAAATAAAGCGGACGGACCAGTAAACTAATGAACGATTGAACCAATGAACTAAAAATGAAGAAACGTCAACTATTATTTCTTCGGGATGTTTTTTTCTACACCTTCACTGCGTTTGGAGGGCCACAGGCGCATATTTCTATGTTATTGCGCGAGTTTGTAGAGAAACGCCGGTATGTTACCGAACAAGAGTTGATGGAGCTTACGGCACTTTCACAAATATTACCTGGCCCTTCATCAACCCAAACCCTGGTCGGTATCGCCTGGAAAGTAGGCGGTTTACGGTTAGCAATTATTACATTTTTGATCTGGATACTTCCATCTGCTACCATTATGTGTATAGCTGCAATCAGCTATAAAATGTTTACGCATAGTAAGTTTACCGATATATTGAAGTTTGTACAACCCATTGCGGTTGGGATCGTAGCTTATGCCACCTATACATTTGCCTATAAATTTTTGAAAACAAATGTTTCTATCATGCTGGCTATTGGCTCGCTGATCGCTACGTTGATCTTGAGAAATGCTTATGCTTTCCCTATACTCATTTTACTGGGGGGCATTATTTCATCGGCATTGGAAACACCACCGCAGGAAAGTGAATTACGCGTAAGCTTGTTTGCCAACACCAATCCCAAAAAGGTGATGTATTTTATAGGTATCCTGCTGGCCTTTGCCTCGTTAGGTGCAATTATCAATCAAACCTCGCCATTCAGCTTACCCATTCGTTTGTTCGAAAACTTCTATCGCAACGGGATACTTATCTTCGGCGGAGGGCAGGTGTTGGTTCCGCTAATGTTCACCGAGTTTGTTGAGGTGAAGCATTATTTAACCAATTCCGAGTTTCTTTCAGGCTTTGCATTACAACAAGCTTTGCCGGGACCGACTTTCTGTTTCACTTCTTTCATCGGAAGTATGACTTTAGGTAATAAGGGTTTTGGTATTAGTGGTCAAATACTTGGAAGTTTAATAGCAGTAATTGGAATTAATTTACCCGGACTCATTCTCATCCTGTTTATTGTTCCATTCTGGGAGGATCTGAAAAAGATAACCCGTATCCGCAATTCCCTCAGCGGCATCAGCGCGGTTGCTGTGGGCTTCATGGCAACGGCTTTAATACTGCTCACGAAGCCATTCGGACTACACTGGCTGCCTTATGCTGTGATGATCGGAACATTCCTTTTACTCAACTTCACCAAAATAAAAACCCCGATAGTGATCATTATCGGGATTGCATTGGGGTTGATATTCTAAGTTTTATGACCAGGCGCAAATCCGAAATCGAAAAACCGAATTCCGAAATTAAAATGGCTGATCATCCTCCATATCATCCATCCTGGATGGTCGAATAATAAAGTTGCTTGGCTTCTCAAAATCCTGTGATGGCGTTAATCCGGTAAACGCATTACCCGGTGTTGTAAAATTATCCATACCCTCGTCAAGGTCGACGAATTTAACGTATTTACCAACGAATTTAAGTCGAACCGTACCTGTTTCACCATTACGGTGCTTAGCTATGATGACTTCACCGACACCTTGCGTAGCAAGGCCGTTCTCATCTTCAGTTAAGCCGTAGTATTCAGGACGATAAAGGAACAACACCATATCAGCATCCTGCTCAATAGAACCCGATTCACGCAAGTCGGACAACATTGGGCGTTTGGAACCACCAGGCCTGTTTTCAACGGCACGGCTTAATTGCGATAGTGCAATTACAGGTACATTCAATTCTTTAGCAACAGATTTAAGTGCACGCGATATGCTGCCTATTTCCTGCTCACGGTTACCGCTGCCTTTGCCATCGCCGGCTTTACCCTGCATCAGTTGCAAGTAGTCAATGATGATGAGCTGAATATCATGCTGCGATTTTAAACGCCGGCATTTGGCCCGGAATTCAAAGATGTTTAGCGCAGGTGTGTCGTCGATGATCAACGGCGCTTGTTCCAACCTGCCTATTTTTGAGTGTATTTGTTGCCATTCCCATTCTTCCAGTTGGCCTTTACGGATCTTCTCCTGTTCAATTTGGGTTTCGCCGGATATCAAACGATTAACCAACTGAACCGAGGACATTTCGAGTGAAAATACTACCACCGGCCTGTTAAAATCGACCGCTGCGTTACGGGCACAGCTTAACACGAATGCCGTTTTACCCATCGCCGGGCGGGCAGCTATAATCACAAGATCTGATTTTTGCCAACCCGAGGTCATTCTGTCCAGGTCAGTAAAGCCTGAGGCTACCCCGGTAAGACCGTCTTTTTTGTCCTTAAGTGATTCAATTTCTTTTAGCGTCTCGTGAATCAGGTCGTCCATCTTACGGGAATCACGGCGTAGGTTATTTTGCGCGATCTCGAAAAGGTTTTTTTCGGCTTTATCCAACAGGTCAAGTACGTCGGTAGTATCCTCGTAAGCATTGTTTATCACTTCTGTTGAAATACGGATCAACTCCCGTTGGATGAATTTCTGAATGATGATACGTGAATGATATTCAATATTAGCTGCTGAAGCTACACGATTGGTTAACTCGGTAATGTAATAGGCGCCGCCGATCATTTCCAGTTCGCCCTGCTGACGTAATTGAGCAGTTACGGTAAGAATATCAACCGGTGAGGTCCTCTCAAATAGATGGCGTATAGCCGAAAATATTTTTTGGTGGTTGTCCTTATAAAAAACTTCGGGTTTCAGAATGTCGATAACAGAGGAAAGTGCGTCCTTCTCCAGCATTAAAGCACCTAAAACTGCTTCTTCAAGGTCGACGGCCTGCGGCGGCAATTTACCAAGTCCACTGTATGGGGTAGGGTTGGTGATACGGCTTTTTCTGTCGCCAGTATTCGGCTTGTTCTGTGTGTTATCGTTCTCAAAAATCATGGGGAAACAAAAATATACAAAATATCTGCGGAATGGCTAATGATTAGTTAACATATCAACTTTTTTAAAAAATATAAACCTCGAAATTGACCCCGAAATCAAACATCAGTATTAACATGTAGTGTGAGTAAGTTGTTAATTGCTAAAGTAACACACTGATAACGACCGATGTGGATAACGTTTCGAAATGTTTACTATTTTGGCTACGCCTCCGATCAGGCGCTAATTCAGTAAGTGCTGAAAATCAATTAATATGGCTATTTTTGGCGAACTTTTACTTCAAAATTCATGTCATTTACATCCCGCCAGCCCCGCGAAAACAACCAAATGGTTTTTGGTATCCGTGCTGTTATAGAGGCCATTCGTTCAGGTAAGGAAATAGAATCATTATATATCCAACGGGGTACCGCCGGCGGCTTGCTAAATGAGCTTAAAGAGCTGTTGCATGAATATGGCATAGTAGCGCAACAGGTGCCCGTTGAAAAGCTAAACCGCATCACCCCCAAAAATCACCAGGGGGTAATTGCGATAATTTCGCCTATTATTTACCAGAAAATTGAAAATATCATTCCCGAAATTTTTGAAAAGGGAGAGACCCCATTAATACTGGTACTGGATGCTATTACTGATGTGCGTAACATGGGAGCTATTGCCCGTACCGCAGAGTGCGCAGGGGTACATGCCATCGTTATACCCGCAAAGGGCTCTGCACAAATAAATGCTGACGGGATAAAGACCTCAGCGGGTGCCTTATATAAAATACCGGTTTGCCGTCATGATAATTTTGTACAAACCATGCGTTTTTTGCAGGAATCGGGCCTGCAATTGGTGGCTTGCACCGAAAAAACAAAGGAGTACATCTACACACCCGATTATACCGTGCCAACTGCCATCATCATGGGCTCAGAAGAAGATGGGATCCGGAACGAGATTATCCGCATAGCCGATCATTTGGCTAAGATCCCGATGTTTGGGGAAATTGAATCTCTGAATGTGTCGGTATCGACAGGGGTTATTTTGTATGAGGCTGTGCGCCAGCGTCAGTTATTAGTTAACCAGTGATTAGTTGAGAAATGGTAAAGCCTAATCACTAATCTCCAGTCACTAATCTCTAACCTCAAATATACTTCACTCCAAACTTCTGTTTCACATCAGCCACAACCTGTTTCACGTTCTGTTCCTGGTCGCGGGGACAAATGAGAAGGGTATTATTGGATTCAACTACAATAAAGTCATGTAGACCCTGTAAAACAACCAGTTTATCGGCAGGTACATTTACCATGCAGTTGGATGAATCGTACATGATCACCTTATCGGATGGAATAACCGCATTACCCACATAATCCTTCTCAGCCAATTGGTATATCGAGGCCCATGTTCCCAGGTCCGACCAGCCGAACTCTGATGGCAGCACATACACATTATCAGCCTTTTCCATAATACCATAGTCAATAGAAATATTGGTGCATTGCTGGTAAGCCTTGTTTACTACGGGCCTTTCGTCATCGGTATTGTAAACCGAACGCGCCTCGGCGAATATTTCGTTCATTTCGGGCAGGTAGCGGCTGAAAGCCTTAACAATTGCTTTTGCAGACCAAACAAATATACCGGCGTTCCAAAGGAAATCACCGCTTTGAAGAAAGGTCCTCGCTATCTCTAATGTGGGCTTTTCGGTAAAGGTTTTCACTTTATGGAAGTCGTCGCCTATGGTATTGTCGGTATATTGTATATACCCATAGCCGGTATCAGGCCTGGAAGGTTTTATACCCAGTGTAACCAGGCAATCCTTTGCGGATGCTATTTGTAATGCTTTCTCAATGGCGGATACAAAAGCTGTTTCATCTAAAATCAAGTGATCAGAAGGCGCAACTACAATCGAAGCGTTAGGATTCAGTGTTTCAATTTTGAAACAACCATAGGCAATGCAAGGCGCCGTATTGCGCATCACCGGCTCGGTCAGTATCTGGTTGTCGGCCATATCCGGCAGTTGTTTTTTTACCAGGCCGGTATAATTTTCATTGGTTACAACGTATATATTCTCTTTCGGGCAAACTTTCAGAAACCTGTCGTAAGTGTTTTGTATCAGTGTTTTGCCGGTGCCTAAAATATCTAAGAATTGTTTTGGATAAGATGTTCTGCTAATCGGCCAAAAACGGCTTCCGACGCCGCCGGCCATGATGATAGCATAATAGTTTTTG
>JBIOHG010000096.1:0-9281 GCA_044448765.1 Sphingobacteriales bacterium | reverse complement strand
CCACGGGCCCGCAAGCCCTACCAGCGCAGGCTTTATCACCTGGTTGTAATACACAAAATCGCGCTTTTTTATTTTATCGTAAGCGCGCTGTATTCTGCCGCCTAACTCCGGCAGTATCATGATTTGCAGGTATTCATTTTCTAAAAATACGGCAATATATTCCCGGTCGTGTTTTTCATCTTCTATCTTTTCAATTACAGGGTGGGGATAAACTACACCGCTGCTGCCCTGATACACTCTTTTCTCGAGAAACATCGGATTCTTTTCAGGTTTTCCGGTTCCGTAAGTAGGAATATTGACTTGTTCAATCCAGGCTTTTACTTCCATATATTACACTAATTTATTATTTTTTATTGGTTAGATGGTACCAGCTTAACCATGATGGCATCAGCGGTTGGCACATTAAAAGAAAATGACGCCTGGCCTTTTGCTATTTTTCCGATTGGTTGGCCGGTCAGGAAATCTTTAATGATATATTCACCGGTCCCGAGCCCGAGGTTAGTTCGGCTCCAGGTGGCGTGGAATTGTTTTTTATTATCGAAATTGAATAAAGAGAGCAGTGTTTCAGTGCGTGGCAGGTAAAATGCCATTTGCTGGTCAAGCGTTTCGCCGTCGGCAAATATTAAAGGGGTAAATGCTTTCGGGTTACTAAAGTAAGCACATAAATATTTGTTATCAAGATACTTTGCGGCCCTATCGGCGGCGACTTTGTCGCGATAATCGGAGCCATCGCCAAGGATACTGCCCATCGACATCATGGCAAACAGACGCACCCTGATCTCGTTTTCGCCCAGATCAGGATTTTTTTGAAAGTTTTTCATAATAGCCACATCCAGGTTAGTATATGGCCAAAGTGTGCCTTGTACCCACCATAAATGCGAGCCATTAGCCAATGACCCTTCCGTACTGCCCCGGTGTGGAAAACCGGGCTCATCATCACGCAGGTGCGAATAAACGTCGGTTGATACAAAACGGGTATGCGCATACTGGCTCGGGAACATTGGGGAAATAGCCTCAGTTATAAAAATATCCTTACCCATAATCGAGTCGGCCAATGTTTTCAGCATTTTCATACCATAGTTATAAGCCTGAAGGCCGGTGCGAATATTCGGATCATAACGGCGGGTTGATTCCAGTGCGCCCGCTGTCAAAAAATCTATTTTAATAAATTTGGCGCCAATCGCATTTGCCTCATTTAATCGGTAAATGATAAATTGACGAACTGCCGGATGAGTGGGATCCAGGGCAAGGCAACCCCAGTCGCCATCCTTAAACCAGATAGGCTGGTTGTTTTTATCACGAAGTGCTACATCTGCTAAATTATAATCCGTTCCTTCAAGCTTTGTGTTTTCTATATTATTCCTCCAGGCCCATTTGGCAAACGGGATGAAATAGAAACCCAACTGCTGATTCTTTTTCCTAATATACCTCCCAAAAGAGGCTAACAGACTTGTTGTATAAATAGATTGATCATAAGAGTCGATACTGATGACCGGTTTGGAGTACTTGTTAAAATTGGGAAGTGTCTGAATAAAGTCGGATATTTTAGTTAAATCCTTTGGCATCATTCGGCCCTCATAGCCCAATACGCCTTCAACACCAAAGCTATTCCAGTAAACAGGTGCGCTGCCCTGCCAGTTGAGCCTGCCGTTAAAAAACGCATTAACGTTTCCATATTCGACGAATGCTTTTCGTGTGTCGCCACCACATAGATAAATAATTGATGAATTGAGCAATTTGCCCTTCATTGTTCCGTGTAACGTATGGTCATGCGTACCATCATTGCCACCGTAATCAGGCGGCAACGCCGGATTATCTTCGGTTGCGGCCCCATCGTAAATCTTTAATGAGTCTATCACACCCTTTTGCGCTGAAGCGCGATAAACGATACCCGTTTTCCAGAAATCATGCGAAATACTACCCATTACCAGGCCCGAGAAGTCGTTATTGTTGTAGGATGACGCAAATTCATAACTGATGCCCGTAAAAACAGGTTTGTTGCTATTCCATCGGCGCTCCAATACATGCGACCAATTATCGTTGTCGAACGGTACATCCAAAAAACGGGGTTCTGCCCCCGGTTGCCGCAATATCCCCTTTTCCCCCGGTAAAACTGCCAGGGCACATATATCCCTTGTCTCTATTTCATCATTTGTGCTGTTGCTTTTCTCTGCCGTGAGGTTGATAAGCAGATAAGGATGGTCCTGATACAACAAAACCTGTTGCACCAGTGTAATGCCTATAGCATTACCTGAATGCCTGATAATAATCCGAACACCTTGGCCGCTTTCGTTATTAAATTCATCGGTAGATGCCTCGTGCTTTTCGCAAGCAGAGGTAGAGAGATAACCTGCTGAAAGCTCGTTTATATAAGCAATGGTGTTGTTAAGTACAACACCATTGCTGAAGTGATAATCCAAACGCCCCGATTGATAATTTACCGATACCGACGACGCGCCTGTACTGACTACCAGGCTATCATCGTATTTCGTTATCTTTTGTGCAGCAACGGTTCCTGATAGCAGTAGTAAACACGGTATCAAACATTTTATAACGGGGCGTTTTTTTAACTTCATCACCTATTTTATTTTACAATTAATAACCCGGGTTTTGCGCTTTCAATCCTAATGCAGGGTTATTTTGCAGTTCGGTAAGTGGAATTGGGAAAAGGTTATTTTTTGCCGATACATTCTGCGCCGGGTGCGGATCGGTGGTACTGCCATTCTTTTTCATGAAATCACGTTTTGGATCGTCATACTGCTTTACGCGTTGTAATAACGTGCCTGTACGTTTCAAGTCAAACCAGCGCCAGCCCTCTCCACCCAGTTCGCGGCTGCGTTCGTCCATGATAAAATCCCGCAACGTGGCTTGGTCGGTTGTTGAAAAATCAAGACTGCTATTACCAAAAGCACGTTCACGTACTTTGTTAAGTGGTATTAGTGCAGCTTGCGTCTGGCCCAGTTCATTAAGTGTTTCCGCATACATCAAAAATACATCTGCTGAACGTAGGTAGTATAAGTTTTTGCCTGAATGGTAAACATCAATGTCACTAGAAGAAATATCATATTTCTTAATCGTTGGTAATCCCGGATCTACCCACCAGCTCATCGTATTACCATTGCCGTCATAACGGTCGTGATTGATCGACGCCGCATAACGGGTATCATATTGATATTCCCATGAATAAGGCTTCGCAAAAACTGTATCTGAATAAAATGAAGTAGCCACCACAACGGAACCTCCATAACCTGGTGTATGCTGGTTAAATGTTTCAAATCGAATCGGCGCCCCTGCATAAGAGCCGTACAGATTTTGCAGGCCCTGTGTATTATTATTATTGTCGGTCGAATACTGAATCTCAAACAGGGATTCTGCGTTATTTTCATGCTTTCCATCGAACAGGTCGGCATAATTTGGCATCAGGCTGATGTTATTCGTATTGATCAAATCCTCAAAAGTGGCTTTTGCATCCTGATAATCATGCAGGGTTAGGTACACTTTTCCTAGCAGCGCTTTAGCTGCCTCAACACTTGCGCGCCCTATATCATTCCCTGATAACTTATTCTTTGTCCAGCAATTTGCCACCGCAAATTTAAGGTCAGCTTCAATCTGGTTGTACACCTGCTGTTGCGGAATGCGGGGGAGGCCGTTTGCAAATGAGGTGTTCTCCAACGGCATCGGCACATCGCCATATAACTGTACGAGGTAAAAATAGAAGAGCGCCCGCATAAAATGCGCCTCACCCTCCAATCGGGTTTGCACCGCAGGTTCAGTAAAGTTTTTGATCTGCGGGATATTTAATATTGCTGCATTTGCATTGGCGATACCCTGGTAGGAATCTGCCCAAAAACCGGTTACGTCGGCATTTTGGCTGTTAAACGTAATATCATACACATCCATACCAACAACGCCTGCCCAGTAAGAACCATAGCCCTGCGCCTGATAAGTACACCGTGCCTCGTCGGTGCCGATAATGCCAATCAGTTGATAGTCTGATCTTTTGAGGGTTTGTAATTGCTGGTAAATACCTGTTACGCCCGCTATCGCTCCTGGTTCATCTTTATAAACACTTTGCACCGAAACGAATACTTCAGGCGTATAGTTCAGCTCCTTGCGGCAACTGCTGAAGCCCTGCAGCAGTATTACTGCCAGGCCAACCGGCCAGAATTTTTGTAAATATTGCTTAATACTTTTCATATCAAAAATGTTTTTTAACCTCATAAACCTAATTTTGCGCCCAGCAGGAACGTACGGTACCGCGGATAAATCTCATTTGCTGCATCAGCTCCGGCTATGTCCGGATCAACGCCTTTATAGCCTGTGAACAGGAAAGGATTGAGTACCTGCGCATATATGTGCAGGCTATGTATCTTTATTTTATCAAGTAACGCGGATGGAAAATCATAGCCCAGGGTGATATGCTGTATTTTGAAATACCTTGCATTTTGTATGGAATAACTTGATCCCTGACCTACACCGCCCGGAAGCGTTTTCAGAGAGGTTCCAAAAGTGTTTGGTCTTGGGATGTTGGTGTTCGTATTGGTGGGCGTCCAGTAGTTGCCCCCCGCTTTGGTCACATTTCCAGAGCTGCCATATAGCGAATTATAATAAGTAAGGTCGGTATAGGTGAGGTTATTTAGTTGCTGCCCGTATTCATAGGTGCTGTAAACGGTCAATGACACGCTCTTGTACCTGAAATAATTCCAGAAACTGCCCCATCCTTTGGGTATGCTTGAACCTACAACCACTTCATCCAAAGGTGTGATTTTGCCATCGCCGTTAACATCTTTAATCTTGATGTCGCCGGGTTTACCGTTAGGGTTAAGGGCAAAATTATCCCCTTGCTGATATAAGCCGTTATAAACATAATTAACATAAGTCCCGCTTGGCGGTAAACCAACACGCAACGCCAGGCTCACAGAATCCCTGCCCGGGAACAGCTTGGTTACAACACTCTTATATCTCGACCAATTAAGAGAAGTTTGCCATGTAAAATTCTTGGTTTGTACAGGCGTTATCTTCAATGCAATGTCAATACCTTTCGTATTCATGGCTGCAACGTTTACATACTCGGTTTGGAAACCTGATGAAGGTTCGAGCGGCAAGGGCATCAACAAGCTACTGATGTTTTTGTTATAAACATCTACCGATAGCTGTACGCGATTGCTTAATAAAGCAATGTCCGTACCGACGTTAAACTGGTGTTGCACTTCCCATTGCAACGAGTTGTTGCCATGTACCCCGTTGGTACCTGCAACCGCGTAACCGCTGGTTACCGATGATCCGTTGAATGGATAGGTTGCCGGGTCATAACGTGTATAAATGGCGTCATACGGCAGGTTTTGGTTGCCTACAAGGCCATAACTTACGCGCAGTTTAAAATCATTTAACCAGGTTTTTACTTTAAACCCGATCCATGGTTCATCAATTACCCTCCATGCGCCGCTCACCGTGGGGAATACCCCGAATTTATTGTTGGAACCGAAACGGCTTGAGCCGTCCTGACGTATGGTAGCGTTTAAAATGTAGCGCCCCTTATATTTATAAATGGCCCTTGCAAATAATGAACGCACTGCCCATCCATCATAATTACTGTTATCCTGTAACTTCTGGCCGCCGCTGCCGATAGCTTTGTACGATAACAGGTCGGTAGGAAATTGGTCGGCCTGCATGTCGGTAGCAAAATTTTCATGTTGCTCGAAAGTGAAACCACCCAATAAATTTACCTCATGATTGCCCGCAACAAAATTATAGGTAGCTGTATTTTCCCACAAAATGTCTGTCGCCCTTGAATTGTAGATTTCCGCAAACCCGTTTGTTGGCGTATAACCTGGCCCGGTGGTCCTTGGATAATATTTATCCTCTTCCGCCTGGTAAATATCTGCGCCTATGCTGGAGCGCAATACCAGGTTTTTGACAGGGGTAAATTCAAGGTAAAGATTGGCATTGGTGCGGTTAGTTGTGTACAGATCAATCGCGTTTAACGCCAATGTAACCGGGTTAAAAATGGTAGGAGTACCCGTTGACTTATCAATAACGATCAATGGCTGGCCGCTGCTATCGTAAATCGGCTGTAAGGGGCTCTCGGTTAGCGATTGCTGATATTCATTGGGTAATGCATTATTGGTAATTCCATGCGTATAGTTAATGCTGCCGCCTAATTTCAGAAATGACCTGATGGCGGTTTCATCGCTCAAATAGCCGGCGTATTTTTTATAACCGCTATTGATGAGTAAACCATTCTGATTTTGGTATTGGCCGCTGAAATAAACCCGGTTTGAGCCGGTGCCGTTGGATACCGACAAGGTATAGTTTTCGGTCGGGGCGTTATTATTCAAAATCGCCTTTTGCCAGTTGTAGTTTGTGTACCCATTGGCAATGCTTTGCAATTCATAAGTGTTGAACATTTTCCTATCGGCCGTATCGGTGCCTGGTGCGCCAAATGTACCTGGGTCAGCGTCCTGAAACCCAGCCCGTTTCAGCTTCGCATAGTTACGTGCATCCAGCATTTGATAAGCAGGATTGTTTACCTGGATACCCCTGTACATGTCGAAATTTATGCTTGTAACACCCGCTTGAGGCTTTTTGGTGGTAATGATTATCACGCCCTCAGCAGCGCGTGAACCGTAAATACCAGCTGCTGCCGCATCTTTTAATATCTCTACCGATTCGATATCGTTAGGATTGATATTGCGTATGTCGCCGACCAATGCCACACCATCCACAATGTACAGCGGCCCCGCTAACTGTGTTATGGAGTTTAGCCCCCGTACATTGACTGCGGTATTGGCGCCCGGTTGTGTGCTTGTGCTATGCACTTCCAGGCCCGGCGAACGGGATGCCAGCGCTGTAGCAAGGTTGGTTGACGGAGCTTCGCTGATCTGCTGAGCTGAAATGCTTGAAACGGCACTTGTCAGGTCTTTGCGCTTTTCCTTACCATAAGCAATTACCACCACTTCGGACAAATTACCGCTGCTTTTTAGCAAGAAAGTGATTTCGGCGCTGTCGCCCACAGTTAGCTTTTTAGGTTCATAGCCGGTAAAGGTTACTTTAATAGTAGACCCCACTACGGCATCAACCGTAAAATTTCCGTTTTGATCGGCCACAAACTGGTTAACCGCTTTACCCGCGGTTTCCACGGAAACGGTAGCAAAGGGTAGCGATTGCCCCGTTTGCGAATCCTTTACAGCGCCGTGTATTTTTCGCTGTTGGGCATAGGCGCTGATGATCCCCCCCGAAAACAGCACAATGATTAGTAGTAGTTTTCTCATTATTTATTTGGTTATTTATATGGTTTAATCCGGTGTCCCTTTAATAGCAGGATGGACAATTAAACTCTATGTAAAAACTAATGGATATTTTTTAAAAACCATGAAACATGCTGTTCCCTGGAAAAATATTCGCAATTAAATCCTTATCCTGTTAAATAAAATATTATTATTGGGTTACAATAACAAAAACAAATGTAGTACGATTGCCAGCAAATAAAAATGCCTTAAATCATGAAAATGATGGATTTTTATACACTTTCATAAATCATTTAAACTAAATAGATGCCGAAGGAAAAAGCACCGCGAAAAAGAGAGGGGTTTGAAGGCCAGCGCCTGATAGTCATCCCTAAAAAGATTGTCTCCGAATTTCTTGTGAAGGATCCGGTAACAAGGCAGATATACGTTACCGACATTGGTTTTTATCCGAAGGCAATGTTTCATTATGCCGAACGCCTACATGGGATAAGCCAGCACATTATTATTTATTGCATCGAAGGCTACGGATGGATCGAGATCAATAAGAGGCGCGTCCGCATCTTGCCATCTCAATTTATCGCTATTCCCGCTAATACCCCTCATCGTTATGGAGCCGACGAGCAAAATCCCTGGTCGATCTATTGGGCGCATTTTAAGGGGGAAAACTCGGCATTTATTGTAGACCTGATTGTCAAAAACTCAGATAACTATAAACCGCAGTTAACTTTCAGTGAAGACCGCATCGGGCTTTTTGACGACATATATTATAATCTGGAGAATGGCTACGGTGATGATACGCTGCGTTATGTAAATATGATATTTTATCATTTCCTGTCGTCGATGATCTATGAGGACAAGTTCAACCGGACTAAAAAAACGGTTGAAACAGACATGGTCGACAAGGTAATCAAGCTGATGCAGGATAAAATCCAGCAAACCATCACACTAAAGCAAATGGCCGATTTTTCCAATCGTTCAGTCACCCATTTTTCATCACTGTTCCGAAAAAAAACCGGGCACTCCCCAATTGAATATTTCAATCATCTTAAAATTCAAAAAGCCTGTCAGTATCTGGCATTTACCACCATGACTATAAAAGAACTCGCGTTTTGTGTTGGTATTGAAGACCAATATTATTTCTCCCGTGTGTTTACCCGCCTGATGGGTATATCACCATCGGCTTACCGCAAACGCAACGCTGAAAATAAATCAATCAGGGGAACCTAACCCCTGCTGAGAATTTCTTCGGATTCATACCTGAGATTTGGCATGCCTGATTGTGTTATAAAGTCAGGCTTTCCTATTTCAGCAAATGCAATGAATAATGGTATCATTGCCCTGCTTTTTCTGCAGACTAGCGGGAAGCGACGGAGGCCGCCGGAACATTTGCCTGTTCTGCAGATTGCTTGGCGGTGTTATGGCAGGAAAGAATAAAAACAGTGAGGAATACACCTAATAACCGGAACGTGAGTTTCATCCGTAAATAGTTTGTCTTTTTCAATGGTCGTTTCATCGAAAAAATAATGTTATAAACCTGGGTCAATAATGATGTCTTATAAAAGGTCAAGATACGGTAAAGGGTGAATTTATTCAAGCGAATTTATTTTACCAAGCCTTATCTGCACATTATCTCCGCCTGTAGCCCGTTTTTCTCCGTACATTAGCACTCTTTCTTTCTTCATAGTCCGCCAATTATGCGAAAGTATTTCCATCATCGTCCTTTCATAACTTGCATCTCCCTGTTTTTTATTGCCGCTACGCTCGCGGTCTGCCCCGGATTCTCCCAGCAAAAGCAGGAAACAAACCGCCTCTCACGGCACCCGGTCATTACCGGTATTACCTGGGACTTCGCTCACGAAATCATCCTGGCGCCCGGAAGCGACCTCTGGCCGGTAACCTGGGGGGCTGACGATAATATTTGGACCGGATGGGGAGATGGCGGTGGCTTCGGAGGCGCTGACCATATTAACCGCGTAAGCGTTGGCTTCGCGAAAATTTCCGGCATCCCTCCGGGCATCACCGGGACGAATGTTT
>JBIOHG010000095.1:0-9594 GCA_044448765.1 Sphingobacteriales bacterium | reverse complement strand
CTGAGCAAGGCCGAAACGGAAGTAGCCGTGCTGGTGCGCCGGGGCTGGACGAACCAGGCGATCGCGGATTACCTGTACCGGTCGCCGGACACGGTCAAGACGCACATCAAAAGCTGTTTCAAAAAGACCGGTGCGGCCACGCGTATCGGGCTCATCCAGATCCTGGAACACGGTCCGGGCGGAAGCGGATTGCCGTTTTCCCCAAAAAAATAATTACTATTGACCAGGATATTTCCGTAAATTTAGTCGGATATAATTCCCCAATGGCCAATAATACCCGATACATAGACCAGAATTTGCTGTCGCGGTTGCGTAACGGTGACCGGCTGGCTTTTGATGAGCTATACAGCCGGCATTGGGAGCGGGTATATGCACAGGCTTTTAAAAAACTGAATGATCCGGACGTCGCCAAAGACATTACCCAGGATGTTTTTATCCGCCTTTGGATCAACCGTGAAACCAACCACATCGATCATCTTGAAGCATACTTGTTTGCCGCCGTCCGCAATAATATCTTCAGATACCTGAAAGAAGAAGGCCGGTTTATTCCGATTGCCGACCTGCTGTTGGAAACAAGGAGTTATTGGTCGGAACCCGACGCAGCGACGCTGGAAAGAGAATTAAGGCAGGCTTATGAAGCAATGCTCTCCTCGATGCCGCCTGCACAGCAGACCATATTCAAAATGCGGTTCCAGGAAGAACTGTCTACCCAGGAGATCGCCGAACAGCTGAACATCTCCAGGAAAACAGTGCAAAATCAATTGACCAAAGCAGTATCGATGCTGAAAACGTCTTTGCTTGCTATAGCGTTGCTGCATATCCTGCGTTGAATAAATCCGCTTCTATAAAATTATCTCATTGTCTGTCAACGCTTTAATAAAACGCAGCACCGCCCGTGTGGGATTTTTTCCTGTTTTGCACTCATATATAGTAGCAGCCTGTAAAAATGGAAAAAGAGCAATTTTTATTAATCCTGACCAAATACCTGGAAGGAAATGCCGGTCCCGAGGAAGAAAACTTCCTGTATGCCTATTACAAACTTTTTCTCGCAGACGCGGAGGTTATGTCGCTGTTGCAGGACAAAGAAAAAGAGAAATTAAAATTAAGCATTAAGGCTGGCATCGATGCCGCCCTTGATAGGCAGGAGCCGTCTGTAAGAAAAATCTCCTTGTGGCCGCGTATTGCTGCTGCTGCTTCAATTTTATTGTTTCTTTCCATCGGGGCCTATTTTATATTGCGTAAAAAACAATCCACCCAACAACTTGCCCGGAATCATCAATACATTGACATA
This sequence comes from Sphingobacteriales bacterium, assembly GCA_044448765.1. Lineage (GTDB taxonomy): Bacteria > Bacteroidota > Bacteroidia > Sphingobacteriales > Sphingobacteriaceae > Mucilaginibacter. The sequence continues at coordinate 8,303 of JBIOHG010000095.1, read as the reverse complement.
AAACCGGGAGGTAACAAAGCCACCCTGATCCTTTCCAACGGGGCAAAGATCGTTTTAACGGGTGCTAAGAATGGCAATATTGCCCGACAGGCGAATACGATTATTAAAAAAACTGCAGATGGCAGAGTAGTTTACGAGGCAAATCAAAAAGTTTCCCCTGCCGGGGGAGATATAGAAGGGACTGCTTATAACACGATGACCACACCGCGCGGGGGTCGCTATGAAGCCACTTTAGCGGATGGTACGCGTTTCGTTTTGGATGCCGGTTCGTCGATCCGCTACCCTGTGCAGTTTACAGGGAAGGAAAGATTGGTCGAAATCACCGGGCAGGTTTATTTCGAAGTTACGCATGACAGCGCGCACCCGTTTATCGTATCGGTAAAAGGGCAGACCATTGAAGATGTCGGCACCCAGTTCAATATCAATGCTTACAATGATGAGCCGGTGATCAGGACGACACTGATTGAGGGGAGCGTTAGAGTGACTAAAAGCAATGAAACGGCAATGCTCAGGCCGGGCCAGCAAGCGGTCACCGTGCCGAACAGTAATACCATTACGATAAAAAATGCGGATATAAAGGAGGCCGTTGCCTGGAAGAACGGGCGAATTTCGTTTAGTAATGAAGATATACAGGAAATTATGCGGCAGGTATCCCGCTGGTATGATGTGGATATTCGGTATGAGGGGACTATTCCGGCCAGGCAATTTGACGGTAGTATTTCCAGGAACGCCAATTTAGCTGACTTATTAAAAATATTAGAATTTAACAATATACACTTTACGGTTAGCGGTAAAAAAATCACTGTAAGGCCCTGATAACGTTTTAAACTATATGATATTAACCCTAAAAAACGCTTATGGTAAAATAAAGAGCTAAATAGTTAGGTAAGTCACAAGAAAGCCGGAAGTGCTCAAACACCGCCGGCCGATGCCTGGGCTAACCTTTCCCTCCCGCAGCGCGGGAGGAATAAATCTTTCGACAGATCATTAACGCTTAACCCAAACAATCAAAAGTATGAATTTTTATACGCTCTTTAACCCTGTGCGTAAAAAACGGGGAAGATTATTCAAATTGCTTCTCGTTATGAAACTTGTTATTTTCTTTATTACAATAGCATGTCTTCAGGTATCCGCCAGCGCACTGGCCCAGAAAATTACGTTGAATGAAAAGGACGCGCCATTAGAGAAAGTATTCAACGATATTAAAAATCAAACAGGTTTTAATTTTTTTTACGAACACAACATCCTGAACGGTGCATCGAAAGTGACCATAAACGTAAAGGATGCCAGTTTACAGGATGTACTGGATCAATGTTTGAAAGACCAGCCTTTAGTTTACACCATCGCCGGGAATACGGTTGGCGTGAAAAAAAAAGACAAGCCAATCGTTCAAACGCCCCCCGCACCCGCGGCAGACATCACCGGCCGGGTCACCAACAAGCAAGGCGAACCCTTGTCCGGCGCTACGGTACTCATCAAGCGTACCAAGACCGGAACATTGGCCGATGCCAACGGGCGGTTTACGATCCGGAGTGTGGAACAAACCGATATATTGCTCGTTAGCTTTATCGGCTATAAAACGCTCGAAGTACCCGTTGGCACAAAAACCGTCTTTAATGTATCGCTCGAAGAGGCCTCCAATGCTTTAGACCAGGTGGTGGTACAGGCCTATGGCCAAACCTCACAGCGGCTGAATACCGGCAATATCGGCGTGGTAAGGGCAGAAACCATTGAAAAACAACCCGTGATGAATCCCTTACTTGCTCTGGAAGGACAAGTCGCCGGCCTGGATATAGTGCAGCAAAGCGGCTATGCCAGCGCCCCGGTAAAGGTTGAGCTTAGAGGCAGGGCAAGTATCGGCGCATTTCCTTCAGACCCGTTATATGTGATTGATGGTGTACCCCTCACGGTAAATGATGTAAATACAAACGGCCCAGGCTACCCGCTTTCACCAGGATTTATTCAAAACGGGCTTAATGGCCCGGCAAAAGGACAAAGCCCATTGTTCAGTATTAACCCGGATGATATTGAAAGTATATCTGTGCTGAAAGACGCAGTGGCAACTTCAATTTATGGATCTCGAGGGGCACAGGGTGTGGTGCTAATTACGACAAAAAAGGGACAGGCAGGAAAGACAAAACTGGAAGCTAGTATACAAGACGGTATTAGCGAAGTAACCGGTCTTTATCCATTGCTTAACACCCAGCAATATTTGGCGGTTCGCAGGGAAGCTTTCAAAAATGACGGAATTGTACCAACAGCAGCAAATGCGCCGGACTTATTGCTTTGGGACCAGAACCAGACTACTAACTGGCAAAAGGCACTTTATGGCAGATTTGCCTCAGATGTTAATGCGAATATTAGTTTATCAGGGGGCGACGCGCGGACGACCTTTCGGGTTAGCGGTGCATTTAGGCGTGATGACCAGATCACCACCATAAGCGGCGCAGAACAGAACGCTAATATATCCTTTGATTTAACTCATAAATCGCTTAACCAACTGTTTACTCTTGAGCTCAAAACTCAATATTCTTATGGACTTATTGATTTAACCAATTTACCTGGCCGTCTGACCTTTCCACCTAATACGCCGCCAATTTTCGATGCGCAGGGAAACCTTAACTATGCTGGTTGGGCGCCAATCGCTAGCCAATATCCCTTTGCCGGTTTGTTACAACCTTACAGCTCTACAACCGATTTTTTAAACAGTGTATTGACCTTAAGCTTTCATCCGATGCACGGGCTCACTATCAAGAGCAATTTCGGGTACAACTATGTGCAGCTTAATCAACAATCATCCACTCCGATAATATCACAAGACCCCACTACCAACCCGGTCGCAACGTCTCAATTCGGCTATAATAATCACAGGAACTGGATCGTAGAGCCCCAGGCTACTTATGACGCAGCAATAAGTAAAGGAAAGCTGAGCGCGTTGGTCGGGGCCTCGATGCAGTCATCCATTTCTGATGGCGTATTATTGACCGGCAGGAACTATACCAATGATGCTTTAATACATACAATTACCAATGCGGCCTCAATTGGTGCTATTGACTCGTATGGGCAATATAAATTTGCCGGTCTTTTCGGCAGATTGAATTATAATTGGGAGGATAAATATTTGATAGATCTTAGTGCAAGAAGGGACGGATCTAGCAAATTCGGGCCGGGTAAGGAATTTGGTAATTTTGCTGCCGCGGGCGTTGCGTGGATATTTTCAGAAGAGGATTGGGCGAAAAAGAACCTGTCCTTCCTGAGTTTCGGGAAACTGAGAAGCAGCTATGGCACTACCGGCAGCGATTTTAATACAAGTTTATATAGTTATTTAAGCCGTTATTCCTCCAGCGGCCTGCAAACCTACGGTGGCCTTGTGTCGTTGAGACCTACTCAATTAGCTAATCCCTCTCTCCAATGGCAGTCGAATAACAAGTTCGAGGTCGCCCTGGAAGCCGGGTTTTTAAAGGACAGGATAAATTTTACAGTAAATTATTATAACGACCGCACGGGCAACCAGTTAATTTCCTACCCCTTACCTACAGCTACAGGATTTACATCTGTATCAGCCAATTTTCCGGCAGTGGTTCAAAATGCAGGTTTTGAATTTACCCTGCAAGGTAAAATTATAGACGCGAAAGACTTTAAATGGTCGGCCAATATTAATACCGGTATTAATACCAATAAAATAGTGTCCTTTCCTAACCTGGCGCAATCTTCTTATGCAAACTCGATCATAATCGGCCGGCCTATAAACCTTGTGCGATTGCTGCATTATACCGGGGTTGATCCGTTAACAGGCCAATATACGTTCCAGGATAAAAACAACGATGGAATAATTAACACGGGTGCGGGGCCTGCGGATGACCGCTTTGCTTATGATTTCGTACCCAAATTATTTGGCGGTTTTGGCACCAACTTTAATTATAAAAAATTGGCCCTAAGTTTATTCTTCAACTTCAAGAAGCAAATTGGGCCTAATCTGATAGCACAAGGTGATATCCCCGGAAGAATGTATAACCAACCCATAGATATTATTGGTAAAGAATGGCAAAAGCCCGGCGATATTACTAATGTGGCCCGTTATACCACGCAGCCCGCCAGTAGCGACGGTTATCTTCAAGCCTCCAACGCCGGTTATACTGATGCTTCCTTTATCCGCTTAAAAAACATTCAGCTTTCTTACGATCTGCCGTTAGTTTTTGTAAAAAAGCTGGGAATGCAACGCTGCAATCTATTTTTCCGCGGCCAGAATGTATTTGTGATTACACCCTATAAAGGCATCGACCCGGAAACGCAAAATTATGGAGGATTACCCCCTGTAAAAACTTTTGTCGGCGGCCTATCCTTTAACTATTAAAACAAAGAAAAATGAAAAGAAAAATTAACTACTATATGTTCCTTACCTGCCTTTTTTTGCTGGCCTGTACTGGCTGCAAAAAATTGGTTGAAGTGCCCGAGCCGGTTAATTCATTAACCACCGCAGAAACCTTTAGCACGGATGCCAACGCTACTTCTGCCATTATAGCTATTTATAATGATTTAACCACAGGCGGCTTTGGGACCATTAACTATGCCAATGGGTACACTACCTTCCTGGCCGGCTGTTCAGCTGACGAATTTACTTACTCGTCGACCAATACCAATAATCTTCAGTTCCAAAATAACAACTTGCAATCCAACAATGCAGTAGTGAGTGGCACTTTTTGGACACCGGCTTATTTTGATGTTTATATGTGCAACGCAGCGGTTGAGGCGCTTAATGCTTCTACAGGTGTAACAACAGCCACCAAAAATCAGCTATTGGGTGAAGCCAAGTTTTTACGAGCCTATGTTTATTTTTATCTCGTTAATATGTTTGGTAATATACCCTTAACTACAACCAGCGCTTATACAACCAATAATCTCTTAAAAAATTCTACCCCAACACAGGTTTACCAGCAAATATTTGCTGACTTGAAAGATGCGCAAACCTTGCTGGCCAATGATTATTCTTACTCAAAGGGGGAGCGTATACGTGCCAATAAATGGGCGGCAACTGCCCTGCTGGCCAGGGCTTATTTATACTACGCCAGTGTTAGCGGCGATGCAACCAATTTTGCAAATGCCGCGACGCAAGCCTCGGCAGTTATTGCCAATTCAAGCACTTATAGCCTAGTCAGTAACTTGAATAATGTTTTTTTAAAGAATAGTGCAGAAACGATTTGGCAAATTGTACCCAATAGCAATAGTAATTATGCAACTTGGGAGGGACTTCAAATTACAAATGGCCAAAACTCCAGCTATCCAACGTACGATCTTACTATTAACCTTTTAAATGCTTTCGAATCCAATGATCGACGTAAAACCGCGTGGACATATAGTAAAACTTACTTAGGGGTTACCTACTACGGCCCTTATAAATATAAAGTGTCTTCGGCTACAGCATCTAATATCCCTGAATATTATATGATGCTACGTTTGGCTGAACAATATTTGATACGCGCAGAAGCCGAAGCGCAGCAAAATGATCTTCCCGATGCTTTAAGCGACTTGAATACGATCCGTACACGGGCAGGTTTGCCCAATTTATCAGCCGCGTCAACACAGCCGCTGGTAATTGCCGCAGTCGCGCAGGAAAGACGGATCGAGTTATTCGGCGAGTGGGGACACCGCTGGTTTGATCTGAAGAGGACAGGACAGGCCATATCCGTGCTTTCTGCCGAAAAAGGTTTTACGCTGAGTAATAATGCTTTGCTATGGCCAATTCCTTATGATGCAACTAATAAGGACCCTAATCTTCAACAAAATCCCGGATATTAATTTAAAAAGCGATGAAAAATAAAATATTAATAAACCTCGCTGGAATAGCCATGATATTAGCTGTTAATTCCTGCAAAAAAACCAATGTTTACCTGGCGTCTGGCGGTAGCTCATTAACTATTGTAAACGCATTGGTGAGTGGTTCGGCGCTGGTCGGTAACTTTAATTATAATGTCCCGTTACATTATTACCGTACCGCGCAGCAGATCGCGAATTACAATAGCCTCGAGTTCGGAAATTATTCCGGAGACGTCCAACTGGCACTTTCACAAATCACCGACACCACGCATACCGTATTTAAAGGTATCGTTTCCCTGCCCAAGAACACCATCCAAACCCTGTTCATCACCGGAACCGTGGCAGCGCCCGAAAGCTTTCAGACCACAGACAAACCGCTATACCACGCCCCGGCTGACAGCACCGCAGGTATCCGGTTCGTAAATCTTTCGCCCGGCAGTAACCCGGTCAGCGTAGATATTATAGGCAATGCCAACGGTTCCGAAGTAACCAGCCTGGCCTATAAAAACGTAACGGCTTTTAAAAACTATGCCGCCACCTACAACATCGCAAGCTATATATTCGAGTTCAGGGATGCCGCTTCAGGCGCACTTTTGGGAACCTACACGCTGAACGGGGTCAACAATGGTACGGGAAAGAACACTTCTACCAATCTCGTTCGCTGGAAGAATATTACGATCGCTTTAAAAGGCAGCCCCGGCGGCACAGGAACTGCCGCACAAGGCACCTTTTTGATCAATAATTATTAAGGCCATCAGCATCCGGGGTAAAACCCCGGATGCTGATTTTAAAAACCCGTTGGCCGACCGCGATAAACAGCGTTATATCGTGCAGGACACGCCTTTTAAAGGACAAAAGACTATAAACAGGATAAGTTTTGCGCGCTTCCGCGGGAAACCGCAATTTGACTTTTATCTAATAGAACATGAAGAGCACCTTGATGATTAAAAAAGCGACCAGATTTTTATTAAGCGCTATCATTGTCCTGTTGGTCACTTCAGGCACATTTGCCCAGCAGGCCAATGTTCTAACGGCATTTACCGGTAAATGGGAGATCGATATGAAAAAGACAGATTTCGAGCGTGTACGGGTACCTATTTGGCTATTGCCCCGCTCCGTGGAGATCAAGCAAAAAAAAGAGGTGGTTGTGATTGATTCCAAATGGTACGACCAGCAAATGAAACAACATTACTACACGGAGTACCTTCCGCTTAGCGGTTCCAGTTATGAACTGATCCTGGCAAATGGTGGCAAAAGAGTGGTTTCCCTGAATCCGAACAACCAGGGTACAGGCTTCGTGCTGTCGGTACGTATGTTCAAACCCGATGGCGATCAGGACAAGGATTTCACTGAAACCTGGGCAATGGAGGATAATGGTAAAACATTGACCATCGACAGAAAAGCCCAGCAGGCAAACGATTATAGTATAAAGGCTTACTATAATAAGATTAAATAAGATGAGAAGTAGGAAATACCTGTTCTGTTTTTGCTGGATGCTGGCCTTGAATGCCAATGCCCAGGTCAAACACCTTGTCCTGATCTCCATTGACGGCCTCCACCCCGATATGCGGACCGGCTTTATCGCTGCCGGCGCCGGAATTATCAAAGGCGGGCATATCCGGTCCTTATCCGAGCCGGATATCGCCATACTGATCGCGCAGCTTTTAGGGATAAATTTTAAAACCCCGGATGGGAAATTGGTTGCAGGTATATTAAAATAGAATGAATGAGCCTATGAAAGCCGTTAAAGATAAATGGGCAATGCGCAAGATGCAAAGGCCATCAGCGATTTATTACTGCAACCGTACGCTTTATAAAACATAAAAAATGGGAACAGCATTTTGGATCGGAACAGCCATTATCGCCGTATTGATTATCCGGCTGATCTTTTGGGCCATTGCGGATGCCAGGAAAAACAAATGAACCGTCAACTATGGTCCGAACTGGTATGCGCTGCCCTCGCCCTTATCGCCCTGGCAGCGCTGTTCTATGACAGGAAAAGAAAATGATAAAAACAGCATTTAAGATACTCTTTCGTTCTTTTAGTTTTGTTAATATAATAAAGTTTAGTTAATTATTTGATTAGCGCCGGCTGAAGAGGGCCGGCGTTTTTTAAGCATAGTTGAAAACAACCAAGATCATGAAAAGGATATTTAAAAACAGGGACCGGCCATAGGGGACCTTGACAAAAAATAACTAGCGTTTAAATAGCTCCCGTATATCAACCATCACACTTTACCAATAATCAGGACGGAGCATGGGACGCCCGCTTCGGCGCGGGTATACCTGCTCACTCCTGGTAGCCGTGATGGGCTGATGTTGTGTTCAGGTCCCTGCCCGCACCGCGGCTTTTATGGATGTGACCTGAACTACCTTACCTATGACGAGTATACTGGCAACAAAAATGCACTGGCTCACGCTGGTGTTTATTTACCTGGAAACCCTTTTCCTGTCGATTCAAATCAACGACCTGCTGCGCTACCCGAAGG
>JBIOHG010000094.1:0-9958 GCA_044448765.1 Sphingobacteriales bacterium | reverse complement strand
TGCTTTTGTCCAAAGTGCCCACGTTGCGGGGGTTGGTGTAGTGATCGATTACTTTATCTGAATAAGACATATCTTTAAGTATTAAGTCTTGAGTTATAAGTTCTGAGTCAAAAATTCTAAATCTTAAACTCTAAATTCTAATTATAAATATTTATCAATCCGAATTCGGCATTTCGAATTCCGAAATCAATCAGTGTTCCGCCCACTCAATTTTGCTGAGATCGACGCCTTCTTTAAACATTTCCCACAGCGGCGAAAGGTCGCGAAGGTGAAGTACTGATTTTTTGGTCACCTCAATAGCGTAGTCAACTTCCTCTTCGGTGGTGAAACGTCCTAAACCAAAACGAATGGACGAGTGTGCCAGATCATCCGATAAGCCTAAACTCTTTAATACATACGATGGTTCAAGCGAAGCCGAGGTACAAGCAGAGCCTGACGATACCGCCAGATCTTTCATGGCCATCATTAAGCCTTCACCTTCTACGTATTTGAATGATATATTGGCTACGTGTGGTAAGCGATGTTCCACATTGCCATTTACATAGCTTTCTTCTAATACGGTTAATGCGTTTTGCAGCTTATCGCGCAAAGCTGATAAACGTTTAGCCTCGCTCTCCATTTCCTGCATGCAAATTTCGCAGGCCTTGCCAAAACCAACTATGCCTGGAACGTTTAATGTACCTGAACGCATACCACGCTCGTGGCCGCCACCATCCATCTGGGCTGTAACTTTTACTCTCGGCCCTTTACGGCGTACATATAGCGCACCAACACCCTTCGGACCATATATTTTGTGTGCTGTAAAAGCAAGCAAATCAATACCATCAGCATTTACGTCAACCGGTATTTTACCAACCGCCTGCGTAGCGTCTGTCATAAATAAAGCACCGAATTTGTGTGCGATAGCAGAAATCTCTTTTATAGGCTGGATAACACCGATCTCGTTATTACCATACATAATAGAAACTAAAATGGTCTCACTGGTCATAGCAGCTTCAAGTTCGAGCAGGTCGATCAAACCATCAGCTTTTGGTGATAAATAAGTAACCTTTCCGCCCAGTTTCTCAACATGTTTGCAGGTGTCCAATACGGCCTTATGCTCAGTAACCATAGTAATAATATGGTTGCCTTTTTCGTGGTACATTTCAAAAACACCTTTTATCGCCAGGTTATCCGCTTCGGTAGCACCTGATGTGAAGATTATTTCCTTCTCACTGGCACCAATAATTTTAGCTACCTGTTCACGCGCATAATCCACTGCCTCCTCGGCTACCCATCCAAAGGGATGGTTGCGGCTTGCAGCGTTCCCGAATTTTTGTGTAAAATAAGGGATCATCGCCTCAAGTACCCGTGGGTCCATTGGGGTGGTAGCGTTATTATCCAGGTATATTGGAAGATTCATCTCTATTTATTATTAACAGTACAAAGATAGGTAAAGTTTTTATTTATAATCATTCAAAACAAAGCTGAATAATCAGATAAACGTAATTATTTGCCATATTTGGATATGAGAAAAATCGAGCACATTGGTATTGCGGTCAGCGACTTAACCAATGCAGGTAAGTTGTATGAGATATTATTAAATACGTCGATCTACAAAACCGAGGATGTTGGATCAGAGGGGGTTAGGACTTCTTTTTTACAATCGGGCCCCAATAAAATAGAACTTCTCGAGGCAACAAGTTCCAATAGTCCCATCCACAAATTTATCGAAAAAAGGGGCGAGGGCATACATCACATCGCTTTTGACGTAGATGATATTGAAGCTGAAATGAACCGGCTTAAAGAAGAAGGCTTTATACTACTGAGCGATAAGCCTATGCCCGGCGCCGATAATAAATTAGTTTGTTTTGTACACCCCAAAAGCGCGAATGGCGTGTTGATTGAGTTGTGCCAAAACCAGTGATAGACAACTAATTACTGCTTCGTCGTTAGCTTCCTGATCAAATTATTGGCATTATCAGCGACAAAAACATTACCGGTTGTAGGATCAACAGCTACCCCGGTAGGGCTGCCAAATGTACAGGCTGTAAATAACCCGTTTTGTGGCCCAAATACGCCGGTACCGGCGAAAGTGGTAACATTCCCGGTAGAACTTATGGCTCTGATTTTGTTGTTACTATGATCAGCGACATATATAGCACCATTCGCATCGATCGCGACACCTGTGGGATAATTAAAAGTAGCGGTTGCAGCAGCTCCGTTGGCACTACCCACTGCGCCTGTTCCTGCAATAGTAGTTACTACACCGGCTGGAGTAATCTTTCTTATTTTTTGATTGAATTCATCAGCAACGTAAAGGTTACCACTACCATCAATTGTAATACCGGCAGGTGTATTAAAGCTTGCCGCAGTTCCTGTTCCGTCTGCTGAGCCCGAAGCCCCACTGCCGGCAAAAGTGCTCACTGCGCCGGCTGGTGTTATTTTTCTGATCAGGTTATTGCCCTGGTCTGATACATAAACATTGCCGCTTGCATCAACAGCAACACCAATTACATCATAAAAAGAGGCTGCTGTACCAAGTCCATTTGCAGAACCAACTGAACCACTTCCGGCCAATGTAGTTACCACTCCGGCTGACGTAACCTTACGGATAAGGTTATTTCCCTGGTCGGCTACATATACATTACCACTTGCGTCAATAGCAACTGCCGCCGGATACTGAAATCCTGCAGCCGTGCCTGTGCCATCCTGTGAACCTTTTATCGGGCTGCCTGCGAGGGTTGAAACCAGTCCCACGGGAGATATCTTACGGATCATATTATTACCTGCATCAGCTACGTAAACATTGCCGGTGGCGTCAACAACTAAACCGGTTGGAAGGTAAAAGGAAGCAGCGGGGCCAATTCCATTAGTGGGCCCGTTAAAGCTAACAGCACCCGCAAATGTGGTAGTCGTACCGTATATTCCCTGGGGGTCATAAACATCGGTTGTGGCCGGACCTGACGTGCTTTTTTTGGAGCAACTGGTTAAAGTAAAAAAGCATGCAAACAGGCAGGCAATACTGAATTGGGTCAGTGATCTTCTCATAAAACGGTTTAATAGGGCAAGTATAATATATTTGAGCTATATAACGTCAATACGAATAATAAAAGTATTATGATACAAGGTGGAAGCTATTATATCACAACTATGCTCTCGAATGAAATAACGTCAAAATAAAATTTAGGTATATCAGCAATACTAATACGACCCACTACCTTCTCTTAAAAACCTACGTCCATAGTCAATTATAAATAGGTTGCCAGTTGTTTTATCAAAAGTAATCCCATTTGGCAATAAAAGACTTGGATACCCTGGTGGGTATGGTCCGGGAAAATTTCCTAGGTAAGGATAGTCAAATTGACTTAAATCAATTAGGGTAGCTTTACCATCCGGTGTAACCTTACTAAGGTTGTGGCCATGAGCTTCTGTTACAAATAAATTGCCGTTTGGCACTATGGTTAATGCATTGGGAAAGTTGAAGCTCGCTTCGGTGCCAACGCCATCGTCCGATTCAGCGCTACCGCTTCCCGCAAACGTAGTCACCAAACCGGCAAGTGTAATTTTCCTGATTAAATTATTGCCGGCATCCGCTACAAACAAATTCCCGGCAGCATCTACCGCTAATCCCTGTGGTATATTGAAAGTGGCCGCCGTTCCGGTTCCGTTTGCCTTTCCGGCAGCTACTGTTCCAGCGAGTGTTGTTACGTTCCCATCCGGGGTTATTTTTCTTATCAGATCGTTCCCGGTATCTGCTACATATACATTTTCATTATTATCTAATGCAATTCCTTGTGGAAAATTGAAACTTGCGGCCGCCCCTTTCCCGTTCGCAGAACCAATAACACCGCTGCCAGCCAGGGTAGTAACGACCCCCGCGGGAGTAACTTTTCTGATAAGGTTGTTTGCTGCATCGGCTACATATATGTTATTTGCAGCATCAATCGCAAAGCTGATCGGTAAATTAAAACTCGCCGCTGAACCTGCGCCATCAGCAGACCCAACAGACGAACCCGCAAAACTTGTTAAAACACCGCTTGGCGATATTCTATTTATTGAACTTCCACTGAAATCAGTTATGTATAAGTTTCCGTTCGCATCCACCACTAATCCCGTAGTAGGATACATGGCTACATGATTATAAGAATCGTAAACAGCTACAGGTGTTGTGTCTATAGTTGCAGGTTTTGGGGTTTCTTTTTTTGAACACGAATATAAATTCAATAACAGCAAGCCGCATGCAGCTGCTGATGTAAACTTTGAAGTTGATTTCATAGAGAAAGAAGTAATATGAAATGGTGGACTAATAAGGTATATAAAGATACCATTATTTTCCCGATAAAACAACTATTATTTAGTTTTCTGTTTCAGGTAATACAGGTGATTTGATCTCAGGTAAATCCACATTGGCGAATTCATCTATCCGGCTTAGGTCGAGCACAATACGGCCTTCCTCATCGCGGTCGAACGCCGGTTTAAAACGGGCTCCCCACACCAGGTCATCGTGCTGGTAGGAGGTGCGGGAGTGAACAGTTTGCGAAAAACTATCATCAAAGGCCCTGAGTAATACCGCGAAACTGGCCTGCGTTTTTTCCAGGTCTTCGTGCGTCATGTTCTTTAAGGGGCTTTTGTCGTCAAGGGGATGTACTACCGTCCAGTTTAAGGTCAAAATGCTTACTTTTTTCCTTTCCAGCTCAAGCTGGTAAAACCGACGCAAAATTTTGCCATTAACATCTTCATTGTACGAAAAAATGATCTCGATATCCAGGTCTATTAACGTATTTCTGCGCAGGTTAGCCAGCCTGAACATCAACCCACGGCAAGTTTCATTATAAGGCGCTACCAACAGGTTTTTACTGTAAACGATTTTAGCCGAGGGTCTCGCGAAGCGCCCGTATAGCATACCCGTTGCCAAAGCAAAAGTCAATAACCCCAACATTGATTCCAACGCTGCCACACTATTGGTTGCCATTCCCCTGGGACTGATATGACCATACCCAACTGTAGAGATGGTTTGGGCCGAAAAGAAAAATGCATCCCAAAAATGCTGATAGCTATTTACCCCTTCGGCACCTTCAAGGTTTTGCACACCTATTGCCATATATATAAACGCAAATATGATATTGATGGAGATATAACACCCCAAAATAAGCAACCAGAACTTGGTCCAGCGCATGGTTATGAGCTTATGATAGTTGTCATAGGGGCGAAAAAATGGTAAGCCTTTGCGTTTTACGTTTATCGAGCCATCCTGTTTGATGAGCGGCTGGCTTTTTATAACGGGCTGGTAACCAAAACCAAGGTCGTCTTCGGGGTTGAATTTTCGTTTTAGGATAGACATATTGTTAGTATATTAAGTTGGATGAGTTAAACTAAATTGATCGGGTAAGTTTAGCTGTATTAAAGCCTGATAAACCAATCAGCGTAAATTTATCATTCTGCTTGCTTTTAGTAAAAAGTATTTCCATATTTGTCGCACAGTGATGAATAAAACATTAAACAATAATTGGTGGTGGCTTAACGAGTAATCGTAAGGCACACCTATTTTTTGTTTAACAAATAATATAAGAAGGGTTGCCATACGGTAACCCTTTTTTGTTGGCCCCCCGGCCCCCTGAAGGGGGAGGTATAAAGCCTGTTATATTGATTAAATATTAAAAAAATCCCCTTTAGGGGTTAGGGGCATATGAAAGCTATACTGAATCATCTTTTCGAAAATAAAACGTTCTCCCGTGAGCAGTCAAAGGAGATACTGACCAATATTGCGCAGCGAAAATACAATAATTCGCAAATGGCAGCATTTATGACGGCCTATTGCATGCGCAGTATTACCGTGGATGAACTGGAAGGTTTCCGCGATGCGATGCTTGACCTTTGTCTTCCGGCAGATTTGGGAACCCATGAGCTGATAGACCTGTGCGGAACCGGTGGTGACGGAAAGGATACTTTTAATATTTCCACACTGGCATCATTTGTTGTGGCCGGGGCAGGGTACAAAGTGGCTAAACACGGTAATTACGGGGTTTCGTCGGGCTGTGGCTCATCTAATGTGATGGAGTTTTTAGTTTATCAATTTACAAATGATACCGGGCATCTGAAAAAGAGCATCGATGAAGCAAACATTTGCTTCTTACATGCACCTTTGTTTCACCCGGCAATGAAGACAGTTGCACCTATACGCCGTGAATTGGGCGTTAAAACCTTCTTCAATATGCTTGGGCCGATGGTAAACCCGGCGAAACCGAACAATCAAATGGTGGGTGTATTTAGCCTCGAACTGGCGCGGGTTTATGCCTACCTGTATCAGAAATCAGGCATGAAATATACGATCCTGAATGCGCTGGATGGGTATGACGAGGTGTCAATGACAGGTGATTTCAAAACTTTCTCTCCCGATGGTGAAAAGATTAATACCATTGAAGCGTTAGGATTTGAAAAGATTAGTCCTGACCAGATAACAGGCGGAAGTACGGTTAAAGATTCGGCAGATATATTTATGGAAGTGCTTAATAATGAAGCTACAACTGCACAAACCAACGTGGTGTTGTGCAACGCTGCACTGGCGATAAGAACCATCCATCCTGAAAAGAGCTTCGGCGATTGCTTTTACGAAGCTGAAGGATCGTTATTGGCTAAAAAAGCACTGAAAAGCTTTAATAATTTAATAAGCAGCAATTAAGCCATGGAGATCAAGATTTGCGGGATGAAATACCAAAGTAATATTACCGAGGTTGCAATGCTGCAGCCTGGTTATATGGGCTTTATATGCTATCCTCAATCCCCACGGTTTATGGCTAATGCAGGTTTTATTGATGTGCCCGAAAATATTGTGAAAACAGGGGTATTTGTAAACGAAAGCGCTGAACGGATATGGGAACTGATTGATGCTTATAACTTTGATGCAATACAGTTGCATGGCAATGAGGTTGCCGAATTTTGCGAATCCTTTATGGATGACCTGACAGTAATAAAAGCATTCGGCATTGATAAAGGTTTTGATTTTGAACAATTAAGGCCGTTTGAAGTTAGCGTGGATTATTTCCTGTTCGACACCAAAACGGATAAACATGGCGGATCAGGACTGATGTTTGACTGGTCGTTACTGGATAATTACAAAATGGATATACCCTTCTTTTTGAGCGGGGGTTTGAGTTTGGATAACCTGGAAGACGTTAAAGCAATAAAACATCCTCAATTTTACGGGGTTGATTTGAACAGTAAGTTTGAGATTGAACCCGGAATGAAGGATATCAATAAATTAAAAAAGGCATTTGAAATATTAAGATAAATTAAGACTCACGAAGTTTTTAAACGGCGAAGCCCTCAACGAGGCCTTTGAAAATAAACAACACCGAGTTAAACTTCGTAAGTCTGTTGAAAACAGAATATGAAATACGGAGTAAACGAACAAGGCTATTACGGCGATTTTGGCGGGGCCTACATCCCGGAAATGCTGTATCCTAATGTTGAGGAATTGCGGCAGCAATACACCAAAATATTGAATGATGCCGATTTTAAAGCCGAATACGATCAATTACTAAAAGATTATGTTGGCCGGCCGTCGCCGTTGTATCATGCAAAACGATATTCGGAAAAGTATGGCGCCAATATCTTTTTCAAGCGCGAAGATCTGAACCATACCGGTTCGCACAAAATAAATAACGCCATAGGACAGATATTGCTGGCAATTCGCCTTGGCAAAAAAAGGATCATAGCCGAAACCGGAGCCGGTCAGCATGGCGTAGCAACCGCTACAGTTTGCGCACTTAAAGGTATCGAATGCGTGGTTTACATGGGCGAAGTGGATATGGAGCGCCAGGCACCCAATGTATCCAGGATGAAAATGCTTGGCGCAAAGGTGGTTCCGGCTACATCCGGAAGTAAGACTTTAAAAGACGCCACCAACGAAGCCATGCGCGACTGGATCAATAATCCTGTGGATACCCATTATATTATCGGATCGGTCGTTGGGCCATATCCCTATCCTGAAATGGTGGCGCAGTTTCAGTCGATCATCTCCTTAGAAGCCAAAAAGCAACTAAAAGAGCAAACAGGCAATGAATTACCGCAATACGTAATGGCCTGTGTTGGCGGCGGCAGCAATGCGATGGGCATGTTCTATCATTTTTTGGATGATGAAGCCGTTAAATTGATCGCCGTAGAAGCCGCAGGGCAGGGGGTTGATAGCGGGCATTCGGCAGCTACAACTTTTTTAGGCAAAGAGGGGGTTTTACACGGGAGCCGTACCATATTGATGCAGACGGATGATGGCCAGGTGGTTGAACCTTATTCTATTTCTGCCGGTTTAGATTATCCTGGCATAGGCCCGCAGCATGCGCATTTGTATAAGATCAAACGGGCACAGTATGTCAGCGCCACAGATGATGAGGCATTACAGGCTGGTTTGCTATGTTGCCAGTTAGAAGGTATTATACCAGCTATTGAAACTGCTCACGCGCTTGCTTACTTAGAGAAAATGACTTTTAAGAAAGATGATAATGTAGTGATCTGCATTTCGGGCAGGGGGGATAAGGATTTGAATACTTACATTAAATATTTTGGATTTTAATTGTCTGAACCAGAATTTATAGAATTAAAGAATTACCAGAATTGAAATTCAATAAATTCGGGAAATTCGAGGAATTCGGGTTCAGACAAAAATGAAGCACAAGCTATAAATGAACCGTTTAAACACACTTTTTGCACCCGGTAAAGATCATCTTTTATCGATCTACTTTACTGCCGGTTACCCGGAATTAAATACCACGGTGGCTATCGCCGAAGCGCTAGAAAAGGCCGGGGTTGATTTCCTTGAGATCGGTTTCCCGTATTCTGATCCTGTTGCTGACGGGCCAACTATTCAGCATAGTTCTGAAAAAGCGCTGGAAAATGGTATGAACCTTAACCAGTTGTTTGAAGAATTGAAGGATCTGCGCCAGCGAGTAAGCATACCCATATTGTTAATGGGTTATTTTAACCCGATGGTTCAGTACGGTGTGGAACGCTTTTGCAAAAAAGCTGCTGAGGTTGGCGTTGATGGTGTAATAGTACCCGATCTGCCGATGTATGAGTATGAAAATCTTTACTCAAAGCACTTTAAGGATAATGGTTTGAGTAATATCTTCCTGGTTACGCCGCAAACATCTGAGGATCGTATCCGCAAAATAGATAACCTGAGCAATAGCTTTATTTACCTGCTTTCTTCGTCATCTATTACAGGCAAAAACCTGGAGGTTTCCAATACTATTGAGGATTATTATAAGCGCATCAAAGCAATGGAATTGAAAAATCCGGCTATCATAGGCTTTGGTATATCCAATAACGAAACATTTAGTAAAGCTTGCGAATATGCCCGCGGTGCAATAGTTGGCAGTGCTTTTGTTAAGTTTTTAGGTACGGAGAACTATTTGGAGAAGATACCCGAATTTATTGGTTCGATAAGGCCTTAATTCACATCGGCACAATGCGCCATAGGGTTTTGGGCCCGCACCGCTTTCATAAATGGCAGCAAACTTCCCGGGCCATCGATCGGATGGAAGAATAACTCTTCTTCAACTCCATTTTCAATATAGCAGATCTCCCAGCCCTTTCTCAGGCTCCCGTAACTGGAAACAGGCCGTATTTGCGAGATGCTTTTTAAGGTGATTATCTTTTCAGTCTTTCTATCTGTTATGAAAACAAAGGAAGCGTCATACGAAATATTCAAGGGCGCCATGTATATGGTGTAAATGCTGTATGGGACTAAAATCAGCATCAGCAGGAATACGGCAACGGCTATCATGATTGGCAGCGCGGTCCAACTAAAGAAAGTAATGACAGGAACCACGGCAATAACTACCTTTTCGGAAATTAAATTGCTGGATAATTGTGTTTTGAACAAAGCGGTTGTATTCTTTGTCCAAACATACAAAGTTTCAGATAATTTATATATTAGTACATGCCTTCAAAAATTACACAGGACCTTATCAACGCAAAT
>JBIOHG010000093.1:0-10693 GCA_044448765.1 Sphingobacteriales bacterium | reverse complement strand
ACTGTCAAATGATAACCAGGGCTTCAACTCAGTGTACATGATGCTTGATTCAGGCGCACGTGGTTCGAAAGAACAAATTCGCCAGCTGGCAGGTATGCGTGGTTTGATGGCTAAGCCTCAAAAATCAGGTTCAGGTGGTGAGATCATCGAAAACCCGATCCTTTCGAACTTTAAAGAAGGTTTGTCGGTATTGGAATACTTCATCTCAACTCACGGTGCCCGTAAAGGTTTGGCGGATACGGCTTTGAAAACTGCCGATGCCGGTTACCTGACCCGTCGTTTACACGACGTTGCACAGGATATGATCGTTGGTACAGTTGACTGTGGTACTTTAAGAGGTATATATACAACCGCCCTTAAAGATAACGAGGATATTGTTGAGCCATTGTATGACCGTATTTTGGGCCGTACTACGCTGCATGATGTATTTGATCCTATTACCAATGAATTATTGGTATCTGCCGGTCAGGATATAACAGAAGAGATCGGTAAATCAATAGAAAACTCACCACTTGAAGGCATCGAGATACGTTCGGTATTAACCTGCGAAAGCAAGCGTGGCGTATGTTCATTGTGCTACGGCCGTAACCTTGCAAGCGGTAAACGCGTGCAGATGGGCGAGGCTGTTGGTGTAATTGCAGCACAGTCTATCGGTGAGCCGGGTACACAGTTAACACTGCGTACATTCCACGTGGGTGGTACGGCATCAAACATTGCCGCCGAATCACAGATCAATGCCCGTTTTGAAGGCACCATCGAATTTGAAAACGTTCGTACAGTTCCTTTCGAAACTGAAGAAGGGTCGGTTGAAGTGGTGTTAGGCCGTTCGGGCGAATTCCGCATCCTGGAGCAGGGTAGCAATAAAGTGATCATGACTAACAACATTCCTTACGGTTCATACCTGTATGTGAAGGATGGCAGTAAGATCACCAAGGGCGAGCGTATCTGTTCATGGGATCCATACAATGCCGTAATTATATCTGAATTTGCAGGTGTATCGTTGTTTGACGCCGTTTTGGAAGGTATTACTTTCCGTGAAGAGTCGGATGAGCAGACAGGTCACCGCGAAAAGGTAATTATCGATACACGTGATAAAACTAAAAACCCTGTTATCCAGGTTGCCGACAATAAAGGCAACGTGATAAAAGGATATAACATCCCGGTAGGCGCACACATTGCTGTGGACGAAGGCGAGAAAATCAAAACCGGACAGGTAATTGCGAAAATTCCGCGTTCAACCGGAAAAACCCGCGATATCACCGGTGGTTTGCCGCGTGTAACTGAGTTGTTCGAGGCACGTAACCCATCTAACCCGGCTGTAGTAACCGAAATTGACGGTGTTGTAACCTTAGGTGGTGTGAAACGTGGTAACCGCGAGATCACCATCGAGTCGAAAGACGGACAGATCAAGAAATACCTTGTTCCATTGTCAAAACACATCCTGGTACAGGATAATGACTTTGTGAAAGCTGGTATGCCATTGTCTGACGGTTCGATTTCTCCGGCTGATATCCTGGCTATTAAAGGCCCGGCCGCAGTACAGGAATACCTGGTAAATGGTATACAGGAAGTTTACCGTTTGCAGGGTGTGAAGATCAACGATAAGCACTTTGAGGTTATTGTACACCAAATGATGCAGAAAGTTCAGATAGAGGATGCAGGCGACACCCGTTTCCTTGAAAGAGAAGCTGTTGACAGTTGGGACTTCATGATGGAGAATGACGATATCTATGATAAGAAAGTTATTACCGAACCCGGTGATTCAACCACGCTTAAATCAGGTCAGATCGTTTCTGTTAGAAGGTTAAGGGATGAAAATTCGAGCCTGAAACGCAGGGACATGAAATTGGTTGAAGTAAGGGATGCCATCGCGGCTACTTCGAGCCCGGTACTGCAAGGTATCACCAGGGCGTCGTTAGGTACCAAGTCGTTCATCTCTGCAGCATCGTTCCAGGAAACTACAAAAGTACTGAACGAAGCAGCTATCGCGGGTAAAAAGGACAACATGCTTGGCCTGAAGGAAAACGTGATCGTTGGTCACCTGATCCCGTCAGGAACAGGTTTGCGTGTATACGAAAACATCCGTGTAGGTTCGCAGGAAGAGTTTGATCGCCTGATGGCTTCAAAAACTGAAGAAGTTGAAGCATAATCAAATATTTTAAATATTTTTGTAAAGCCTTCTATGAAAATGGAAGGCTTTACTATTTTTAGTGTATGGAAGAGCAACAAGAAAATCAGCTGAATATCGAGCTTTCGGAAGAAATAGCAGAAGGCATCTATTCAAACCTGGCCATTATCACGCACTCTAACTCGGAGTTTGTGCTTGATTTTATCAGGGTAATGCCGGGTGTGCCAAAGGCAAAAGTTAAAGCACGAATAGTTTTGACGCCAGAACATGCAAAACGTTTGCTGGTTGCCATACAGGACAACATTGAAAAGTTTGAAAACGTAAACGGTCGTATTAAAATGCAGGCGGAACCTACAGGTTTCCCGATGAATTTCGGCGGAACGATGGGGCAGGCGTAGTCGGAAGTCGGAAGTCGGAAGTCGGAAGTCGGAAGTCGGAAGTCGGAAGTCGGAAGTCGGAAGTCGGAAGTCGGAAGTCGGAAGTCGGAAGTCGGAAAGAAGATAACCATAAAATTAGAGATTAGAATTTAGATTTTTAGGATTTATCACCACTATGGAAAAAAACGCAAAAATATATATCGCGGGACATCGGGGTATGGTCGGTTCGGCCATATACCGCAAATTGCAAAAGGAAGGTTACACCAATATCATTATCCATACGTCGGCAGAGCTCGACTTACGGAACCAAGCTGATGTAGCCAATTTTTTCGATCAGGAAAAACCTGACTATGTATTTTTAGCGGCAGCCAAAGTAGGCGGCATTATTGCCAATAACACTTATCGCGCTGATTTTTTATACGAGAATTTACAGATACAAAATAATATCATCCATTCATCGTATTTGAATAGGGTTAAAAAACTAATGTTTTTAGGTTCAAGCTGTATATACCCCAAAATGGCGCCACAGCCGTTGAAAGAGGAGTATTTGCTTACCGGTCTGCTTGAACCAACTAATGAGCCTTATGCCATCGCCAAAATTGCTGGTATTAAAATGTGCGACGCTTACCGCGCGCAATACGGCTGCAATTATATCTCCGTAATGCCCACAAACCTTTACGGGTATAACGACAATTACCACCCGGAAAACTCGCACGTATTGCCTGCACTGATCCGCCGTTTTCATGAGGCTAAACTTCAGAATTTGCCGGATGTTACCATTTGGGGAACGGGCTCGCCAAAGCGTGAGTTTTTATTTGCTGATGACCTTGCGGAAGCCTGCTATTATTTGATGCAAAACTATGACGAGGAAGGGTTGGTTAACATCGGTACAGGTGAAGACCTTTCTATTAAGGACCTGGCGTTCCTGGTCAAAGATATTATTGGCTATGTGGGTGAGATAAAATTTGATACGTCAAAGCCCGATGGCACACCACGTAAGCTGATGGATGTTACCAAACTGCACAGCAAAGGCTGGAAACATACCATTGACTTACCTGAAGGCATAAAATTAGCCTACCAGGACTTTTTATCGCATAAAGCTAAAGGCGTATAAACCATCGCCACAATAAATATCTATGAACTTACAGCCGACACCACTTGAGGGTTGTTTTATTATCGAACCAAAAGTTTTTGGCGACGAACGGGGCTTTTTTTTTGAAAGCTATAACCAGCAGAAGTTTTCTGACCTGACGGGCAGCGCTACAGTATTTGTACAGGACAATCAATCCTATTCAACCAAAGGCGTTCTCAGGGGGCTCCATCTGCAAAAAGGAGGTTCAGCGCAAGCGAAACTGGTACGCGTGATAAAAGGTGAGGTATTAGATGTTGCAGTTGACCTAAGAGTAGGCTCAAAGACCTATGGGGAGCACTTCGGCCTTAAAATTTCTGAAAAAAATAACCTGCAACTATTTATACCGCGCGGTTTTGGACATGGCTTTGTTGTACTAAGCGATGATGCCGTTTTTCAATATAAATGTGATAATTATTACGATAAGGCGGCTGAAGGTGGGATACATTATGCTGACCCGGATCTGAATATTGACTGGATATTGCCGCATGACCAGTTGATCGTGTCCGATAAGGATGTTGAGCTTCCTTATTTAGCTCAAGCAGGTAATTTTAGTTTTTAAAATATTAATAAATGAGCAATATTGTAGTTTTTGGCGCATCAGGACAATTAGGGCAATGCTTGAAAGAAGTTGCCGGCACCAAAGGCATAACTACTATCTATTTCCCGCCTGAAAGCGAAGCGGATATTTTGAACCCGAACGCGCTAAAAAAAATATTCGATACTTATAAGCCTGGTTGGTGTATCAATTGTGCGGCTTACACCGCAGTTGATAAAGCAGAAGACGATATAAGCAGGGCTCGCAGCATCAATAAAACAGGCGTTGAAAATATTGTTGCCCTTTGTGCTGAATATGGTTCTACTTTGATCCATACATCTACCGACTTCATTTTTAAAGGTGATAAACCAACCCCGCTTATCGAAGATGATATTGCTGAACCCATAAATGTTTACGGTTTAACCAAGTTAGAAGGCGAACAGGCTGTTATAGAATCTTTAGAAAAATATTACACCCTGCGCACCAGCTGGCTGTATTCAGAATACGGTAATAACTTTGTAAAAACCATGCTGAAGCTTGGTGCCGAACGCGATGAGTTGAAAATAGTTGCCGACCAGGTAGGTACGCCAACCTATGCCATGGACCTGGCTGAGTGTATCTTGCAGATCATTTCCGGCAAAACAACAGCTTATGGCACTTACCACTACAGTAACGAGGGCGTTGCTTCGTGGTATGATTTTGCAAAAGCTATATTCGATATCTCAGGCACGAATGTAAAAACATTGCCTATCAGAACCTCCGAATACCCAACGCGGGCCGTTCGCCCAGCCTATTCGGTAATGGATAAGACGAAAATTAAAAAGGCTTTTAATATCGAAATTCCTTATTGGCGCGATAGTTTAATAACTTGCATTAGTAAACTTAAATCATCATGAAAGGTATCATATTAGCGGGCGGTTCGGGCACAAGGCTTTTCCCTATCACAAAGGCCATCAGCAAGCAGTTGATGCCTATTTACGATAAGCCGATGATCTATTACCCCCTTTCTGTATTGATGATGGCCGATATCCGCGAGGTATTGATCATTACGACGCCAGAAGACAGCGAGAGTTTTAAAAGATTGCTGGGAGACGGCCACGAACTGGGCTGCCGTTTTGAGTATGCTGTACAGGCAGTCCCCAATGGACTTGCACAAGCATTCGTAATAGGCGAAGAGTTTATTGGCAATGATAAGGTGGCGTTGATACTGGGCGACAATATTTTTCATGGTACAGGCTTTGGGGAATTGATCAAAGAGTTTAACGATGTCGACGGTGCGGCAATATTTGCCTATAAAGTTTCGGACCCGGAGAGATATGGCGTAGTGGAATTTGATAGCGCGTACAGGGCTTTATCTATCGAAGAGAAACCATCGAAGCCTAAATCGCACTACGCGGTTCCCGGCTTATATTTTTATGATAACGAGGTTGTTCATATCGCAAAAAACATAGAACCTTCATCAAGAGGGGAATACGAAATTACCGATGTAAACCGTGTATACCTCGAAAATAAACGGCTGCACGTTGGCGTGATGGATAGGGGTACAGCCTGGCTGGATACCGGCACATTTGACTCGTTAAGCGATGCTACCGAATTTGTACGTGTAATAGAAAAACGGCAGGCCACTAAGATAGGATGTATCGAAGAGGTTGCCTGGCGCCATGGTTTTATTGATAAGTCCCAGTTAAACATACTTGCTGATAAATATATCAAAAGCGGGTATGGCATGTACTTGAAAAGCCTGCTCCAATAAATTGAAATGATGAGCCCTTGTATCACATCGAGGCGTATCGGAATTTTCATCCTTTTGGTATTCGCTTCTTTTATCGTCTCCTGTAAAAAGGAGGCGTCTAATAAATTAAAAAAAGTAAATGATACTGCCTATGCCGTTCTGACTGATACCGGATTTAAATCATCCGGCGCGGTTATGCTTAACTCAATGCTTGCCGATACTGTACGGAACCTTTCTTTTAAGGCCTCCGCACCTATTAGGCTGTCGAACGCTCATGATATAATAATAAGAGGTATTTCCACTGCAAGTATTACTCTTTATAACTGTTCAAATATTACCATTAGGCGGTGTAAAATTGGCCCGAATAAAACGCTCGGCATTGATATTTCCAGTTGTACCAACATCAATATCGATAGCTGTTATATAACCCAGGTTTCAACGGGTGTGTATGCTGGCTATAGCCAGCGCATAAGCGTTACAAATTGCCAGGCCAAAAATATGCTGGGCCCTTTTCCGCAGGGACAATTTGTACAATTTAACATGGTTAGCGGCGTAGGTAACCGTGTTAATTTTAATAAGTTCGAAAATGTTTTGGGCCAAAGTTATACGGAAGATGCCATAAGCCTGTATAACTGTAATGGACTCCCCGGCGACCCGATCGAGATTGAGAGTAATTGGCTACGCGGTGGAGGACCGAGTAAATCGGGCGGTGGTATCATGCTTGGTGACGGGGGAGGTTCAAACCAGGTAGCCAAAAACAATATCCTGGTCGACCCCGGGCAATATGGCATGGCCGTTTCCGGCGGCGATTATATGTCTATTATAAACAATACTGTATACGCTAAATCACAACCTTTTACAAACTGTGGTTTATATTATAGAAACTACTTCGGGCCACCGAGTTTAAATATTGTGATCACTAAAAATGATGTAAATTTTACTAATTCAGGTAATCAATTAAATAACACGTATTTGGGGCCTGGCGACCCGGCACCTATCGGATGGGTGGCCAACGTTTATAAAAGTAATTTGGATGCAACGATACTTCCCGCAAATGTAGTTTCCGGTTCGCTATTTGAATTAAATAACAACTAACCGGGATATTGATAAGTGGCACGCCTAAATAGCCAGGAAATGGAATGTTAAGTTGTAAAAAGAGACGTTCCTTTTAACGACAGGTCAATCATATTTTTGGTGATGGTTTCGATCTTATCCTTATCAGCACCACCAATACCATTTAATGAACACCAGTTGGTTGATGCAACATTAATAACAGTGCCCGAAGTCGGGGTCTTTTTAAAGGCCACAAAAGTGCCCAGTCCAGGGTTATTATCTGGATTTAATGAAAAGGTATAAGCTATCAACTCAATTTTATAAAATTTTAATTTACTATTATCAATTTCCGGTATTTCGGTTGAGCCAGGTAATATCATTTTCTTCACAGGCGCGCCGTCAGTTTCAACAGTGGGCAAACTTAACAGATCGCCATTTTTTAAACCGGTCCCTTTTAACAAGGGGGAAGTATCCTGCGCAACAAGGAACCCATTGATGGGGTTGGCCACCTTTTTAGGGTAACCGCCACCGATAAAGTTTGCCCCGATACTTCCGGCAACTGGGTATTTTAAATCGGGGCTGTCCCACAAATATGTATTGTATAAAGTACTACTCAAAGGATCCAAACCAGCACTCTTATAACAGATCATTAAATTCTTTTTCAAATTGAACCTCGTTTGCCAATACATCGTATTCCCGGAGAACACTAATAAATTTTTTCCTGACGCAGTAAACTTATCAATATTTGTACGCGCCTCCCGTGTCCAATACTCACTTTTCCCGGTGATAATAACGGTTTTCGAGTTTTCGATTTCCGAATAGTTTTCCAGGTCACTATCGGCAATATATTTTACGTTATAATTCTGATTTGCCATCCATTGGAAAAAGCTTTCGTTAAAATTCCCGGGTGCTGCTGCAGACACCGGATTATAACGTAAAAATGAAACTACGGTAGCTCTATATACCGCATTTCCTGCAGCGTCACCCGGCCGGTAAAAGCTCTTACCCCCATAAAAGTTGTACGCATTGTAAGTATTAGAGGGGAAAACCACCGTTATATCGGGTGCAGTATCGTTACCCCTACATATAATAGGTATGTCACCGTCGAACCGATAAAAGCCGCTTTTAAGATTATCCGGGAGCTTTATAGAAGTTGTCTTTTTATACATAAAGCCGTCAACCCAAGGCTTTGGTGAACCGATGGTTTGAAAGTTTACGGCAGTGTTAAAGGACAAAACGACGTTGCCATTAATATCGGTAAGTGTTAACTGCTGATTATTGGTTGGTTGTCCGGATAAATAAAGGTCGATAGTTTCTCCGGGTTTATAGGATATTTTATCGGTATAACCATGGAATATTTTACTGATATCTGTTGGTGGCGAATATAGCTGATCACCAAATTCCGTTATATTATAGGCACCCATGTCTATACCGGGGTCAGTAGGAGGAGGAAGTATTTTTAACGGGCTTTTTCTGCAGCTTGCCAATACAATAAGTGCAAGTGAACTGATAAAGCTTCTTCGATCAATAAGGGGAAGTTTCATTAATGTTATAAGGTTTGGTATATAAAACTACTTTGTAAAAAGCGATTGCCCGCTAAGTGACAAATCAATCATGTTTTTTGTTGCCGTTTTAACATGGTCGTTAATGACGTAATTAGCCCAATCCATCGATGCAACGAGCAAAAGTAAATTGACTGAAAAGTGTCTTCTTTTTATTGGTTTGGAATCCATTGTGAAGGTTGAGATACATATTTTAGAAGTATACGTTTTGCCTTGTTAAAGCAATACAAGGTAAACAAAATAAATTCTTAGTTTATGAATAATATATTATCAGATAATTAATAATATAACGGTTTGAACTGTACGAAAATAAGCGTGGTACAGTCCGGTTTTGGGAAATAGGTTAGAATGAAATTGATGATCAAATTCTTTGGGTTTAAATCATTGAATTCAAATCAATGCTACCGGGATAATACCATTTTATATCCTTATTCTTTCGGAACCAGGTAAGCTGCCGTTTTGCAAAACGGCGGGTGTTCTGTTTGATAAGTTCAATTGCTGAAACCAGATCTGTTTTGCCATCAAAATAATCGAATAGCTCGCTGTATCCCACTGTATTTAAGGCGTTAAGGTGCCGGTAGGGTAATAATGACCGTACTTCCTCAATTAAACCCTGCTTTACCATATCATCAACACGCTCGTTGATACGCCGGTATAATTCTGCTCTTGGCAGATTCAAACCTATTTTTACGGTGCGGAAAGGGCGGATATTGGTAATGGATCTTCGGTAAGACGAGAAGGGTATCCCGGTGGTTTCGAAAACTTCCAATGCCCTTACCAGGCGTTGCGGGTTGTTCAGATCAACCTGGTTGTAATATACCGGATCGACAGTTTTCAATTTCTCCTGTAAAGGGGCAATACCATCATTTTTAAATTCGAGATTGAGCTTCTCCCTTACTTCAGGCGAGGCGGAGGGCAGTTTATCAAAACCTTCGCATATTGCTTTGATGTATAAGCCTGAGCCGCCAACCAATATAGCGGTATCCTGTCTTTTAAATATATCCTCAAGTAAAGCGAGTCCCTGTACCTCAAAATCACCAACCGAAAAGCTTTCCGTTATAGAGTGCGAATCAATAAAGTGGTGTTTTGCCTGGGCAAGCTCTTCGGGCGAAGGTTTGGCCGTGCCGATAGCCATTTCGCGATAAAATTGCCGCGAATCGGCCGAAATAATTTCTGTATTAAGTTTTTTGGCGAGTTCAATAGCAACCGCAGTTTTACCAACAGCTGTTGGGCCAGCAATTACAATTAAAGTTTTTGTGGATGGTTCATGGTTCATAGATCATAGTTCATGGCAGTTGTTGGTTTATAAGCGATCGCAAAACGCCATGAACTATGAACCATCAACTATAAGCTACTATTAATAATCGTCGCCACCACCACCATGGTGAGCCGGGCCTTCTTCATCAAAGCCTTCATTATCCGAAAACTCGCCTCCAAATTCATCTTCTTCCTCATCGGCGGCTTCTGCAGGCTCATCGTGCACCTCCAGGTCATCCGTATCGCTTACTTCAGAGAATCCTTCTTCCGTATCTTCTTCCGAAAATTCCATTTCGTTCAAAAAGTCGAAATCTTCATTTGCAGGCGGCACTGTAGTGGGGTTAAATACGTTGCCAAATTGTTTTGGCGCCTCGCCGGTTGATTTGATAACAGCGGGATATGTAGTACCCGGATTTTCTTCCAATATAATTTTTAATAGCTCTACATGGAAGTCAAAAGGGCGGTCAAAATTAAATGTATAATAAAACTTTTGATGCGGATCATCAATACGATTGCTCAGTTTTACTTTGTCCATTAATGCTATACCTCTATCAATTCTGCGCTGGCTGGGCATAAAAGTAATTTCCTCGCCTTTTATCCATTGGTCATTGCTGATATAGAAAGAGGAAGGATAATCTCCATTATAACCAGTTGACTGGTGTATTGCGCGATGAAGATCTTCAAATGTTTGAGTGGATTTGATATCTATCTCTCTCGTCACATCGTCATAATCCTCAAATGTAACCTTGAATCTGTATAGTGCCATTGTATATATAAGTGGTAGTAGTTAACAAAAATAATATTTTAAAGTTTAAAATCATTTGCCACAACTTTTAAGCCAATTTCTTCGCCCTTGCGGATAGTAAAGTCAATTGCGGCCTCCCGTGAGTTTGATATTTCGCCTTCAAGTATCGCTT
>JBIOHG010000092.1:0-11046 GCA_044448765.1 Sphingobacteriales bacterium | reverse complement strand
GGTAACCACCAACAAAAGCCGCCTTGCAAATGAAAAACTTACGCTTATCTTTACTGTCACGAACGTTCTTTATGGCATCGAAAAGGTGCAAAACGGAAAACAGCCAAAAACTTGAAAACTTTGTGGCAGCCAATACGATTATGGTGCACGTTTCTATGATCCGGTTATTGGAAGATTTAACTCCATAGATGCTTATGCAGAGAAATATTCCCCAATGACACCATATCAATACGGGGCTTTAAATCCAATTTCAAACATCGATATGAATGGCGATTCGGTTTGGACTACACATTCCAGCAGAACAGACAAAAATGGAAATACATATATAACAAATACAACTCATATTACAGGTAAAGTAATTGACGAAACAGAAAATAGCAACCCTGATGCATTAGCGGCTGGGATAAATTCCAGATTAAATAACACATCAACCACTGGAACAGTAACAAATCCAGACGGGACGGTAACAACTACAACTTATAATATAGATTCTCAATTTACAGTAGCACATTCTGTTGATGATATTGGAAAAACCGATAATGTTATTGCAATAGTTGATAAGGTTACGGGACTTTCTTCGGACGGAGTAACCCGAGCTGACGGTGTTACAAGTAAAGTATATGGTCGAATTGCGTATCTTGAGAACACTCCTGGAGATATGAATTATTTAATTAATGGCAGTTATCATGAAATTGGCCATCAATTAGGTTTTATAGATCATTTTAATGGTAATACTTCTGATCCTATGGATTATAATGGGGGCATAAACACAGCAGCAAATTTTACAAGTTCTCAAATAAAAGACATTTATAACAATAATAGAACGTTACCTTCAAATTATCCGCGCGGTTTTAACCGAGCCATAATTATTAATCGGCAAAATCAGGGTGTAACAAATGGGATTTCAACAAATGAACGTCCGTGGAAAGGTGATAGAAGATTTGGTATGCATATTTTAATGCCAGTAAAAAATTAAAATGTTATTATGAAAACAAGATACGTTCTTATTCTTTTAAGTTTATTTATGAGTTGCAATTCTACCAATCAAAGGAGAAAAGTTTCACTTTTGATGGACGCGTCTAGTACACTTGACGTTAAATCTTGTCGTTTAAAAATAATGATTAATGATAAAAAAATATCAGATACGATAATTCATACAGATGATTTACATCCCGATCTCCCTAAATTAGTTACGCAGTTTACAATTGATTCAACAAGGAAAAATTTATTGACTGTAAGAGTCAATTCAAAAGATGCAACTATTGATTTAAATAAAATTCATGACAAGAATATTGTTATTCATGTATTTTACGATGATATGACTAAAATTCAAAATGAGATTCGATTTGCAGATAGTATAGCAAATTCGCGTAGAAGAATTTTAAATATCAACAAACTTGCTGATAGTTTAAGAAAATTAATACCTGTTGATAAAAGAGATACGTTAATATTAAATGTGGAACATCGGTAGTTTGTATGTTTCATCTTGTTGCTGGTAAAGTACTAAATTGTGGGTGGTATATTAAAAACATTGATAATCAGGAATTATTTTAAAACAAAAATCGGTTTGAGCGCATGATATGCTAATATCGCGCTTTTGAAGTAATAAAGGAGTTCTAATGAAGCATGGCAGGCTTATAAATATTGTGATTAACACAATTGTAATCACACAAACACATGCCACCGGGACTTCTTATCAAATCAACTGTAGCTTACATCTTGCAGGCAGGCACACCTGCCCTATCGATTACAGACGGCATAAGCTAAAATTTATGCTTTGATATAATTTATTGCCTCGTGTTTTCAATTATTAAGTTTGCGGCTGCCTTTAATTAGGAAAACCGATCTGATTAGCCGATACATTGATGAACGATACCATTACGCGATACGAATTTCTCAATGAGATAATACTAAGGAGCCCGGTATTTAGCATTAAACACTATAAACCAGAAAACATAGGTGATATTTTGCACGATCCGTACTTTCAGACGGCATTGTACCTGGCCAGTCCGCAGCTTTACCAGGCGGCGGAAAAGAAAGGCTTCGAGTTTACGGGGCTATCCGGCAAAGAACAGTTAAGCCTGCTAAAATATTATAACCGAATGAGTTTCAGACCGACGCCATTCGGCAGTTTTGCTTCGTTTACGCTGCTGGGCTGGGGGACGCATGATCAAATAAAGCTTGAGCCACTCGAAGCGTGTAAATTGCATTTGCGGCTCGACCAGCAGGTCGTACTTGAGCTTGCCCGGGCGCTGACCCAAGATGAAAAAGCAGGCGTTTACCAGGTTAACGCTACGCTATATCAGGCCGGGAAGTCGTTCCGGTTTATAAGGACGGATTATTCGGACGAACATGGAAAGGCCGATTTTGACCTGGAATCGTATGAATGCAACGCATTAACGGCGGAGTTAATAAACTTCTGTAAACAAACTTCGCGGAAATGGGAGGAGATCAGCAGCCGGATGATGACGTTATCCGGATGTGAAGAAGAAACCGCTGTTGATTATCTTCATTTTCTCATCGGCGCACAAATCCTGGTCCCTTGCTCGGCGATTAATATCATAGGAGACGATTACCTGGGGCGGCTGCTGGATGAGGGCGGGTTACCTGAAACGTTGTTAAAAAAGCAACTGGCGGCGCTTTACCGCCGGATGCTTCAGGTTTCTTTTCCCAACCTGAAACACTTGGATCTATTAAACCGGCGGTTGTCGTCCTATGGCGTTAAAGGGTCCGGCCAGCTGTATTACGCGGGGCTGGAAAGAAGTGCGGCAAGCGGCGGCTTGCATACCAAATACCAACAACAGGTCAGGGAGGGGCTCACAGCACTCACGGTTTTGTCGCCGCACATGCAGCCGGCGATGCTCCAGCAATTTATATCGGATTTTAAGGCACGGTATGACCGCAGAAAAATACCGTTGCTAGAAGCGCTTGACCCGGAAACCGGGATCGGCTACGGGCCGTTACTTTCACCTGCGGGCGACCAGGCGTTGTTACGCGATGTTAACTTTAGCGCCCAGGAAAATCCGAATGCGCTGCTTGAATGGTCACCGGTTCACCGGCTATTGTTAGAGCGGTGGACGGCAAACGAACCGATCATCCTGACTGAAGCTGATCTTGCCGGTCTTCCCATTGACCATTCATTGTTGCCGCCGCCCACCTTAGCCGTTTTGTTCAGGATCGTTGATGACGGCGTTTTCCTGGAAACCGCGGGCGGCACAACCGCTACCGCACTGATCGGAAGGTTCAGCGCCTGGAGCCCGGATGTGCACAATATCTGCCGCCGCCTGGCTGATCTCGAGCAGTCCGCCAACCCCGGGGCCGTCTTCGCCGACATCGGGCAACTTTCCGATACGCACGCGGATAATATCAACAGGAGACAGCCATGCTTCGATTACGAAATACCGGTCAATGCTGTTTCGCTTTTGCCTGCTGAAAAGCAAATACGCCTGTCGGACCTCCGGGTTTCGGTGAGAGGGGATGCGCTCATCCTCGAATCAGCGTCACTGGAAAAAAGGGTCATTCCGCGCCTCAGTTCTGCCTATAACTATACGCGCAACCAGCTGGCCGTTTTCAGGCTGCTTTGTGACCTGCAATACCAGGGGATAAAGGCAAGCTACGCTCTCGATATGGAGCAGCATTTTCCCGGGCTTTCCTTTTACCCAAGAGTGGTTTTTAAAAACACCATCCTTTGCCCGGCTGTGTGGCATCTTTCTGCGGAACAACTTTCGGCACAGGACTTCACCGTCCTAAGAGAGAAACTGGGGCTTCCTGCCTGTGTCGCGCTCAGCCGTCACGACCAGCAGCTGATCTTTAATTTGGAAAAAGAAGAAGAAGCCGCTTTTTTCCTGGACTGTATCAAAGGGATGAAGAACATCACGCTGCAGGAATTCCTGGTCAACAGCCGGGAACCGGGCGTGAACCAGTTTGTTAGCTTTTTACACCATAAGGAGCCGGTATACCAGGCAAAATTACCGGAGGAACAGCTTCAGCGCCGTAACATCCGGCCTGACTTTATGTTGGGCAGCCAATGGATCTATTTAAAATTGTACTGCAGCCCCGCGGCTGCCAACGAGCTGCTGATCAACAACCTTTACCCGCTATTAAAACAGCTGGATGACCAGGTGCTGTTGGCCTGGTTCTTCATCCGGTACAGGGACCCGGATCATCATATCCGGCTACGCATTAAAACGAAGGAGGGATCCGTAGGGTATGTGCTGACCCGCCTGAAAAAACGCTTTGCGCATACCGTGCACTTTCACCTGGTCAGGGAATACCAAGCCGATACTTACCGCAGGGAGCTGGAAAGATATGGCGCCGATATGATCCGCCTGGTAGAAGAATTTTTTCACCGCAGCAGCATACTGACTTTGCAGTATATAAACCTGACTGGCCGCCGGTCATTTCCCTACGGCTATCACAGCCTGGCCTTTGTCTCCGCTGCTTACCTGTTAGACGCATTTATCCCGGATATAGAGGCGCGGCTGGGTTTTGCCGAACGAATGGTACATACGTTTTATAACGAATTTTCCGGGGACAAAACCCTTAAAGTCGGCCTGGATCAAAAATACCGCGAGCTGAAAATAAACATTGCGGACTGGCTTAACGACAAGCAGTATTTCGAACGGCTAAAAATAGGCGACCCGGCAAAGGATTTTCATTCAAGCGTACAAGCGATCGTTCATGCCGGGCAAAATTTCACCGTACAACGCAAAGAACAGCTCCTGGCCGACCTCGTCCACATGCACCTGAACCGATTATTTACGGATCGTCAGCGCAACCAGGAACTGATTGTTTATTACTGTCTTTACAAACACCAGCTGGCGGTGAAAGCAAGAGTAAAACGCGGTTAATCTTTGCGTTTCGATTTCAGCAGGAATGCATTCATTTTTTCAAGAAAGCCATCTTTATAATGCCTGCCTATCGGCAGCGTAGTATTGTTGTCCAAGGTCAGGCGGGCATGTTCAACCGCCTTTATCCTGGTGTTGTTAATAATATAGGACTGGTGAATCCTCGAAAATCGTGCATCCGGAAGGAACTGTTCGATCTCGCAAACCGTGAGATAGGGCATGATATATCCGGCATTCAGGTGGATCTTGATATAATTCTGCGCCCCTTCGATATAAACAATATCACTTATGGTCACTTTTAGCATCCGTCCCTTTATTTCAGATTTTACAAAAAAGAAATCCCTGCCCTCCTGGTCTGCCTGCGAGCGGGTTGAGACGTTTCGCTGGACCCGCTGGATACATTTGCGGAACCGCGCATAGCTTATCGGTTTTAATAAAAAATCGAACGCCTCCTTTTCAAACGCCTCCAGCGCAAATTCGCGAAAGGAGGTGGTAAAAATAATCGTCGTGTGCAAATTGACCAGGCCCGCGAACTCTATCCCGGACAACTCCGGCATCTCCACATCCAGGAAAGTGATATCCGGCGGATCGATCCCGGTTACTTCGTTTAAAGCCTGCAGCGGGTTGGTCGAAAATCCATGAAGTTCAAGTCCGTCAGTTTGTTCGATATACGCGATAAGCAATTCGACGGAATGATACTCATCGTCAATAACGTAACATGTTAAGTTCATAGCTGCATTGAAAGTTCCAGTTCATAACTCGTTTCCCCGTCCCGTATATCCAATTGATAGCAGCCCGGATAACTATAATCCAATCTTTTAATGACGTTCCTGATCCCGATCGATCGCACGCGCTTTTCCTCGGGCCGGTGTTTTTTTATATTCCAGGTTGTGAACTTCAGCATCCCCCGCTCATCAACGGTGATATACAATTTCGCTGCTTCAGACGGATGTTTCAGGTTCCCATGCTTAAAGATATTTTCCGTCAGCGTCAGCAGGATCAGGGGGATGATCTCCTGGTTCTCAAAATCGCCTTCGGTATTGAAATCAATATACAACCCATCATCAAACCGCAGCTGGTTCAGCTTAATGAAATTTTCGATCTGTTCGATCTCGTCGGCTAAAGTGGTCCTGCCGTTCCTTTCCGCCTCATCCAGGGAATAGCGCATGATCTCCGCCAGCAACAGGACACACTCGGACGCATCGCGCGAATATTTATAATAGGTGTTGTGGATAAACGTCAGCGCATTAAACAAGAAATGCGGGTTGATCTGGTGCTGCAGGTAGGCGTTACTCGCTTCGGCGAGGTTCTTCTCCAGGCCGGCCTTTTCCTTCTCCACGATCAGTTGGTTTTTTTCCGTCTCATAGATCCGTTTTCTTAAATTCAATACCCGCAGGATCGACCAGTACAGGGTACTAAAACCTAAAAAGTAAACACCGCGGTACACATTGGGGATCAGCAGTCTTTCGATATAAACAGCCGGGCTCAGCACCCCGTTTGCCGGGAAGGCCAAAAGATAATCGAGCCCGTATTTTAAACCCAGGTATAGCCCGAGCTCGATGAACATCAGGAGAGGGATCAGCAAAACGGACCGGAACGATTTGACGGCAAAAGGTAAGATCACATGGGCATTAAAGTAAAAAAGCAACAAGTTTAAGCCGTAATAGGCAACGTAATCCGCCAGCGGCGAGCCCCGGCCCCCGCTGAACCGGACAAAGCTGATCTCATAAGTGATAAAGATCATCCAGCCGCAGGCATGCCTGAGCAGCAACGGCCACCGGCGCATCAGCCTGGTCCCAGGTCGTAATTCCATCGTCATTTCATGTCGTTTTTCTACAGCAAATCGCCGTGCGTGTAACAGAGTTGCCCCGCCATCGTTTGTACCGAAAATTTGGGTAAAAAGTTACCAATATGAAAAATTTACCCATGCGCCAATTCAAAAAAACGACCCGTAAATTATACCGCTACCAGACCGGTGCGGTTGACGGCTTGTCCACCCCTACGGTCGGCGACCCGACAAATACAACGATCACGATTTTAACGACGGTCAGTCATGTTCACCTGGCTCGCCAAAGGAGATAGCAGGGCTACATGTGAAGAATGAACTGTATACTTTGGCGCAACTGACTGATGAGAGATACAACGATGAACAATTCATTCAGGAATGCAGCAGGATAAGATCGGTGTGGACGGCCCTGTTATTCAGCGGGGCCAGGGAGGACATGATCAGGCGGCACATCCGGTACGCGCAGCGTGCACTGCTTGACGTAACAGCCGCGGCTTACAAGGATGATCCACAGTCGCGGCTCGCACACCTGATGTCGTTAAATGATTTCCTGTTCCATTACTTTCATGCGTATATTGACCCGGAAATCCCGGCTTTTACGCTTATCGGTGAACAACAAGCCGCCCAGGCGGAAAAGGTACGTTCACAATTGAAGACGGAGTCAAATGCCGGGCTGACCGCTATTGTGCTCGGATACATAGACGGCTTTACAACTGCTGAAACACCCGTCACTTACCGGTCCGCGGCGTATTTCAGCCATTTCACCGAAACGCTATCCCGGGAGCTTGCCGGCGGTAACAAGCAGGACCTCACACAGGTATTGTTCTATCTCAATTTTAACGATAATCATTTTTACCGCTGGTATACCGATCATTTGCTCCGCCAGGAAGAAGCAATTAAACCCGCGGACCGGCCGGCATTTTTAAGGCGCGCGCTCCTCAACCTGCAGGCGATGCCCGTGGCCGCCACGATGAGCTATGATCCCCTTCTTTTACCCATACACCAGCAACTCGCAAACTGGCTTGAAATCCATATGAAAATAGAAACGCCGGAACTATCATCCAAACTGGAATTAAAACTCACGGTCGCCCAGCTTTCGTTGCTGCTCCGGCTGCTGTATGAAGAGGATGTTTTCACCGTAAAAAGAATCGCTTCCCTGCTGCGATTTTTTTCCAGCCACTTCATGAGTAAAAGACAGGAGCAGATATCCTACGGGAGCATGAACAAATTGTATTACAGCCCGGACCAGTTTACAGCTTACGCGATAAGGGAAATTCTTTTAAAAATGACGGCGAAAACCAATAAAATGTTTTTTCCAAAATAATACAGCACTTATGAAAACATTTACTGAACGCTTTTTAGCCGCATTAGAAAACCAGCTGACCGAGATCTCGCTGAACAACGAACCCTTAACCGAACAATATAAAGCATCTGTCCAGGTATGCAAAAAAGCCATGACGAAACTCAAAAATTATGTTTCGAGTTATGCCTTCCAAAGCGTTGATGAAGAAGTCCATTTCTTTAAAGACATCAAACCCCGGTTCTACAGCAAATACATCTACTTCATCAACGTCCACAACTTCCTCCTCCAAAAACCCACGGGCAGCGAAACGATCCAGCAGGACTATATCCAAATGCACCTGAACGAACTCAAAACCTTCTTTGACCACAACCGGGCCTTCTATTCCTATTACCGCTCCGGCATGACCCAGCTCGACGAGATCTATTACACGCGCGGCGGTTTTGACGTTTACGCCGAACTCGAAGACTTCGAAGAAGACGAATTATATTCCACCAGTCACGATTATAAACTCTCCAAGATCATCGCCAACGAAAAATTCCAGGATTACCTCAAGCTCGAACTGACCAGGATCGGCCAAGAGGAATACAGTTCCCTCGGCAAGGTCTTTCCTTTCAAGCACCCGCAATGGACCGCCAGTCAAACGGATGCGGTCGAGCTGCTCTATTCCCTTAAAGCCGGCTGCGCGGTCAACAACGGCAACATCGACATCGCCGAACTCGTCGCCATCTGGGAATTCGTCTTTCAAATGGAGATCAAAGAGAGCTACCATAAGCTGCTCGACATCAGCAAACGCAAGAAAGAGATGTTTATTTTTCTGAACCGGTTGAAAGAAAGTTTCTGGAATTTTATCAGGGATAAATTCAACTAGGCCATTCCGCTGTTTCGCGTTCCTCGACATCCTGGAAATGAATTTCAGTTCATTATCGCCCATATCAATCCTTCGTTCGGGCATTACTTCACCACCAGCCGCCACATGGTGAAATAAACTTTTGCCATCCTGCCACCTTTGCTTTCAACAAAACGAAAGCATTATGTTACACACCATTTCCTGGCAGTCTTATATCACTGCCCTCCTGATCTGTACCGCCGCGTGGTACGCCTATATTGGCCTAAGGTTTTATAGACCCCAACCCAAAGAGCGGTCCGCTATGCCACCCGTGGACAATACAATGACGGTCATCATGGGCCAAATCAACCCTGACTCCGGCACCGGCCTTTATGATCCTGGACAATTATCATTCGGGGTGGCCTCATCGGACGACATCAGCGACCAGACCTTGCCCAAAGGCCCGGCTGACGAACTGCTTGCCGAAGCCGAAACGCTCATTTCAGCTTATGCTGGCAATGAGGACAAAGCAGGCTTCCTATCCTTGTTTAAAGTACTGTTGAGCAAGTACGAAGTATTTGCCGACGAGATCAGCCTCCCCAACATCATCAGCAGGCTCCAATCTTTCGCGAAATCCCAGCTGCCTTTCCAGATCAACGAAACCGAATGGCCATTAAAATTTAACGCATGAAAAAATTACGCAACACCGCATTATTGCTGCTGGTTGCAGCAACTGCCACGGCACAAGACGGTAACGCCGGTATCACCGAAGCGACTAACCAGGTCAAAAGCTATTTCTCCACCGGTACCAACTTGATGTACGCTATCGGCGCTATTGTCGGCCTGGTCGGCGCGATCAAAGTCTATAAAAAATGGAACGACGGCGAACATGATACCGGCAAAGTCGCCTCCAGTTGGTTCGGCTCCTGTATCTTTTTGGTCGTGGTCGCTACAGTACTCAAATCATTCTTTGGCGTATGAGTTATTCTATCAATAAAGGCATTAACCGCCCGATAGAGTTTAAGGGCCTGAAAGCGCAGTATATCGGCTATTTGGGTGGCGGTTTAGTTATCCTGCTGGTATTGTTTGCCATACTTTATTTAATTGGCTGTGCTGTATACTTCTGCATCCTGACCATCGCCGGTTTGGGCAGCTTGCTTTTCTTTAAAGTGTTTGGCCTGAGCCATAAATACGGTGCACATGGACTCATGAAAAAGAATGCGGCGCGCCATGTGCCGAACTATCTGAAATTCCGCTCAAGAAAATTATTTTATGAAAAACGCTGAGGACATTTTCCCGATCTATAAAGTAGAGCACGATACATTGCTATCCATGCTGGGTGAGCTAACCATCGCATTCGAAGTAACATTACCGGAATTGTTTACGCTATCGAATGATGAGTATATCGCGCTTCACCAGAGTTGGGTCAAAGCCATTAAGTTATTGCCGAAGAACAGCGTTTTTCATAAACAGGACTGGTTCACTGAAGCACAATACCAGGCCAGGTTCGGGGAGCAGACGTTTTTAAGCCATGCCAGTGAACGGTTCTTTCATGAGCGGCCCTACCTCGCGCATCGCTGTTTCCTGATGCTGACGAAGCGGCCGCAACACTTTAAACCGGTCAGCAGTGCTTCCAGCAGCTTGCTGCGCAAGCATATTGTTCCCAAAGAGGCCATCGATGCGGAACTGTTCCGTGAGTTCGCCGACAGCGCCGGGCAGTTCAAACGCATCCTGGAAGACAGCGGCCTGCTGCGCGTCCGCCGACTAACCGACGACGAACTGGCCGGCACACTGGTTTCACCAGGTATATTAGAACAATACTGCTTCCTGTTAAATGATGACGATCAGCCGGTCATCAAAGACATTCATTTCAAAAATGAATTAAGAATAGGTGACCACCAATGCCAACTCTATACATTGGCCGATGCCGAACATTTACCCGCACTCTGCGGCCCGCGGATCACTTATGATATGTACAGCACCGACAGAACCAAGTTCAGCACCGGCTTTGCCAGCCCGGTCGGGGCGCTGCTGGACTGCAACCATATCTATAACCAGTATCTATTCATTGAAGACAGTGCCAAAACCCTTAAAAAACTGGAAGCCAAAAAGCTGCGCCTGCAATCGCTCTCTGCCTACTCCCGCGAAAATGCGATCGGCCGTGATGCCGCGGCAGCGTTTATCGACGAGGCGATCAGCCAGCAGCGGCTTCCGGTTAAGGCACACTTCAATCTATTGGCCTGGGGCGAGCCGAAGGAAATTAAAAACAAAGTCAGTTCCGCGC
>JBIOHG010000091.1:0-11186 GCA_044448765.1 Sphingobacteriales bacterium | reverse complement strand
GTACAGTACAGATAAAACAAAATTCAGTACAGGCTTCGCCACACCAATAGGAACATTGCTGAAATGTAACCACTTGTATAATCAATACATTTTTATCGGGGACAGCAAGCAAACCATTAAGAAGTTGGAAGCGAAAAAATTAAGGCTTCAATCTCTTTCAGCCTATTCCCGCGAAAATGCTATTGGGCGTGATGCCACGCACGATTTTCTTAACGAAGCGATCAGCCAGCAACGGTTACCTGTGAAAGCGCACTTCAATATTCTGGCCTGGACGGACGATGCTGCCAATTTAAAGGATCTGAAAAATAAGGTCAGCTCATCATTGGCACAGATGGATGCACAGCCCAAACAGGAAACCGACGGCGCCCCGCAACTCTGGTGGGCCGGCCTGCCAGGCAATAGCGGCAACTTCCCCCTCAACGACGCCTTTGACACTTTTGCCGAGCAAGCGGCTTGCTTTTTTAATTTGGAAACCAACTACCGTAGCTCCTTATCCCCCTGCGGGATCCGCCTCGGTGATCGACTGAGCGGCAAACCATTGCATGTCGACCTTTCGGACGAGCCCATGAGAAACGGCATCACTACTAACCGCAATAAGTTCATCTTAGGCCCATCCGGCAGCGGCAAAAGCTTCTTTACGAATCACCTGCTGCGTTCCTACTTTGAACAAGGTGCTCACATCGTTTTAGTCGATGTCGGCCATTCTTATCAGGGCCTTTGTGATTTCACAGGGGGCTATTACTTTACTTATTCCGAACAGAATCCGATCTCTTTTAATCCCTTTTATGCCGGCGAGGGCGATACCCTCGACACCGAAAAGCGGGAAAGCATCAAGGCGATGATCCTGGCGCTCTGGAAAAAGGAAGATGAAGGCGTGCAACGAAGCGAATACATCGCGATATCAGACGCATTGTTCCATTATTATCAAACCAAGCCGCAACCTTGTTTCAATACGTTTTATGAATTTTTAAAAGGCCCTTTTTATGAAACCATGAAAAGCAGTAAAGTTAAGGACAGCCACTTCGACATCGACAATTTGCTTTTCGTGTTGCGTCCTTATTATAAAGG
The DNA here is from genome assembly GCA_044448765.1 of Sphingobacteriales bacterium. Classification (GTDB taxonomy): domain Bacteria; phylum Bacteroidota; class Bacteroidia; order Sphingobacteriales; family Sphingobacteriaceae; genus Mucilaginibacter. The sequence continues at coordinate 10,118 of JBIOHG010000091.1, read as the reverse complement.
GGGTGAGTACGATTATTTACTAAACGCCACAACCAACCTCAACTTATTACAAAGGCGCTTTATCGTCTTCGAATTAGACAATATAAAAGATCACCCTATTCTCTTCCCCGTAGTAACATTGATCATCATGGAAACTTTCGTTTCCAAAATGAGAAAACTACCCAAAGACATTAGAAAAATGATCTTGATCGAAGAAGCCTGGAAGGCAATCGCCAGGGAGGGCATGGCTGAATATATCAAGTACTTATTCAAGACTGTCCGTAAATATTTCGGCGAAGCCATTGTAGTGACCCAGGACATCGAGGACATTATTTCTTCCCCGGTCGTTAAGCAAGCTATCATCAACAACAGCGACTGCAAAATACTATTAGACCAGCGCAAATATCAAAACGACTTCCCAAAGATCCAGGCATTACTCGGCATCACCGATAAGGAAACCGCGCTCATCATGTCCATGAACAGGGCGAATGACGAACGCTACAAATACAAGGAGGTATTCATATCGCTTAACGGTCAACTGTCAAAAGTATATAGAACCGAGGTCAGCCGTGAAGAATACTGGACTTATACCACAGAAAGCGCGGAAAAAGCCAAAGTCCATCAGTACACCCAACAATACGGCAATATCAAAAAAGCTATCGCCGCTATCGTACAGGAGGAAAAACCATGAAAAAGATCATCATTGCCCTCGTATTTTGTTTTGGCAGCATGGGCGCCGACGCGCAATTTGTCGTGGGTACGGTCCTGAACGAAACGGTCGGCAAGATCATCCGGGCAATCGACCTGGAAGTCCAGCGGGCACAGAACAAAACCATCTGGCTGCAAAACGTGCAAAAAGAAATTGAGAACGAGCTGCACCAATTGCAGCTCTCCAATATCGCCGGCATCAGCAACCAGCAAAAGGACCTTTTTACCGAATACTATAACGAGTTATCCACGGTCAAAAAAGGTATCACCGACTATGAACAAGTCGCCCATATCATCGATCGCCAGGAACAACTCGTCGCTCTCTACAAAACTTCCTGGGCCGCTACCCAACAGGACGGGCACTTTAGCACCGCAGAATTACAACAAATTTCAAGCGTCTATAATGGCATCCTGCTGGAAAGCGCTAACAATCTTGACCGATTAGCGAAAGTCATGAACGCTTTCCAAACCCAAATGACCGATGGCCAGCGCATGGAGCTCATGGCCCGCATCGCTAAAGAAATTGACGGCAATTATAACGACCTCAAAAAATTCACCAACCAGAACATCCGGCTGAGCATGGCGCGCGCGCACGATGCACAGGATGTCCAAAGCATCAAAAATCTATATGGCATCCGTTAAATATCTCCCTTTACTGCTGCTGGCCTTACCCGCAAAAGCGCAGCTCTTTGGCCAGGCCGCCAAACAAAAGCAATATTACGAGCAGCAGATCGCTGAATATAATGCGCTGCATGCCGAATTGAAACGAGGCTATAACGTTGTGAAAAACGGCCTGGGCGGTATCCGCGACATCAATACAGCCGAGCTGAATGCGCATACCGCATATTATAACGCACTCAAAACGCCATCAACTGCCATCAAAAACAGCACCCAGGTCAAAGACATCCTGAATTACCAAAGCTATATCAGCAGCGCTTTCAGCCAATCCTATACCGATCTGACACCTGACGAAACCAATTATGTACAAGCCGTCAAAACACAAATACTCACCGACTGCAATAAAGATCTGTCTGACCTGCAAAACCTGCTATCAGTCCAATTACAACTAACGGACGACGAACGCCTCAAGCGGGTAAACGCCATTCACGCCGCCATGCTGAATAAATACCAATTCACGCGGCATTTCATGGGTTCGCTCGAACGATTAATGATCAACCGCCGGCAAAGTGCGAATGATACACAAACCTTAAAAAGCTTATATGAAAACCATTAAGATCACCCTCATCGGCTTATTGCTGAGTTTGGGCGCCCGCGCCCAAAGCAGCGACCTGGCCCAACTCCTATTGGACATCGAGAAATTAACGCAATTAAAAGGAATATTATCCGACATGAAAACCGGGTATGATATCGTCGACGGCGGTTATAACCAGGTCAAATCCATCGCCAGCGCGAATTATAATTTGCACGCCACCTTCCTCAACGGCCTTAACGCTGTCAGCCCCGGCGTCGCCAATTACGGCCGCGTTGCGGACATCATCCTGCAACAAGCCAACCTGGTTACCGAATACAAACGCTATCGAAAACAATTTATACAAAGCGGGAGCTTCAATGCCAGCGAACTCGGTTACATGGCCAATGTCTATACCACGCTGCTTCAACAAAGCCTGGAAAACCTCAGCCGCCTGACGGACGTTTTAACGGCCGGAAAATTCCGCATGTCCGATGCCGAACGGCTCAAGGCCATTGACCACATCTATGCAGATTCTTCCGACCAATACGCCTTCCTTAAAAACTTCGACCGGCAGGTCGTCGTACTCTCACTTCAACGCAGCAAAGATCAAAACGATACAAACACTTTAAAACAACTCTACGGCTTATGATACTTCAAATTACAGAATTGAGCACCGGCATCGGCGGCCTGCAGGGCGTACTCAACGGTGTTTACAATGACATGTTGCCCTTGTGCAGCAGCCTTATCGGCGTCGGCCGCGGCATCGCCGGCTTTGGCGCGCTACTTTATATCAGCAACCGGGTCTGGAGGCAGATCGCCGCCGCAGAACCCATCGACTTTTATCCGTTGCTGCGCCCTTTCGCGCTGGGCATGGCGATCTTGCTATTTCCGGCCTTCATTGCCGTCTTAAACGGCATCCTGAACCCGACCGTCACCGCTACCAGCGGCATGGTGCAAAACTCCGATGCCGCCATTCAAAAATTGCTGGCTGCCAAAGAAGCAGCGGTCGAAAAGACTGGTCAATGGCAAATGTATGTCGGGCCGGACGGCGACGGCAACCGCGACAAATGGTACAAGTATTCGCATCCGGATGATCCTACCGACAGCAAGGAAGGCATGTTCAGTTCGCTGGGCAACGATATGAAATTCGCCATGGCGAAAGCCAGTTATAATTTTCGCAACACGGTTAAACAATGGATGAGTGAGATATTGCAGGTGGTCTATGAAGCCGCAGCGCTTTGTATCAATACCATCCGTACCTTTTATTTGATCGTATTGGCCATCCTCGGGCCTTTGGTCCTCGGTTTAAGTGTATTTGATGGCTTTCAGTTCACGCTGAATACCTGGCTGGCGAAATATGTCAATGTTTTTTTATGGCTGCCGGTCGCCAATATCTTCGGCGCCATCATCGGCAAAGTCCAGGAGAACATGCTGAAGCTAGACATAGCCCAGGTACAATCCGCCGGAGACACCTTCTTTTCAAGCACCGATACGGCTTACCTGATCTTTCTATTGATCGGAATTATTGGCTACTTCACCGTGCCTGCAGTGGCCGGTTATATCGTTAACCCAGGCGGCGGTAATGGCCTGCTCAACAAAGTCAGCACCCTTGCCTCAACCGCGGTCATGTCGTTTAGCAGTCACTTGTCTCCAGCACCCAGTACCTATCAAACACAGAAACTCGATCCCGAACCCGCTAAAACCAAATAATTATGTTCACCCATCTCAGAAACATCGAAACCACCTTCCAGCAGATCAAACGCTTTTGTTACTGCTTCCTCGGCGGCTGCACCATCATCTCCTGCTTTGCGATCTACCGCTCGTATCAAAGCACCGATAAAGCCGCCAACCATGTTTATATTTTATCAAATGGCAAAGCCCTCGAAGCCTTCGCCGCTGACCGAAAGGACAATATCCCGGTGGAAGCCCGCGACCATATCCGCATGTTTCATCATGACTTCTTTACGCTCGACCCCGATGAAAAAGTCATCGATGCCAATATCGGTAAGGCCTTGTATCTAGCAGATGAATCCGCCCGTAACCAATACAATGACCTTAAAGAAAAAAGCTATTACAACAACCTCATCTCCGGTAACATCAGCCAAACCATACAGGTTGACAGCATCCAATTGGACATGAACCAGTATCCTTATTATTTCAAGTGCTGGGCTATCCAAAAACTGATCCGTTCTACCTCATCGGTCAATAAACTGCTTATTACCCAAGGCTACCTGCGTAACGTCAGCCGCAGCGATAATAATCCCCACGGCTTTCTCATCGAACGCTGGGAAACCCTGGTTAACCGCGACACAACTATGACCAAATGAAAAAACAGCACAAAATCTTAATAACCATTTCATTGACGTATGCCAGCTTACTGGCCTGGTCATTATCCTATAATAACATCACTATCAAACCCGGCCGTATGCCTTCATACATCGGCCACAATCTTCAAGATCATGGAAAAACAACGCAAATTCTACCTCATCCTCCCCTTACTCGTGATACCCTTCCTCACCATGGCGTTCTGGGCATTAGGCGGCGGCAAGACACCGCCACGGCAAAACACCGCCAAAGGCATTGACACCACACTGCCGCAAGCCCAGTTCAACAAAGCCCAAAAACAGGATAAAATGACGATCTATCAAACATCGACACACGACTCGGCACAAAACGGCGTCAGCCCTTCATTCCTGAAAGTCATGGGCATGAAAAACGCAGATCCGGCCGACCAAAAGGCAGCCCGCATCCAAACGAAACTGGCACAGCTTAATCAACAATTAAGCGAGCCAGCACAACCGGCTTATGCCCCGGAAAGCGAACAAGCAGAACAAAAAATTAAAAGGCTGCACCAGTTGATGAAAGCCGTGAAAAGCGACAACCAGCCTGACCCGCAAATGCAGCAACTGAGCCAAATGCTGACCCAAATACAAGCCATCCAAAACCCCGGCTCGGTCAAACTTCCCAAAAAGGCCGGGGACAGGACACCCTTCAAAGCCATCCCGGCCATCATCGACGGCAAGCAAAAAGTTATGGACGGCGGTGCGGTTCGTTTAAAATTGACCGACTCGGTGACCATCCAATCTCAACTATTACCTAAAGGACAACAACTCTTTGGCGTGTGCTCGATAACCAATCAACGCCTATTACTTACTATTCAAAATATTCGGTTAGACAAACAAATTATACCGGTCAGCCTAACGGTCTATAGTTTAGACGGGATGCCGGGAATCCCGGCACCGGAAGCTGAACTCGGCGGCGCGGCAGCGAATGGCAGCAGCGACGCCATTCAATCCATGCAATTCCTGTCCATGGATCAAAGCCTCGGCGCACAAGCGGCCGCCGGCGGTGTCAACGCCGCCAAAAGCCTGTTCAGCAAAAAAGTCAAAAAGATCAAAGTCAAATTAAAAGACCAGTACCCTGTCCTCTTAAAGATCAACAAGTAAGATCATGCGCAAATAGATTAATAACCATAATATCCAAAATCAGATGAACACAGAAAATTTAAATTACCTCCAAAAGCAATTGCTAAACCTGGGGTTTGGTGAAAAGCTAAATGACCAACTGGAACAAAAGATCAACAGCAAAGACAAAGAATTTACGCTGGACACCAACCAGGCGTATAATAAGTCCAATGTCGGATATACCCTGCATTACAAAGCTGGGGAACAAAACGAGATGTACTTCTTTAATAAGTACGATGCCAAGCTCAATGACAAGCAGCATACCTTTTATATCAATAAAGGCAGCGGCATCACCGCCAAAGAATCATATAATTTGCTGGATGGCCGGTCGGTCCGCAAACAACTCGAAAACCAAAGTAATGAAAAGTACAACGCCTGGATCGTGCTCGAAGATAATAAACTTCGCACCTTCAGCGACGGCTGGAACTACAAACCCGAACGCGCCATCGACAAACTGGACATCGTCGGTATCGGCGAACCGGGCAACCGCGAAAAGCTCATGAAATCGCTCGAAAAAGGCAACCGCCACGAGGTGACCGCAATGAAAAACGGCAAAGAAGTCAAACTCTTTTTAGAAGCCAACCCCGCCGAGCACCGCGTCAACCTCACCAACTGGAAAGGCGAAGCCCAGCAGCTGGAACACTATAAAAAGCCGGAAGCTAAACAGGAGCAGAAAAAAGCCGAAACGCAAGGCCAGGATGCCACAAAAAAAAAGGCCGGCCGAAGCAAAAAGATGACGGTGTGACCAATCCAGCCTTCCCCTTCGGGGGAAGGCTTGTTTTAAATCCGCGAAAAAACGTATCTTTGAATAAGATGAAAAATGAGATGTCCTTTCATGAACTCTCTCTGCGCGAACAGGCAGCCCGCCTGCAACCAGTGGTGCTGAAGATCCAGAAGGAGAACCTGGAAAGGGGTTTATATAATATCTATAAAGCCCCACGGGCTAAAGACCTGTACATCCATGACTATCGTGACCGGGTGGAACAGGTTCGCGTAGACGCTGTCACCGGGCAAACCCGCGTGGTACGCCGCAAACTCAAAAAATGAAAGCGCCGCAATTATATGTGTTTGCCGGACCCAATGGTGCCGGTAAAAGTTCTGTTTCCGCTACTTTCATGGAGGAGGACGCGCCGGTTTTCGACGGCGATAAAGAATTCCTCCAACTCAAAAAGACCTTCGGTGAAACGGATAGCGGGACCCTTTACGACGCGGTAAACGGCCATTTTTACAGCTTGGAAAGATAACCAGCTCAAAGGTTTAACCGATTGCGGTTTTGAAACTAACTTTCGGACCCGCCAGGTGATGGACACGGTTATTCAGTTCCAGGAAAAGGGTTATCACGTCCATTTACACTTTTTTGGCCTGGACTCGGTCGAGGCATCCATGCAGCGGGTACAACTGCGGGTAGCTGGTGGCGGCCACGATGTCAGCCCGGAAAATATAAAAGCCAATTACACGCAGGGTATGAAAAATTTCGCACGTTACAACCAGGCCTTTGACAGTCTCACCGTCTATCAAAACTTGGCTAAACCAGAGGAAGCGTTGCAAATCACACCCTTGTTGAAATCGGCCAATGGGGTGATCATCGAACAACTGGATCAATTGCCTGAATGGCTGGAAAATCTAAAGCCTGAACTCCTAAAAAACGATGCCAAAAGGATCAAACGTAAAAATCTGAAACCCTAACCCGATTACTTTCGCAATAGCTGTAGCTTTTCAGCGATCACGCGTAATAGTCCCGCATCTGCATTGCCTGCGCCCAACACACGGTACCGGCCCTCTTCATCCGGCTCAAAGACATAAGATTCACCGTTGATTGATATGGCGATACGGTAAGTATAGCCATAGCGCTGAAAAGCCGCCGGGAACTCCAGCAACTTATGTTGATACGTTACTTCTAAAACAAACGGCTCATTCATCATTTGACCTGGCTCTTATCCGTCACCACGATTTCCGGCTTGCCTTTATAATCCACCACCCGGCCGGTCACCGTAATGGTCTTACCATCCACCACTAAACTTTTCGCATCACCCCGCAACACCACGGTTAGCGGACTATCCGGATAAGCCGCACCGACATTCACCAACAGCATACTGCCCACATCCTTGGTACCATAAACCTTGGCTGTTATGGTTACGGTTTCATTTAAATGGCCAGCCGCATCTTTTACATCAATGACTTTGGCCGGTCCTGCGACAACAGCTTCAGGTAATGCCGGCGCATGTTTGGTAGAAGTATGTATCCTGCCGCTATAAATATCATTCAGGACACCCGCTAAACGAATACCGCCGTGATCGATGCGCTGCTCAATAATACCGATATGGGTTTCATAATAATCCTGGTCTAAATTATTGTTCTTCTCCACCTCCGTATATAATTTCGTTGTGATTTGGTAACTTTCCCATAACCACTGCATCGGCTGGTCGGCCTGCCATTGCTTGATTTCTGCCGGGGTCGCCTTGTCATACGCTTTACTCATTTGCACCACCGACAAACCCGAATGATCGATCAGTTTACTATCCCATAAACTATGCAGGTTCGTACCGCGGTTGTCAAACCGGACCTGTATCGTATTTCCGCCTTTGTCCTCCTTGCGGCTGACATGCATCGGCTGGTGGGCATCACCCACAAAATGCACCAGGAACTTCAGCGCCTCGATCTTTTGCGTTTGTGACGCCGAGTTACTGGTCAATATGATCTGCATCTTCATCATCGCTCCATATGCGTTATCCTCGCCTTGCGCACGCACCTCTTTATTGAACTCCTCAAAACTCAATCCCAGAGGCAGGTCCACAAAATGCCAGCCCGCCGTCTCTTTGAACGCCGGATCATTCCGCACCTCATCCGCCCAGGTGGCTACATCAGCAAGCGATTGGCTGCCCAGCAGTGCAGCGATCTGCGCTTTCGCTTTGGGCGTCAAATGATTTTCAGCAATGGTCGCCACAGCCTGATGGCCCTTATAGCCCCAGGAAATTAAAATAAATGCGCAAACAGGTATGAAAAGTTTTTTCATATCGCGATTTTTATCTGCGCCAAGTAAGTCCCCAGTAAGTTTTTGGTGGTAAACGAATGAAACGACAATATCTTATTTGCTCCCGCATCATACAAGAGCTCCACAAAAAAACTGTCTATAGCGTAAAGTTGAATGGCCAGCCCGTTCTCCTCCCTGTCTGCTAAAAACGAACCGCGCCAGGCCGCATCGGCCTTGGCATTGTCATCCAAAACATTAAATTCGTGAAGGGTCATCTCTTCAAAAGTACACATTCGCGCAAACCTGTTCGTATAAAGTTTGTTAACAACCTATGCGCATCAGCGCCAGCGGTCACCTGGCCAACGAGCGCACCTCCTCGGCTGGATACGCGCGAGCATTGCCCTCATGGGTATTGGCTTCGTCGTCGTTAAATTTTCGTTACTTGTTAAACAAATTTCACTCGTGGTAGCCAGGCATAATGCGCGCTGTCGCCCGGGGCTTCATTTCGCAGTCAGCCTTTTTGCCGGGCGGCAGGAATGAAATCGTTCCTCATTTCAGACCTGCTCTTTGGAATAACTTCGGGTTATAAATTATAACTGAGGTAATAATTTAATTGATTAGTTGTTGATCGCTCTCAATCAACAAAAACAGGAACTCCTTAACGTAAAGCAACTTTGACGGCGCTCACCCACAGTGCTGATCGGTCAGCACTCTTTTGAAAGTCTTCAATCAAAAAGTCTTTGTCGTAACGCGGTATCACTTTGCCGTAGAGTGTTCCGTTAACGATTATAGTTACCGGGCTTTTGAAATCGATCATTTCGGGAGACAATAGTATCGAAAATGATTTAACGCGTGAGGTTTCTATAGTAAAAACATTATGATTGTAATTCGCCTTTACCGCGCCAGATCTTTTCGCATATTTAAACGCGCTAACGAGTGTATCTTTGGTAATAAGTTGATTTCTAGGTCCCAGTATCTTCCATTTTTTTATCGGAAAATTGATAGGCTGTTGCCAGCTTGCAGCCTTACCGATGGTGTCAAGCGAATTGATTTGCAGCCAATCGCAGCGGCCATATTTTGTGTCATCACATTCCCAGTAAATATCGGGATGAAAAGGATTACGTTTTCTTTTTAAAAGGTCATCAAACAATAATCGATGTGCAGGCTCTGACTCATCAAACTGGGGAAACCAATGCGGAAAGCCATTGTACCGGTGATCCTGGTAGTCGGCTCCAAGTTTTTTCATACTCACCGACAGGGAGTCGTTGGCGTCAGGCGGATAGTAATAGTCGTTATCTGTTGATACATTAAAGTAGGACCGGTTAAGGATATTTCTGGGATAGGTCCCTCCTGTGGCAACCCTGGGCCTGGTATTAAAACCAAAAAACGCCGCAAAAGGGGATGGCTCCTTCATCAGGTAGGAAAAAGAACCTGTAGCACCGTTGGAATGCCCGGTGATAAAAACGCGGTTATCATCAATGTTAACGATTTGCTTGATCTGATTAAGAATTGCCGGGATCATAAAAAAACCAGCGTCGGGGGTACATCCAGTTAAATTTATTATTTGCGTTCGGGTATACCATAATGACATCATGTATAGCGGCATACTTGGTGTAAAACCTGTTCCACCCGCCGGTAGCCGTACTATCCATATAATCGGGGAAACCTGTGTTCATCTGTACGGCTCCATGAAGGGAAAACATAAGAGGATAAGACCTATGCGGGTCGTAGTTCCGGGGCAGGCAAATCAGATAAGTTGTTTTAGTGCTGTCATTTATTGCAAATCGCATGGAAATGTAACGTT
>JBIOHG010000090.1:0-11403 GCA_044448765.1 Sphingobacteriales bacterium | reverse complement strand
TGTCCCTATCCTGTATGATGAAGGCTTTAACCCTGCCGGAGCTGTAAGCATAGGCTACACCTTAAAATAAATAAAACCTAAAAATCACATATAAAAGCCCTGATAGTTCGGGGCTTTTTTTATTTTAGGGGTCAATTGTAACCCCATGATTAAAAAAATATTATGTTTCTGTTTATGCATCGGCTGCTGGATTGGAGCATACGCACAATCGCACAGCAAAGAAATAGGTATCGAGACAGACGATGATTCATACTTGTTGCAAGGCCAGGATAGGTATTATACTGCCGGGACATTCATTTATTACAGGCAAGGCTTAAAAGTTGATTCTTCGACACATTTACAAAATAAAATATTAGGATTCGAATTAGGGCAAAAATTGTATACGCCGCAATCGGCCAGTGTAGATGATTATGGTCTTGCGGACCCCACTACAATTATCGATCGTCCGTTTGCAGGTTATCTATACATAGGCTCAAACCTTAACCTGCTTTATAAAGACGAGAGCAATTTGAAACTTGGCGCCCAGATCGGTGTTGTTGGGCCCGCCGCATTTGGCAGGCAAACGCAACAAAGTATACACAGTCTTTTTGGGCTATATCATCCGAGCGGATGGGAGTACCAGATAGATAACAACTTCGAAATTAATCTTTCAGCTCAATATAATCGCTTGCTTGCGAGAGGGTCATGGGCTGATGTCTCGTTTACAAGCTATGCCAACTTGGGTAATGGGTTTACAGGTGCCGGTGTCGGGCCGATGTTACGTCTTGGTAATTTTAACCAACTGTTTAATTCAGAAAGCACCCAAAGCACGGCCATAAAGTCCGCAAGTTCTAAACCCCTTCATGACCATGAGCTATTTTTCTATTACCAGCCCCAGTTCAACGTAGTTGTTTATGACGCAACCGACCAGGGAAGTTTGTTTGGAAACAAAAGTTCAACAAGTATGGAAATAACACGCCAGCCTGAACGCTTTATTTTCAGTAACCAATTAGGTATCGGTTACTCGGGAAAGCGTTTTGTATTTGATGTTGCAGCTGTTTTCCATACCAGAGACGTTAAGACCGCGCAAGAATCGGAGCAATGGGGTAATGTTACATTGCTATACCGTTTTCACTGATCGCCAAAATTCTTTCTACGGCTTGCCTTTTTGGCTGATTGTATCTTTTTGTTCTCCAAGCGGGCAGCTATCATAGCTTTTGTGGGTTTAACCTTCTTTCGTTTTTTGGGTTGATGCAAAGCCTTCTCAAGTATCACAGATAGTTTCTCAATTGCCTTTTCCTTATTAAGGAACTGGCTTCGCTCCTCTTCGCATACCACCTGCACATAGCCGTCTTTGTTAAACCTGGATTGCAGCTTAGCTTGTAATAATTGTTTCTCATCATCGGTAAACAACAACGATTGGCCGATATCAAATAATAGCTCGACTTTGGTGGATACCTTATTTACGTTTTGGCCACCTTTGCCGCCGCTCCTGGATGTTTTATAAATAACCTCCTTTTGCAGGTCGGCTTTTGTGAAATTCATTGTCAAATTTAGTTGATTAAGTTGATTTGGTTAAATGGTTGATTAAGTTAAATGTCGTATCGAAAACTTTCGACAATCAAAAATTTATAACGTTCAACTAAATCCAACTTAATCAACTCAATCAACCGCTAACATATTTTTAGTAATTTAGCTACCCGATGAGCAACAACATTGTAATAGCCATTGACGGCTATTCTTCATGCGGGAAAAGTACTTTAGCCAAAGCCTTAGCTCAAAAGCTTCATTTTATTTACATCGATAGCGGTGCCATGTACCGTGCCGTAACGCTTTATTTTTTGCGTAATAAAGTTGCCCTTAAAAACCACGACCAGGTAGGGGAAGCACTAAAGAATATTCATCTAAATTTTCACTCACGCGATTACCAAACCCATATTACTTTAAATGACGAAGAGGTTTCCGACGAGATACGCCTGATGCCTGTTTCGGATAATGTGAGTGCTGTCTCTGCTATTCGCGAAGTGCGCCACGAAATGGTGAAACAGCAGCAGCGTATGGGCCGTTCAAAAAACATTGTGATGGATGGCCGCGATATTGGCACCACGGTTTTCCCGGATGCGCAGTTAAAGATATTTATGACTGCCGACCCAAAGGTTCGCGCCGAAAGGCGTTTTAAAGAGCTGCACGCTAAAAACCCCGATGTAACTTTACATGAAGTTTTTGAGAACCTTGCCCATCGCGATTACCAGGACACCACACGTGAGGAAAGCCCGTTAGTAAGGGCCAAGGATGCTATTATCCTGGACAATACCAATATGACACAGGAGCAGCAATTACAATTTGCTTTAGGTAAGATCGTTCACCTGCTCGATCCTGAGGAATAGAATTACACCGATTATTAAAGGTGATTGCACCGATTATTTTTTTGATTACACCGATTCGCCGGGTTCAATAAACTTAACTGCATTTACTCCAAATCTATTCAGAAAGTCAACTCCCTCATCACTGGGCAGACCCTTATATTCGGCATAAGAGTTCAGATAAAACACATGCTTCACTCCTGCCGAGAATATTAATCTTGCACATGGCAGGCATGGCGACAGTGTGGTATATAAAGTTGCGCCTTCCAGGTTAGCTCCATTTTTAACAGCATAAAGTATCGCATTTTCTTCGGCATGCAGAGCAAGCGAACAGCTTCCGCGGGCATCGCGGGGGCAGCCGGTTTCGGGCCATTCCTCATCACAATTATGTGTACCGGCAGGCGGGCCATTATACCCAATAGAGATAATACGGGTATCCTTGGTTAAAACCGCACCGACCTGTGCCTTAACGCAATGTGAGCGCTTAGCCAGGTCGGTTGCAAGATTTATAAAAATATGGTTGAAACTTAACTTAGTCATTGGTAATTAGTCATCGGTCATTGGCATTGGCCATTAAAGCAATTTTAAAAATGACTAATGACCACTGCCTAATGACTAAATTTAGTGGCCGCCCGAGGCATCCAGAGCATCAACATCGATACCTTGTTTTTTCAAAACAGCGCCTGCTTTCCAGGCAAAAAATGCCAGGTATGCAAAGCCGATCACAGGAACGACGTATGAAAGGTGGATTCCGCTTGTATCGGCTAATATACCCTGAACAGGAGGAATAATTGACCCGCCTAATATCATCATAATTAAGAATGCTGAACCCTGGCTGGTGTATTTACCTAAACCGGCAATAGCCAATGCAAAAATGGACGGCCACATAATAGAACAGCAAAGGCCGCCACTGATAAATGCAAATAAACCAACGCGGCCGGTAGTTAATAATCCAACAACCATTGCTAATACCCCCAATATTCCGAACAGGGTAAGTGTACGAACCGGCTTTTGTTGTCCAACGTAAAAGCCAACTATTAACACTGCCACACATACCACGTATATGTATAAATTACTAACATCCTGACCGCTTAAACGATTTACCAATAACACCACACCAAACGCTAATAATGGCACAACTACGGTAAGCACATTCTTAGTAACTTTTGATAAATTAAATACTGCAATAGCACCAGTCCATCGCCCTATCATTAAGCTTCCCCAATATAAAGAGATAAAAGGAGCTATGTCAGAGGCACTATAACCACCGAATTCAGGAGTCTTGAGCAAGGCTCCCATATTGCTTTGAATAGTTACCTCAACACCAACATAGGTAAATATGGCTATCATACCGTAAATCAATTGCGGATAATGCATCGCACCCCATCCCTCATTGCTTTTGCTTGAGGCAGACAATGATGCTATCAATGTAATAAGGATGATGGCTAACGCCGCATATACATAATAAGGCTTTGCTATGTGTGTAGCCTCACTTAATGGCCCGGCCGCTAATACCAGGCAAAAAGCTACAAAAATGATAAGTAACGGTGTATTGGTTTTATGACTTGCTTCGATTTTTTCATCGCTGGTTACTTTAGGTAAATTGGATACCCAAAAGAAAATTGCAACTGCTATGTATAACCCGGCCAGGATAAAATACAGATTATTCACTGCGGTTATTTTGACATCCGCCGCAGGTATAAGTTTGCTTGCGCCACCAAACAACACAATACTCACAATAACCGGCCCAAGTAGTGTACCAAAATTATTCACTCCTCCTGCAAGATTTAAGCGGTTAGCACCTGTTTCGGGCGTACCTAATGCTATTACGAATGGATTGGCAGCTGTCTGTTGCAAGGAAAATCCCAATGCGATAACAAAAAATGCACCAAGAATTAAACCAAATGACCCGGAGTTGACAGCAGGCACCATTAAGAGTGCACCTATTGCTGATAATATTAAACCATATATAATACCGTTTTTATAACCCAATTTATTCAAAATATCAACCTTTGTGATCTGCGAAGCGAAATACAATGCAAGTGAACCAATAAAGTACCCCCCGTAAAAGGTGAAGTCGATCAACTGGGATTCAAACTGGGTTAAGTTAAAATGTGCTTTACAAAAAGGTATAAAAATACCATTGGATGCTGCTAAAAAGCCCCAGAAGAAGAATACGGTAATGATGGTGTACAGTGCAGTACCGTAACTTTTTGATTTGTTTTGTTCCATTAGTTGTTTTAGGTTGGGTGAGATATTTCCAAAACACTAACATAAAAATTATTTTTTATAAATCGGGATATACTTTTTTAAATAATAAATGGCAATTTTAAGTTTGGTTGTTACCCATATAAAATCGCATATTCGTTCCCGGCAAATGGGTAAACCGCCTCGCTAAGTCTAAATTAATGATAGAAGCTATAATCAGGGGAATTGGAATTGGATTAGTGCTCACGTTTTTAACCGGCCCCGTTTTTTTTGCATTGATAAAAACCAGCATTGAAAAGGGCTTTCATGCCGGTGTTTCGCTGGCTTTGGGCGTAGTTTCGAGCGACGTTGTATTTGTTGGAGCTATCTTGTTCGGCTCACAATATTTTGATATTTCAAACCAGGATAAGCGTAACGCAGGTGTTGTTGGTTGTATTGTCCTCCTTGCATTAGGTATTTATTATATCTTCAAAAAATCTAAGATCAATTATGGCAATAAGGTGCCTACACGGCTGGAGCGAACCGGATATTTCCTGAAAGGCTTCCTGATGTGCATTCTTAACCCAACCCTGCTGCTTCATTGGACCATCGTGATCACAACGGCAAGTACCTTATATATCTACGGCGTTCCAAACAGGTCCCTAAAAATTGGCGTTATGTTCCTCACTATACTGGTCGTCCAATTCGGTCTGGATACTACAAAAGCATTTTATGCCAATAAACTAAGAGATAAGATCTCTGTGAAGTTTGTACACAGGTTGAATGAAGTTGCGGGTATCGCGCTTATAATAGCTTCGCTTATTCTTTTTGATAAACTGGTTACGCACTATATTTTTGCACCGTTTAGTACGTAGCACTCAACCCCTAAAAGGAGCAAACAGGTATTCCCATTTAGGGGTTAGGGGCTTACATATATCCCCGCGAGTTCTTCCCTTCCTTCCAGTTTACAAAGGCGCGGTTAACTACCTTATTGCCGCCGGGAGTTGGGAAATTTCCTGAGAAATACCAGTCGCCGGAATGATCAGGGCAGGCGGTATGCAGATTTTCAAGCGTCTGGTAGATAACTTTTACTTCGGCCTTAATTTCTTTTGGTGTGATGATCTTGGCGATACGATCTGATATTTGCTGATCGGTAAAGGGCTCATAAATAGCTTTTACATAGTTTTCTACGCTTTCTTTCGGTAAAGCTTCACTATCCTTGCATTTTTTGTAAACATCGGCGATGATGTCCTCTTTGCCCATTTCCTTTAACAGGCTGATAGCCGCCTCAAAGGCAACAAATTCGCCCATGCGCGACATATCGATACCATAGCAATCCGGGAAACGAATTTGCGGGGCAGATGAAACTACAACGATCTTTTTAGGGCCGAGGCGGTCTAATATCTTCAGGATGCTTTGCTTCAAAGTAGTGCCACGAACGATGGAGTCATCCAGTACCACCAATGTATCAGCGTCTTTGTTGATAAGACCATAAGTGGTATCATACACATGGGCCACCATTTCGCTTCGGTCGGCATCCTGGGTAATAAAAGTGCGAAGCTTAACGTCTTTGATGGCTATTTTTTCAACACGAGGCGCCAGGCTAAGTACTTCGGAAAGTTCTTCATCACTTATCTTATCGGCACGGTTCAACAATCTGTCGTGCTGGTATTTTTTGATGTATTTATGCATGCCCTCCACCATTCCGTAGAAAGCAACTTCGGCAGTGTTTGGAATGTAGGAAAAAACGGTGTTTTTGATATCGTTATTTACCGCATCCAATATCTGCGGACAAAGTAACCGGCCTAACTGTTTACGCTCGCGGTAGATAGAAGCGTCGCTGCCGCGCGAGAAATAGATCCGCTCAAAGGAGCACGATTTCTTTTCAAGCGGCTCTATGAACATCTCTTCCGTGATCTTGCCGTTGTTTTTGACGATCAATGCGTGCCCCGGCTGTATCTCTTTAATATCTTCGATAGGAATATTAAATGCCGTTTGCAAAGCAGGGCGTTCAGAAGCGGCAACTACGATCTCGTCATTATAATAATAGTAAGCCGGCCTGATACCGCTTGGGTCACGCATTACAAAAGCATCACCATGGCCAAATATACCGGCAATGGTGTAACCACCATCCCAATTCCTGGCTGACTTACGCAATATCTTAGCTACATCGAGGTCACGGGCGATGAGCTTACTGATCTCGATATTATCATCATGCCCTTCCCTTTTATATTGATCGAACAATCCCTGGTTTTCTGTATCCAGGAAGTGGCCTATCTTTTCCAATACCGTAATGGTATCTGCTTTTTCTTTAGGGTGTTGCCCCAGATCGTATAATTGCTGTAATAACTCGTCAACATTCGTCATGTTGAAGTTACCGGCTATCATCAGGTTACGCGTTTGCCAGTTATTTTGGCGCAAAAACGGGTGGCAATTTTCAATGCTGTTCTTACCATGCGTTCCATAGCGCAAATGGCCCAGTAAAACTTCGCCCGTAAAGCTTACATTCTGCTTCAGCCATTCGGCATCGGCCATCTTTTCGGGCTGCTCTTTTTGGATGTCGGCAAACTTTTTCTGGATGTATTCAAATATATCCGCAACCGCGTTGGAAGCCATTGAACGGTGCCGGCTGATGTAGCGCTTGCCGGGTTCAATATCCAGTTTAATGGTAGCAACACCTGCGCCATCCTGGCCGCGGTTGTGTTGTTTTTCCATTAAGAGATACAGTTTGTTTAATCCGTACAGTGCAGTGCCGTACTTTTTTTGGTAGAAAGAGAGTGGCTTTAGAAGGCGAATAAACGCCACGCCGCATTCATGTTTTATCTGATCACTCATGATTGGGAACGAGGCGCAAAACTACGATTTAAATGTTGAAACTCTAAATTAACAATGTCATTATAATGCATTAATATTAATTATTGAATTAGTGAATTATTTATTGACTGATTGCTATATTGTTGTCCAATATTACCTGCTTTATAAACTCTTTTCTGATGAAAAAATTATTGATACCCGTTTACCTGGTGCTTGCATTATGTTCGGGCGGCATTTATGCACAAACTAGCAAACCGCTTTTTAAACATGCAATTGGTGTGCAGGCCTATACGTATCGCAATAGTTTTCCAAACAATGTTGCAGCTACATTGGATACCATAAAAGCGCTTGGCATAACCGAAATGGAGGGGCCGAATCCCAAAAACACTACACCTGAAGAGTTCAAAAAAATGCTGCAAGAACGCGGTATTAAAATGACTTCGATAGGTTTGGATTATGGCGCAATTACCAAAGATCCGGAAGATGCTGTAAAACAGGCCAAATTCTGGGGCGTAAAATATGTAATGGTAGCCTGGATACCGCACGGCAAAATTTTTACCATTGATGATGCTAAAAAAGCGGTGGAAGATTTTAACCGGGTGGGTAAAATATTAAGCGAGAATGGTATTGCTCTTTGCTATCACGATCATGGATACGAATTCGGGCCTTATGAAGATGGGACGCTTTTCGACTATATCGTAAAAAACACCGACCCCAAATATGTTTCCTTCGAGATGGATATGATGTGGACCTTCCACGGCGGCGCGGACCCGGCCAAACTGCTTTACAAATACAAGAACCGCTGGAAAATGGTGCACCTCAAGGATATCCGAAAAGGCATTGCTAATGACCTGACCGGCGGAACAGATACCAAAAATGATGTTGCATTGGGTACAGGTCAGCTCAACATCCCCGAAATATTAAAAGCGGCAAATGCGGTTGGCATTAAACACTATTACATCGAAGATGAAAGCGGCAACCATGCCGCGCAAATACCGGTGACAATCGCTTATTTGAAGAGTTTAAAGAAGTAGGTTATTCCTCAACGATAACCCTACTCCCGTTTTTCCTTTTCACCCATAAAACACCACCTTTATCCATTGCGTTCCAGGTATAACCTTCGCCATCTTTGGTTTCTTTTAATGGGTTGTCATTCAGCAGTACGGCTGATGGTTTGGCTTTCAGCTTGATCTCTTCCGTACCGTAATCATCAAACGTTCGATAAAACAGGCGTACTTTGCTGGTGTCCACTTTGTCAAAATTGAGGTAGATGAACTTCTTAAAAAATCCTTTATAGTCCGCCTGTTGGATGATGGAGGTAGTGGATAAAATATGGTCATCTACCGGGGCAAGTACCGGGTATGTTGCCATGGCGCGGATATAATGCCGCACATAATCGCCATAACCATCCGTGAGCCAGGGCTCATCAAATGGGAAACAGGTTTTGCCGTCATCATCCACGGCATAAGTGGCCCAATTGAGCTGATGAACTGAGTTGGTATAATATGACGTATCACCGGTAAGTGAACCGTACAATAACTCATCTGCCGCCTGCCGCGAGCTATGGCTCTCCCCCGGAACAGGGTAAATACTTTGTTCCTTGGTTACCAGTACGCCGTACTTTTTCCAGCGGTCATCATTAAAATTGGTGTGTACCCAATTGATGATATTTTTCACATCCGTTTTCCATTGTGGGAAATACTGCGGATGCTCCATCATATACCGGGCACAGGTCATGGCGTTTATCTGGGTTTCGCTCCAGGCGCCTACATCTTCAAAAAACGGCCCCCACTTATTGGTTTTGGCAGGATATTTATTAAGCCAGGCTATTATTTTATTAGCGGCAATTTTATAGGCAGCCACATTCCCTCTTTTAAGCTGTATCAAGTTCAGGAACATTTGCAGCGTCGGTGTCAGGTTGCTGGTATAACAGGCCGTATCTTTCGAATTACCGTAGAGTTTTCCCGTGGTATTGAGCAGTACCGTTTTCCCTGTAAATACATTTACTTTGAATGGCAGGGGCGAATGTTCATTGTTTCCTGTTTTTACATTCGCCGCAAGCGTATTGGCTATTTTTATAGCAGCAGCTAACATTATCGTATCGTCTTTTAGCTTATACAGATGCACCAGTTCCAACCCGAGGGAGCCTGCCTTATCGCATTGTGCTACATCCTTGCCATTGCGCATGTCACCGTCATATATGCCCGAATAAATAAGCGTATTATACGGGAACGGAATATTCGGCCACTTACAATTGGCGGGCGACAACCCATGCGACAGGTAGTATCCTGCGAGGAAATACATATTTTCTTTGATGTTCTCGTCGCCGGTGTAGTTGTACAGTAATTGCCATGATGAGATGGCCATCATAAACTGGTCGCCGCCGATGCCACGCGGGTCGTTAAAATTCTTGTTCCATACCTGGTGGTTCATATAGTAAGGCAGGCCGTTCATATCGCGGCGCATGTTCCACCAAAAGTTCCAGATGATGTGCAGGTCGTGGTCGTAAGCTGTTGCCGGGTCATCACTATACCAGGGAACGATATTCCCTGCTTTATCAGTTTTTATAGGGTGATAGATGAGCATTTCGCCTTGTTGGGCAGACAGACGGCTGGTTGCAAATGCAGCAAATAATACAAACAGGATGGCCTTTTTTATCATAGCAGCGGCATTATATAACAGTTTATAAATGTATCCAAAGCTTTACATCGAACACCTAATCTAATTATTATAAGCTAAATATTTTCAACTATATTTATCCAAACGCTTCCTCAATCTTACATTATTTACTGAATCAATTATGCAAAAAGAACAAGAGATAACCACTGCCATCAACAGACGCCAATTTATAACCAGGGCATCGGTTATTTCGGCAGCTATAATGGTTCCACACTATTTGATCGGATGCAGCCCGTCAGACCAGGTTTCGCTGGGCTTTATCGGTACAGGCAAACAAGCCATGGACCTGCAAAAGTCTTTCCTGAAAACAGAACAGGTGCGAATATTGGCCGCCGCCGATGTGTACGACGCCAAACTACAGCGATTTGCAAACAAAATATCTGGCTGCGATACCTACGGTGATTTTAGAAAAATACTCGACCGTAAAGATATTAACGCCGTAGTAATAGCCGTGCCCGACCACTGGCATGCGGCCATAGCGGTGCTGGCAGCTAAAGCCGGCAAGGATATTTACTGCGAAAAGCCTTTATCACTCACCATTAAGGAGGGCCGCGCAATGGTAAACGCCGCACGCGAACACAAACGAGTTTTCCAGACGGGTAGTATGCAGCGTAGCTGGCCCGAGTTTCGCCAGGCGGTGGAACTGGTGCGCAACGGCTATATTGGCGATATTAAACATGTCACCGTAAATGTTGGGCCGCCGCCGAAACCTTATGACCTCCCCGCAGAGCCTATCCCTGCCGGATTAAACTGGGATATGTGGCTGGGCCCCAATGTGACCCCTGCTGTTTTCAACCATAACCTTGCTCCTGGCCTGAATGATGATTTTTGGGCGCACTGGCGTGATTATCGGGAGTTTGGAGGCGGTTATGTGACCGACTGGGGCGCGCATATGTTCGATATTGCGCAATGGGGATTGGATATGGATGGGAGCGGACCTGTTAAAGTGACCCCACCGGATGCAAACCATCAGTATCTTACCTATGAATATGCCAACGGAATTACGATGACGCACGAGCCTCCAACCAAGGATAACGGCGTTACTTTTTTCGGCACAAAGGGCGAGGTGCATGTCGTACGTGGTAAAATAGAAACAACACCGCCTGAACTGGCCACCCGCACGATAGGTGACAGTGAAAAACATGTTTACCATAGCGAAAATCACTACAAGGATTTCCTGGATGCTATCAAAAAACGAAGCAAACCTATTTGCGATGTTGAGATCGGCCATCGTACCGCCACGGTTTGCAACATTGGCAATATTGCTTACCGGTTAAACCGTCCTTTGCAATGGGACCCGGTAAAAGAGGAGTTTAAAAACGACGCCGAGGCTAACCAGTTAACGGGGCGGGAAATGAAGAAGGAGTGGAATGTGCTTTAG
>JBIOHG010000089.1:0-11594 GCA_044448765.1 Sphingobacteriales bacterium | reverse complement strand
TACCTTTGCGCCCGATTTGGCGATGTAGCCAGATACGTTATTTAAATTCATGAACCCATTTATTGAACTGGGAATCCGTCATGATATTGTTAATGCCATCACTGAGTTAGGGTTCGAAAACCCTACGCCAATCCAGGAACAGTCAATCCCGGTATTGTTAACAGGCAGCAACGATTTTGTCGGATTAGCCCAAACCGGGACCGGCAAGACTGCTGCTTTTGGACTTCCTTTACTGGAACTACTTGATTTCGAAGAAAATCATCCGCAGGCGCTTATATTGTGCCCAACCCGCGAACTTTGTTTACAGATCACCAAAGACCTGAAAAACTATGCCAAAAACATGCCCAGCGTACACGTTGTAGCTGTTTATGGCGGCGCAAGTATTTCAGATCAGTTACGCGAGATCAGGCGTGGTGTGCAGATCGTAGTTGCTACACCGGGCCGTATGCTGGACATTATCAACCGTAAGGCGATCAATTTCAGCAATGTAAAATTTGTAGTATTGGATGAGGCCGACGAGATGCTCAACATGGGCTTCCAGGAGGATATCGACAGTATTCTGTCTACCACACCCGAAGAGAAAAAAACCTGGCTGTTCTCGGCCACTATGCCTTCAGAAGTAAGAAGGATCGCGAAAAAATACATGACCGATCCGCACGAGCTTACCATGGGCACTAAAAATACAGGCAATGAGAATATAGAGCACGAGTATTATGTTATCCGCGCCCGTGATAAATACGCTGCCTTTAAGCGCATCGTAGATTTTAACCCTGAGATTTTCGGTATCGTATTTTGCCGTACCAAAATTGAAACACAGGAAATTGCCGAAGCTTTAATTAAGGACGGTTACAACGCCGATTCGCTGCATGGCGATTTGTCGCAACAACAGCGCGATAAGGTTATGAAACGCTACCGCGAACGCAGTTTGCAATTATTGATCGCAACTGACGTAGCTGCACGTGGTATCGACGTGAACGACGTTACACACGTTATCAACTACTCGTTACCTGATGAAATTGAGAATTACACCCACCGTAGCGGCCGTACGGCACGTGCAGGTAAAACGGGTGTATCTATCTCGATCATCAACGGTAAGGAATTAGGTAAAATCCGCCAGATAGAAAAAACACTGGGTAAAAGGTTCGTAAAAGCCGAAATACCTACCGGTTTTGATGTAGTTGAAAAGCAATTATTTGCGCTGATACATAAAGTGCACAATGTTGAAGTGAACGAGCAGCAGATAGAGCAATATACTTCGCGCATCATGGACGAGTTTAAGGACCTGAGCAAGGAAGATATCATTAAACGCTTTGCATCGCTGGAGTTTAACATGATCCTGGATTATTATAAAAATGCACCTGATCTGAATGCACCTGTTGATGAAAGCCGTCGCAGTGATGGCGACAGGGGAGGCGAGCGCTTTAACCGTACCGGTATGCGTTCGGAATTTACCCGTTTGTTTATCAATTTAGGTTCGGTTGACGGCTTTAGTCGCGGCGACCTGCTGGGTTATATCTGCAATACCTCAAAGATCAGCGGGCGTACCGTTGGTAAGATCGATGTTAAGGGTGTTTATTCCTTCTTTGAAGTACCAAACGATGAAGTTGCGCAAGTTCAAACAGGCTTTAAAGGTGCCGATTTTAAGGGCCGCGAAGTAAGGATAGAAATATCTGGCGATAGCGGTAACGAAAGTCGTGGTGGTGCGTCTAACTATAGAAAGCGCGAAGGCGGTGGCGAAAGAAGAGAAGGCGGCTTCCGCAGGGAAGGCGGCAATCGTGAAGGTGGTAACCGTGAAAGAAGCGGTGCACCGTCAGGTGGCGGCTTCCGCGATTTCTCAGGCAAACGCCGCGAAGACCGTGGCGAGCGTCGCAGGAGATTTTGAGGTTAGAGATCAGAGGTTAGAGATTAGTTGAAAAGGCGGATAGGCCTAATCTCTAATTAACTAATCTCCAATCACTGATATAAAGACAGTTTTAGGTTTAGTTTAGTTAGAAAAGCCCCTTCCGCATTGCGCGGACAGGGGCTTTTTCTGTTAAAGGCAAAAATTAATCTTCTTTCTCATTCTTCATTTGAGCCTTGGTAATGTAAACACGATGGCCTTTTTTGTTGATGTAGTAATAGTGCGAATGTTTATTGATGTAAACAGCTTCGCCGTTGGGCCCGCGTTTGTCGTGATATTTTTTATCGACAACACGTGAGTCGACAGTTGCTGCGGCATTGGAAGCGGCGTCGGCAGTTGTTTCGCCAACTTTTTTGGCAGTGTGGCCAACTTTCCTGGTTTCTTTACCAACTTTTGTGGTGTCTGATTTAGTAGTTCCGGCAAAACCCTGTGCGGCAAAAAGTACAGCCGCAGAGAACAAGGCAGTTTTTATTAAAGTTTTCATTGGTGAATTAATTGGTTAATAATAATATTAACTCAACTGACCCGCTAAATGTTTCATTTCGGTTGTGGGATTATGTTTTTCGTATAGTATGGCATACACGGCGGTACATATAGGCATGTAAACGTTATAGTGCTTATTCACCTCGTGAAGGCAATTTACGGCGTAATAGCCCTCGGCTATCATGTTCATTTCCAGCTGTGCCGATTTTACGGTGTAGCCTTTACCTATCATATTGCCAAAAGTGCGGTTGCGGCTGAATTGTGAGTAAGCGGTTACTAAAAGGTCGCCCAGGTAGGCTGATTCTTTGATGTCGCGATCTATGGGGTGTACAGCGGCCACAAAACGCTCCAGCTCGCGGATGGCATTGGATATCAAAACGGACTGAAAGTTATCGCCATAGCCTACGCCATGGCAAATACCGCTGGCCATTGCATATACATTCTTTAACACGGCTGCGTATTCGGTGCCATAAATGTCATCTGACACAATGGTATTGATATATCGGGTACTAAGCATCGCGGCAAATTCAGCCGCCAATTCGGTATCACCCGAGGCAATGGTGAGGTATGACAGTTTTTCGAGCGCTACCTCCTCAGCATGGCAAGGGCCGCTGATCACCATAAAATCATCGAATGATACACCGTAATGCTGGTTGATAAATTCTCCGATGATGAGATTTTCGTCGGGAACAATACCCTTTATGGCCGAAACTACCTTTTTGCCCGCGAAATCTTCTGGTGTTATACCTATGAGTGCCTCCTTCAGGAACGCAGCAGGGACGTTAAGCAGGATAATATCAGCTTTGCCGATCAGCGATTTGAGATCCGTCGATATATTTTTTGCGGGAACTTTTATCTCTACCGAGCTCAGGTAAACGGGATTATGGCCAAATTGCTGTATATGTTCGGCGGCTTTTTGGCTGCGCATCCACCAAAAAATCTCTTTTTCGACTGGGTTATCGGCCAGCATTTTAATATTGGCTGTTGCCCAGCTTCCGCCCCCTACTACTAATATTTTGTTTTGCCCGATCATGTTCGAATGTGCAGATATGCAGATGTGCAAATATGCAAATGATTTTATTTAGATACCTTTAATAAATTAGTGGGATTAAAAAAGGGCGAAAATCGGAAATGAAGATACCTAAACCGATACTTATTTTACTGATTATATTTCTTTTGCCCCGGGATCTACACGCACAAAAATATAAAGCGTCTGATTTTGTAGAAACTCAGCTTCCTAAACCTGATTCCGTAGAGTGGAAGCAATTTTTAGATGGCGCATATGACTTTAAAGTAAGTATTAAAAAACATGAATTGAGTCTGAAATATTGGGACTCAAATGATAGGGATTGGACAATCTACCTTTACACAGACCATGGCCGTTTGGTTGGGACTGACAACGGCGAATTTGGAGGAGAGTTAGAGTTTTTTGACGAGTCAGATAATGGGACCGTTATTAAAAAAGGAAATATCCGGTACCTTTTTGTATAACTGAGACCTTTTCCGCCTATGGCCCGTGAATTGTTTAGGTGTAGTTCTATATTGACAAAGTAACTTATTAAAAGCTGAATAAAGCTTTCAGCATAGCTATTCGACCCTGTATTTTATAGCTGCTATTTGTAATTGCATAAGACGAAACCGACGTAACATCAAAAGTATTTACATTCCCTATGTTTAACAGGCTTGCTTCCAGGTCAATTTTTTGATGAACCAGTTTATACTGAACTGTTGCGTCAGCAAATAAATAGCTGGTGTAGTTGGAATTGGGTTCCTCATTGCGATAAAAATCTCCAACCAATTTCAAATTTAAGTTCTTTGCCGCTCCCAGGTTTAATTCCCATTTTTCATTCAATTGATTTATATGCTGATTAAACCCCGCAACGGCGGGGCCGCTTTTTTGAGTACTTTCGAAATAGGTGTACGTTGCATAATATTTAAAAAAGATCCGGTCGGTTAACTTTGAGTCAGTACTTAAGGTAGCCGTAGTAATATAATTGCTGTAGCCCAGCAATGCATTGTTTACAATGTTATTCGTTTGGTCAAATTGCCAGCCCAACCTGGCATTTAAGGTGGTTTGCAAACCAAAAAGCAGTTTGCTGAAACTTAAATTGGAATTAAAACTATTTGTACGGTTGTTAAACGGCAAAATTACCCGTTGTTCAAAATTGTCATTTAAAATCGTTGTGCTTATTGTATTGGCATTCCTAATGGTGTAAAAGGCGCTAAGATTCAAAAACATCAATTTTAAACCCCGCCTGAAATTATAACTAAAACCGAAAACATTACTGTTAGATTTTGGCAAGACCCCGGAATTGCTGTATAAACTTCTGAAATTAAAGAGAATATCGCCTGCATATACATCGTTGATATTTCCAAATTCTGTAGTGTTGCGATAAGAAAATCCCCAGGAATCCTCGGCGCCGTTAGATGCTTTAAAATTGATAACAGGATCAAAGATCAACCCGGATAATGCATTCTGATAATGATAACTGCTATCGCTGTATTTGAGTTGCTGAAAACTAAGCGGCAAACGCATAGTAACTTTTAATCTGTCGGTGATCCAATTGTAGTCGCCTTCAAGGTACTCCCTATAACGCCGCCAATTCAGATCATTTACAGCACTGTCGATCGCAGGCTGCAAAGTGCCATCCGTTAATGTTTTAACCAGGCCGCTGGTAAGCTCCTGGTTAGCGGTAGTAACGCCTATTTTATACAGTTGCTGAAATTTGGTATTGGCGAAGCCAAACGTGATATAATTATTCGTAAAAAAAGAAGGCGTATTGACAGTTTGACGTAAACCGGTGTAGGGCAAGCCATTATTGAAAAAGCCAGAGTCAGGGCCGGGGCTGATGGTTAAATTTTGTGGTTGCCCGATATAATTGATGTAAGAGTAAAGCTCAAAAATTTGATCTTTCTTACTGCCTATGTAATTAAAATCATTTGAGAAATTTTGTACTTTACTGGTTAGTCCCTGGCTTTCGGCAATGCCGTTTGTGTTGAGCTGACTAATTATATTTTGCTTATTGATATCCGCGCTGAAGTTGTTGTTGATGTAATAGGTTTTTTTATTGACGTTCAGATTTAGGCCTGCATGCAGCAAGTCGGGCTGCAGCCTGTTGCTCTGCCGTTCTGTATACCTGATGGTATCGCCCGGCAAATAAGTGGTCGTGGATGATTGGAAGTTTTGCTGTTGCCGGTCGTGCAGGTAGTACAAGTTTAATTTCAGCTTCACGTCCTTACTTAATGCTACCAGGTTATTAAAGTTTAGTATGGCATTATTATTAAACAGGTACCTGTATACGGGCAGATAGGGTTTTTCTACAGTTGAAACAGACAACAAATTGTCGGGAGGCAAAACATCAAGGTTTTTTAGTTTGTCATCAAGGTTGAATGAATTTACCTCGGTGCTCAGATCATACCCAACATTGTTGGCCTTTATATAGTTTATTGCTTTATAGTTGCCTTTAAACAACATGTTGTTTAGCATCACATCATAATTACCCGGAAGGCCGGCACCCAACGCAGCCTCATTTATAGGCTTGAGTTTTGCAGAATCGCGAAAAATAATGTTGATATCAACCTGGGTGGAGTATACTTTTCCTACCAGTGCATTAATTGGCTGATGATTGTCCAGCACCTGTACTTTATCTACTGCCGTGTTAGGGATATTTTTAGTGCCTATCGCATACTTATCATCCAACAGATTGTCACCGTCGAGATATAGGTTAGCTATTGATTTGCCATTGTATGATATCTTCCCATTATCGTCAACCCGGATGCCGGGCATTTTTTTTAATATATCTTCAAGCACCCGGTCAGTCGGACTACTAAAAGCCTTTGCATTATAGGTAATGGTATCGCCGCGTATTTTTATGGGTATCCGTTCGCCTTTGATGGTTACCGGCGCGAGCGACCTGGTATCTGTAGATAATATGATATCGTATTGGGATCTATCGAACTGCATAGCAATGCTCTTTTTCCTGTAGCCAATAGAGCGGGCTTGTAAGGTTAAGGCTGATCTGCGCAAGCTATCAGGAATGGTTATCGAAAAAGTCCCGTTGCCATTGGTTAAGGCATACCCTTTTACAACGCTTCGTGTATTGGCAACGGTAACTGTCGCATAATTGATGGGTTTCCCCAAACTATCCTTTACCGAACCCCGGATAACCAATTGGCCGTTTGATCTCAACGAGAGGATCGTCAAACAAAAAACGGCCGCCCATAACTTTATTGTCATGGGTTCAGGGCCTGGTTAATTCCAATGGGTTATTGTTTACGTTGAAGCTGCCCGGGGTTGAATTGGGAGCCGGCATATATCTCCCGCCAGATGCGCTGCTTGCAATAGACGGATTCTTATGGATAGCTTCGCGCGCTTTGTTAAAATCCTCAACGGTTGCCGGTTTAGCTTCATTTTTTCCGGGTAATTTGATAATTACCTTACCATCGTTTAATGTGCGATAACCGGCAAACTTAAATGAAACCTGTTGCCGGGTATCAATAGCTTCCACTATTAAACCTGGCAGACCATTCAATTTCCAGGGCCCGGCGTGAAAGGGCAAGTCTGTGCAAAACCAGGCTTCGTAGGTCCTACCGCGCCAGGTACCTATGGCTTTTTGGCAATTTAACTGTGATATCTTTTTTGTCTCGTCAGTAATTTTCCAATCAATTACGGGCCATTCATCCTCCATCAGATATTTATCGAACATAACCCGGTCAAACACCCAAAGTTGACGCGAGTCCGGGTACATAAATAGCTGCGCAAATGTGAACGGCTTTGTGATATTTATGGATTTGCCGCCGGAGGCCTTGAAACTCTCCATCGCCAGGGAGTCTGCCAGTTCCTTATCTCCTGTTTTGTAAATGCTGGACCGCCTGCCCAAAAACAGGTTCATATTTTCGGTGTACGGTTTACCCGGATTGGTGGTATCACGCAGGTGCGAAAACGCATAAGTTATTACCGCAATGGCGGTATCGGGCTTCTGTTGTGCAAAGGCGGCATAACCAAGGAAGCAAAGGATAACCAGGCAAAATTTTGGTTTCATATATGTTTAGGCAGGTTTATTTTTGAGCAGTTCTAAAAATAAGAAAAATTTACGAAGGTAAAGGATGAACTAAGGTATTAGTTTATTTTGTAATAAGGAAAACGGGGTTATGGGGGTTTTATTGCGTTAATGAACGAGTGGCGCCAGGGCCATAATGGATGGCTCGGCTGGTGCGCAAACCAAAAAGCCCATCCGTTAGCTAACGGACAGGCTTTAGTGGATTACTGT
Source organism: Sphingobacteriales bacterium (assembly GCA_044448765.1). Classification (GTDB taxonomy): domain Bacteria; phylum Bacteroidota; class Bacteroidia; order Sphingobacteriales; family Sphingobacteriaceae; genus Mucilaginibacter. The sequence continues at coordinate 3,941 of JBIOHG010000089.1, read as the reverse complement.
ATTTAAAAAACAATTAATCTTTCATCTGCACATCTGCATATAAGCACATCCGCACATTAATTTTTATTATCTGCGCTGAAGAGTTTGCTCTTATCTACCTTTTCAACTTCCATTTTATCGTTCAATGTTTTGGAGATAGCAGTGTACGGCGCCGAAACTACTTCGTCGCCATCTTTCAGGCCAGATAGGATCTGGATGTAGCTGTCGTCCTGTATGCCGGTGGTTACTAAAACCTGTTTTACTTTGCCGGCATCGTAAACAAATACATATTCTTTTGATATTGCGGTTGTTGTTTTTGCTTTGCTATCGTCGGTGCTGCCGCCGTCCTGTTTCGGAGGACCGGAAGCAGCAGGTTTGGCATCATCGCGCGTGGTTACGGATTGTATCGGCACGGTAAGCGAGTGGGTATGATTGGTATTGATGTCCACAGTAGCCGTCAGTCCCGGGCGGAAAGGCGAGGGGTTTGAGGCGTCCTTGTTCATTAACGCGGCATAAGATTTGGCATCGATGCGTACCTTTACGGTAAAGTTGGTTACCTGGTCGGCCGTGTTGCCTACTACGTTTGCTGCGCTGCCGATCTCGATCACGTTGCCTGAGAATGTTTTTCCCAGGAAAGCATCGACCTCAATTTTTGATGAATCGCCCAGTTTGATACGGTTGATGTCGTTTTCATTAACGTCAACATTCACATCAAGCTGGCCTAAGTCGGATATAGTCATGATCTCGGTGCCTGCAAATTGCTGGGTACCCAATACGCGTTCACCTTTTTCAATGGATAATTTTGATATTACCCCATCAACCGGCGAATAGATGGTGGTTTTATCCAGGTTGCCCTGTGCTTCTTTAACAGATGCTGCTGATTGTTCCAACCCAAAGTTTGCACCTACAACGTTTTCCTTGGCAGCCTCAAGGCCGGCTTTTGCGCCTTCGTAACTTGCTTTGGCGGCATCAAATTCGGCAGCGGTAAGTACCTTTTTATCAAATAATATTTTATCACGATTATATATCGACTGCTGGTTGATATAAGTAGCTTCGGCTTGTTTCAGCATTTGCTGCGAATTGCCTACGCTGGCTTTTTGCGTATTGTAAGCCGCTTGTGTACGGTCGTAATCCGATTTTAAAATGTCGGGACGTATGCGGCACAATAATTGGCCTTTTTTAACCACGTCACCTTCTTTTACAGGCAGTTCAACCACCTCGCCCGAAACTTCGGGGCTTATCTTCACTTCAACATGCGCCTTTATTTTCCCGCTTGCCGATACGGTCTCATTAATAGTTCGCATGGCAGCCTTTTCGGTAGCAACCTGTGTTTTATCCGGTTTGCTCGTCAGCTTTAAAACGACGACGATAACAACAATTACTCCAAGCGCAATTAAAATATATTTGGTAGTCTTTCCCATTTTGTTATTATTAAATTCTAATATCTAATTTCTAAATTCTAAAACTATTTAAGCCTGATCTCTGATCACTAACCTCTGATCTCTGATTAAAGTGTTATCTGATTTCCAAGATAATAATCAATCACTTTACTCCTGAAAATCATTAAGTATTTGGCTTCTATCATATCGTTTTGCGCCTTATTGTAATTGGTAAGCGAGGTATTATACTCCAGCGAGTTTACCAAACCTACATTATAGCGCTCCTGCATAACATTAAATGCATCCTTATCGGCCTGGTATGTTTGCTGTGCTGATGCATATTGTTTTACCGCAGCGTTCAGATCCTGTACGGCCTGTATAATGGTTTTGCTCAAAGTTACTTTTGCAAGCTGGGTAGTTAATTGCGCATTTTCGTAATTCAATTTAGCTTTACGAACCGATGTGCGGGCCGAGAAATGATTGAAAATGGGTATCTGCAAACTTAAACCTATCGACTGGTTAAAATTGCCCCGGAATTGGTTTACAAGCGAATAATAACCATATATGGGGTGTTGCAGCTGTTCTAATGTTTGAACAACCTGGCTTGTTCCCTGCACGGAACCGATAGCATCATAGGCAAGCGGAGTAGCGCCTATTACCCTGAAAGGCGCGTTTGCGCTTGAATACGAGGACCCAAGATTGCCAAAAACCGATAGGGTAGGGTAATAATTGCCCTGGGCTATTTTAATTTGCTGGGCAAAGCTTTGCTGTTGTGCCTCGGCAAGTTTTACATCGGGATTTACACCCAACGCCGTTTTAATAACCTCGCCGGCAACATAAGCCGTACGCACATCGGTTAACTTGCTGATATCCGGTTTCTCGACTTTAATAACCGTGTTAGGATCCATTTCCATGTACTGCTTCAATACCAAAATGGATAGGTCAAGCTGGTTTTGAGCGGTGGTTTGATTGTATTCAGCAGTTGAAAGGCCCGCTTTTGACTGCGACAGGTCGGCAAGCGACATATTGCCGGCATCAAAGCTTTTTTGGGTACGATCAAGTGTTATTTTGGCGATATCTATTTGCTGCCCGGCGGCTACAACCAAATCCTGGTTGGTGAGGATAGACAGATAATCGGTAACAACACTTAATATCAGGTCGTTTTTAATTTTAGCCGTGCTGCTTTTATCTATATCCAATGCCAGCTTGTTTGCCAGTATCTGGTTGCGCAATTGGCCACCCTGGAAAATAGTAAAGCCGACAGAGGCGCTTCCGTTAACGTTAAATATAGTTTGATTGGCGTAAGCATAATTGCCCGAAACAGCGCTGCGACCGAAACCATATCCAGCGGTAGGGTTAGCATTTGCCGTTGGCAACAGGTTGTATTTACTTTGATTTACATCCTCAACCGCAAGCGATTCGGTAACCTTAGCCTGTTTTATAGTGAGGTTATTGGCCAGCGTAAGGTCGACAGCTTGTTGCAGTGTTATTACTTGTTGTGCTCCGGCAGTAAAAAAGGTGCCGCTTATTAGTCCAAGTACTATCAGAGCCCGCTTTTGTAGTAATATTAGATTCATATTTTTAGTCCTTGCAGTAAGGTTAATTTTTAATTGTTGAATGAGTGATCTGTTTTTGAACGATTTTAATAATCCAGTCATTTACTAATTCACTCATTCAGTCATTATATTTACGAAATGTACCCGGTAAAAACGCCCTGGCTTGTTAAAAAATTGTATCCCAGCCTATTATGGAACAATCCCCGTGCTCAGAACCGTATTTACGTCACTTTTGACGACGGACCTATACCCATTGTTACACCGTTTGTTTTAAATATTTTAAAAAAGCACCATGCAAAGGCCACATTTTTCTGCATTGGCGATAATGTAAACAAGCACCCGGATATTTTTGAGCAGGTTAAAAATGCGGGCCACGCCATCGGGAACCACACTTATAATCACCTGAAAGGCTGGAAAACCGATGACAAAACTTACCTGGATAATTTCCTAAAAGCTGACGAATTATTGCATACCAATTTGTTCCGCCCGCCGTATGGGAGGATAAAACGGTCGCAGATAAAATTGCTGCAACAAGCTAAACCTGACCTGAAAATTGTGATGTGGGATATCCTCAGCCGGGATTACAACCAAAAGTTGAACCCCAAAACCTGCCTGAAAAATGTGTTGAAGCATACGGGCAATGGGTCGATCATTTTGTTTCATGATAGTTTGAAGGCTTTTGACAGGTTGGAATATGTATTGCCGAGGGCGATGGAGGAATGGGTGAAGAGGGGGTTTGAGTTTGGGGTGCTTTAATTTGAAAATGTGCCGATTTGAAAATTTGAAAATGAATCAATTATCTTCAAATTTTTAAATTAAATAATCTTCAAATTAATTCGCGTTAGGAACAGCAATGGATACTGGCCACGTGGCTAATGCCTGTGTAGTATGAATGTATGGCCTGGCCGCAGGCAACGCCCAAATAAGTCTGAACCAGAATTTATTGAATTAAAGAATTAACAGAATTCAGCCCATTCGGTAAATTCTATAAATTCCGGTTCAGACAATGATCCGCAAACCCCTCCCT
>JBIOHG010000088.1:0-11660 GCA_044448765.1 Sphingobacteriales bacterium | reverse complement strand
CAATGACAATGGCCATTGAGCAATATGTAAAGATGGTAAACAAATAATTTATAGTAATTTATAGCGGGGGCCTGCAACTTTCGAACTTTAAAAGCCGTATAATGCCCCGTAGTTACATTCCCATAAAGGGTAAATACTTAATTATAAGTTATTTCGTTTTTTTATGGCAATAAACTATTAATTTATATTTTTGCTTCTGTAAGTGGCAAGGAGTTTACATAATAAAAAAACATTTTATGTTTTACTTAATGTAAATTAATAACTTAGTAGAGGTCATATTGCGTTATATTAATAACTGATTAGTTTAAAAAATGAAGCAAATTTACTTTTTGATAGTTGTTTTGGCAGGTGGCTTAATGCTTGCCGGATGCGGACACGGAGGTGACAGAGGCGAATTGACCGGTATACCCCAGAGGTCATTTAGGGCAGAGGTGCCTTATGGTATGGTTTATATCCCCAGTGGATCATTCCTGATGGGACAGACAGACCAGGATGTAACCTTCTCACAGATATCCCAAACAAAACAAGTTACCGTACCTGCGTTCTACATGGACGAAACTGAGGTTTCAAACTCCGAGTATAAGCAATTTGTACAATGGGTGCGCGATTCTATTGCCATTGTTAACTACCTGAACGATCCTAAATATTTTATACAAGCTCCAAAAGGCGCTAAATCAAACGGAAAAAAATATATCAACTGGACCTATGTAAAGCATTACCCGCTTTCATATTTCAGCACCAAGGGCAATAAAGCCAATACGGCTAACCTCGCAAAGCTGCAAGGCATGTACTACCAGGGTGATGACCGCGTTTTTGATCGCAACGAACTGGACGTACGCTTGTTAAAATATAATTATTCACTTTTAGACCTGCGTGAAGCGGCTGACTACAGGGGCGATAAAACAAAAAAGCGCGCGGATTTCATAATGCGTGATACCGTACCGGTTTATCCCGATACGCTGGTTTGGCTAAGCGACTTTTCTTATTCGGCTAACGAGCCTATGGTTGAGGGTTATTTTTCTCATCCTGCCTATCGCAACTACCCGGTTGTGGGCGTAACCTGGCGCCAGGCGAGGGCTTTCAACGTATGGCGCACGCACTATAACAACAATTATAAATACTCACACAATTTACCGGTGAGAGGGCATTATTCGTTGCCAACAGAAACTGAATTTGAATACGCCGCCCGCGGCGGAAGGATAGGTACCGATTACCCATGGGGCGGACCTTATATTAAAAATGCTAAAGGATGCCTGCTGGCCAACTTTAAACCTGGTCGCGGTAATTACTCAGACGACGGCGGCGCCTACACCGTAAATGTACGTTCCTATTTCCCTAATGACTTCGGGCTATATAATATGGCCGGTAATGTTGCCGAATGGACATCTGACGCATTTGACGAATCAGCATCAACCTTTACACATGACCTTGCACCAAGCATGGCTTATGAAGCTAAACCTAACGATCCCATAGTGTTGAAGAGAAAAGTAGTAAGGGGAGGGTCATGGAAAGATGTAGGATATTTTCTGCAAAATTCAACCCGTACTTTCGAATACCAGGATACAGCTAAGTCATACATCGGTTTCCGTTGTGTAACCCATTTTCTTGGCAGGGATATTAAAGATAAACACTAATTTTATTTCATAAATCACCAAATTTAACAATCAAATTATTTTTTAGTTATCATGGAAGGCAAAAGAAAACCTTACGGAATTACCAATATTGTATCTTGGGGTGCAACAGTTGTAATCATCGGACTTTTATTTAAGATTCAGCACTGGCCTTACGGCACACTTTTTATCACAGCGGGTCTTACAACCGAGGCTGCACTATTTTTCCTTTTAGGTTTTCAACGGGAAAGGGAAGAAGCACATATCGACTGGACACGTGTTTATCCTGAATTAAGTGAGGAATTTAAAGGCGAATTGCCGGAAGCTTCTCCACGCGGAGTTGGCGGCGGCGGCGGTTCAAATACGGCTGCGCTCGACAAAATGTTAGCTGACGCAAAAATTGGCCCCGAACTGATTGGTAGCCTGGGCGATGGATTAAGAACTTTTGGTGATAAAGTTGCAACCATATCAAGCGTAGCGGATGCAGGCACTGCAACTTCTGAATTTGCAGGGAAAATTAAAACGGCCAGCGCAAGCTATGATAAACTAAGCAGCGCGTTCGAAACAGCATCACAAAACCTGGCAGAGCTTGCTGATTCAAATGTTGATTCAAAAGCATATCATGAGCAGGTAAATAACCTGGCCAAAAATCTTTCAGCGTTGAATGCGGTGTATGAACTGGAATTACAGGATTCAAGTGTTCACCTTAAATCGATGAACAAATTCTACCATAATATGGCAGCTACGATGCAAAACTTTAACGAATCGCTTGAAGATTCGCAACAGTTTAAAACTGAGGTTACCCGTTTAGCTAAGAATTTAAATTCATTAAATGCCATTTATGGCAATATGCTGTCGGCGATGAGCCAGCCCCGCGTATAATTAATCAACTGACTTAAACACAACACGAATAGCAATATAAAAAATGGCCGGCGGCAAAGAAACCCCCAGACAGCGAATGATAGGTATTCTGTACCTGGTACTCTTAGGCTTAATTGCCCTGGATGTACCTGAAAATTTGCTGGACTCATTTAAAACCATAAGCGACAGCTTAACAGCATCGACTAAAAATGTTGGCACAGGTATCGACAATACCATGTCGGCATTTGAAAAAACCAAATTGGTACAGGAGCATGAACGGGCTCAACCCCAATGGGATAAAGCTCAAAAGGCCAAGCAAATGGCCAGTAATCTGGACGCCTTTATTGAATCTTTGAAGCTAACGATGTCGACGGAAACAGGTGGTTGGGAGCCTGCTATCAATGATTATAAAGGACGCGAAAACCTCGATGAGTCGGCTGACCTGATGGTTGAGAGAAGGACGAATGCTACTACTTTGCGTAACAAGATAGATTCAACACGTAATGCGTTAATGCACCTGATGGATCCCAAGGATACTTTAGGCATGAATTTATCTTTACGAACGGTTGATGCACCTGACAGGGCCGGTTTCCCTCACAAAAATTGGCAGCGGGCTAACTTTGGCGAAGGTATCCCGATGGGTGCTGCGATGACTGCTTTAGTTAAAATACAGTCGGATATTAAAAACTCCGAGAACGAGGTTATAAAAAAATTATTAGGCAAAGTTGACCAGGCACAAGTTAACCTGGACCAATTTAACGCTGTTGCGGTTGCACCATCAAGCTATATACTTGAAGGACAGCCATATAAAGCGCAAGTGTTTTTAACTGCATCTGACTCACATTCAACTCCTGATATTACAGTGGATGGATCAAGGATACCTATAGAAGCCGGAAAAGGTCAATATTCAGCTAATGCTGGTGTTGGAACACATACCTGGCAAGGTACCATAGTAGTTAAGCAAACGGATGGAACTATCAAAACTTATTCTACGGGCCCGCAACAATATACGGTAGCCAAGCCATCGGCTGTTGTATCGCCTGATAAAATGAATGTGTTGTACATAGGTGTGCCAAACCCGGTATCGGTTTCGGCCCCAGGTATTTCGCTGGATAAGGTAAAAGTTAACATGTCGGGAGGCTCATTAAAGCCAACTGGCAGCGGAAAATTTAACGCTTTTGTTTCTTCAATTGGAGAAGCTAATATTTCAGTATCGGGAGATATCGGCGGGGGCAAAATACTTCCATTAGGCACATCTAAATTCCGTGTAAAACGTATACCTGATCCAAAGGCACAGTTTGCCGGGAAAAGTGATGGAAGTACCAGTTCTGTTAATATAAAGGCGCAGAACAGGGTTTTCGCCAAACTTGAAGGTTTTGACTTTGATGCAACATTTAATGTGACACGTTTTACATTGATAGTAGTGAAACCACGAGCGGATCCGGTTATTATATCAACTACCGGTGCAGATCTGTCAAGCGATATGCGTAGGGCTATCAATGCGATTGGCCCCGGTTCGACGGTTATATTTAAAGATATCATTGCAGTTGGCCCGGATGGTACGCAGCGCGGATTGAACTCGATAGTATTATCGGCAAATTAAAAGGATATGAAAAAAAGAATTCTGGTTATAGCGCTTTGTTTAGCATGTGTAACCGCTTTTGGTCAGAAGAAAAAGAGGAAACCGGCAAGTAAGCCTGTGACAACCTCGCAGACACGGGCAACTAATACCCCTGCAGCAAACAAACCGGATACTACCAAAAAGGTAGCTGGTCCGGTAAAGCCATTTAACAGGCCGCTTGACGGGTATTACAAAAAAAGTAATATCCTGAACGCAAGGGTAACTCCTTACGCAACCATACGCGAATCGGACGCGGCTTATACCAAATGGGTATGGCGCGACATTGATGTGCGTGATAAAATGAACCAGTATATGGCATCGCCGAAAGGCCGCCTGATAGATATATTGCTGGATGCTATCGCTGCGGGTGAATTGACAGCATACGATGCTAACCAAACCAAGGATAATCCTGATGGTGATGGTTTTACGTTGCCTTTAACCCCCACCCAGGCTAAAAGAACAATGTCGGACAGTGTGCTGGTTGATAAATTTGACCCTAAAACAGGTGATAAGATCGGTTCAACTATGCAGGCTTCTGAATTTAACCCTGATAGTATGGTTAGATTCCGTATTAAAGAAGAGTGGATATTTGACAGGCAGCGCTCGGTATTTGAGCCGCGTATCGTTGGTATTGCTCCTATGATAAAGCCAAAGGTAACCGGTGTAAACCTGGATTATCAGCCCGCCTTCTGGATATATTTCCCTGATGCACGCCCTATTCTGGCCACAAAAGAAGCCGTTAACCGTGGTAATGATAATACAGGGCTTAGCTATGACGACGTGTTTATGAAAAGGATATTCGCAAGTTATATCACCAAGGAATCCAATGACAAGGATGAGCGTATCAAGGATTATGCCCAGGGTATGGACAGGCTATATGAGGCAGAGCGCGTGAAGAAACAAATAATGGATTGGGAACTCAATCTGTGGCAATATTAATGTGGATTCGGAAGTCGGAAGTTCGATTTCGGAATGGAAATATTAGAGTAAAACCCGAAAGCTATAAGCTTCGGGTTTTTGCTTTTTACTTTAATTAAGTTCAATGACACTTTTAAAGATCAGGCTTAGGGCTTCGGACTAAAATAATCCCTTATCGCCTTAGCCTGTTTAGTATTAACTACTTCCTGCAAATCCTCACTAGTAGCTTCGCGTATTTTTTTTACCGACCTGAAATGATTCAGCAACTTATCTGCTGATGTTTTGCCGATACCTTCTATCAATTCAAGCTCAGTTGCGAGTGTGCCTTTATCGCGCTTTTTACGGTGAAAAGTGATGCCAAACCGGTGAGCCTCATCACGTAATTGCTGGATGATCTTTAACGTTTCAGATTTTTTATCAAGATATAACGGGTATTGGTCGCCGGGATAATACAACTCTTCCAGGCGTTTGGCAATGCCTATAACGGTAACCTGTTTATCAATACCCAATAGTTTAAGGCTTTTAATGGCCGATGACAGTTGGCCCTTACCACCGTCAATAATAATTAGTTGCGGTAGTTCGGTTGCTTCATCCAGCATCCGCCTGTAACGCCTGTGAACGGCTTCTTCCATGGTGGCAAAATCATTTGGCCCCTCCACAGTTTTCACATTAAAGTGACGGTAATCTTTTTTGGATGGCCTCCCATCTTTAAAAACAACGATAGCCGACACGGGGTATTTGCCCTGGAAGTTGGAGTTGTCAAAACATTCGATATGACGGGGCTGCTGGTTCATGCGCAGATCCTTCATCATCGTATCCATGAGCCTGTCGGTGCGTATATCAGGATTTAGTTTTTCGTATTGATCGATCCTTTCCTTTTTAAAGAACAGCACATTTTTGTGGGATAAGTCGAGCAGTTTTTTCTTTTCGCCCAATTTAGGTACGGTAAATTTGATCAAACCATCGTCAACATCCGGATGAAATGGAACGATAACTTCTTTCGACTTACTGCTATACCTGGTCCTGAATTCGGAAATTGCTAATGTGAGGAGTTCCTGGTCGCTTTCATCAAGGCGTTTTTTTAATTCGATAGTTTGCGTTTGGATAATGGTACCATTCATCACTTTCAGGAAATTGACAAAGGCATATTTTTCGTCGGACGCTATATTGAAAACATCCACATCGGTAATAGACGAATTAACTACGGTTGATTTACTCTGGTATTTTTCCAGCAGATCAAATTTCCGCTTCAGTTTGTGCGCTGCTTCAAAGTTAAGGCTGGTAACGGCCTCATCAATATCCGTCTTTAGATTCCTGACGACAGCTCCTATTTTACCATTTAGTATGTTCGTTATCTCGTCTATATTGTGTTCGTAGTCACCCTCGGTCTGGTAATTCTGGCAAGGGCCTTTGCAATTACCCAACTGGTACTCCAGGCACACTTTAAACTTTCCGGCGTCGATGTTTTGCCTTGTCAGATTAAGGCTACAGGTACGCAGGGGATAGGTTTCTTTTATGAGGTCCAAAATAGCGTGCATCATGCTTATGGAAGCATACGGCCCCAGGTATTTCGAACCGTCGCGAATGATACGCCTTGTCCAGAATATGCGCGGAAAGTTCTCGTTTTTAATAATGATCCAGGGATAGGTTTTATCGTCCTTCAGCATCACATTGTACCGGGGCTGGTGCTTTTTTATCAGGCTGTTTTCAAGCAGCCAGGCATCCACCTCGGTATCTACAATGGTAAAAGTGATGTTGCGTATTTTAGAAACCAAAACCCTGGTTTTGGCATTCACATTCGTATCCTTATTAAAATAGGAGGTAACCCGGTTGCGCAGATCCTTAGCCTTACCAATATAGATCAGTTCATTATCAGCATCCCAATACTGGTATACACCCGGTTTATGCGGTATATTTTTTAAAGCAGCTTTGTGATCGAATTTGTTCATTAGTCAATAGGCATTGGTCACCAGGCATTAGTCATTTGCCGATTAACATTTCAATTTCTCCTGGTCTGCAAGCAAATTAAAAACCAAGCTTCTTATCCACATCTGTTGCAGGCGGCGTTGCCTGCTGTTTTTGATCATAAGCACTACAATCAATGGTGATGGTCAGCGGCGCTTTTGGCGGCTCAAAATCCACGTCCTTTTTAATACCAAGTTCAGGGTTTGCATATACCTTTTTCATGTACAGGGCAAATATCGGCAATGCAGAGTTGGCGCCTTCACCCAGCGATGTTGAGCGAAAATGGATATCGGGGTCCTCGCAGCCTGTCCACACGCCGGTAACTAATTGTGGCACCATACCGATGAACCACCCGTCGGAGTTATCCTGCGGAGTTCCGGTTTTGCCCGCAACAGGGTTGGTGATATGATATTTATACACCAGCCTTGAGCCCGTGCCGTTCTGTATTACACCCTTCATCATGTCGGTCATAACGTATGCGGTTTGCTCGTTCAAAGCCTGTACTATCCGGGGTTTGCGTGTATAAAGTACATTGCCTTTTCGGTCTTCTATCCGGAGTATGAAAGTAGGTTCGGTCCATACCCCGTGATTGGCAAATGCCGAGTAAGCTCCCACCATGTCATAAACGGAGGCGTCAAAAACACCCAGGCAGATAGAAGGGTAAGGCACCACCGGGGTAGTAATCCCCATTTTTTTTATCAGGTTCATTACCGGTACCGGCCCCACTTCTTTCATTACATAGGCAGTTACCCAGTTTTGCGAATAGGAGAGTGCTGTTCGAAGGGTTATCTCGCCGGGCTTCAGGTCGTATGAAGATTGCCGGGGCGTCCATGGCGGCGATCCCGGCGTTTCTATAGTAACAGGTACATTATTCACTTTCATGCAAGGCGAAAAGCCATTATCAATAGCCACAGCATAAGTAAATGGTTTAGCTGTTGAACCAACCTGGCGGGCGCCTACTTTTACCTGATCGTACTTAAAATGTTCGAAACTGATACCGCCCACCCATGCTTTGATATACCCTGTGGTGGGGTCCATACTCATCAATGAATTCCGAAGCAGTAGTTTTGAATAAACGATCGAGTCTATTGGCTTCATTGTCATGGTGGTATCGCCCTTCCATGTAAACAAATCAACTTCGGTAGGAGTATTAAAATCTTTTTTGATCTCTTCCTGCGACATGCCCTGTAAAGTGTCTGCCCTATACCGGTCAGATCGGTGCATCCCCTCGCTTAGCAGCAGTTTAAAATTTTTGATGCTTTTATAAAGACTGTATCCTTTCCAGTGATTATTAAATACCACCTGTAATTGCCGCATATATTCTGCCTGTGCCTCTTCGGCATATTCCTGCATAGTATAGTTAATGGTAGTATATATTTTTAGTCCGTCCCTGTCGAGGTCATAAGCAGAGCCATCTGCTCTTACTATGGATTGATCCTGGAATATTTTTTGAACTTCCCTTTTCAATACTGCCCTGAAATATGGCGCAGGGCCATCGTTATGGGTTATCGGGTTAAAATCTAATCCTAAAGGTTTGGCTTTAAATTCTGCTAATTGTCCATCGCTAAGGTATCCTTGTTTAGCCATCAACGGGAGCACCACATTATTACGGCGAGCTAAAGCCTTGTCGGGATGATTAATTGGGTTGTATTTACTTGGCGCATTCACCATCGCTACCAATAAAGCGGCTTGGTCTGGCGTCAATTTATCCGGCGTGGTACTGAAATAAGTGCGTGCAGCCGATTTGATGCCAAATGTATTATAAGCGCCAAAATTGACTGTATTCAAATACATGGTGATAATCTCTTGTTTGGTATAGTGGCGTTCTAATTGCACTGCTGTTATCCATTCCTTAAACTTTTGTGTGATGCGTACAATTTTATTGTGCGAAGGCGGCCCGGTAAAAAGATTTTTAGCCAGTTGCTGGGTAATGGTACTGCCACCCTGTGATTTAAAAATGTTAAGGAATATAATACTGAACTGCCTCCTAAAATCGATGCCCGAATGCTGGTAAAAGCGCTCATCTTCCGTAGCCACCAACGCATTAATAACATTCGGCGAGATATCCTTGTAAGTTACGCTCGACCTGTTTTCTACATAATAGGTGCCCAAAACCTGCTTGTCGGACGAGATGACCTCTGTTGCCTGGTTGCTTTTTGGATTTTCGAGGTCGCGGAATAGGGGCAAGTCGCCGAAAACGCCCAGATATGTTGCGACGATGAGTAATACAAGTAGTGCGAAACAACCGCCAAAAAATTTCCAGATATAGCCGTTGTATCTCCTAATGTCCTGTGGTGTTAATTTGGTGACCATCTTTTTTGATGCTTAATTTTTTTCAATAGTAGGTATTTCAATAGTTATTTTGATAATAATCCATGTAACTATCCAGCATTGTTTTACCTGCCTGTCTGGCAGGCAGGTTTTTCAATTTATTTAAATTTTCTTGTGTTATGATAAAAAAACCATACAAATTCTTTGGCACCTTCATAATGTCCGGCAGAAGAGGGATGATGGCCCTGGCATAATCCTTTACATCAGCCAGGCTGTAAAATCGGCCCACAAAAATAAGCTGATTATCATCACCAACGTTTATTAGCTGGTGTTTTATTGTGCCGTTTGCAAAGTTAGCACGATTAAATTGCCCAATGCCGAATCTTGACGATGCTAAATTGGTTGTAGCAGTACCAACATTGATCACAAAATAATAGTTTGTACTGTCGTGCATCGAAAATATGGACGGTGTTTCCCGTTTTGGAGTGTTAACGGCCAGTTTATTATTTGCGATAGAATCAGCTTTAGATGGATTGGCTGCAATACTGTTTGCACTATCCTGCTGCGTTTTAACGGATTGAAAAACCGTTGATCTATTAACCTGCGATTGATTTGCCACAGGTTGAGCGGCTGCCGCATTTTGTTTAGCCAGTTTTGCAGCGGCTGCTTGTTTATCTAATTCTGCTTGCTTAAAAGCTTTGTCTTGCTGCTCGGCAAAAGCATTATAGCTGGCAACCGATTTATCCGGTGCGACAGATGGAGGTATAAAAGGCTCCTCATTGGGATCTTTGTCTGTGAGTACAAAGGGGCGTGGCATTAAAGTGTTTTTATGTGCATCCAAATAAGCGATGTGCTGTTTTGCAAGCGGTGTTATTAAGCGGTCAGTAGGGTATTTAGAGGCTAATTTAACGAGGCTGTCCCTGAAAGGATCAAATTTTTCGAGATGCCCCTCCGATATCACCTTAAAATAAGCCAGTTGCGAGGCCCATTTATTATCCGGACGCTGTTTTTGCAGACTGTTTATTTGGGTTATTGCATTGGTATAATCTTTATTGGCGTAAGCATCATACACCTGGTTATATAAACCCGTTAATTCGGCATCAGCATCGTTTATTTTTTTACCATAGTCAGGATCCATAATTATTTTGGCAAATGGCGTATCCGGGTAATTCTTAAGCAGCATGTTTTTGTATTGGTCTGCCTTGGCGGGATCATTATCAGCATGCAGCCGATATAAACTATAGTAAAGCGCAGGTTTATCTGGCGAATCGGGAAAGCGGGCAAGTAATAATTCATAAATTGCAATGGCTTCCTTTTTATCGCCTAAAACATCCCGGTAGAAATTGGCTATATCAAAATAGGCATTATAAACGCGGGTGTTTGATTTAGCCAGCAATTCCGGTGTAAGCGGGATGTTTTGTGTAAGCTGTTTACGATAGTCGCCGGCGGTGCTTGCATTTTTGCCTTTGCCGGCTCCGTCTACCGGTGCATCCGGATCGATATTTTGCGAACTGCTGCTGGCAATGTCGCTGGCACCTTTGTTACTCCGGCGCCAGTTATCTTCTAATTTACGATTGCCCCACCGGCGTTTAAAATCATTGTAGCCCTGGCTTATAGCATTCGAATTATAGAAATAAAAGCTGCTGGTGGTGCCGCCAACACCCGGGCCATTGCCATTAGCGTTATTTGGAATATCGACATAAGCTGTTTGGGCCTGCTGTTTTAAAATTTCAGCATTTACCATTGCATCAATTTTTGCCGATCTCCCTTTATCATCCAGTTTTGCCAGCATTTGTAAGGTATCCTCCCGCGCTATGATGCCGTGCCTGTCAGCAAGCAGTTGCAGGTTATCTCCCTTCTTTTTTATACCCTGGTACCCCGGGTAACTTGGCGATAAGCTAAACAAGGTACTGTCATAGTACTTTTTGGCGCTGATGTAGTCCGATTTGTCTTTAAAAAAGATATCAGCCAGCCTCAGGTACGATAGGCCCTTCTGATTTTGATTTTTGCGGCTATAGCGGACAGACCGGCGATAATTATTGATTGCCTCGTTAATGTTCTTTTCATTATAATTCAATTCGGCTATTTGATAGTATATCTGGTCGATAAAATCCTTGTTGTTTTCATTTTTTATCAAACTTTTCAGTAAAGTAATACGATCTGCCTTGGCACCGTTTTGATTTTCCTGTATGCGGATGCGGTTCAGGTTGGCGTTAAATGCCATTTCGAAAAGGGCGTTACTATTTACGATACGCGAATAACTTTTATAGGCATCGGCTGGCTTTTTGTTCAACTCCTGCAATTGCCCCAAAATGAACGTCCAGCGGAGACGTTGTTTTTTATCGCGCGAATAGTGTATAGCCTCTTTGGCTATTTGCTCACCTTCGTCATAATTCTCCACATCAATATCATAT
>JBIOHG010000087.1:0-12493 GCA_044448765.1 Sphingobacteriales bacterium | reverse complement strand
CCAACAGGGATGCCGAAGGGTTTATATTTGATGGTTTCCCACGTACGGTGGCACAGGCTGAAGCTTTGGACGAGCTATTGAAAAGCAAAAATGAAGCAATATCAGGCATGATTGCGCTTGAGGTTGGTGATGAAGAATTAGAGCATCGCTTATTGCTGCGCGGCAAAGCTTCGGGCAGGGCAGATGATGCCAACCCGGAGGTTATCCGCAAGCGTATTAAAGAGTATAATGATAAAACGGCTCCGGTAGCTGATTTCTATAAAAACCAAAATAAATTTACACGCGTTAGCGGTATCGGGTCAAAAGATGCAATTTTTGATACGATAAGTTCAGTTACCGAAGCGCTTTAATATCGGATTTCGGAATTGGGATTTCGGAATTTAGCAAATCCGCTAATTCCTTTTAATAAATCCGAATTCGAAAATCCGCAATCCGAATTCAAAATGTCTCAGGGTTCCAATTTTGTTGATTATGTGAAAATTTGCTGCCGCTCGGGGCATGGCGGGGCTGGCTCTGCACATTTGCACCGCGATAAGCTGACCTCAAAAGGCGGGCCGGATGGCGGCGACGGTGGCAGGGGCGGGCACATCATTGTCAAAGGCAATGCCCAGTTATGGACTTTGCTTCACCTCAAGTTCCGCAAGCATGTAATTGCCGGGGATGGCGAGAACGGCCGTTTATCCCTGCAAACAGGTAAAACAGGTCGTGATGAGATACTGGAAGTTCCGCTGGGAACGATTGCCAAAAATTCGGAGACAGGTGAAATACTTTTTGAAATTACCAAAGATGGGGAGACCCAGATATTAACCCCCGGCGGTCGTGGGGGATTGGGTAACTGGCATTTCAAGTCGGCTACACAACAAACGCCACGCTTTGCACAACCAGGTGAAGAAGGATTGGAGATTTGGAACGTACTGGAGTTGAAGATACTCGCCGATGTGGGTTTAGTTGGCTTCCCGAATGCAGGTAAATCGACCCTGCTTTCGGTAGTTTCGGCAGCCAAGCCCGAGATAGCAGATTATGCGTTTACCACACTGGTGCCCAACCTGGGCATTGTGGCTTACCGCAACAATCGCTCGTTCGTGATGGCAGATATACCGGGAATTATCGAGGGCGCCTCAAAAGGCAAAGGATTGGGATTTAGATTCCTCCGGCACATTGAGCGTAACTCAGTATTGCTGTTTATGATACCTGCTGATACCAGTCGCACTATAAAAGAAGAATATAATATCCTTTTGCACGAGTTAGAAGAATACAACGCCGAACTGATGCACAAACCACGCGTACTGGCCATTACCAAAATGGATATGCTGGATGAGGAATTGCTGGCGGAAATGAAAAAGGAGTTACCGAAAGATATTCCTTCAGTGTTTATATCGTCCGTGGCTCAAAAGGGAATTGAGCAGTTGAAGGATTTGCTGTGGGGGGAGATCAATAGATAGGATTGCGGAATGCGGATTTACGATTTCGGATTTATTTTGTTAATTATAAATCGAAATATGCCAAAAATTACATGCCAGCTTCTATTTTCCACTGCCAAGTCTATACACCTGCTTTTAGTAAATAATTGAATTCTTGTGCATTCTAATTTGTTAACTCTATTTTCAAAAACGTCTTCAACTTCAGCATTATAGAATTCGGCTAAATCAAAATAAGTTGTGGAGTCATTTTCAAAGATTATCAACCTTTTGTTCGTTAAAAGCCAGCCATCTACTGTATTTGGATAAAAGCATAATATAGGTTCTTCCTTTGAACTAAGATTTGATTTTTCACCCATAATATCTTTCCAGGCTGGTTCCAGTTGTTTCCATACTTTGGTGTAGGCGTAACTTCGCTTGCTTCTGATAAATTTGGCTTCAATTATACTCGGACTTATCATGTTAAACGACTCATTTCGCCGCATACATCACATACCCATCGCTCAGCATTGAGCCGTACCAGCCATGGTAATTGGGAAAAGCTTTCAAAATGAATTTCTCCTTCGGCCCGGCGTAGCTTTCTGGCAGGATAATGTATAATGGCCCGGCGTGGCCGTCGTATTCATAGTCATCAAAATCAATTTTTAGATCATCGCCTATAGGTTGCAGTGTAATTACCCGGTTGTGTTTTACCTCAAGCCCCAAACTTGCATTTACAAATACAAAAGTGGCATTGGTGTTTTGCTCATCAAGGGCGATGATCTCGTTCAATGATTTTTGGTCGATTGCCTGCTGCGCAATACCCGTAACACCATGGGCGCTTATGTTTTTATTGGACGAATAGCCTTTGGTAAGGTATATTATGCTCGTAACGCCAATTCCTACCCACAGCAACCCGAAAATATATTGCCAGGTGGGTTTGATCTTACTGATTAGATAGATAACTCCCGGAATAATGATAAGCCCAATAATTCGATAATGCCTTGCCTCATAGGATATAGTCATTTGCCGTAAATAGGCAAAGCCGAAGAACAAGATAGAAACAATATAAAATACTTTAATAAGCAGCCGGTAATTCATATCGGGTACGCGTTTCAAGATAACACATACTAACCATACACTTAAAATAGCTAATGCCACAAGTATAACGATGGCTACCGCGTGTGAAAATAGGATTGTGCCGGTGTGATAGATCAAACCGTTAGCGAGGTCATCAACTGAGAACCCCGAAAGGAGGGGAGATGCCAGCGGGAAGCCCAATGTTTTCCATGTAAATTTAAGCCCTGCGGATGCAGAGGCCGGGTTTTGTCCTTTCGAGAGGAAAAATAGCCATATTGCCGCAACAGAAACTACAGCAGCCAAGCCTATCCAAATGCCGTTTTTTAGCCAGCTTGCGCCTTTTTGCGAGGATAGCCTGAACCATAAAAACAGCAGCCCGGCAGCGTACATCCACATAAAGGATGATTTGCAGAAGAAACCTATCCAGCCGGTGAGTAATACGAAAATCACGAGTCTCCAATCTGCCGATCTGGGCGCAAGGCATCCGTACAAAAACCAGCCTAAGAAAGCAAAGAGCAGCATTTCGCCGCCGTTGTAAAATACGTAAGGTACTACAAAAAATTGCTGGCAGGTGATAAACAATACGCTTAAGGCCGATATAAGCGGTGTAAAGCCTATCTTCTTAAAAAAGGCAAAAAAACCTGCTAAGCCAAGCAGTTGGCAAAGCGTAATGACTATAGCTGAAGCCTGCCCGGTGTTTAAACCAAAAACTGTTTTGAACGCATAAGGCACTAAATACTGCCCCGGCGACCACCAGGTTAAAAAATCAGAAGTATTTTTGGCAATATCCTCCTGGTCCGGCGCAACGACGTGGTTGAAAGGCCCGCCCATCTCCATGGAGCGCATCACATGAAAGCCATTTGCGGGATCGGGAAAAACAGCTGGGGGAGAAAGGACAAGTAAAACGCCCAATACAAGCACAACGGTAAAAATTGCGCCAACGATAATGCGGGAGAGATTTTGTTTTTCAATAGGCATGGTAGGTAGTAGTTTATTCTATAGTTCGTGAACGTACATTAACTGCGGGATTACCCTGGTAAATAGAATACGCTTCAAGGTTCTTAGTTGCAACAGAGCCGCTGGTGAGCACAGCATGTGAGTGTGCTGTGACGCCTTGGCTAACGATTGCCCCGGCACCTATCCAAACACCGTCTTCCAGTACAATAGGACCGGTTATAAGATTAAACGAATGTTTCTTATAATTATGATTGCCCGTAAGTAACGTAGCACCCTGCGATAAGCAAACGTGCGAGCCGATGGTTATCATTACCAGACTATCCAGCCATACATTTTCGCCTACCCACACCTCGTCACCGATAGTCAAATTCCAGGGGTATTTAATATTAACGCTTGGTTTAAACTCAACTTGTTTACCAATTTTGGCGCCAAACGCACGCAGCAAAAATACCTTAAGGGCATAAAATGGGAATAAGGAATTATTAAAGAAAAAAATATTGATGTAGTACCATAAAATTCGTTTAAGCGCGCTGCCGCCCGGATGGTAAGGATGATTATTGTAAGCGGAAAGGTCAGTTTTTTGCATAAACGGCTGTTGATCTGTCATCGTGCTTTATCCAAAAATACAGACTAATGGCAATAATTACGTAGATAATGATATTAAAAATGGTATGGTGATCAACGATCTGCGTGTCTGCGTTTTTATCCCAAAAGATAGCTAATACGACGAAACGCGTCACATTTAATATTTGGATAACAATTATCCCCGAAACAAGGAAGATCAGCTTGGCTTTTGACTTTTTTGGATAAGCAATAACAAATGCGCTAAAAAAACTCATGATCCCCAACCCCAGGCACGAATAGATGAGTTTTAGGGTGCCATGGCCGGCAACCAATATTTCGGTATCACTTGTGATGGCCGAATATCCCAGCCAATTGAGTAGGGTTGCGCTGCAATTTAGTAAGGTATGCCTAAGCCAAACGATATAATTAAAATGGTGCGCCAGGTATGGATTGTAATGATTTCCCTGCGAAGTGAGACCAAAAAAAACAATGTTGAAATAATAAAATGCTATAAATAGGGTGAGAAATATTAAAACGAACTTTACCGGCGAACCCCTTTCAAACATGTTGCCCCCCTTCCTTTTGTTGTTTTAGTATTTCGTCTATTTTAACATCCACGATCAACCTGAACCAAAAGCCCTGCAAAAAATGAAATATGATACCGGTACGGCCATCCAGGAAGCCCAACTGGAAAACGATGCGTTGGGTAAAATAAAGTGTCGGGCGCATGTATCGGGGCAATTTCCACCATAATTGTTTGCGCCATGCGGTGCGCTCATCCGGCGAGCCCCAAACGCGGGGTTTAATGGTCTGTGTTCGTGCCTGGTTCATCCTTTCAACTTCCTCCCGGGCAACCAGGTCGCTGTAGCGGTTATGCTTATCGATCCAGAAACTGATGTTGTTTTCCTTCAGGTTTTCTTCCAGGATAACGCCGTCCTTCCAAACCTCTGTTTTGCCGGGCACAACGAAGCGGTGGTCCATATTTTCATTCGTGTCCGAATAGCCAATGCCATACCTGAACATTTTGAGCAGGTAAAATGGGTAATAGCCGCCGTGTTTTATCCACCGGCCCTTAAAAAAGTTTTTGCGGTTAAAGTAAATACCGTCAATACCGGTATGTTCCTCATCCTTAAAATTCTTCAATCGTGTCTTAAGTTCGGGTGTAACTACCTGGTCGGCATCAAGGCATATCACCCAGGGTGTAGTTACCGGGAAGTTTTTTAGTGCAAAGTCCCATTGTTTGGGGTGGTTCTCAAAAGCGTGATCTAAAAACTTGGCGCCATACTGTTCGCCAATTTCACCGGTTTTATCCGTACTGCCCGAGTCCAGTATAAAAACAGGTGCATCAAGCCCGGTGATAGATTGCAGCAATCGCGGAAGATGGATTTCCTCGTTGTAAGTAAGTATTATGAAGGAGAATGGCGTGCTCAAGGCAGTTTAGCTTTGATGATCATTGATTTCCAAAAATACGGAAAGCGGCCGCATCCTTTAAAGGCAATAATGGTAAAACCTTTATCGATGAGTAATTGGCTGAGTGTCCTCCTCGACCAAAACTTGATATGCCCCCCATACCATGTGGCACCAAAGTGACCATCCCATTTATTCATCACGCTTAGCATCAAATTTTTTAAATAACCATGATAAGGTGTTGAGATAATGAGCTCCCCTTTCTTTTCAAGGCATTGTTTACAGAAATCAATAAAACCCATAGGGTCATATAAGTGCTCTATCACCTCGGTAGAGATGATGGTATCAAACTTTGATTTTTGCAGTTCCTGCGGCAACTCCCCGGTGGAAAGGTCTTGTAAAAAGAAGCGATCGGGCTGCACCTCACGCGCAATGGCAATACCATCTTCCGAGGCATCGGTGCCATAAGCGTTATAGCCCTCCTTTAACAGGTAATTCACCAGGTAGCCATTACCACATCCCAGGTCTAATATGCATTGGTTTCTGTCCCGGCCGAGCAGCGAAAGCAAGGATGCCATTAAATAGGCAAAAGTGTGCCTGGGCCGGTTGTGCGTGTAGCCGTAATCTTTATAATCACTCATAAGTCATCATTTTTTCGTACATCGACACATACATCTCTGCAAGTTTTTTTTCATCAAAATCAGCCCTGATCTTTGCCGGTGCTTTTTCCCGGGCATTTTTTAAACGTGCATTTTCATTATTTAGTTGACTGATGACACCGGCAAAAACCGTCGCATTGTTCTCGCATACCCAGCCAAAGTTATTTTGTTCCACGTAGGCAGCCAGGCCCACGTTATTGCTGATAAGTACCGCCGTGCCCATACTCAGACTTTCAATTACCACGTTACCAAAATTCTCATCATACGAAGGTAAAACCATCAGGTCGTGCTGTCGCAAAATGCCAAATTTATTTTCTTTTTGAAACCCTATCCAGCTTACTTGTTCAGTGATTCCATTTTTTTCGGCCAATAATTTCAAACTGTTTATATAACTGGCAACGCCATCGCCGGCGATAGTTAAATGATAGGGGATATTAACCAAAGCCAAAGCATCAAATAATATTTCGAGCCCTTTTTTTTCTTCAATTCTCGACAGGAAGATCAATTTCAGATGGCCGTTGCTCGCGGCAGGTGCGTTTGGAACCACATCCGGCAAGGCTATAAAGTTAGGTATGTTAAAAATCTGTTCGGGGTTCACCAGCAACTCCATCGCCTGTTTTTCTCTGTCCGAGGTTACGTGTATGGTACTTCTTTTTATTAATGACCTTCCAAGCAATCCGTGTATCATTTTTTTGGGAAGATCGTTTTTATTAGTGAATGAATAAGCGCTCAAAGTACCCCTTGGCGACACGATGACCGGCACACCGCGACGCAGTGCAACCCAGCAGGAAAGTACCGATACCAGGTTCCACCACGCGTGGATATGGACCACATCAAATTGCCGCACCTCTTTCCACAATCTTCTCAGCAAAGCCGGCGAAAAATGGGTATGGTCCTTGGTCAGGCGTTTAAAATAGGTGACTTTAACGCCGTCTACATCAGTCGTTGAGTTAGTTGGTACAGGTAATTCACCCGGGCCATTTGCGGTGGTTGTAAAAACTTCGACGATATGCCCGGCCTTTACCATCTCCTCACTCAGTTTTGAAACAGACATGGTAGGGCCGCCATAAATATAAGCCGGTTTATAAGATGCATTTACTTGCAGCAGTTTCAAATTTTTTTCAATAGATGCGAACCCACCATGATCTTTTGAATGATGATCATACTTATATATGCCCAGAATACGGTATTGATCAGGAATTCGAAACTGAGGCCCCGCCAAAAGATCTGGAATAGCCCGCTAAATATAAGCGCGGTGCCTAATATGTAGCCTCCAAATAATTTTTCGGCATGAAGAGAGATGAGTTGGGCTACCGCACCATATAATAACATGGCAATAAAAACGCCAAAGCCACCACCCGAAAGATAAGCATCTGCAATAAAAGCCGGTTTGGCCGAAACATTAGAGCCCTTGTTAATAACCCCGGCATCATATACACGCTCCATCACCAGGTCTTCTGTAATAGGTTTTGACGGCCAGAATATCCGCGGAACTATCGCTATGGCTGATTGTTTAAGTAGCGTTAAGCCATAAAAGTCGATCCTGTCCGGTGTGGAATATGCATAAGTGGTAAACATGTCGATCTCACTTAGCCTAAAAGCCAGGAATTCCCAGTTACTTTCTTCAGCAGTTGCCGTGCTGGAGTTTAATGCTGCATCTAATGCCAGTTGCGAGGCTTCATCGGCAGAAACTTCTTCGCCCCAGGCATTTTCTCTGAAAATACGGTTATAAGTAGGCAAAAGAACGAAAAGAAGGATAATGGCCGGGGTAAAGATTGCCAAAACTATTTTTTTATAGGTAGGATATAAGAATATACCCAATACCAGGATGCTGATAATAATAGGCTCCTTAAAGCCTGAAATGAGTGCCTGGTAAAAGTTGAAAAAATAAAATATGAAACAGATGAGCGTATTCCATATTTTATGCAAAGGTATGGCAAAAGCAAGGGCAAGTGTAACTGCAATAAAACTTAGTGAACTGAACTGGGATGCGAATTGTGACAGGCCCGAAACCCTTGAGAACATAATAGATACAGGAAGGGAAATTATTGCCGACCAAAATAAAAGGCCTGCAATTTTCTCTTTCTCGATGTAATATTCCTGCTTTTCGGGGTAGTGCATAAACATTAGTATACCGGTTACAAATGCGGCGTGCCCCAGGCAATAGTAGCGCTGGCATTGGGCAGTGAGCGCCAGCCGTTGATAATCTATAAGATAATATTGAGAGGCTTTATGAAAATCCTGGTATCCGAGTACGTTCAGGAAATAAAAAATAGATGTAGTACAGGTATAGCCTGCAAAAATTATTTGAACCAGGAAAATAGGGCGCATCAATTGTTCCGGGATACTACGGTCCTTCGGTATCGGTTTAACCCAACCATTAAGTGTAACATAAAAGATAAAGAGTGAACCGGCCCACGCTATCAGAAAGGAAACTTCCGGATCGGATTTGAATAATAACGAAAATAGCCATGGTAGATATAGTACCAGATACTTTTCAAATTGCGCCCCCTTCATCGTTATGTTCTATTTATATCCAATATGCCAGGTGCTTTAAACATACATGAATCAGGCGGTGGTATCAGTAAGTTTATTTTCAATAGCTATTGCAATGTTTACAAAATTCCAATCTTTTATGATCAGGGCCGAATTTTTTCCCATTTCCGTGAGACGGGTTTTTGTGCGTGTAAGTTCATCCAGGCTGTTCACTAAGCTATCCTCGTTACCGCTTTCAAAAATATCGCCGTTAACATCCTTCTTTACCAGGTCAATGGCGCACCCAACTTTATCCGATGCCAAAATGGCTTTGCCACAGGCCATGGCCTCGTTTATGGCAAGGCCCCAGGTCTCACTAAACGAAGGTAAGCAAAATAGATCGGCACACTGGTATAGGGCCGGCATTGCAGATTGATTTTTAAAATCTAAAAAGTGAATATTGCCGGCCAGATCACTATCGGCAGCCATGCCTTTTAACAAAGGCTCTTTTACGCCATTGCCAACCAACAGTAAATGAACATTCTCCCGGTTCAGCTTTATAAATGCGGAAAGCAACAGTTCGACATTCTTGACATATTCAAATTTGCCCGCGTATAAAACCAGGATATCATTAGGTTTTATATGCAATGATAAACGAAGCTCATTAGCTTCTCCTGCATGATCGCTTTCAAAACGTGAATTATCAATGGCATGAGGAGTAAAAGTTAACTGTTCGTCTTTCAATCCGTATTTTTTGAAGTAGGCTTTGTTATTTGTACCGACATAAAAGGCATTATAGACGTGGTTGTATACCCATCTCAGGAAGACAGTTTTCAATATTTTTCGTATGCCTGCTGGCTCGTTCAATAATGTTGAATCGCCTCTGAAATAGACCGGTATCCTGCCTTTAAAATAGCGCATCGCCTTAAAATGGCTTTGATAGGCCCAGCCAAAAAACAGCACCGCGTTTGGTTGCCATTCCTGCACCTGTTTGATGAGGCCCGGGTTAACGATGCCTTTATAATGATGTGAGCCGGGCTCAGCAGCGGTATTTTGCACCCACTCATAAGGGTAGCCATCCAGCAAAGGAATATCCCAGTCTATTGCTTTCCCAAACCCATGATCGTGCGTGCCGGCATTTTGCCCACGCGTATAAAATACTTTGATATCGATCTTTTTCCGTTCGTGAAGCAGCTTAAACACCGGCGCGTAATACTGGATAGGATGTGTGGTGATAATAGCCAGCCGCATAAATTAAATTACTTCCCCCATAATTTGAAAGCCCACTGCCAGTTGTAAACGATTATTAACAAAGCCCTCATCGCGACAGTAAATGGTATTATTATGACCGCCAAACGTTTCCAGTTGGGTAAGCGAACGTTTAAACGGATCATAAGTATAAGGCTTGAATTTTTTGGAAAGCAGCAGCTCGTGTATTTTTCCTTCGTCATACCCATAGTAACCACCACTGCCATTTAGCTCTATTATGATCGCTTTTAATGCAGATGAATCCAGGGTTTTTTGCATGCCTTTTAAAACCTCGGTTTCAAAGCCTTCGACATCAATTTTCATTAACACAGGCGGGTTTTGCGCGCTGATAGAATCAATGGTGATCACCGGAACTTCGATAGTGCCAGTGGTCTCAGTTCCGGCTTCAATAATTGCGTGATTTGTAGTATCCTCGTTTGCAGTAAAGGTTATAGTCCCGGCGGCTGAGCCTGCTGCTGCATTTATTGTGGTCACCTTATCCTGTAGATCATTTAAGGCAATGTTTTTGTTTAATAGGTCGAATGTTGATTTCACCGGCTCAACAGTAACACTTTTTGCTTTGCATACACCCGATGCCAGCAAAGTAAAGGAGCCCACATTTGATCCCACATCAAAAAAAACATCCCCCGGACGCAGGAAATGAAGCAGGAAAGCCATGTCGTTAAACTCATGCAGGCCCGCATAAATATTCCCGGTTACACCTGCCAGGCCCTTACGGGCATAAAATTTAACCGGACCTATAAACCGTCTTACAAAAAGCTTGGAAGGTGATAATCCGCTTTCCAATTGCCATAACACAAAGCGAAACAAACTCTTAATAGGATGCCGGCTGCTTAAGGGATGGCTGAATATAAAACCGAAGGTCCGTTTAAACTTTTCCATCAAGTACCTTATTAAAGAGTTCAGATTGTTGTTTCGCCATAATTTCTGCGGAATATTTTTTTATAGCGTCAGGATTGTATTTACATTCCTTTTTATCGCCAGTAATAGCTTCTTTTAAAAAATCATAAACTTTGGCTTCAAGTTGGGCCGTTGCGTTATAACTGTAAACATATTTCGCACCATATTCCGCCAGGATGCTGATCGCCGAGCTTTGCGAATTGAAGATAGCCAGCGAAGGTTTTTGTGCCAGAAGGTAAGGAAATATCTTCGATGCAGTGTACCTCGGGTCGTCGGAACCGGGTATAAACAAAGCATCTGCCTGCTGCAGGGTAGTTAGCGTGTGGTAATAGCTTATCCGGTCGGTAATTTCAACCACGCTGTTTGCTACGCCAACTTCTTCGGCCAGCGGTAATATGGTTGGCTTGCTTTGCCCTTTTGGAGCATAGCTGGTACCGATAAAGTATACTTTTATCTTGTTAAATATTTCCGGCTCTTTACCCAAACCATCCCTTAGAGCTTTAAAAAGCGGGGTTATGGATCGGCGCATGTCATTGCCGCCGCGACCTACATATACAATATTGATAAATTCAGGATCAAGCAAGCTGGTAAATTGTTTGCTGTTAGTTGCTGCTATTTGCAGATCAGGTGTAAATGCGCCAAAAGTAATTGTAGCTGATGGAATATCTTTTATTTCAGGATACCTTGCTTTCAGATCATTGATGTAATTTTCTGAAACACTGATCAGCCCGCCTACACTTTTCATGGCAATAGGTTCCAAATATTTATTCAAACGATACGAAAACCAATACTTGGGCGGGCGCTGCTCTTTTGGCTTATCCAGGTAATAATCAGAATGCCAGGGGTCCTGCATATCAATAATGTATGGAATACCAAACCGCTTTTTCCAGTATGCCCCAAGGGTAGATACAGCAAATTCGGTTGTAGAGAAATAAATAAGATCAAAATGACTTTCCTTTAAAAGCCGGCTTACCTTTTTACGATAAAATAAAAGCGACCTTAGTGCCAGGCTGCCCAGCCCTATTTTTGATGTCCAGCTTTTATCAAATGCCTTGATGGTATGTATTTTGATATCAGCCGGCACACTTTGCACTAATAATTCGTCCCTTACTATGTCGGTAAATTTGGGGTCTATGGTCACCACTTCAGCATCCCAGCCAAACTGCTTAAAGTAAGGCAAGCTCATGCGTATCCGCTGCATATCGGCTGCATTTAACGGTGGCATGTGCGGAGAAATGATAAGCAGTTTTTTATTCAATTGCGGTCAAGTACTTCTTTGATGACGGATATAAATTTTTCCTTTTCGGTTTCCCAGTTTAACTTTTGGCGGCCCAGTAGAAGCGCGGACTTTCGTGTCTCTATAAGCTCTTCGCGGCTTTGATTGTAATTTAACAGGATGTCCGTCAGGGTTTCGGTATCAGTTTTTTGATATATTTTGCCTATGCCGGGGTATTCTGTTAAAAACTGCTTTTGGGCTGAGGTATCGCTGACTATAACAGCTAACCCGGCTTGTATATAGGTGAATATTTTGTTTGTTAAACACATATCCCGGTTCAACGGTGTCCTCTCTTCAGTTGCTAAACCAATATCAAACTGCGATGCAAAAGGAATCACCTCATCCGGAGGAACAGGCTCGTGAAGATAGATGGGTACAGAATTATAATTAGTAAAGATATACCTGGCTTCGGCTGACAGATGCCCCAGCAAATGCAATTCAAATGCCTGGTCTTTTAAAGCCGATATAACATCCAATACACCCTCAAGGCCGCGATTGGGACCTATAGT
>JBIOHG010000086.1:0-13375 GCA_044448765.1 Sphingobacteriales bacterium | reverse complement strand
GCCTTTTACTTTCGTCAAAATTAATTTTGTCCCAATCGCTTAGCCATTGAGTGACGGAAAACGCTTTTATTTCAGTAAGGGTTGTATATTGTTCAAGCCATTTTAAATCATCAATCACTATTTTATTATCCAAGGACTCACCTTCAAGCCATTTTTTATATTGCTCCTTGGATAAGCTTAAAGCTCTTTGAAAATTGTTTTCGTATGAAATTTCATAAAACTCCGAGTCATTATCAATATTTTCATAACCGACTCTATTTAGCCTTTCTTTTAAAACTTGTTTGAATAGCGGTCCGACATTCCCATTCTCAAAAAGTTTTGAGAAATCATATGGTACATTTTTCCGTCTTCGAAAGGATGGTTCGGCTGCACCAGACTCTACCAGCGCACTTCTTATATTTGTGTATTGCTTTATCCCTTCCTGCGCTACAATAAATACGCCATGCATATCGCCCGTAGAATACTCATTCGCGAAACTTTCGATATTTGAGTGGTGAGTAAATAATACCGCAAGAAGAGAAAATAGCTTTATCTGATCCGGATATTGTTGAATTTCATTCCAATATAATGGTAATGGTTCGTTTAGTGATTTAATACCTAAAAAGGACCTTAATATAGGTTCATCAATTTTTTTGTTTTTATTAATGAAATCGGCAATTTCGTTAGAGGCAATAATGTCAATTACTTGGACAGAATCATATTTTGTCCAAGAAGTTTTTAATTTTGAAAGGAGATCAGGTTTAGGGGCCATTATTTCTTTTTAAATAACAAAATATATTCTTTCACTTCTTGCTGCCTCTCATCACTTCTGCCCATTGTGCTATGAATATGATCTTTCTCAAGTAATTTGAATTTATAGTCATTTTTGAAAATATGATTGGCAATTATTTTAATTTCTGCGAGCTCAATCATTCCGGTATCACTATAACTCAATACCAAATGTGCATTTTTCTCTTTGATCGCCTCGAATAATAATTTAAAGGCCTTTTTTACGGTAGTTTTTTTGCAAAATGGCGATTGATGCCGATCGTCTCTATATCTCCCTTTGTGTAATACTTTGGGATAGTCATATCTAACTAAAGTTTCTAGTGCATGATAAAACCGGGAATAATGTACCGATTGATAAGGTGGATCAGCGTATACGATTGCCCCATCGTCAATTATTCTTAGACAGTCAGCATAATCCAACGTAGTAACCCGGTATTCCTTATTTGCTTCGCCATTTAGGTTTAATGTGAGTTCTTTGAATTTCTTTTCAAAATAAATCCATATATCTCTTTTACGATAGCTGAGGATATCCAGCATATTATCTTTTGTTGCATCCCTATACTGTGCGTAGTGCCCCGTGCTTTGAGAAACATAGGACATGGCAAATATCAAAGAAGAAAGAATGGCATTATACTCTATACGGCCTTCATATTGATCCGCAACTGCTCTTATCGAATCAATCCATACACATTGGTCGTACGACCAATAGGTACCAGAGAAGTTTTTAGCGAAAAGACTGAAGCCAGTTTCAAAATTATAATTTAGAAGCACTTGTTGCTTTTCTTCAATTTTTATAAATTTTTCAATCGTATCAGCTTCACTGTAGTCAAAATTCAACTGCGGGTATTTAAGCAAAAACTCATTGACTAACTTATTAGCTTTTAATCTTATAATATCTATTTCTTCCGGTTTCACAGCACCCTTCAAATTTGATAGATAAGTCCTCGACAAAACCGAAGAATACGCTTGGATGTCATTTGCGTGAATATTATACTTGCCTTTTAATGAGCCGGAAACTACTCCTGTACCCGCAAATAAGTCGCACAGCCAGACATTTTTTACATTTAGTGAATTGATTGCATCTACAACAAAATTTATGATTTCTCTTTTTGATCCCATGTATTTGAGCAGGTGGGGGATCTTACTTTCAACCAGCGCTGGTCCTTCTATTTCCATCAATTTGACACTTTTAATGGCTGCAAAGGTACTTAAATAGCCACTATCTAAGTTAGGGATAAAAGAAGGAATATTACCGGGTTGCAGGCTTATCAATTGGTAAAGGTTATCCACAATTATAAAAATATTTTTCCACCTAATCAACCCGTGTTTTCACGGTATTTTCATCACCAAAGAACAAGTTCATAATCCCCCCTCAAAAACCATGAACCATACGTCGCAGGCACACCACAAAAAAACCCGAACGATCAATCGCCCGGGCTTATTTCATAAGTATAAAAATATCGCTTAAACTTTCGGCGTAATGCCCTCAGCCAATACCACTACGTGGTTGTTCAGGTTTTCTACCACGCCGCCCTGTATCATAAATACTTCTTCCTTACCGCCGCCGCGTACGGTTATCTTACCGTCTTCCAGCGTGGAGATGATAGGGGCGTGGTGCGCAAGTATCTCAAAGCCGCCCAATGTGCCGGGCAAACTAACGGAGGTTACTTCGCCTTCGTAAACTTTTTTATCGGGAGTTAGAATTTCTAGCGTCATATGATGTGCAGATGTGCATATATGCAGATGTGCAAATGTTTTTTATTGTTTTATTAGCTAATGAGTAAATATACAAGCGGCAGGCATCTGCATATCTGCACATCTACTCATCTGCACATTAAT
Source organism: Sphingobacteriales bacterium (assembly GCA_044448765.1). Taxonomy (GTDB): domain Bacteria; phylum Bacteroidota; class Bacteroidia; order Sphingobacteriales; family Sphingobacteriaceae; genus Mucilaginibacter. The sequence goes on along the minus strand of JBIOHG010000086.1, from coordinate 10,768 downwards.
TATGGATGTGCAAATTATTTTATTTATTGCCGGATGAGTAAGGTGACAGGCATCTGCATATCTGCACATCCACTCATCTGCACATTAATTATTCGCTTCCGCCAATAACTTTTTGCCTTTCTCAATAGCATCTTCAATGCTGCCTACCAGGTTAAAAGCTGCTTCGGGGTATTCGTCAACTTCGCCGTCCATTATCATGTTAAAGCCTTTAATGGTGTCCTTAATGTCAACCAGTACACCTTTTAAACCGGTGAACTGCTCGGCCACGTGGAACGGCTGGCTCAGGAAACGCTGTACACGGCGTGCGCGCGATACGATGAGCTTATCTTCTTCAGAAAGCTCGTCCATACCCAAAATAGCGATGATATCCTGCAGTTCTTTGTAACGCTGCAATATCATTTTTACGCGTTGTGCGGTATCATAATGTTCGTTACCCAATACCTGCGGGCTCAATATGCGCGAGGTTGAATCCAGCGGATCCACAGCAGGGTAAATACCCAGCTCGGCAATTTTACGCGAAAGTACGGTGGTAGCATCTAAGTGGGCAAAAGTTGTTGCCGGCGCAGGGTCGGTCAAGTCATCCGCAGGCACATACACCGCCTGTACAGAGGTGATAGAACCGCGTTTGGTTGAAGTGATACGCTCCTGCATGGTACCCATCTCGGTAGCCAGCGTTGGCTGGTAACCCACCGCCGATGGCATACGACCCAGCAGCGCCGATACTTCGGAACCTGCCTGTGTAAAGCGGAAAATGTTATCGATAAAGAATAATATATCGCGGCCCTTGCCTTCAGCGTCACCATCGCGGAAATATTCGGCAATGGTTAAACCCGACAAGGCCACACGTGCACGTGCACCCGGCGGCTCGTTCATCTGGCCGAATACGAAGGTTGCTTTTGATTCTTTAAGGTCTTCTGTATTTACTTTGGAAAGGTCCCAGGCGCCTTTTTCCATCGCGTGGATAAACTCGTCGCCATATTTAATAATGCCCGACTCGATCATCTCGCGCAGTAAGTCGTTCCCTTCGCGGGTACGCTCGCCCACACCTGCAAACACCGATAAACCGGCATAAGCTTTCGCAATGTTGTTGATCAGTTCCTGTATCAATACGGTTTTACCCACACCGGCGCCACCGAACAACCCAATTTTACCACCCTTGGAGTATGGCTCCAGCAAGTCGATAACCTTGATACCGGTAAACAGTACTTCGCTTTCGGTAGACAGGTCCTCAAAACGCGGAGGCAGGTTATGGATAGGCTTACCATTGGTTTTATCCAACGCGCCCAGGCCGTCGATAGGGTCGCCAACCACGTTAAACACGCGGCCTTTGATATCGTCGCCAACAGGCATTTTAATGGCCGATTCAAGGTCGGTAACCTTCATTCCGCGCAGTAAACCGTCGGTCGAGTCCATCGCTACGGCACGCACGCGGTCTTCGCCTAAGTGCTGCTGAACTTCTAAAATGACCTTCTGGCCGTTTTCTTTTATAATTTCTAACGCGTCGTAGATACGGGGCAGGTGGCCGTCGTCAGAGAAGCTAACGTCAACAACCGGACCGATGATCTGTGATATTTTTCCAATGTTTGGCATATATAACCGGGTAATTTAAAAGATTTTGTAAATAGAAATAGTACCTATAAAATGCTTCTGTTTCAGAGGCGCAAAGCTAAGATTATTTAGGGAATATTTAAAGAGGGTGGGGAATTTTTTTCAGTTGGCAGTTTTCAGTTCATGGATGATAGTTCATAGGCGTGAATTGGCGGCGACCGTCCGCTTCGGTAGACTCACCCGGTCGTAGCTCAGCCGCTCGACCACCCTCTCTTCGCCTGCGGCGGAAAGAGGGTTAAAGAAAAAATAAAAAATCCCCTCTTTACCGCACGGCGGTAGAGAGGGTGGCGAGCGAAGCAATGCCGGGTGAGTAAAATAAGCGGACGGTCGCCAACCTTGCCGCGTTTATTACCGCTATTTATTCCTTAACCTTATTACTTTGGGCGTTACCGCTGATAGAAGCGGCCCGCGCTGTACACTCATACGGCACGGGCATTAAGCGCGGCCTGCGCTGAGGCCCCCGAAGCGGCCGGTATCCGTTTCCATCACTAACGCAAGTTCTTTTTATCTCTAATCTTTACTCTTTTAATTGTCATTTTTTTATGACAGTTTTATTGCTAATTACTATGTTTGCATAATAATTAATTGAACCGATTAAATACCGCTAATTCTTATTTCATGAGAAAGCTTTTACTTATTGCATTGGCAATAGTGCCTGTATTGTCGTATGCGCAAGGTTTCCAGGTGAACCTTGAGGGCAACAAGCAAATAGGCATGGGCCATACCGGGGTAGGTACCCTGCAGGATGGCGCTTCAGTATTTTTTAATCCCGGCGCGGTGGCTATGCTGCCCGAAAATTACATCCAGGCGGGTGTAAGTCCTTTGCTTTTTAAGTCGGACTTTAACCCTTCCGGAACAAATGTGCAGGATTATAATGCAAACAAAACGGCATACCCTTTCACCTTTTACGGTGCCTGGGGACCAAAATCATCCCGCTGGAAAGTTGCCTTAGGTGTTTACACCCCCTTCGGCGGACTCACCGATTGGGGCAACAACTGGGAAGGTAAATACGCGCTGGAGAGCCTCGATCTTAAGGCTATTTATTTTCAGCCCACTTTAAGCTATAAACTGACGGACGCCATCAGCATCGGCGCAGGTTTTGTTTATAATCGCGGCAGCGTTACCTTAACGCAGGCTATCCCGTTAACAAACAGCTCGGGACAGGACGGACAAGCTGAATTAAAAGGCACCGGTAAAGGTTACGGCTGGAACGCGGGTATCTTTATCAAAGCCAGCAAAGAGCTGACTATTGGCTTTACCCACCGCTCGCAGGTAAATACCACCATCAACAATGGCGACGCAATATTTACTGTACCGGCGTCCCTGGCAAGCAGCTTCCCGCAGCCGAATACTTTTAATGCAACTATTCCATTGCCGGCTACCAACGCTATCGGCTTCGGATTTTATCCCAATAAACAGTGGACTATCGCCTTTGATGCTAACCTGTATGGCTGGAGCGTATACAAACAACTGGCATTCGACTACAAAAACAACACACCCGAATTGCAGGATACCAACGAGCCAAGGAATTACAAAAACGCAGTGGCGTTACGCGCAGGCGCACAGTACAAATGCCATGATAAATTGGCGATACGTTTTGGCGGAGGTTATGCCACAACTGCTGTTAACGATGGTTATGTAACGCCCGAAGCGCCTGACGCCAACCGCATATACCTTACCGGCGGTTTAGGTTATACCCTGGCGAAACACCTGGATGTCGACGTGTCATTTGAATACGAGCACCTGATGGCCCGTACCCAAACCAATACTTACAGCGGCCTGTCGGGAACGTTTGAGACTAATGTTTACATCCCGGGAATTTCACTTGCTTATCACTGGTAACCCCTAAAAATTGATGAAGATGAAAAATTTCAAAAAATACATATACGTTGTTGCGGGCTTACTTTTATTAAGCGCCTGCAAACCCGAGATCAGCCTGATAAAGCCATCAAAAGGCAGCGCTGATTTTTCAAGATATATTGCAGTAGGAAACTCCTTAACCGCAGGCTATGCTGACGGCGGGTTATACCTGCAGGGTCAATTGAATTCGTACCCAAGCATTATGGCTAAGCAAATGCTGGCTGTAGGCGGCGGTACTTTTAACCAGCCTTTATTTAGTACCGCACAGGCAAACGGCTCGGGCTATTTATCGCTCACAGGTTTTAGCGCTAGCGGCACACCGATCACAGCCCCGGTTACCAGCAACCTGGCTGTAACGGCTGTGGTGCCAGTAACGGGTTTTGGCAATGTTACGCTTTATAGCAAGTACACCGGCGATATCAATAACTATGGTGTACCCGGAATTAAACTGGAGCAAATAACCTATGCACCACTGGGTAACCTGAATGGTTATTTTGAACGCATGCTGCCTGGAGACGAAGGCACGCATAACACCGCCTATCTTTCCTTTGTAACCGCCAAGCCATTTACATTTTTTTCTAATTGGTTAGGAAACAATGATGCTTTATTATACGCTACTTCAGGCGGTGCCGGCGATGTGTTAACGGATAAAACCGTGTTCGCACAATTGTATACCTTATTAATCGGAACCCTGACTGCCAACGGGCAAAAAGGCGTTGTCGGGACCATCCCCGATGTAACGGCTGTTCCATATTTTAACACAGTAACAGTTGGGGCCATACTGGCTGGTGTACAAAAGGCAAATCCCACCGTGCAGGCTTTATATATAAATGCAAAAGTAGATGCCGCCGCCACCGGTACCGATTATGCGCCGCGTGCTGCTACAGCAAAGGATTTGATCGTATTAACTTTTCCAACCAGTAAAATTGGAACAATAGTTTCGTCGCCGGCTGGTCCGCTGCCTTATGGTTTAACACCCTACACCCCGATAGAAAACCAGTATGTATTGGACCAAAACGAAGTTTCCCTGACCCAGGATTACGTTGCCTCATACAATACAACAATTAAAACTGCTGCAGCCTCAAAAGGCCTGGCTGTATTCGATGCCTACACTTTCCTGAATAATGTAAAAGCGAACGGCTTACTGATCAATGGTCAAAGTTTAAGTTCAAACTATATCAGCGGGGGCATATTTTCGCTGGACGGAGTGCACTTAACCCCTCGTGGTTATGCTATCGTAGCTAATGAATTTATCAAAGCTATTAACTCCAAATATGGTTCTTCAATTCCTTTGGCTGATGTATCAGCTTATGGTGGAGTGAAGTTCCCGTAATTCAGTTGGCAGTGCGCAGTTGGCTGTTTGCAGAAATTAAATGCGAACTGCCAACTTTCTGCTGCAAACTATTCAAAACTCAAAACAATCTTCCCAATATGCTCCCCGCTTTCCATTAACGTGTGCGCCTTTGCGGCATCCTTGGCGGGAAACACGGCATGAATAACGGGTTTTATCTCTCCAGATATAAGCAGCGGCCATATATTGTGTTCAAGCCGGGTGGCGATATGGCTTTTGAAAGTCATGTTACGATTTCGCAGCATAGAACCCGTGATATTGATCCGATTGCGCATCACCAACGACAGGTCGATCGTCGCCTCCTTACCTTTCATCGTATTAATAAGTACCAGGCGGCCATCATTGGCTAATGATTGTATGTTTTTTGGAGTGTAATCACCACCGATCATATCCAAAACCACATCTACGCCTTTACCGCCGGTTAGCTGGCCGATAACTTCAGGGAAATCCTCGATTTTATAATTGATAGCACGCACAGCGCCAAGCGCCTCGCAGAATTTGCATTTTTCATCTGTTCCTGCGGTAACATACACCATACTGCCTAAAGCCTTCGCCATTTGGATGGCGGCCACGCCAATACCGCTTGTGCCGCCGTGCACCAGCAAGCTTTCATGCGCTTTGAGATGCCCCCGGTCGAACACATTACTCCACACCGTAAAGAAAGTCTCAGGTAATGATGCTGCTTCCACAAAACTCAGGTTGCCAGGCATCCGCAGGCATTGGCCTTCGGGCACATTGCAATATTCAGCATACCCGCCGCCGCTCACCAAAGCACAAACTTTATCGCCTACTTTCCAATGTGACCCTGCCGAACCGGTTGCAGTAACAATACCCGCGATCTCTAAACCGGGTATATCCTGCGGCGCCCAGGCGGGTGGCGGATAATTGCCTTTACGCTGATAAATATCCGGGCGGTTAATGCCCGCCGCCATTACTTTCACCAGCACCTCATTGCCCGCGTAAGCAGGCACGGGCCTTTCCTGCATTTGCAATACTTCCGGTCCGCCGGGATGGGTGATGACGATGGCTTTCATTTTTAGCTTTTAACCCGAATATATTATTAATGTTTTTTTTGATCACTAAACAATTCAGCCAATTTTTTATTGAGATCACTTATATCACCTTCACCATAATCCTTTTTGTAAAATGGGCTTCTGCCACGATAGCGGCCTATAATTTTGCGATTTTTATCTACTAGTAATAACAATGACGGAGGCATTCCATTAATATTGTAGAATGTATCAAGGTTAGCCACCAGGCCAACGTGGATATTGTGCCAATTTGAAATATTGTCACTTTTTATAGAATCGAGCCACCTATCTTTTAAATCCTCTAATGATATAGCGAGAATTTGCAGGCCATGCGTATGATACTTATTAAGAATTGGTTTTAATTGAAGATTGTCATTCGCCCAACCAGCCCAAAAATAAAGAATCAAATTATTATCGATTTTTAATGATTGCGGATCAAACCTGGTGTCATCTGCATTTAGGCCCATTGGCATTTTTACGATGTTCCCGACTGAGGCGACCTTGCGGTTTTTAATGATTCTTTCTATTTCCATTCCTGACACACTTTTTTTTATCGTATCAGAAAAGGGATTATAAAATCCTTCTATCGAATCTAAACGCATTTCACCATTAGCAAAGTTTTCTAACAGGAAAGCGCTTAAATAAGACTGCGGATGTGCGCTGATATAATTGTAATCTATTTTGTCCCGTTCAAGCAGGTATTTATCTAGCTGGTCGCTTACAGATGAATGGGCTTTGTGATTTTCAGGTGTATTACCGGCCCTTTCAATGGCAAACATTTTACCATACAAAGTTTCCCGTGTCTGGTTTATTGACTCCTCCGCTTTTTGCAAATTATTCCACTCATCTTGCAGTGGCGACCCTGTAATTTTAGCATGGTCAAAATCATTTTCGCGCACGGTGACAGTCATATCACCCGGAGTTAAAAATATTTCGGCAACATTGGAAACATCGGAACGACTATTTGGATTTATTTCAATATTACTTTCAAGGTCTGCATACACAGGCGAAGAGATTGAACCCTTAAACAAAAATGTGCCGTTATTTATATAAACTTGCTGTTCCAGTTTCTTGCCGTTAGTATCTTTATAAATAAGGAAGATAGTATCAGCGTGCTTTCCCGTAAATCTACCTTTCAATGTGAAAATATTCGAAGTAGGCCGTACTTTAGTGCACATCGCGCAAGTACATATAACCAAAAGAAATAGTGGGAATAAGGTTCTCTTCATGACATAGGTTTTTCAACCTAATTTAACTTTTATTCGCAAATTATTTATAATAACTTTTCGAACTGCTTTTTAAATTACTCGCTTCGTAAACTATCCACCGGGTTTGCCAAAGCTGCCTTAATAGACTGAAAGCTGACCGTAATAAAGGCAATGATCACCGATCCCCAAGCTGCGGATGCGATAACCCACCATTGGATACTTTGCCGGTAGGCAAATCCCTGCAGCCATTGGTGCATGGCCCACCAGGCTAATGGCGTGGCTATCAATATCGAGATCAGTACGAGTTTGATAAAATCTCTTGAAAGCAGGTTGGTGATAGCAGCCACACTTGCGCCAAGCACTTTACGAATACCGATCTCCCTGGTGCGCTGCTCGGAAGCATAGGCAGCAAGGCCGAATAAGCCGAGGCAGGCAATGATTATCGCAAAAACGGTAAATGAAAAGAAGATGGTCCCGGTACGGGTTTCAAATTTATAGGCGTTATTAAAATCTTCGTCCATAAACGAATATTCAAAATGCTGATTGGGCGAAACAGAGTTCCATTTGCTTTCAATTTTTGATACAAAAGGAGTAAGGTCCCTGGCATTGATCCGTACACTTAAGGCATCATTATTATCAGCCAGCTTCATCACTACCGGGGTAATGTTGTCCCTTAGTGATTTAAAATTGAAATCCTTCAGCACACCGATAACGGTATATTCTTTTACAACAGTTTTTCCAGCAACAGTCTCCGGGCTATATAATTTTTTACCCAGCGGTGCATTGGAATAACCCAGCATGCGCGCAGCGGTTGCGTTGATGATCACAGCAGATGAATCAGAAGCAAGCACACCCGAAAAATTACGACCCGTTGCCAGACTCATGCCCATGGTATTAATATAATCATTATCAACCGGCCATATTTCAGTAAACAAGGCGTTTTTGGCGTCGGGCGATTTCTTGCTAAATACTGCATCAGGCGCCCGCAGGCTACCGGTGGGTAAAAACCCGCTTAGCGTAGCATTTTCAATACCCGGTATGGTTTTAATTTCTGTCTTAAGCGTTTTGGCATTTTCCAGTACCTCCACATGTTTCACTACCAATACCTGGTTACGGTTAAAGCCAAGGTCCTTATGCTGGATATAATTCAATTGGTTGTAGATAACGAGCGTACCGATGATGAGAAAAATGGAGATCGAAAATTGCAGCACCACCAAAAAATTTCGAAAATTACTGCCCTTAAAACCGGTTGATAATTTGCCCTTGAGTACCTGGATAGGCTGAAACCCCGACAGGTAAAAAGCCGGGTACGAACCCGCCAGCACGCCCACCACTATAACGATAATAATTAAAGAAGGTAGGAGCCACTTCAGCGTTTGGAAAGTAATAGATAAATCTTTGCCCGACATTTGGTTGAATAGCGGGAGCAAAGCCCAGGCAGCCAGTACCGCTATAACGGTAGCGCTGAGGGTTACCATTATTGATTCGGACATAAACTGCGCGATCAAACTTTTGCGCGATGAGCCAAGCACCTTGCGTACACCCACCTCGCGGGCGCGGTTGGCCGAGCGCGCGGTGGAAAGGTTCATGAAATTGATGCAGGCTATCAGCAACACAAATAACGCAATGGCCGAAAAGATGTAAACGTAAGTGATGCTGCTGTTCGTCCCTAATTCATATTGACGATTCGAAAGCAAGTGGATATCGGTAAGGCGGGTTAAATTGACACGGATATAATTGCCGTTCTTTTCCATTTTGGCATAATTATCCAACCCGAAATGCTGATGGGTAAGGATATTCAATTTGGTCTCAAATCTTTTCGGATCAGTACCTTCTTTAAACAGGATATAAGTACTAAAGCTAAAGTTGTTCCAGTTATTGTCTTTGCTGGTTGCCAGTGATGACATCGACAGAAAATAATCGTAATTGAAATGTGATTGCGCAGGCATGTTGCGGACAACGCCCGTGATCTTAAAATTCTTATTTTCGGAACCCAGGAAAAGATCCTGGCCTACAACATTAGTTCGGTTAAAGTATTTTTGGGCCGCCCTTTCGCTGATCACAATAGTATTGGGCTCACTTAGTGCATTTTTGGGGTTGCCGTCAACCATGGGCAAAGTAAACACATCAAAAATGTTGGGGTCGGCATACGCCACCTTATCTTCAATTATATTTTCATTGCCTTTCCGGAAACGGGTACCTGTAGACGCTATTATTCTCACTGCCTTTTCCACTTCCGGGAAACTACTTAACGCCGCAGCCATCGGCGGGGGCGATATGGCGTAGGAGCTGGTATTGCCGCCGTATTTTATGTCGGTGTTTGTGCGGTATATGCGGTCGGCTTTGGTGTTGAACCTGTCGTAACTCAGTTCATCGATTACATAAAACACGATCAGCAAACAGGTTGCCAGGCCCAGGGCCAGCCCTAAAACATTAATTGCGGTAAATCCCTTGTTTTTTAGCAGGCTGCGAAATGCGGTTTTGATGTAATTTTTAAACATAGTTAACAGGTTAGTTTTGCAAAATCTAAGCTATGTAATGATTTACAGATAGTTTGTTAAATAAAGTTAAAAGGGAAGCCGGTTTTCAGACAGTTGAGTGTAAAAAATTAACCTTCTTCAAACCAATCGGGATAATTGTTATTTATTTGCAGAAAAGAACAATTATGTCAATCCAAAAAGGCGATTCCGCACCACAATTCACATTGGTATCTTCCGAAAAACAGGAAGTATCCCTTTCAGACTTCAAAGGCAGAAAGGTTATTCTGCACTTTTTCCCCTTCGCATTTACGAGCGTGTGCACTGCACAGCTTTGCACCATGCGCGATAACTTTGGCTATTATGATGGCTTAAATGCCCAGGTATTTGGTATTTCGGTTGATTCGCCTTTTGTTCTGGCTAAGTTTAAAGAAGAAAATAATTACCAGTTTCCGCTGCTGTCAGATTTTAATAAAACGGTTTCTACAGCTTACGGCGCATTGTATGAAGAGTTTGCTTTTGGTATGAAAGGTGTATCCAAACGCGCTGCTTTTGTGATAGATGAGCAGCAGAATATCATTTATGCCGAGGTGCTTGAAAACGCCAAAGAACTGCCCGATTTTGCAGCCATTGCAGAGGCCGTTAAGTAATTTTTGAAAAATATTATAGCGGATTGAAAAGAAATCCTATTTTTGCAGTCCGTTAAAAAAGGCTAACTTGTAATCGGATAGCTTATTTAACGTGATATATAAATATTGCATTTGTAGCTCAATTGGATAGAGCATCTCACTACGGATGAGAAGGTTTGGGGTTCGAATCCCTACAAGTGCACCAAGTTTAGGCCTTCTGTATATCGTACCGGAAGGCCTTTTTAAATTTTCAACCAAAACGCAAATATGCTGAACTTAGTTCTGTTTGGTCCCCCTGGCGCAGGCAAAGGCACACAATCGCAAAAGCTTATTGAAAAATATGGTTTGATACACCTTTCAACAGGCGATCTGCTGCGTGGAGAAATTTCGCAGGGAACGGCATTGGGTTTGGAGGCTAAGAAATTGATGGATGAGGGTATGCTGGTGCCAGATGCTGTAGTTATTGGCATGATCAGCCATAAACTGGACTCAAATGCAGCTGTAAAAGGATTTATTTTTGATGGGTTCCCGCGTACGGTTGCACAGGCAGAAGCGCTTGATGAATTGTTAATAAGCAAAGCTGCACCAATAAGCGGTATGGTGG
>JBIOHG010000085.1:0-13561 GCA_044448765.1 Sphingobacteriales bacterium | reverse complement strand
GGTTATACGGTTCGACGCATCGTCGTTACCCGTGGGAGAATTAGTCCTATCGGCAAAAGACCGCAAGCTCAAAGATATTTATGATATGGCGACCACGCGAATACGGCCGTTATTTGCTTCGGTGCCCGGCTTGTCAGCGCCGCCACCCTTCGGAGCCAACTCGCGATCAATCGTTTTAAGCGTTGACCCCGATAAGTTACGCAGTTACGATTTAACCGCCGATGAGGTAGTAGATGCCGTAGCCAAGTTTAACGTGATGTCGCCTTCCGGGTATTTACGATTGAACAATATCATGTTCACAACTACGGTAAATACATTGGAAAAGAAGTCTGAAGACTTTGGCGACATCCCGATAAAAACGCAAAAAGGCGTACCTGTTTTTGTTAAGGACGTTGCCCGGGTTACCGATGCAGCGGATGTTACCGTCGATTATGCGCTTATCAACGGCAAGCGTTCGGTATATATCCCTGTTATCAAAACAGCCGATGCTTCCACCTGGTCGGTGGTGCAAAACCTAAAAAAGAAAATACCGGAAATGCAGAGCCTGCTGCCCGATGATGTAAAGGTATCCTACGAGTTCGATCAATCCGTGTTTGTGGCAAATGCCGTGAAAAGTCTGATGACCGAGGGCGGCCTTGGCGCCTTGCTCACGGGGTTAATGGTGTTGCTTTTTCTTCGTGACCTACGCAGCAGCTTGATCGTGGTCATAACTATCCCGGTGTCTATATTAATCGGCGTGTTGCTGCTCAGCTTATGCGGGCAAACCATCAATATTATGACGTTGAGCGGCCTGGCGCTGGCCATTGGAATTTTAGTAGACCAGGCAACGGTAACGATCGAGAACATACACCAGCACCTGGAGATGGGGAAACCAAAACGCCTTGCGATCTATGATGCCTGCGAAGAAATTTCCTTTCCCTTACTGCTTATACTACTATGTATCCTTGCGGTGTTTGCGCCATCGTTCCTGATGAACGGCGTGCCGAAGGCTATGTTTTTACCCTTGTCATTGTCAATCGGTTTAACCATGATCGTATCGTATATATTGGCTCAAACGTTAGTGCCCATATTAAGCAACTGGATGATAAAGGCAGAACGCTACCAGCATTACCATCACGATAAAATACACGCCCACGCCGGCCAATCATTAGACAGAAGAGAAGAGATCCAGGTAAACACCCATCTGAAAGAGGAGTACGACCATCCGGAACAAAACGACTTTTTTGAACGGGTGAAAATACGCTTCATCAGCATCTTAAGCCGCCTGATGCCTCGTAAAAAGATCATTATAGTCAGTTATTTGATAAGCATGTTTATACTCGCCGGTCTTTGTTTTGTGATCATTGGCAAGGATATGATGCCCAAAATAAATAACGGCCAGTTCCAGATCCGCATAAAAGAGCCTGACGGCACCCGGCTGGAACGAACAGAGGACGCATTAAAGCAAGTATTAAAAATTATTGATAAAACGGTTAACGATCATGTATCTATCACTTCGGCTTATGTTGGCCTGGTGCCAAGCAGCTATGGTACCAGCAACCTATATGTTTTTAACACCGGAACAAATGAAGCCGTATTACAGGTTGAGCTCGATCAGGATTATAAAGTAAATACCGATGAGTTGAAAGACGCACTCCGAAAAAATATTGCTTATGCCTTGCCCAATATGCGGATAACATTTGAGCCGATAGATTTGACCGAAAAGATCATGAGCCAGGGCGCATCCAGCCCCATTGAGGTTCGGGTAGCTGGAAAAGACATGACGCAGATTGAAAATTATGCAAACAAGCTGGTCGGCAAATTAAAAGGCATCAGTTACCTACGAGACGTTCAGATAGCACAGCCGTTAAAAGTACCTGTAATTGCCATCACACTCGACAGGCTTAAAGTGGCGCAATTCGGGCTGAATGTTACGGATATAGGGCGTTCTGTTACAGCCAGTACCTCATCAAGCCGTTTTACCGAGAAGAACCAGTGGCTGGATGAAAAAGTTGCCTACACTTACCAGGTACAGGTGGAGATACCCGAATATGTAATGAATACCATGGACGAGCTGAAAGAAATCCCTTTATTAAAAGGACGGAGCAGCCCCACGCTTGCCGACGTAGCAGATTTTAAAATTATTTATCAGCCGGGGGAATATGACCGGACAGGGCCAAGGAGATTTATAACCGTAAGCGCGAATATTTATAAAAAAGACTTGGGTACCGCAACCGCTGCTATACAAGATGCCTTAAAATCAATCGGCGCGCCACCCAAAGGTTTGCTGGCTGAGGTAAAAGGTATGTCGAGCTTATTGACGGATACGTTAACCAGCCTTCAAAATGGTCTGCTCTTCGCTATCGTCGTTATATTTTTGCTGCTTGCAGCCAATTATCAGTCATTTAAACTGTCGTTAACGGTGCTTGTTACCATTCCGGCGGTAATATTGGGGTCGTTAACCGCATTATTGCTAACGGGGTCGACACTCAATTTACAATCGTATATGGGCATGATCATGAGCACTGGTGTTTCGGTCGCCAACGCGATATTGATCGTTACGACAGGCGAAAGCCTGCGCCTGGAGTTTCGCGATTCCACCCGCGCCGCAATAACCAGCGCCTCCGTTAGATTGAGGCCGATATTGATGACCAGCTTTGCCATGATAGCGGGCATGATCCCGATGGCATCGGGAATGGGCGAGGCCGGCGAGCAAAGCGCGCCTTTAGGCCGGGCTGTCATCGGCGGGCTATTCGCCTCTACCCTTGCCGCCCTATTTATATTACCCCTGGTATTTGCCTGGGTACAGAAAAAAACAACCTATACTTCACCATCATTAATGCCCGATGAAATCATCGGTCAACAACCCTCAACGATATAAAACCGTGAAATTTAAACTCATCATAGCCATTTGTGCAACCAGTTTATTTGCCGCATGTTCGCACAGTGAAAAGCCGGTTGATTTAACCGCGGGCAATAAACAAGCAACCAATAAATACCAGCTGGGCACAGTTGCCGAAAAGGCGCTGTCAAGTTCGGCGCGTTTACCGGGGCAATTGGTGCCCTACAACGAGGTGAATATATTCCCAAAAGTAAACGGGTTTGTGAAGAACATTTTTGTAGACCGCGGTTCCCTCGTAAAAAAAGGTCAGCTCCTGGCCGTCCTGGAGGCGCCCGAAATGGAATCGCAGCTGCAAGCCGCAAATTCGCAATATCTGCAGGCGCAGGCAGACGCGCAGGCCAGCAAGGAAAAATACGAACGCCTAAAAGAAGCGGCGAAAGAACCGGGGTCCGTTTCTGTTTTAGACCTGGATAATGCCAACTCGCAAATGAAAGCAGGAGAGGCTAAAGCACAATCTCAGCGCTCCAACGTTCAGGCGGTTAAAACTATGCTGGGCTATCTACGCATTTACGCGCCGTTTGACGGGATGATCATCCAGCGAAATGTTTCGCCCGGCGCGCTGGTTGCCCCCGGTAAGGCGACCGATCAGCCCATGCTTGTCCTGCAGGACATTCATAAAATGCGACTAACTGTAGACATTCCCGAAGATTATGTCGACAAACTGGATCTATCACAGCCGGTTACCTTCACCTTTAATGCCATGCCCGGCCAGCAGCACAGCGCAAAAATAAGCCGTTCGGCAAATGCCCTTGGCAGTATGCGGTCGGAAGCCATTGAAATTGACGTACTGAACCAACACGGCCAGTTAAAGCCCGGCATGTATGCCGAAGTGAAAATACCCATGGTATCGGGTGCCAAATCATTGCTTGTGCCTAACACTGCGATCGTGAGGTCGACGGAACGAGAATACGTGATAGCCGTTAGAAACAACAAAGCTGTGCTGGTCGACATTAAAGAAGGCCTGGTAAGCAATGATTCGACAGAAGTATTCGGCAGCCTGAAGGCAGATGACAGCATAGTTTTACACCCCTCGGATGAAATAAAAGAAGGCGATCCTATCCAATAGTAAGAAGTTTTACTACCTATCGTAAGCCGGTCACCGTAAAAGTGGTCGGCTTTTTAATTTTTATCTTATTCATAATCAATTGTTTAAAATTAATTGTTGATTTTTTAAACAAAAAATTTGCAAGTGATTTTATACAATGTACTTTTACACTACTAAATCGGTAGACTTTATAGATTATTATTAATTTTATGAAAACACTAAACAACCATCATCTCCTTACTTTTTTCCCACCTCCTTTCTCCTTTATCTCAAGGTGTGGCAGTTGTTGTTGCTGATAACAGACCTCGTGCTAAAAATTTACAATTCAATTAAATCTTTACTTCTAAAAATTCACAAATGAAACTACTTTACATATTCAGGGACTTGCTCATCATAAGCATAATTTTTACGGGATTTACAGCAAATGCACAGCGCCAGGATAACTACCGGGACGAAGACTTGCTTAACTTACTTATAAAAAAGAATGTGCTATCGCAACAGGAAGCAGACTCGCTTCGTGCCGACCTGGCTATAAAACAACAGGCAAAAAAGGAAAAAGAGAATCAGCATGGTATCACCATTGGCAGCAGGGCCCTGCAGATAAGCGGCCTTGTGCAAACAGAATACGAGGGCTTTGGGCAAACAGGTATAAACAATACCTTCCTGCTTCACCGCGCCCGGCTCGACGTTAAAGGGGATATTAACGATAACTGGAATTATGAAGTGTACACGGAGTTTGCCGCTACGACAAAGCTGCTTGATGCGTATACAACTTATAAGATCGCTGATTTTTTAAAATTCTCAGCGGGCCAGTTTAAAGTTCCTTTTTCGCTCGAAAGCCTTATCTCCGATAGCCAGCTGGAATTTATCGACCGCACACAGGTGGTAAATGCGCTTGCGGGAAGATCGGCCGACGTTATTGGAAATCAAAATGGGCGGGATATTGGTATACAGGTAAACGGCAGCTTTGCCAGGCTGAATGATCACTATTTGTTTGACTATACATTCGGCGTATTTAACGGCGCCGGTTACGATGTAACCACCGATAACAATAACCGCAAAGACATAACCGGGAGATTTACTATACACCCTGTTAAAGATCTTTCAATTTCCGCCGACTTTTATAATGGCGTGGGCAATTATGGCACACCCGCAAAAAACCAAAAACGGAACCGCGGCGGTTGTGATGCGAGGTATGTTGTGGGGGGGCTGGCATTACAGGCAGAATATGATAAGGGAACCGACGGCGCCATAAAAAGAGATGGCTGGTACGGCCAGGCAACCTATTTCGTCCTTCCCAAAAAACTACAGCTTGCCGCCAGGTACGATACCTACGACCCTAATAAAATTATAAAAACCGACCGGACTGAAATTTACACGGGCGGTATAAACTATTTCTTTAATCCATGGGCCAGGCTTTCTGTAGATTATCTTGCCCGGCATGAAGAAGTTACGCAAGTAAAAAACGACATATTTGAAACACAGCTTCAACTCACCTTTTAACCATTCAATTTTATGATAAATACGTTAGTGAAACAGCGCCTGGTCCTGGTTGGATTAAGTGTTATAATCATCGCCATTACAGCATCCTCGTTTGTTAAACGAGGCCGGCCTGGTGCGGCGGTTGACGATCTGGAAGGTACTATAAATATTTCGGGCGCCTTCGCCTTATATCCCATTACAGTAAAATGGGCAAGCGAATTCAAAAAGCTTCATCCGAAGGTCGTCTTTAATATTTCGGCCGGCGGGGCAGGCAAAGGCATCACCGATGCGCTCTCGGGTTTAGTCGACATCGGTTTAGCATCGCGGGACATCGATCCTGTCGAAGTTAAAAAGGGCGCATACACCATTTATGTAACAAAGGACGCAGTGGTGCCTACTTTTAACGTAACCAATCCAAATGCAGGCGCACTATTGAAAAAAAGTGTAAAGCGCGATCAATTTCTGAATATTTTTGTTACCGGCGCTATTAAGAACTGGAAACAGGTAGCCGGTAACGCGTCGGTACCCATACATATTTATACCCGTTCGGATGCTGCCGGAGCTGGAGAGACCTGGGCCAAATATTTGGGCAAGAAACAGGAAGACCTGCTTGGCGTGGGGGTATACGGCGATCCGGGATTGGCGCAGGCCGTAAAAAAGGACCCCGCAGCCATCGGTTACAATAATTTGGCTTACCTGTACGACCTGAAAACACGAAAACAAGTTGAAGGCGTGCATGTATTGCCAATCGACGTTAACGGTAACGGTAAAATTGATGCCAACGAAAATTTTTACGGCACTGTCGATGAGTTAACCTCAGCTATTGCTGAAGGCAGGTACCCTTCTCCCCCAGCCCGCAACCTCGGATTTTTATTTAAAGGGAAACCAAAGAAAAAAGAACTCATTGCCTTTGTCAGGTATGTATTAACCACCGGTCAGCGCTACGTGGATGAAAATGGTTATATCCCCCTTTCCAAAACCAAATTACAGGAAGAGCTGAAAAAGGCTGATTAAGCTTATGTCAAAAATCAGATTATTAAAAGATAAAATCCTGTCGCGACTAATGCTGGTATTTACGCTGGCATCGGTTTCTTTATTGGTAGTCATCGGTATTGGGTTATACCTGCGGTCGGCGCCATTGCTGCATAATTCGTCATGGTTTCAGTTGCTAACTTCAAATACATGGAAACCATTTAAAGGGCTGTTTGGATTTTATCCCTTTATAATGGGCACATTTTGGGTGACGGGTATAGCCGTTATTATAGCCTTGCCCCTTTGCGTGCTTACCGCTTTATATATTACAGAGTATGCTCCATCGCACATTAAAAACACCCTTACACCGTTGGTAAACTTGCTTTCGGGTATCCCCCCTGTAATATTCGGCGTATGGGGCGTGTTATTTATCATCCCCTTTATCCAAAAAGTTGTAGCGCCTCATTTTGTAGATTTTTCGACGGGATATAGTGTACTGGCCGGCGGAATTGTATTGGCGGTGATGATATTCCCGCTGATTGTAAGTATCATCGGCGAGGTGTTCAGAACCATTCCGCAGGCTTTGCGGGACGCGTCACTGGCCCTGGGTGCAACAAAGTGGGAAACCATTAAAAAGGTGGTATTGAGGAAAGCGCTTCCCGGAATAATAGCGGCGCTGGTGTTGGCTATATCGCGCGCATTTGGCGAAACGATTGCCGTGTTAATGGTATGCGGCAACAATGCCGTAGTACCACATTCGGTTTTTGATCCCGGGTATCCCCTGCCGGCCCTTATCGCTAATAATTACGGCGAAATGATGTCGATACCGCTTTATGACTCGGCGCTCATGTTTGCGGCGTTGCTTCTTTTTGCGATCATCCTGTTGTTTAATGTGATTTCGAGGATTATTTTATCCCGTTTAGAAAGTAAGCTGGCTATATGAAAAGAAGAAAGTTTGAAGAATTATTTTTCAGGGCGCTTATGATATTGGCAACCGTAATGGTAGCCGGAAGCTTTTTCGTGATTGTGGGGACTATAATTGTCAAGGGCGTGCGTTATATGAACCTGGACATGATCACAAAAACACCGGGCGGCGGTTTCTACATCGGCAAGGAAGGCGGTGTTTTGAATGCAATCATCGGATCGGTTTACGTGGCCGGCGGTGCAACATTGCTGGGATTGCTGGTAAGCATACCCGTGGCGTTATTCATCAATATGTACATCAATGGTAAAAAGGCGATAGCTAACCTGCTTCGTTTATGTTATGACGTGCTTTTTGGCATTCCGTCCATCGTTTATGGTGCCTTTGGCTTTTTAATTATGGTTTATTTTGGTTTGAGGGCGTCGTTATTGGGCGGGATCATAGCTGTTACTTTACTGGTGATACCTGTTTTGGTACGGACACTTGATGAAGTGATCCGTACCGTTCCGTCCGAACTAAAGGATGCGGCGCTATCCCTGGGTGCAACGCGGTGGGAAACCGCCAAAGTGGTTTTAAGGCAAATAAGGCCCGGCATTTTTACTGCCATATTGTTGTCGTTTGGCAGGGCCATTGGCGACGTTGCATCTGTGTTATTCACTGCCGGCTTTAGCGACAATATACCAACATCTTTACATGAGCCGGCTGCCACGCTGCCGTTAGCCATATTTTTCCAGTTGGGCAGCCCGGTTGAAGAAGTGCAGGGACGTGCATATGCATCGGCACTTATCCTTACCATTATTGTGTTAATCATTACTGTCGTTTCTGAAGTATTGATCAAAAGATTTTCAAAATATAAATTTTAATGACTAAAACACCGCATATCAGCGTACAAAATCTGAACGTACACATTGCCGACCGGCACATTTTAAAGAACATGAACATTAACATTCCCGATAAAAAAGTAACGTCCATCATCGGGCCGTCGGGCTGCGGCAAAACCACCCTGCTTAAATCGTTCAACCGCCTGTTGGATAATACGCCTGGCATAAAAATCACCGGTAAAGTTTTAGTTGACAGCGAAAACATTTATGATCCCAATGCCGAAGTAACCCATATCCGCAAAAAAATGGGGCTGCTTTCGCAACGGCCGTACCCTTTACCCATGTCGATATATGACAATGTAGCTTATGGCCCCCGTATTCATGGCATCCGCAAAAAACAAGCGCTGGATGAGTTGGTAGAAGAGCAATTAAAAGCAACGGGATTATGGCACGAGGTTAAGGACCGGTTAAACGCTTCCGCAGCGGGGTTATCGGTTGGTCAGCAACAACGCTTATGCCTGGCAAGGGGACTGGCAGTTGGGCCTGAAATTATTTTGGGTGATGAATCCACTTCGGCACTCGACCCGATTTCCACATCGATCATAGAAGATCTTTTTATCCGGCTAAAAGAAAAATATTCCATCGTTTTAGTTACTCATATTTTACGACAGGCAAGGCGTGTTTCCGACTATATAATATTTGTATACATGGGGAAAATCATTGAGTTCGGCCCTACTGAAGAGGTTTTGCTTAACCCAAAGGAAGAATTGACGCAAGAATATGTGAGGGGATTTATCAGTTAATTATATTATTTTCTTTAAAAATAGCTAAGTTTTGCCAATTTTGGTATATATATTTTAGAAAAATTACTGTAAATTAATACGTTTCAGTTAGTCTTGTTATATTTTAGTTATAAATCACAACGAAATAGCGATATTTATAACATTATAGCTGTATATTGCATCATTTCCCACTAAAATGAGTTATAATTATCAGCGAATTGTTATAAAAATCGGTTCAAACGTACTAACCCAAAAAGACGGCTTGCCCGATTTAACGCGGATAAGCCATCTTGTTGAACAGGTTGCCGAAATCAAAATACAGGGCAAGGAAGTTATCCTGGTTTCATCCGGCGCGATGGCTTCTGGTAGAAGCTTAATTAATGTTTCAGAAAAATTTGATGCGGTCGCCGCGAGGCAGTTGCTTGCCTCTATCGGCCAGGTAAAGCTGATCAATACATACGCTCAATTATTTGAAAAATTTGGCATTTTGTGCTCACAGGTTTTGGTGACGAAAGAGGATTTCAGAGACAGGATGCATTACCTGAATATGAAAAACTGCCTGGAGATACTGCTACAGCACCAGGTGATCCCCATCGTAAATGAAAATGATGTGGTCTCTGTTACCGAGCTGATGTTCACGGATAACGATGAGCTGGCCGGGCTGATCGCCGCGATGCTGAATGCCCAGGCGCTGATCGTATTAACCAATGTTGATGGAATTTATGATGGCGACCCCGCACTGGACAACTCAAGAGTGGTCGAGGAAATAACCGGTACAGATGTTGATTTTTCGTTATTTGTTGCCTCGGGGCGTTCGCAATTCGGCCGCGGCGGCATGATCACCAAATCAACCATGGCGCAAAAAACGGCGCAGCTTGGTATCGCCGTTCATATCGCAAACGGAACTAAAAACAATATCATACCCGATGTGCTGGCAAACAAGGCCACCCACTCCTATTTCGTTCCGAACCGTACGGCATCCGGCAAGAAGAAGTGGATAGCCCATTCCGAACATTCGGCAACGGGAAGCGTACAAGTTAATGAGGGGGCCCGGGTAGCACTGACGTCAGGAAAAGCCTCAAGTTTGTTGCCGGTGGGCGTTGTGAAAATTATTGCCGATTTTGAAAAAGGCGAGATCATTAAACTGGTAGACGAGGATAACAAAACGGTTGGCTTGGGAATTGCCGAATACGGAGCAGATAAAGCAGGGGAATGGATGGGACAAAAAAATAAAAAGCCGTTGGTGCATTATGATTATCTTTATATTCATTCCTGATCTACCCCTATTTGTTAATTTATGCTAATTCGTGCAAAATGAATTACACCCGTTATTTCGAAAACGCCCTGGCGGCCAGCAGGAAAAGAATTGATCCTGACATAATAAACCTGGTTTTGAGCGACGTTGCCGCGGCAGCCCTTTTGCAAACAAACGACCTGCTCAACGAAAATAAAAAGGACCTGGATAAAATGGATCCTTCCGATCCAAAATACGACCGGCTTGAGCTAACGCACGAACGAATAAAAGACATAGCGCGGGAGATAAATGCAGTTGCCGAAATGAAAACTCCACTTGGCCACATTCTTTCAGAACGGACAATGCCCAACGATCTGCATATTTCAAAAATAAGGGTGCCGCTTGGCGTGATCGGCATCATTTACGAGGCCCGGCCAAACGTAACCTTTGATGTGTTTTCGCTTTGCTTTAAAACCGGCAATGTTTGCATTCTTAAAGGCGGCAGCGACGCCGACCTTTCGAACAGGGCCATCATCGGCCTGATCCACCAGGTTTTAGCTAAATATGACATCGACGAGGCCTTTGCGACGCTTTTACCGGCAGAACGCGATGCGACAAGCGCTTTATTACATGCAACAGGCTACGTTGACGCGATTATACCCAGGGGGAGCCAGGAATTAATAGATTACGCCCGAAATAACAGCAAAGTGCCGGTTATTGAAACGGGCGCCGGTGTTGTGCATACGTACTTTGACGAATATGGCGACCTGGAAAAGGGTAAGAACATTATTTTAAACGCTAAAACACGCCGGGTAAGCGTTTGCAACGCCCTGGATTGCCTGATTGTACACGATAGCCGGTTACGGGAGCTTCCGAAGCTTGTAAAACCGTTAGCGGAAAAGCAGGTTGAGCTATATGCGGATGAAACAGCTTATATGATCCTTAACGGTCATTATCCGCAGCATTTGCTAAAGGCTGCCGGCCTGGAACATTTTGGCAAGGAGTTCCTGTCGTTTAAGCTTGCTGTTAAGGTAGTAGATAACATGGAGGAAGCGCTGGAACATATTGCGAGGCACAGTTCAAAGCATAGCGAGGCGATCATTTCGGAAAATTCCGGAAATGTTGAAACTTTTTTAAACGAGGTTGATGCGGCGGTGGTATATGTAAATGCATCTACGGCATTTACCGATGGTGCGCAGTTTGGGCTGGGCGCCGAGATAGGCATCAGCACGCAAAAACTCCATGCGCGCGGGCCGATGGGCCTGGACGAATTGTGTACTTATAAATGGATGGTGCGGGGCGATGGCCAAATCCGCACGCCGTAGTAGAAGTGTTTGGGTGGTGTGGTTCCCTTCGGCAAACTCAGGGCAGGCTCGGCTCACCATGTTTGGGTACCGTTTGGGTGGTGTTTAGGTACCGTTTAGGGGTGTTTAGGCTGTTTAGCTCACAAAAAAATAAACACTCATCTTTATCTAAACTAATCACTTAATTAGTCTACATACAAAATTGATTATCAATATCAATTAATTTATAGTAAATATCAAATTATCAATTTGATCCTTGATTTTACGCTCGCCTGACTGTCGAAGTTCTATAGATAAACGCAAAGACGTATCTTTGCGGCAATGAGTAAGCATGGAAGGATATTGGTTGCGATGAGCGGCGGCGTAGACAGCTCTGTGGCGGCAGTGATGCTGCATGAGCAGGGCTACGAGGTTATCGGGCTTACCATGAAAACCTGGGATTACGCCTCGGCGGGCGGCAGCTCGAAAGAAACCGGCTGCTGTAGTTTGGATAGTATTAACGATGCACGCGCACTGGCTGTTGGTTATGGCTTTCCTCACTACATATTGGATATCCGGAGCGAGTTCGGCGATTTTGTGATCGACAACTTTGTTGACGAATATTTGGCCGGCCGCACCCCTAACCCATGCGTTTTATGCAATACCCACATTAAATGGGAAGCATTATTAAAACGCGCCGATAAGCTGGATTGCGAATTTATCGCCACCGGGCATTATGCCAATATCCGCTTACAGGATAACGGGCGGTACGTGATATCGAAAGGAAAAGACGAAAATAAGGATCAATCGTATGTACTTTGGGGCGTAGCCCAAAAGAACCTTGCGCGTACAAAATTTCCGTTGGGAAGCTTCTCAAAACCCGAGATCAGGCAAATGGCTTTGGACATGGGCCAGGCGGAACTTGCCGCAAAAAGTGAAAGCTATGAAATATGCTTCGTACCCGATAACGACTACAGGGCTTTTTTAAGGCATAAAGTTGGTGACCTGGAGGAACGTGTTGCCGGGGGTAATTTTACGCTGACAGACGGCACCATTGTGGGCAAACACCAGGGTTATCCGTTTTATACCATAGGGCAGCGCAAAGGCCTGGGCATAGCACTGGGGCATCCTATGTTTGTAACCAGCATTCAGCCGGAAACGAATACCGTTGTATTGGGAACCGTTGAAGAACTGGAGCGCAAAGAGGCGTGGGTGAAGAATTTGAACCTGGTAAAGTATGAAAGCATTACCGAGCCGATTGAAGCGGTAACCAAAATTCGCTACAAAGATGCCGGCACGCAAAGTACCATTGTACAAATGGGCGAACACATGAAGGTTGACTTCCATCATACGGTGTCGGGTATCGCGCCGGGGCAATCGGCTGTTTTTTACGAGGGGAACGATCTGCTGGGCGGTGGTTTTTTGATGTGATTTTTTTTGTTGAAATGTTTCAACGTTGAAAAGTTGGAATGTTATTTTTAGCATTTTTCAATGTTCAGTTTGCTATACTAATCTTACAACTTTCCAACATTCCCACCTTACAACTTTCCAACATTCTACTTGCGTTTCCCTTTCTTTATGTTTTATTTGCAAAAAAAAGTGCTGAATGGCTAAAAATCTGCTTATAGTTGAATCTCCGGCGAAAGCCAAAACCATCGAGGGATACCTCGGCCCCGACTTTACGGTAAAATCGAGCTACGGGCATATCCGCGACCTGGTGAAATCTGACGATGCTATTGATATCGCGAATAATTTTACACAAAAATATGAGGTGCCTGCCGATAAAAAACAGGTGGTCAGCGAATTAAAGAAACTTGCTAAAGAGGCGGAGATGGTATGGCTGGCATCGGATGAGGACCGCGAGGGAGAAGCTATATCCTGGCATTTATTTGAAACGTTAGGTTTGAAAGATGCGACTACCAAACGCATTGTTTTCCACGAGATAACTAAACCGGCCATAATGCGCGCCATTGAAACGCCGCGCAAGATAGATTATAACCTGGTTTATGCACAACAGGCACGCCGCGTACTTGACAGGCTGGTGGGATTTGAGCTCTCCCCAGTTTTATGGAAAAAAGTAAAGCCATCACTTTCAGCGGGCCGGGTGCAATCAGTTGCCGTGCGTTTGATCGTTGAGCG
>JBIOHG010000084.1:0-13853 GCA_044448765.1 Sphingobacteriales bacterium | reverse complement strand
GTGGCTACAACTTAAATGCTGTCGCTGCGCTCCTGGCATGTTTTATTTTAGGGCGACTGGAATGCATTCCAGGGAGCCCTAAAATAAAACATGCCACCCGTCTATCGACGGGCAGCATTTCAAGTTGGCGGTGAGGGAGGTACTGTTACACCCTCTATACCGACGTGAATTTCAATATGTTATAAGTAGTTGATTTCTTACTCACCGAAATACGCACCACTTTTTTTTTACACAGATTGTTTGCAAATCTTATAATTCAAATATACAATTTTGGGATAAACACACTATTTTATTTATGTTTTCTTTTCATATCACTAACAGCCGTTTGCCGCAGCGGTAAATAAAAACCGCCACCCATTCCTGGGTGACGATCCTAATTATTAACTGACCACATTAACGAAAAACATTTGAGTATTTTATTTTGACCTGTTATCTTTCTGTATGTCCTTATACAAGTAAACTATATAAACAATAATAACCCACACAAAGAGGACAAATAGATGAGGTAAACCGCATCCATTGATTTATTTCACCGGGATACTGAAGATAACATTTTCAGGCGGCAGGCATTGTTTATTGTTACATACCATAAACCTCAGCGTACCTTTGATTATGGTTTTATCCTTATCCAGTTTAACCGTTTGCCGGAAGATAACCGAATTTTCAAAATAAAGCACATCCATTTCAAAAGATTTTTCATAATGCGTGACCGGTGCGGGTTCTGATATGCTGCCGTCCAGGTAGTAGTCTTTCGAGGTATTAAAGGCAAACGAGGTTTTTACCGGGCCGCCGTCTTTCTGGGTCGTCGAGTAAATATGCCAGCCGTCACCGATGGTCGCTTTAATAAATACGACCACCTCATGCTGCCCGGTTTTTTTTGACCCATAGCTCCAGCGGACGGGGTGAAGGATCTGTGCCCGGCCGACCTGGCTGCAGGCTAATATCAAAACGAGTAAATAGCTTTTTTTCATTAGGAATTATCGTAGACTGCTCTAATCACGTAAGAAATCTCCCTGTTGTTCAATGATTCAAAGCTGCGTTCGATGATCAGCTCTTTGCCATCGGGCGAAAGGCTCCAGGTTTCTTTGATCCGTTTAAGGGGCTGATCCGGGCGGGTAACAGGTGTATAGCTTTGCATTTTAAGGAGCGTTTGATGACCTGGGGACCATTTCATCGAACTCACGAGTTTAATCGTATCCTGAAAGAAGCGCTCGGTGGGTATACCTGTTAAATCGTAATTGAGGGATTTAACGGGAACTGTGTTTCCTTGCGCGTCTCTGTTGACGCTGGTTATAGTAAGCTGGTCATCTTTTTGACCAATGAGGCTGGAATGAAAGATAATAAAAGGCGGTACCTTACCAAACGCACTTATTTGTTCGTTAAGCGTCCAGTTGCCCGAAAAACTGACTTGCTGTGCTATTGAAGCACTCATCAACGAAAGCAGCAGCATACTGAGGAAAATAATCTTTTTATCATGTTTTTGAGTTAAATGGTTAAACGCTATCGTTTCTTATCAAGCCCGGGCCCGGGTACGACACCGCGCGGCTCCAGCGCCAGGCCGTCATCGATACCCTTCATTTTGGCCGGGATACCTTCGACCATCCATTTGGGAGCTTGGGCGCCTTTTAGGTAGTGATCGAAGAACTGGGTCATGCGGATATTAAAATCGTCCGCGTCGGCTCCATAAACTCCGTGATTTCCATTGTCATACTGCAATAACCATACTTTTTTTCCAAGACGTCGCAAAGCAGTAAAAAATTCTACCCCCTGTTCAAAAGGAACGGCACCGTCCTTTTTGTTATTCATTAGTAACAATGGCGTAGTTATTTGGTCTGCATTGTAAATTGGGGAGTTTTTTATATAAAGATCCTGCCTTTCCCACGGAGAGACTCCAATCCTGGTCTGACCCCTTTCCGCCAAAAACATTGGAAATCCGCCTCTTAAACCTGATCCGTACTTGCTTATTTGGTCACTGGCACCCGCGACGGCACATGCAGCCGCGAAAATTGCAGTGTGAGCAACTATGTAATTAGTTTCAAAACCGCCGAAACTATGACCTTCCAATCCCATACATTTTGCGTCTACCCAGGAAAATTTAGTTAAATAATTAGCGGCTGACACGATGGTATTAAAGGCACTCTGTCCAGGTTCTCCAATTACGTAATGGATATCTGGCACAAACACCAAATACCCGTTACTCACAAACCAAGGTATATTTATAGCTCCGTCTGATGCTTTAGGGTCGATATATAAATTTAATTCATCAGATCGCTGTTCGTAGTAATTGAAAATAATCGGGTATTTTTTATTAGGATCAAAATTATCAGGCTTATATAGAATACCAGCGGAAGGAGTCCCGTTTAATGTCACCCAATGCACCAATTCTGTACTGATCCAGTTATAGTCGTTTTGTGGCTGTACATCCGTTAAAGAAGCGAAGTTTTTAAAATCTTTAGTTAAAAAGAAGTTAGGTGCGTTAACTGCATTGGACCTAGTTATTAAATAGATATTAGCTTTTTCAGCTTTAACCGGTGGGTAATTGAATGAATCATGGCCACCCCATGATTCATACACATAAGGCCCCATACTGCGTAGTTCGGGATCACCTGCGACACCTAATTTTTTAGTATAAAAACCCCAGTCTTTAGTAAATTCATTGATAGCTTTTAGCAATAGCACAGATCTTTTTTCAACTGAAAAGGTTTTCAGTATTTCTTCTGAATCTAACAATTCCAGTTTTATATGGTGTTTACGTCCATAGCTGTTGGTCAGATTTAAGGGGGGCTTTATACCCGCCGGGTCGATTTGCCAAACATCATAACTATCGCAAATCAATACTGCCTGGTCATTAGTCAACCAACTCGGTGAACCTGGTATTGATGGTTCTGGCTTATCATTTTCTTCATCAGTCCAATTGTTAGCGGCAACGCTGGTGAGATTGCGCGTTATACCGCTTGAAATTTCGTAACTGAAATAATTGCTTTTTTCCAAATCATAATAAAGTATCCATTTGCCGCCTGGGGACAACTGTAAGCTTCCAGCAGAATTGGAGATATGATCTTTTAATAATTTTCGTGAACCATCTCTGAGCGAAACAAGATAAAACGAAGCTTGGGCTGCCCGGTTCCAATAGGCTTCAAAGTGGCTCATCCCTCCCAATTCATGAACCACCAGCGCGATATCATTGGTTCGCCCAATTATTCTTTCATCAGGTTGTTCCAGCCGGATTGTTTGTTTTTCGCCGATACCCATTACCGTGATATATATAGGTATGCGCTGAAGTGATTCGAGTTGCTCAGATTGCAATTGTGTGTCGGCATAACTCCAGACATCTAAACGCACGGCATTTGTTTTTGGTAACGATTTCCATAAGGGACGCAATCCAAAAAAAAGCCGTTTGCCATCTGAACTAAAATTAGGCGTCTGGTTAGCTAACCTAAATTCGGTTCCTTTGTCCCTGTTTTGATCTGTTGAAAACAGGACCGCTTTATTTGCGCCTTTTTTATAATACCATAGCTCATACGATAAGTTGCCAGCTTCATCTTTTTCGACCATAAAAGCGATTTGATTACCGCTTAAGTCAAATACCCAATTGACCGGATGCCCCCGCCCTGACCAAATGGTTTTTAATTTTTGCTCAGGCAAACTTATTATGGCCAATGAAGAGACGTTATTATTTTCTATAGTTCCCTGCCGGCCAATTAACAAGCAAGTGCCTTTGTTGTCAAACAAATGACCTTCAAAAGAAGAAAAACACTTCTCCGCGCCCGAATTAAGATTGTATAAGATAAGCTCTTTTTCCGGTACCGCTAACTGATAGGCGAGCCAAGACTCTTTGTTGCCTTTTGAAAGTTGGTATGTAGCAACATTGGGGATAAAGCTTAGTTTATTTTTGCCGAGTGTCAAGAGACATAACGTATCCTGAGTGGTTTTAAAAATAGCCATCATGCTATTCGCAGAAAACTCAACAGTTGAATTGGATTTAAATTCCCTTCTCCAGTTGCTTTGTGTCGATCTAACCGCCAATATTGGACCTTCGTTTTTTGTTGTGCTGATATAACTTACATAATTCCCGTTGGGGCTAATATTACCTCCACTAACATGTGCCCAATTTTCAAATACTACTCGATCCAGCGGAGGTTTTTTATTTTTGACTAACAGAGTCTGGGCCGATGCAGCAATGTTAAATATAATAAAATGAAGAAAGATAAGATGTTTCATATCCGCTCACATAGGTTCCTTTTTCGCCAATGGCCAGGTTGGCTCGCCCTTTTTCATTTTTTCCAACATCCCCTGAATAACTTTGTCAGCCGGATATAAATTTAACGCAATTTGTTCCCACTTAATGGCCTCTTCCTGACGCCCAAGCTTATATAAAATATTTGCATAAGTATCCATCCAATTTGGAATTGGTTCCATCATGACCGCACGACTGCTCCAGGAAAGAGCATGGGTTAGTTCGGTTTTATTGAAACTATGTAGAAATATAGCCCAGGCGCTGTTGTTGAATGAAAACGATACCCAATGTCCGCGATTTTCTGACGGCATCGAATATTTATCCGTATATAAAACGTAATATTTGGTGTAGTCTTGCCAATTATGATGCTTTACGGCAAAATTTATCCTGGCCGCTGTAATCACCCGGTCAGCATAATAAACACCATATTTTTTTTTGATGACTGAAAACATCTTGCCCCACACCGGTTGCCGTCCCCGTTGATCAGCACTTTTTATCGCAGGTCGTACAATTTCATCGTTAATAATTGAATGGAGCACTGACTGTGCATACGTATCATCCTCCATTATTTTATTTACGCTGTTGGCCTTATGATAAAATAGACTAAAACCGATGTCTTTGGAACTTTTGGTGAATTCGCGCATAAATTCGATATTGTCCTCCTTCAACCAATCTTCTTTCCTTAGGCAAAGTAGATAAGCCTTTGCGATTTCCTGTGATTGAGCGGTATCTTTTATCAACTCCAATGCTGTCCGGGCCAAATAGCTCATTTCGGCCATATTCCGTTTACCTTCCTTGAAATTTACTATGAGTTGACTATAGTTCTTTTGGGGGTCAAGGACATCCGTACCCAATTTGATAAAATCATCCGCCTCCATACCGCCAACGCTGATCCGCTGAATTTGTCCGTCGGGGCTAAAAAAAAGCAAAGTTGGATAGGCTTGAACGTTATATCGTTTTTCAATAAAGCGTGCATCCGGATACATCGATTTCACAATTTCATTGTCGTTTTTGGTGCTATCCATTTGAATTTTTAAACAAATAAATTTGTCATTATAAAGGGCGCCGACTTTTTCTAAAGAATAAACTTCTCCGTCCATTTTCTTACATGGACCGCACCAAGTTGTATAACAGTCTACAAAAATGTATTTGTTTTCTGCGCGTGCTTTTGCAAGGATCTGCTGCCATTTTATTCCTTGTACAACTACGATCCCAGGTTTAACAGCAATCCTTGTAGATTTTTCCTGTTGAGCATTTAATAATTGCGGCAACAGGGTTATGCACAAAATGAGTACTCTTTTCATGTTTTTATGAATTATTTCTGAAGAACTGCCAGCCCAGCTATCGCCCACACCCGGGCTGGCAGGTTATTTTAATTTCCCGCTTAGTCTTTGATGCAACGCACCGAGATTGCGTAATTTGCATAGGTACGTTTTACCCCGGGATCATTACCATTTCCTGTGACATAAACCGTCCTGTAATAATTCCCAGTCACGGTAGCAAATGTCGAGGACCAGTAATAGCCTCCTACGTTAAAACTATAGTAACCAGGGCCGCCGGTGAATAAATAACCAGGAAGTTGAAGATTTAAACCGGAACTGCCGCCCTCTTTTAGCTTTGGAGCTATCGTTCCCCGAGTACCTACGATGCTTGTATCTGATGCCGCCATTCCTTCGTATAATTCCAGTACTTGCCATTCTGCATCAGTTGGAATATGCCACCCGGCAGGGGCAATTTTACGCGCATCCCTAACGGCAGCCATGTTGTATAATTTTCCATAAAGCCTATTTAGGGTTGAATCCCCGTTGGGGAACGAATAAGCACCGGTAAGGGCATTTCCTCCCTGCCAGTCAAAACCAGTCAGTCCGTTTGTGATCGGATCACCGTTCCGGTAATGGGTAACCTTAAGGTTCGACGTCGTCCAGGTTTGCGTGCCGATGGTAATGGTATGATAAACATTTCCGTCAATGTCCTGCACCGTATTGATGGAACTGGTGGTAAAACTTAGCTCGTTGCCGTAAGCGGTGCCGAAGCTGTTGGTGGCATAAGCTCTGTAATAGTAAGTAGTTGTAGAAAGCAATAGTGAAAACGTGCTGGTAAAAGAACCGGCGCCCGAATTGTCGGAAGTCGGGTTATTTGCAAGGGTCGGGTGTACTGTTTTGGACCAAACGATCCCCCGGGCAGTGATGGCTGCACCGCCGTCGTTCGTAATATTGCCTCCGCCGGTTCCGGTCGCGGCCACGGGGTCGATGCCGCTCACGGTCGTTGTGGTCACCGTAGCCATGCCCTTAGCGGTCGTAAAGGTCACTTCATTGCCATAGGCCGTACCGGTACCGTTGATGGCAAAAGCCCGAACATAATAAATGGTATTGGCGTTTAACCCGGTCAATGCATTGGTAAAAGCCCCGGTACTGCCTGAAGTGCTGTATCTGAGGCTGTCGGCGACTGTAGGGCCGCTATGGGTTGCCCAGCAAACGCCACTGGAGGATATCGCTGTGCCTCCATTGTTCGAGATATTGCCCCCGGTTTGAGCGGAGGTTGCGCTAATGCCGGTGGCAGCGGTGGTGCTTAAGGTGGCAAAAGCAGCCTTTTTTTCCTTTTTGCAGCCGGTGGTTATGGCGGTTATAGCCATAAAGATCCAAAGTAAATTTTTAATTTTCATCGTTAATTGATTTAATAGTGCATTCGTTACTTATTTGTTGTTTTATTTAATAGCCTGGGTTTTGTTTTAGATTCGGATCGTGGACAAGGTCATAGGCCGGTATAGGATACCATTGCCAGTTGCTGTTCCAGGTGGCACCTTTTGCCGGGGCCACGATGGACATGACCTGGTCTATATTCCCGGTTCTTTTCAGGTCCAGCCAGCGGTGCCCCCATTCGGTAAACAGTTCGACCTGCCGCTCGTGCAGGATGGCTGCCAGTAAAGAGGTTTGATCGTTCGCCGGGGTGTTGCCCAGCCCGGCCCTGGCCCTGATGATATTCAGATCGGCTTGCGCACCGCTGGCGTTATTTTGGTGTGCCCTAGCTTCTGCACGGATGAGATATTGTTCCCCGAGGCGCAAAACCATGAGGTATTCGGTAACCGGGGCATTCAGCGTGGCGCTTTTGTATTTGTAGGCATAGTTATAGGTCGTGGTGCCGACGGTTACACTGTTTATCCAATTTGTTTTTCTCAGATCGCCGGGTTCAAAACTGCCCGATAATTGCGAACTTAAAAATACGGGGTGCCCCGATATACCACCGCTATTGTTAGGGCCGGCTGCAGGAAGGACGAAGATCAACCCATCCCCGGTATTCCATCCGTCGTTCACCGGCTGCAATGCCCAGATCGTTTCACTGCTGTTCCTCAGAAAAACAGTATTTAAAGGAGTTAAATGGTAAGCCGAGGTATTATTGATCACAGCCGTTGCCTGCGCTTCTGCATCAACCCAGTCGCCAGTGTATAAATAGGTGCGGGAAAGCAGCGCAGTCGCCGCCCATTTGTTAGGCCGTAACCTTTCCGGTGTTACACTTTTCGCATCTGCGGCAGCATAACCGTCCGGTAACAGGCTTTGTGCATCTTTCAAATCGGCTAAGATCTGCTGATAGACTTTTAGCTTTGGACTGCGCGGAAGCACAGCGTTGATCCGGTAGTCGCTGCTTGTAATTAACGGAACGTCGCCGTAAAGGTTTACCAGGTAGAAATAGAAGAAAGCCCGCAGGAATTTGGCTTCACCGGTCAATTGTTGTTTTACGGCTGGTGTCAGGCTACCGGAGATCGCCAGTCTTTCTAAGGCGATGTTTACAATATACAGTTTCGCATAATAGTCGTTCCAGTTATTGCCATCGCTATTGGCGCTTGACCCAGCCAGCAATTTGTTCAGGTATGCCTGCACCAAAGCGGTGTTACCATTGGCGACGCCGCCATACACGGTGAGTTCATCTGCGGATACACCAGCCTCCAGTGAGATACTTTTGATAGTAGCAATTCCGCTAGAACTGGAAAAATAGGAAAGCGAGGTATAAACCCCGGTGAGCACCGATGCGGCAGATGCGTCGCTGGTATAAACATTATCACTGGTTAAAGCAGTAACCGGTGGTGGTGTTTCCACGAGCTTTTTACAGCTCGATAAGGCCGTGACCAGGATAACCGCCAACATCAGCGATATCCTCTTGCTTTTATAAAAATGGCGTCCTATCCTATTCATTTCATGTAGATCCTTTATCCGTTTTATAAGATCACCTGGATTCCAAACGTCAGCACCCGCAAAGGCGGCAGGCTGTTTGCTGAATTTTGCGATTCAGGGTCAAGTCCTTTATAGTTTGTCAGGGTTAATAGATTTTGCCCTTGCAGAAAAATTCTTAAATTTTGAAGGCTGGCCTTTTTAATCCATATTTCCGGTAAAGTCCAGGATAAGGCTAGGTTCTTTAACCGGATATAGGAAGCATCGCCATAAATTTGATCACTCGATCGCGCGTTGATATAACTGGTGACAAGCCGTGGACCCTGGCTAAACGGCTGGTTGGAGCTGACATCACCGGGCTTTTGCCAGTGGTCCAGTACGGTTATCGGTTGGTTAGTTCCAACGCTCCCATTGAAGAAACCTGGAATATAATTATACTTGTAATCCTGACCCAGCTGCTTGATAAACTGAAAAAGAAAATCGAGCATCAGGCCTTTATAACTGAATGCGTTTTGAAACCCGCCGTAAAACTTTGGCGTTAGGTCAATCAGAACCGTTCTGTCTGTTGTAAGATTAGGATTGGTCGTGGCATGGCCGTTGCTGTCAGAAAAGGTATTGGCGCCAGTAATTGGCTCGACCCCCAGGAAATGATAAACCAGTTGGGAGTTTAATGAATGCCCGGCGAGCTGCTGGTAAAGCGGGTCGGCGTCTTTTGGAACAGATAGCAGGATATTCCGGTTCTGGGAGATATTGAAAGAGGTTGACCACCGGAAGCTTGTGGTTTTCACATTAACGGCGGTTAATTCAAGTTCCCATCCCTGGTTTTGAACAACTGCATTAAGGTTTTTTTGAACTGAAGTGAAGCCGGTGATCGCCGGCAACAGGTAACTGATCAGCTGATTGGATGACCGGTTGTGATAATAACTGGCATTGATCGTGATGTAGTCCTTTAAAAAGCTGAGTTCAATACCGGCTTCCATTTTCTGGGTCGCCTCCCATTGGAGGTCGGGAGTATAAATTGTTTTTGGCGCGATGCCGGCCGCGCCCTGGTACGGTACGCCGATACCGGTAAGATTACTGTAAAGATCCAGGTAGGAATAATCGCCAACCTGATCGTTACCGGTGCTGCCGTAGCTGGCCCTAAGCTTGCCAAAGCTCAGCCAAGAAAAGCGATCTTGCAGGAACGCGGCTTTAGAAAATATCCAGGCGGCGCCTACAGCGCCAAAATTATGGAACCGGTTAGCCGGGCCGAAACGGCTGCTGCCATCCCTGCGCCCGGTGAGGTTGATGATATACCGGTCCTCCCAGTTGTAGTTTATCCGGGCAAAACCGGCACTATAGCGATATAAGGTATTGAGGCTCGCGCCGGGAACAAGGGTCGTCGCCGCGGTAATATCTTCCATGAGCAGGTCATTGCTAAATCCCTTAGCCTGGATAACTTGGTCGGCGTTTTTGTTTTCTTGGATCGTCATCCCTGCCAAAGCGGCAAGGTGCCCTTTGCCTATATTTTTGTCGTAAGTAATTTGCGGCTCAATGATCCACGATTGGGTTTTGCTGTTTCCAAAGTCGGCGTAGCTTTGTCCCAGCGATTGTATAGACGGATCTTCAGCGGCATGCGGCTCAGCTGAAAATTGATTAACTTGTAAATTGCTATACCCAAGGCTGCTTTTTAGCTGCAGCCCGGGGGTCAGTTCATAGCTGATGCTGGAGTTCCCGATCACGTTGTTAGTATTGATATTGTACCGCGCGAGCAACGAAGCAATGGGGTTGCTATACGCGCTTGGCCAAGTGCTGGTTCCGGCTGCGTCCGGCGCCCAGTTAATGCTGCCATCAGGTTTATACAATGCAGGTGCGTCCGGCGCCAGTAAAATCGCTGCGGCGGTAAAATTATAGCTGCCTAATCGGTTAGCGTCACCGCTGTAATTGCCGGAAAAAGAAAACCGGAATTTCTGATCCGTGGACTTGCTGTTGATATTAAAATTAAGCGAACCTTTCTGGTCGTTATAATTGCCCGGCGTCACGGTGGTTTCTTTGTGGTAGCTCGTTCCGAACAGGAACTGGGTATTGGCATTGCCCCCGGAAATACTTACATGCGCATCCCGATATTGCGAATATCCTCCAATGAGTTTTTTTTGCCAGTCCGTATTGCGGGTGGTATCCCAAAGGGTCAGATCATAGTCACTGGAGTTGGGTATAGCGCCGTCATTTTTAAAAGCTTCGTGACGCATCACCAGATATTGACGCGTATTCAGCAGGGGCAATTCATGCGCCACCTGTCCAACGCCACTTTGCAAATTAATATCCACTTTGATTTGCCCGGCTTTTCCTCTTTTTGTGGTAATCAATACCACACCATTGGCGCCGCGGGAACCATAAATAGCGGTGGCATCCGCATCTTTTAAAACATCGATAGACTCGATATCTGAGGGGTTAATAAAACTGAAAGGATTCTCTGTTGTGCCATAAGTCAGTGTATTAAGCGGAGAGGCATTGAGCGGAGTGGCATTGGAATAAGGCACACCGTCAATGATATAAAGTGGGTCGCTGCCCTGCCGGATGCTGTTCCGGCCGCGGATCTCCACTTTGATCGCACCGCCCGGTAACCCGCTGGATTGGGTAATAACCATCCCCGGCACACGGCCTTCCAACGCTAAAAGCGGGCTGTTTACCGGCTGCTGACCGATTTCCTTTGAAGAAACAGAAGTGACATCGCCAGTATTTAATCGCCGGGTTGTAGTACCATAGGCGATCACCTGTATTTCATCCAGTTTAGAGGTTACTTGTTTTAACTTAATGATGCCCATGTCGGCAGCGGCTTTGACTTTCAGGGCTTCGTAGCCGATAAAGGTCACGATAAGGATAGTTCCTGGCTGTACTTTTGGCAGCAGGAAATTGCCCTGCGCATCGGTTAGGGTCGCATTGCTGCCGGCTTCTGTTTTAACGGTCGCGCCTGGCAAGGGCTGGCCATTTTCATCTATAACGCGGCCACGGGCATCGATCAGGGCGGTGGTGGGTTTATCGGCGGCTGCCGGTGCTTTTGGTTTGAGCAGGACGTTGTGGTCTTCGATGGTGTAGTCAACCGGGTAATCTTTAAAGCACTGGGCGAGGGTTTGTTCCAGGGTGGCGTTGGTGACGTTAACGGTGATGGGGCCTGTGGTCAGGTCATTGGCGCCGTATAGAAAAACATATTGGGTTTGTTTTTCTATGGCCTTGAGTACTTTTTCGAGCGGCGCGTTCTTTTCCTTTAGGGTTATCTGGCTGTAACCGGCGGCGCTTGCCTCGACAAGGGCTATGACGAGCACAAGGGTCGTTAATTTCATAACCAAAAAGTATTTTTTAAAATACTGTAGAACATTTGCATGCCCGTCAATGCTTCTCGCATTATATTTCATTAGTTTTGTCGTATTGGGTTAAACTCGCAAGTCGTTCGTCAAAATGATTGTTGCAGGGTAAACCCGATATTTACCGCGGTCGTGCTTCCAACACTTCCGCGGTTTTTTTGGGGCTGACCGGCTGCTTATTTTTATTCGGGTAAATATTTTTTCATGCGTTAACCAATTATCGTCACTAAATCGCCGTCGAGCCGGAAATGCACATTATAGAACTCCAGTACCTTGAGCACTTGCCTGATACTGCCTTTCCTGTAAATCTTACCCCTGAATAAGGTTTTTGGTAGTGTGCCCTGGTAGGCCACTTTTACGTTATACCAGCGGGCAATCTGCCGCATAACCTCTTTGATGTCAGCATGGTCAAAATAGAAATACCCGTCTTTCCAGGCCACTACTTCCTGAACATTGACTTCATTAACCACAAATTTTTGTTCTATTAGCGCAGCCTGCTGACCAGGCTTTAAAATAATGGCAGCATTCTTGCCGGTTAGTCTGACGCTACCTTCTAGCAAAGTTGTTTTTCTGGCCGGTTCATCGTCGTAAGTGTTAATATTGAAATGAGTACCGATATCCTCTACGAGTTCATCGTCTGTTTTGACACGGAACGGCTGTTTGGCGTTATGCACCACCTCGAAATACCCCTCACCAGTCAACTCCACTAAACGTTCTTTCCCATTAAAGGCTGTTGGGTATCTAAGTGAAGATGCCGCATTTAACCACGCCTTAGAGCCATCGGGTAATACCACCGCGTATTGTTTGCCGCGAGGCGTTTCTAGGGTGTTATAAGTTATAGCTGCGCTATTGGCAGCGCCAGCCTTATAAACCAATAAACTATCATTTGCTTTGTTCACTTTGTTGCCATTCTGGTCCGTGATCAAACCATTGCGCGTCTGTTCCAAGACAATTTTGTTCCCGTTAGCCAAAGTCAGAACAGCGCCATTGCTACCGGGTTTGATTTCATTTAAAGCGGTAAGTCTCGATTGCGTTTGGTGATGTAAAACAAAATAGCCAGTTACCGACAGCACTAAAACAACAGAGGCAGCAACGGCATACCGGTAAAACGGGCCCAGTACGCGTACCCGGCCTTGCCCCTCGGCATGAGACATGATAAAGGTTTTCATTTCCGCGCCGACAGCTTCGTCGGCTACCGGTGCGCCTTTGCCGAAATAGCTGTAATACGCATCGACAAAGGCTTTTTCTTCCTCCGTTGCGTGGCCGGCATTGTAACGCCGGATTATTCGCGTGATGTCTTTTTGGGTGATATTTTGCGGCATAAGGATAAGTGCTCCTATATGTAGGTATCACAAAGGGCACGAATTCCCAAAAAGGGCTTTGCAAAAAGTTAATATTTTTTTACAGTTGGTTTTTTAACCAGTAGCCTACGAGGATGGAAATTGTCACCAAATGTGATAAACGGGCGCGTAATATTGTTTCCGCATTGTTCAGTTGATTAAGCACTGTCTTCCGGGAGATACCCAGTTCTTCCGCGATTTCAGCGGTTGAATAATTCTGGGTATAACGCTTGATAAAAATGACCCGGCGTTTTTCCGGCAACGCAGCGATGAACAACTGGAGTAGCCGCAGAATCTCCCGCTCGGCGATGAGATCGCCTTTTTCGGTGGGTTCGGTGATTAGCTGCTCGAAAGTGCCGATGAACTCGATGCGTGTCGCTCGCTGGGCCAGTCGCAGGACTTGGAATTTAACGGCAGTATGGAGATATGCCTGTAGATCTTTAATATCGACTTGGGTACGCCGATCCCAGAGGGCGGTAAAAATATTTTGAACGATGTCCTGGCATTGACCACGATCGCGGAGCCGGTTATAGCAAACTTGATAAGTGTCTTTCCAGTACCGATCATAAATGCAGCTAAAAGCGCGCGCGTCATCCTGTCGGAGTAGTTCGGTCAGTTCATGATCGGAAAGAGCATCTAAGCCTGTCATTTTTCAACAATCTCATAACGAAATTACCATTAAATTAACATAAAACCAATATTTACAAAATGTTACCATCTTAAATACTCTTTTATTCCTATTTTACCAGCCGCCCATCCTGTTCCCCCCGGG
>JBIOHG010000083.1:0-14577 GCA_044448765.1 Sphingobacteriales bacterium | reverse complement strand
TTGTTCTTTTTTTGGTGGTGCATATTAATCTAACTTTTGAACTTGGGGGCGCCATACTTCCTATTTTTTAAAAACTTCTTATGTCTGCCTCCGATATTTGATATATAAAAGTG
Organism: Sphingobacteriales bacterium; assembly: GCA_044448765.1. GTDB lineage: Bacteria > Bacteroidota > Bacteroidia > Sphingobacteriales > Sphingobacteriaceae > Mucilaginibacter. Next base: position 14,464 of record JBIOHG010000083.1, on the reverse strand, counting down.
AAAGTGAGTTTAACAATTAATGCAGAGGTGTTAAATAGAGCTAAAATATACGCAGAAGAAAATGGCGAGAATTTATCCGGCATGATTGAAAAACACCTCGTTACGCTTACTTCTGCTACAAAAGCCAAAACCATATTTGATATGGTGGAAGAGTTTGGCCTGAGTACTATAAACCCCAAGGCCAATTTAACAGAACTATATTATAAGGAGCGGGTAAAAAAATATGGTTTTTAGGGCGCCCGGGCGGGCCATTCATTCATACGCCTACAAGCGTTGCGCGCTTGGCCGGTATCCATTACTGTCCCTGGCGCGAAATAGTGTTTAGTTAGTATATTTAAATCGTTATGAAGGCATTATTATCTTTATTACTATTAGTCTTTTTTTTGTTTTCGATTACCGATGGCCAAACTGTATCGGTAAAAATTACCAAAGGCGAATCGAAAGCATTGAGCTTGATTGCAAATTTACCTGAAGTGGTAAATGCTACAAATTATGTGAAGAAAGCTTCAAAAGGCAAACGACGTTTACGGGTCGTATTAAATAGTGACCCAACCAAAGACGAGCCTTATTATTATGTTACTGTTGTAGAATGGAACGGCATAGTGGATCATATCCATTTTAACTTTTATGTAGACCCCAAAATGTTTGCTATCAAATACAGTGATGTGATGGATGAGGGCAAGCTTAAACCAGAAAAGCAATGCCGGAAAAAGCTAATAGGAGCCTATCCTAAATAAGCGACGATCACCAACATCACCCATCCTTCCTCATCTCCCTCAACATCACATTAAAAGCCCATTTGCGCAGCATCGCATTTACGGTATTCACTATGCGTTTAGCACGTGTCTCGGCGGTTTTGGCTTCGTTTATCCACTTGATAAAATATTCGCGGTGCGATTTGGGCAGACTATTGAAGAAATCCCAGGTTTCGGGCTCATAATCAAAACACTCCTGCAGGTCGGCGGGGATCTCTACTTTGTAATCTACATCTTCCTCCAGTTTGCAACTCAGCGTGGCACCGGCATTTTTGTGGATACCTTTGCGTACGTCGGCTTTCAGCGCCATAATAAAGTTGCCTTCGCCCATAGGCATTAGCGCCATTCCGTGTACCGGGAAGGCATCCAGCATGCCCCGCACACGGAACGATTTTTTATTGCCGGGCTTCATTTCCATGGCCAAGTGAGCCGGGATCTCAATATAGGTCCAGCCGGTTTTTTCGCCCTGCTCCGCAAACCGCAGCATTATGGTAGTAAACTCAACCATAGTGCCAATTTAAGGGATATTGTAATGGATACGTAACAATTGTTAAAGATTGTTAAAACCCGATTTTGCCTGTAACGATTGGTTTTTTGCCGCTGTCTTATGGATATATCGGCAATAGACGTGTAGATTTCTTTGTAGAAGATAAAATAATGGTTGAATTAAAAGCCGTTTCAACTCTTGATGATCTGCATTTTTCACAAGCTATGAATTATTTAGAAGCCTATAATAGTCGGACTACTCATAAATTTCGGCAGCAGGAGCATGGAATTTAAAAGGGTATTTAATGTTAAACATCCCGATAATGCTGGTTACAAAAAATAACCTTTCTTAATATCTTTATCCTACCATCCTCAAATCGTACAAATCTTAGTCTATGTACGGTTCCAACACCTTCTGCCAGCGGTCATAGCCTTTGCTGTTGAGATGCAGGTAATCTGAGTTGAAGAGCGATGAATCGGGCTGTGAAGTGCCGGGTTTATAGATCGACTCATTCATATCGAGATACTTGCAGTTTCTTTTGTTTTTGATATAGCTTTTCACCTGTTCGTTTGATCGCAGATCGTCGGCCTGGTATTTTACACGGCTGGGACTTGGCTTGATGGATAGGTAATAGATCTGGGCCTTCGGTAGTTTTTTGCGGATCATCCGATATAGCTTCCTGAAGTTGACCAGCACCGAATCGGCAGCATGACCGTAAGCGATATCATTCTCACCCGCATAAATAAATATTTTGTTTGGATGGTATGGAAACAGGATATACGGCGTGTAAAAATTGACGATGTTCGACAGCTCGCAGCCACCTACGCCGCGCCTGATGATATTTTTATCGGGGAAACGCTGTTGCAGATCGGTCCATTTGCGGATAGACGAACTGCCGATAAACAATATGCCGTTCGGTTTCGGAAAGCTGAGGCTATCCTGGTGCTTAAAGTCGCGTATCTCGTTGTCAAAAGGGAAGCCACTTTGCGCGAACGTTTTTATACTAAGGCCTGCTAACAGGAAAAATAACAGGAATTTTATCTTCATGGTGTTTGGGTTAATCTGCCCTCAAAAAACAAAAATGGTAAAAAACTTTCAATACCTGTTGCCGCCCAGACCGGCCCGTCCTGGCAATAGAGTAACATTTTTATGGCACGTTGCTGTTTCTTTTCATATTCGGCCAATACCTGCAGGCAGGCACCGCAGGATGTTACCGGTTTTGTTATTTGAAACTCGTCCGTATGTGCAGTTACGGCCATGCTTTCAATAGGGTCATCAGCATGATTAGCGCCCCAGTGAAAAAGCGCTACCCGCTCCGCGCACAATCCTGATGGATAAGCCGCATTTTCCTGGTTGCTGGCATACAATATTTTGCCGCTTTGCAAACGCATAGCAACACCTACACGAAATTTTGAATAAGGCGAATGGGATGTTTTGAGCGCTTTCACAGCTTCCAGGCACAAGGCCTTATCGCCGCTGCTTAATTCGTCAATTGAAGTGTATTCGGTAAAATTTATTTTGATCTCGTGTTCTTTCATTTTCCACTGTCCCGATAAAAAGGGGGATACAAGATACGATTTTAATCGTGAAAAATGGCGCTGTTTATACCGCGAAGGATTCTTTTACTACTGCAAAATAGGATGGGCCGGTAACAATACGGGTAAAATCTTTATTGTTCAGGATAAGGGTATACCGGTTGTTGGAATATTTGTGTATCTCCACTATTTTTTGCTTGTTAACGATATATGATTTCTGAACCCTAATAAAATCTTCGGATAGCTTTTCTTCCAGTACGGCCAGCATGTGATCGCAAAAAAGTTTTTGGCCGTTGGAAGTATGTACGAAGGTGTATTTGTCGTAAGCCTCAAAATAGGCAATATCTGCCAGTTGCACCAGGGTAAACTTGGTACCCTTTTTTACCGAAAGCGTTTTGATCTCTTTGTGCGGCTTAAACCCGTTAAGTAATGATTCAAAATTATTCCACACGGGGTTCAATCCATTGCCATTGGTAAATTGCTGTAGTTTGGCCAGTGCCCTTGCTATTCGATCTTCTTTCAAAGGCTTTAGTAAGTAATCCACAGAAAGTGCGTCAAAGGCTTTAATGGCATATTCGTCGTAGGCTGTGGTGAAGATGACGAAGGGTTTATAGTCCAGTTCTTTCAATACATCAAGTCCCAGCATATCGGGCAACTGGATATCGAGGAAGATCACGTCAGGCCGCAGTTTATTAATTAAAGCTATAGCCGAAGCGCCATTATCCGCTTCGCCTGAGATATGGATCGTCGCCTGGTGCTCAGCCAAAAGCTCGTTCAGCAGGCGCCTGGCGGGTGCCTCGTCTTCCACTATCACCGCTTTATAAAGGTTAGGCATTGGCAAGAGGATCAGTGATGGAAATGGTTACCTGCTTCAACGGCTCATTCTCAAAATAAATGGTATGCTTATCCGGGTAAAACAGGGCCAGCTTATCCATCACGCTTTTTAAACCGTAACCGATCTGTATGTCTTCCGGGAAGGGCGAGCCGTTGTCGTATATCGTGATATCTATCTTATGAGCGTCGCCTTTGATCGAAATTTTGATGATACCTTTTTTCTCCGGCTCCCGAAGTCCGTGTTTAACGGCATTCTCAACCAATGGCTGCAGGATGAATTTTGGTACTTTGATCCGTTTGACTCCTTCGTCCACGTCGATAGAAATATCCAGCTTATCTTCGAACCGTATCTTTTCTATCATCAGGTAATTCTCCACCATTTCAACCTCATCTTCAACAGCGATCACGGTTTCATTCTTTTTGTTCAGACTATACCGGAACAGGTCGGCAAGGGCTATGGTCATTTGCCGGGCTTTGGCGCCCTGGTGCAGCGAGAGTTCGGCTATGGAGTTTAGCGTGTTATACAAAAAATGCGGATTTACCTTGGCTTGTAAGGCATCCAGCTCAGCTTTTGTTTTTAACTCGTTCAGCCTTGAAATTTCGAGCTCCCGTTCAAATCGGAGGCGTTTCTCGGCCAGGTTAGCGTAGCTGACATTCAAATATATTGCCGAAACGATGCCGCTGAAAAGCAGCGACATCAGGAAGGTAAAGGTGATGGTTGTAACACGGTGACCTGGGTCTATCAGCATCGCCATCCATATATTAGTTGAGATGAGGAATATCAGGATAAAAAAGACCACGATAAGACGGCGCCTCAGGAAAGGCATGTCCCTGTTTTCGAGCCAGCGCTCAATATACATGATAATAGCTACCGGCAGGAACACGAAAAACGCGCCGCGAAGAAAGTGGTACCACGCGCAGAGCAGGAATTGCGGGAAAGTACTGAACCCATTATAGCAGGGGTAAAACGACATGATGGCCATGTAAAAACATAGGCAAACAAAGCACATCGCCAGCCGCCTTTGATTGAACCTGCTTATATTAAGGCCGCTGAACAATATCTCGTAACGGTAATACAAATAAATACCCACGCTCGAAAACACGAAGATATTACTTAATACAACTGCTGTTCCAAGAGGAATATGGATGTGCATATATCAAATTACCGAAAATTACCGATCAGTTAACAATTTATTTGGTGAAAACCATTTTAGCCCCATCAGCACAAGCAGCACCACGAATATCTTCTTTTAGAACAGTTACCGGGACATTAACGCAACTTTCGAACCCGGGAAACCGCTGATATCCTTTATTATTTCTTATTATTTGGAAAGCTAATACCCGGGCCAAAGAAACATGTAAACTCCTTTATTTTACCGTCTTTAAGTTTAAAATACTCCGTGTTCCGGAATTTTTTGCCGCTCTTGCTCTCCCCATTATAGAGTACAAAAACATCGTCGCCGTCAACAACAAGCTTTTCAATATCAAACTTTTTGATGTTGTAGGCATTTGGCCAGCATCTTACCTTATATTCCTTTAGATCGATATGATCATCATTGGGGCTGTTGAAGGCAAACCCATCAGCAAAAAGGGACTTCAGCATGTTCCAGTCTTTTTTCTCATAAGCAGTGTAAACAGCCCTAACTGTTTTTTCGTTAGTTGCCTTATCCGGGTTAATGAAACTACTGCTGAGCAATAGCAAGGCAATCGCAAACATAAATCCAACCCCATTTTTTTTAAATTCATTTTTCATATCCTTTGATTTTAATTTGTTTTAACCAAGTTCCGCCTTTGCTTAAAGTTACTATTATTTGGTGAAAACCATTTTTGCGGCTATCAGCACCAGTACCACTGCGAATACCTTTTTCAAAACATTTACTGGCACATTCAACGCCACTTTTGAGCCAAGGTAGCCGCCTATCGTAAACACAATAGCAATAACCAATGCATATTTAATGTTCACGTAACCTGCTTTGTAATAATTAATTGCTGCAAAAAAACCTATCGGCGGCAGCATAATGGCGATGGTAGTGCCCTGGGCCATCCGCTGATCCATCGACAAAAACATCACCATCGCCGGTATCAGGATAATGGCCCCGCCCAAGCCTATCATTCCGCCCAAAAAACCTGCCGCCAGGCCAATAACCGCCAGTATTAAAAATGTAACCCCGCTCATATTAGTATAACCCCTGGTGATCGGTCAGTATTGCTTTGGCATCCTGCAAACCATCTACATTGGCTGCTGACCATACCACCTCGTAAATACCATTATAAAGCAGGTAAACGCGGGTGTACCCTTCTGCAGCAAGCTTTTTGCTGATATCGCTCGGATTCGCAGTCGGCATGCCCTTCATGCCGCGCATGCCCGCTGAAAAAGAACCATATATCAGTATTGGTGTGGTTTTAGATTTACCTTTAAGATAATCTTCCAGTTGCGCCTGACCGGTCAGATTTACCGCGTTTTTAATGCGTCCAAGATCTAAGAATTTCTGTTCAGCTTTATTTTCGAACTGATCTTTCGGGCGTATATCAGCCACAACCAGGCCGGGGTTGTTGTTAACCAGGTCGATGGTTTCCCTAACGCCAACGATCTTATAGGCGGGTTCACCGGTTACCAGTTCTTTCCGCACTTTTGCCGATGAAGGGAAGTTTAGCAGGAAACTGTCGATGCCGTCATACAGTATTGAAACATTTTTGAACCCGGCTTTGGTCAGTTTTGCAGCGACGTTTACCTCTTCGGTAAGCGAAAGTTCAACCACCAATATTGGGCGGTCTTTATATTTTGCCAGTTTGTCCATTTGCCGGTCAAGCTGATCCTGGGGTACATTCATGGCGTTTTTGAAACGACCTATATTGTTTGATTCCAGGCTGTCTGTACCGTTAAACTGGGCCACCGGCCTCACATCCAGAACCAGGTTATTTTTATCCCTGATAAAATTTGCCGCGTCACCCGGCGATACTAATTTGTAGGCCAGGTTGGATGTGTAGATCGATGTTTTACATGGAAAATCCACGTCCGTAGTCCGGTTCACGGCGGTCATGCCGCCGTTAAGACTGTAAACATTGGTAAACCCGCTATCCGCCAGGAAATGGCTCACCCTCCGGCTGCGCTGGCTATGTGAGCAGTAAACCAGTATGGGCCGGCCTTTGTAGGCCTGCAAATCTTTAAAATGCTTTTCCACCGAATCGATCGACATATTGATGGCACCTTTCAGCCTGCCAATGCGTGAGCCAACGAACCGGGTAGTATCGGCGTATTCGCCCGGCGAACGCACATCGAGTATCACCAGGTTGGGCGTGTTGTTTATCAGGTCGCAGGCCTGCTTAAAATAAATAGCTTTATAGTTAGTGTTGTCGTAGATCTGCAATTGTTGTGCACTGGCAGCAAAGCTCATCAGGCTAAGTAACAACAGTGCTAAATATCTAGGTTTCATGATAATGTTGGTTAAATTGTTCAGAATAAAAATAATAAGCTAAACAACAGCGTCCTACCAAAATGGAGTGAAAGACGGTATTAAAGGAGTGAATTAAGGAAAATCGACAATTGCTGCCCTATTAAAATTTTATTTATAATTTTTTAGTAATTCATTATAAGTCCATTCGTTCCCTTTGGCAAAAAAATTATAGGTCTTATCCCAGGTCGGGCCTTTTCCCCAGCCCATCATCAGCGAGATAATTTGGGTTTGATTTGGACCGATCTGCTTAAACATAACTACTTCTTGCAGGTTCTTGTCTTCAGCCTGTGCTGTTTTGTCAAAATTATCGTTCAGGTTTACCTTAAAGGTGATCATTTCGTCATCAACATAATTAATGATGGGCAATGTTATCGATGATGCGTCGCTCAAGGGTTTGTCCTTATCATAATTGGTTACGATGCTACCACCTACTGCCAGGTTAATGTGTGCCTGGGGGGCTATCCATTTTTTTAGCCCTGCATCTGTGGTAAAGAGCGCCCAGGCTGTTTTCATATCGACAGGCAATACCGATTCTAACCGCAAAACCTTCTCGCCCGATCGTGTTACATACGAGGTATTTTTAACCTGCCCCATACACCTGCTGAATATCAAGAGGCAAACCATCAAAAAAATATATCGTTTCATTTTTTCCAAGTCAGTAATTTACTGCTTTTTCCGGACATAGGTAAGGTCATAAGATACCGTTACCGTTTTGCCGTCATCATTATTTACATCCTGGTACTGCCTTACCGTATTTTTATCGATATTATAAAATTTGAAATTACCTGTTTTCTTATTGCCTTGCTTATCGGCGAACTCATAGGTAAACTGCATGGCGCCGTCCTTATACACGCCGTTTAGGTAGCGTTGTGCTCCACCACCTGAACCGATCCAGTCCTGCTGCCATTGGTGCTCTGCAAGGTTGTAATAATTAACGCTTTTACCCGAGCCACCCTGCATATCAGTCCAGTTTTCCAGCAGCCCGCAACCACCCGATATGCTTTGAACAACGCTATGTCCGGCCAATTTATCGGCACCTGTTGGGTACACATCCCACTCCCCTATCCAAAAATCAAAATCGTGTGTGCGCGGCTCGTCGGCACAAGGGCTTTTTTGCTGCGCGAAGGCGTTACAACTAAGTGCTGTAAGAAATATTAGTAATAGTTTTTTCATAACCCTTTATTTTAGCCAGTCCGTATCAAATTTTACCCAATAAATATCGTCCTGCCCGTTACCCGGGCTGGTAAGTATTTCTTTTATTTCCTTATAAGTTTTGATGTTATTGTCTGCAAATTCTTTACCCAACCGGTTGCTGGTAAATACCAGGTATTTTTTATCCGGGGTAACATACGGGCAATAATCCAGCGCTGTTGAATTAATTAAGGCCGGGAGATGCTTTACGGGCAGCCAAACTCCATTCTTATCCACATGACTGACATAAAGGTCGCCCCGGCCCATATCATCAGCCCTGCCGTAGCACGAGAAAATGATAAACTGTTCATCCGGGTCGACAAAGGCATTAAACTCATCATATTTGGTATTGATATCTTCGGGCAAACTTTCAGGTTTGCTATAAACACCGTTTACCAATTTGCACACCACAATATCTTCACTGCCTCTACAATAATCAGCTTCGACGGTGAAATACAGGTTACCGCTTTTAGTGACCGAGGGATAAAATTCACTTTTGGGGGAGTTTACAATTGGCCCGAGGTTTTCGGGTTCACCCCATTTGCCATTGGGTAAGCGGTGTACGCGCCAAAGGTCAAAGTCATTTTTAACGTCGCCGTTTACGGGCCTGTCCGATGAGAAGTAAATCGCCTGCCCATCTGGCGAAAAAGCGGCTTCCAGGTCGCGATATTGACCCGAGAACGGTGCTACCTCGGGATTACCCCATTTCCCGTCTTTCAACACTATGTGCATTATCGTACTTAGGATGAAACGCGGGCCCTGTATAGTAAAAAACGCTTCATCGCCTGCCGGAGAAATAGTAAAATCGCGATTGCTTAATCCGTCCGATAAAATACCGGGCGCAAAAAGCCGGGGCGTGTCAGCCGGCAAGTTCGCATCAGGATAAATGGTTTGTGCCGAAGCGCACCCGCGCTGCAGTAATGCCGCAACAACCAGTAAAATAACAAGATTGATTTTCATCCAAATACTTATGGTCCAACCAAATATACCGGCAAAGGCAACACAAAAAATCACCCTTTAGGGGTGAATTACAACAGGGTTGAAAAGTAAATGGATTAAGCGTCCTGCTCCTGTCCCGATTCCTCGCCCTCGGCGGGGCCGAACATCCGCTGCAGTTTCCTGATCTGGCGCTGCCTGTTAAAAAACTCGTCCATCAGGTAGGCAGGGATAAAGCCACCCATCCAGAAAGCGGCAACAAACAAATTGGATAGCCCCTGGACCAGGAACATCGCCGAAAGGCAGAAAAATATAAAGCCGAAAACTGAATAATAATTAGACTGCTTTATTTTGAGCCGAAAACCCTTCTCCCTAAAACCTTGCCTGAAAGGAGAAGTTAAAAGCGGGATGAATATAAAATAGAACAGGTTTTTTTGGGAGAGCGTGAGATCATTGGAGATATTCTTCCTGATATAATTATTCAGTTTTTCTATCTGTTTTGACTTATAGTTTTTGATCTCTTCCTCTGATATTTTCCTGCCGGCCAGTTCTTCAAATGCAACCGACACAGCTAACTCCGTATAGCCAAATTTATTGTCTATAATTTCCATCAGCTTCTCAGTCGGAAGACTGGAATACGTAACTTGTAGTTCTTGTTTAGAAACCATTTAGGATGGTCAATAATTGGTGTTTAGTCGACAGATAATATCAAAGTTAGATGTAAGCAATCATTTATCCTAATAAAACGGGATAAATAATTTATTGTAATGATTACACTAAGTTAATTTTAATTATCGTATTAGTTTATAGATGCCCTTTGCGGGCATACTGGCTATTGTGGACACCGTGCCAGCGGTAGTAATTTTTCTTATTAGGTTATTATTCTCATCTGCCACCCACACATTTCCTGCCATGTCTACGCACACACCAGACGGTGTGTTGAATGTTGCCGCTCCGCCGGTAGCGTCATGCGCCCCTTTGGCGCTACTCCCTGCAAAGGTACTAACCGCGCCCGCCGGAGTTATCTTTCTTATCCGATTATTGCCTGAATCCGCTACATAAATATTGCCTGCCCCATCTACGGCTATCCCGAAAGGTGAGTTAAAACTGGCGGCCGCACCGGTGCCATCTGCGAAGCCAGCTTTTCCGTTACCGGCCAATGTGCTTACCATACCTGCAGGAGTTATTTTGCGTATCAAATTATTGCCATTGTCGGCCACATAAATATTACCTGAGGCATCCACCGCGAGGCTTTCGGGTAAATTGAAACGTGCGGCCGTGTCCAGTCCGTCGGCTGCACCTGCGACACCGGTTTTCCCGGCAATAGTACTTACCGCGCCTGCTTGATTTATTTTTCGGATCAAATCGTTCCCATAATCGGCTACATAAACGTTCCCGGCTTTATCCGTTGCGACGCCTAAGGGCGAATTGAAAGTTGCCGTATCGGTTCCGTCGGCAGCGCCTGCAACCCCACTTCCGGCAAAATTGCTCACCGTTCCGGATGGCGTGATCAGCCTGATGACATTATTACCTCCATCCGCTACATATATATTGCCCGACGTATCCGCAGCAACACTAAAAGCCTTGTTGAAGCGGGCCAGCGTTGCGGCGCCATTGGTAAAACCTATAATGCCAACCGTGCCGGCATACGTACTTACTACCCCGCCCGGAGTTATCATCCGGATCAGATCATTCCCCTGGTCGGCGACGTAGAGGTTGCCTGCTTTATCCACCGTCAAACCAAAAGGATGGTTAAACCGGGCCGCAGTACCCGTACCGTTAGCAAATCCGGCCGAATCACTCCCAGCTACGATAGTGGAATCGGAATATCTTGAAGGAGACAATAACTCAGGCTTACATCCCGGAAAAGCCGCAAAAAGCAATGCGAATAAAACAATAGGTAACAGTATTGGGGTATATTTTCTCATTCAGGATATACGCTTAAACACTTTTATCAAAAGTATAGTTTAAATGGCAGAAAGGTAAATGTAGGGTCACCTTTCTCTTTACGCTTTTACCTTAAGCCCCAAAACAATATCTTTAGCCTTGATGAATAAACTGATCTGTTTTTTGTGCGCCGTTCTTCTAATTTTTTCTTCCTGCGGAGATAACGGCAATTCAACGCACAAAACGATATTCAACATCAACCTGGACGAGGGCCTCACCTCGCTCGATCCCGCCTTTTGCCGCAACCAGAACACCATCTGGATGGATAACCAACTATATAACGGCCTGGTGCAGATAGACGACAGCATGCACGTACAGCCTTCCGTCGCCAAAAGCTGGGAGCTATCAGCGGATGGCAAACAATACACTTTCCACCTGCGCAATGATGTTTTTTTTCATGACGATGCGCTGTTCAAAGGCGGTGTTGGCCGTAAAGCTACCGCAGCTGATTTTGTGTACAGCTTTGCACGATTGATCGACCCTAAAATCGCCTCCTCGGGTTCCTGGATATTTAGTGATAAGGTGAAGGATAAGCATGCCTTTGTCGCCCTCAATGATACTACCTTTCGCATCCAGCTAAAAGAGCCCTTCCCGCCGCTGCTGACGCTGTTGACCTCGCAAATTGCCTCGGTGATACCGCATGAGGTGGCTGATTTTTGCGGCCGCGATTTCAGGGCGCACCCTGTGGGTACCGGTCCGTTCAAATTCAAGTATTGGAAAGAGGGCGAGGTAATGGTGTTCCTGAAAAATGATAAATACTGGGAAAAGGACAAGGACGGTAGTCCCCTGCCGCATTTGGATGCCATCCGGGCCACTTTTATCAGCGATAAGCAGACCGCCTTTATGGAATTTGTAACAGGCAAAATCGATTTCCTCAACGATATCGACGGCAGTTACCGCGATGATATCCTCACCAAATCGGGTACTGTAACCACCAAGTATAAAGGCAAGTTCATCCTAAACTCGGGGCCGTACCTCAATACCATGTACCTGGGCATGCTGGTTGATTCCTCGCTGCCCATTGTGAAGCATTCGCCCTTGAAGCTGCTGAAGATACGCCAGGCCATCAATTATGCCATTGATAAGCAAAAGATGATCAAATACCTGCGCAACAGCATGGCCGCGCCGGGTAACGCCGGTTTTGTTCCTGCCGGGATGCCGGGGTTTGATGCTAAAGAGGTGCAGGGCTACAGCTACAACCCCGAAAAATCGAGGCAATTGCTGGCCGAGTGCGGTTACCCCAACGGCAAGGGCCTGCCCGAGATCACCCTGACCACTACAATTGGTTACCGTGACCTGATAGAATACGTGCAGGGGCAGTTGGACCAGGTGGGGATCCCGACCAAGGTAGAGATCGTGCAGAGTGCGAGCCTGCGCGAGTTGGTGTCCAAGAACGGGGTGAACTTCTTCTATGGCTCGTGGATAGCGGATTACCCGGATGGCGAGGATTACCTGTCGCTGTTTTACTCTAAGAACAAGATCCCCTGGGGACCGAATTATACCGGGTTTAATAACCCGCAGTTCGACGAGTGGTTTAGGCAGGCGTACCAGGTATCGGATGATGCGCAGCGCTACGCCCTGTACCGCAAGATGGATAACCTGGTGATGCAGCAATCGCCGGTGGTGATATTGTATTACGATAAGCTGGTGAACCTGTACCAGAACAATATCACCGGGATCAGTAAGAATGCGTTGAATTTGTTGGTATTAAAACGCATCCGAAAGGCCAAATAGTGAGGCCTTTGGCTCCTAATTTAGCGCTTATTGCCTACGAAAATACACTACGTGTTCACGTTCAGTTGCATCCGGGCATATTTTGGGCACTTATTGGGCTGGTTTTTAGGTTTTTGTGGTTTACACTATGCCTCAAATTTTGAGGAACTTTGCCATTTTCGTGAACACGGGGAGGTTAAATTACTCTAATACAGTATATTTCCACCAGCGGGGAGGTACAGGAAAAAAAGCCGATCCTGGCTTAAACGTAGGTGAATTTCCCTTTTTTTTACACCTTTTTGCGATTTTCGGCAAATTGAATTGGGAAAAATGGGCTTAGTGTAGGCGTAACCTTCAGAAGCTTTTGCGGGTGGGCAGGAGGGTGTGTACACCAACTATGTCATTTCGGGTTATTTTTACGTAACCCTAATTCAGATGTCCTAAAGTTTGGCGGCGGGAGTGAAAAAAGCACATGCAGCACGCGTGTGCAAGCATCGGAGACCGTAATGGCTATTGAAGAAATAGTAAGGTTGGCGGATTGACTTTTGAAATTTATTCATACCTTCAAGCAAATTAACTAATTAGTTTTTTAACCAAAATCTTAAAAATCATGGAATCATCAAATCAAGTTTCAGTAACTCTTGTTTTTTTATTTTATTTAGTTATTTGTTTGGTATGGGGGTATGTAGAAGGTTCAAAAAGAACAATAGGTTCTACAGCAGGCGTATTATTAGGTTTATTTCTCGGTATAATAGGTATAATTATAATTTATTGTTCAAGTAAGGTTAATAAACTACAAATTGATAATTTACCATTTATGTCTAATGCAGACGAATTAAATAAGTACAAACAGTTATTGGATAGTGGGGCGATAACGGAAACAGAATATAATATTCAAAAAGAAAAACTTCTAAAAAAATAAATTCAAACTGAGACACTATCCGCCATATCCACAAGCAAGGACGCTTGCGTAGCGGGGGTTGAATACCGGTTTTACGATTAGCCTTGTGGCGGGATTATAGATTTGAACCAACATGCTAAGCTTATTCTCCGTAGAGTATCGCGATAAACTTATATCCGCCATTTATATTTGAAAAATAAATGGTAGGACCGCCTATAACTGCTTCAAAAATTGTTCCTTTGGCAAAATTAACGTTCACTAGATTGCCTTGACTATCTCGCCCACCACCAAAAAACATTGTGCTCTTAACGGGTGCTTTTGATGTCTTAATGATTCTGATATCATTATCTGAAAATCTGAATTGACTAAACGCCTGCTCATTTAAATATGTCCCTTGTCGAAGGAAAGGGAAATAAGTTAATTGTGAAATTTTTTTATAATCTTTTTGCACTACGGCATTTTTAAACTGATTCCAAAAAGCATAAATGCTAGTAGACTTCGAAGCTGGCTTATTCCATTTTGTCAATGTTGTTTGATCGCTGCCCATTAAATATAAATCACTAACCTTAATTTTATCTTTTCCGATTGACGAGATCACAGGAGAATAACCGTCATTGGTTTGAGTTCTGGCTATTAGTTTGCCATTTTGTAGAATAGCGGTCCAATTCCATTCCGCCTGATTGCTCCCAAGTTTTAATGAAACATTATAA
>JBIOHG010000082.1:0-14711 GCA_044448765.1 Sphingobacteriales bacterium | reverse complement strand
TCTTTATTGATGTACTGCGCTATCGAATTGTGTATCAGGTCGTATTGGGATAACACGTTCGTTTCTATTTCTATCATCAGCCTTTTCCCATCCGAACGCACATGGATGTCAACATGCGAATCGCCTGATATTAAACTATATATGCGGTTATTGGTCTTGCTGTTTTTAGAGGTGATCTGATAACCTTTGGCCATCATAAACGTATCAGTCTTTTGAAGATTGTTGATGAGCACATACTTCAGATCGTCGTACGAAAGTAAGTTCTTCTGAGCAAAACAAAACGTGACCGAAGCGGTAAAAACAACTAACAGAAACAGTTTTTTCATACCACTAAATTTACAGTTTTATTTGCAAAACGTCACAATTGCTTGCTGTAACAATATTCATGCGCAAAAATTATAACTTTGAAACATTAAAATAATACCGATGCCTAATACTATAAAACTATCACTCGAACACGGCGACTTTGGCTTTATCGCTTCTGACGAGAACGGACACAGCATTAAAATGGACAGCAGCCCCGAAAGCGGCGGCCAGAATTTTGGCGTACGCCCGATGCAAACCTTATTAATGGGTTTGGCAGGTTGCTCGGCCATAGATGTGATCAGCATCTTAAAAAAACAACGCCAGGAAGTGGTTAAGTATGAAATGGTAGTAAGCGGCGAGCGCGAAAAAGGCAAAGAGCCATCGCTGTGGCAATCTATTAATATGGAATTCCATTTATATGGTGATATTGACCCGGATAAGGCCGACCGCGCAGTTGACCTTTCGGTAAATAAATATTGTTCCGTTGCCGCTACATTGATGGGCGCGGGTGCATTTATAAAAACGCAGACGATCATTCACCCTGCCAAATAAATTATATCTCTTACATTCACTTGATACCATGTCTAAAAAGTTAGATCCTGTTACACAAGCCATTCGCATTCAAACACCACAATCGTCGCAAAAAGAACATTCTACGCCGTTGTATCTGACTAGCAGCTTCACATTTGATGAGGCTGAAAATATGCGTGCTGCTTTCGCCGATGAAAACGACGATAATATTTATAGTCGGTTCAGCAACCCAAACGTTGATGAATTTGTAGCTAAAATGTGCGCCCTTGAAGGTGCCGATGCGGGTTTCGCAACTTCATCGGGCATGAGTGCGGTATTCGGGTCGATGTTTGCCTTATTAAAACAAGGCGACCATTTGATCTGCTGCAGTTCGGTTTTTGGAAGCACTTATACCATGGTTACCAAATACTTGCCAAAATATGGCATTACCAGCACATTGGTTGCCGTAGGTGATGCTGCTGCCTGGGAAGCCGCCGTGCAACCTAACACTAAAATGGTTTACCTGGAAACACCTACCAATCCCCAACTGGAAGTGTTAGACCTGGAATGGGCAGGCAAGTTCACTAAAAAACATAACCTGATCCTTAATGTAGATAATTGCTTTGCAACGCCATTGCTGCAACGGCCTGTTGATTACGGCGCCGACCTGGTTGTTCACTCGGCCACTAAGTGGATAGACGGGCAAGGCAGGGTATTAGGCGGTATTGTTGTTGGCCGCGCAGATCTTATACGAGATATCTATCTTTTTTGCAGGAACACCGGGCCGTCGATGTCACCATTTAATGCCTGGGTTTTAAGCAAGAGTTTGGAAACATTGGATGTTCGTATGCAGCGTCACAGCGAAAATGCACTTAAAATAGCCGAAACATTACAAAACAATCCTCACGTGGCATGGGTTAAATACCCTTTTTTGCCCAGCCATCCGCAATACGCAATTGCCAAAAAGCAAATGAAACTCGGTGGTGGGGTATTCTGTATTGAGCTTAAGGGCGGATTAAATGCCGGGCGTAAATTTTTAGATTCGTTGGAAATGCTATCAGTAACCGCCAATTTAGGCGATACGCGCAGTATTGCATCGCACCCGGCAAGCACTACACACTCTAAACTAAGTGATGCCGAAAGATTATCCGTAGGTATCACCCCAGGACTGATCCGTATCTCAACAGGCCTCGAAAAACTGGAGGATATATTGGCTGATATTGAGCAAGCACTACATAAAAGCGCGGTGTAACAACTCATTTACCTAATTGTTTTAGGTTTGGCTTAATTTCTGCGTATTTATTAGCAGATTTTATTAGGTTTGTTAATCTAAAAGCAAAAAAACCTTTTACAGTTATGAACTATAGGCTAAAATTGGCTGTTTTGTTATTTTCGTTAATGATAACATGTGCCCAGCTATTTGCCCAATCTGCCGATACTATTTCCCAAATTAAAAAGCAAACTCATTATGGGCCCAATCCATTTCGCACCTGGTCAATTGGTGTCCATACCGGTATTTCAACTACTTACACTTTTTTAAGTAATAATAAAACACTGGATTTCACATCGCCCGATATGCAAACGAGCTTTGGCGGATATATTAAGGACCAGCTTACCAATTCATTTGGATTACAAGCTGATTTCATGATCGGGAAATTGCAAGGCGATCATTCCCAGGACAGATTCCCAAGTGGAAATTATATTTATTCTACGTTTAATACCAAATTGAACTGGTCGGTCAGTTTAAACGGCAACTTTATTTTTGCTCACATTAATCTAAAAAATAAAAAAGGACTAATTCAACCCTATTTTGCTTTAGGCGGTGGCATGTTAAACTCCACTTCTCAAATATACACACAGCAAACTAAAACACTTTATAATCCGAATACCACAACCGGTTTTTTTGTTCCGGTTGGCCTTGGTTTAAAGATTGACCTGAGCCGGGGTATAAACCTGGACATTGGCTACCAGGTGAGTTTTGTCAGTTCGGATAATTTGGATGGCTACATTTATGGTTCTAACAACGATAAGTTTTCTTATTCACATATAGGCTTAGAATTTGCGTTGGGCAAAAGCTCGAAACAACAACTGGCTACGCAGAAAAAAGGCCGGCCGGTGCATGTTGAACATATAGCACCCGCCCGAATCTTAAAAGCTCCGGCAATTGCACAACAGCCAGCTGTTGACTCCACACAAATAAAGCACGACCGGTTGAAAGCGGAACTTGATTCGACCAATGCACAGAACGCACGTTTAAACTATGACAGCGATGGCGACGGCGTTCCGGATATTAAAGATAAATGCCCTAATACGCCTGCGGGTACAAAAGTGGATTCGGCAGGCTGTCCAATAGTAGCGCCGGTTGTAAAATCCGATGTAAAGTCCGAAATTAAAGCAGAGGATAGGCTTACGGTGAAAACGGCTATCCAAAACCTTGAATTTTTCCCGGGAACATCGATTATACACAGCTATTCATTAAACGGGTTGGATCAGGTTGCCGAATTATTGAAGAATAAAAAACTCAGGCTGAGATTGGAAGGAAATACTGACAGCGCAGGTAAGCCCGAGGATAATTTTAAACTATCCAAAGAGCGGGCCGAGGCTGTAAAACTTTACCTGGTAGGCAGGGGTGTTAATCCGGACCAGATAGAAACTATAGGTTACGGTGCCGCTCATCCTATAGCCACAAACAAAACTGCCGCCGGGCGCCGGTTAAATCGCAGGGTTGACTTTGTATTGCTTTAATAGAAAGATCAGGTCAATAAGAAAGCCATCCACTAACCAGCGGATGGCTTTTTGCTTTTATTCGCCTTCAAAGAATTCGGCCAAAGAGCCGAAATAAGAGTTGTCCCAGCCTGATGCAAAATCATCATATTCCTTATCAGGAATGTTGGTGTGCCTTAGCTCAACCGAGGTCTCGTTGTTTTTTCCGTGATGAAGTTTTATAGTAACTATTGATGTCTCAGGCTCACCGTCAAAGTACCATTGCTGTACGATCTTTTTATCCTGTTCAAATTCAATATTTTTGCCTACTATACTGCCACCCCATAACGAAAATTCTGAACCGGGTTCGGTACTCATCATCACTTCGTCGCCTGTCCATAACTCCAAAGTTAGAGGGTTGGTAAGGGCCATATAAACCTCTTCCGGGGTTGCTGGTAGGGTATAGTATTTCTTAAAATCTTTCACGCTGCAATTTAGCGGATATTAATCAACTTACAGGGCCAATAGGTAAAATGGTTTTGCCATGTACTTCATTTAATAATACAGCTACTCCAGTATAAATTGCTGACAATCCGCATATTATACCTTCGTAACCGGCAAAGTGTGTGATAGATTCATTTTTAGTAGCGTCGCCGATGGCAAGCAATATGAACAGGATAGTTAACGACCCAAACACAAATTGCAAAGCCCTATTGAGTTTTAAAGTGCCAAAGAACAGGCCAAATGTAAACAATCCCCATATGGCCAGGTATGCCACCTTAGCTTCGTCAGATGGTTTATTAATCCAGCCAAGCTTTGCCATTACTATGAAACCAACAAATGAAAGCCAGAAGAAGCCATAGGAAGTAAATGCCGTCAAACCGAAGGTATTGTTTTTTTTAGCTTCAATAATGCCGGCAATTACTTGTGCCAGGCCGCCATAAAAAAGTCCCATCGCCAATATGACCGAATTGAGTTCGAAAAAACCGGCATTGCAAAAATTCAATAAAACTGTAGTCATGCCAAAGGCGCAAAGGCCCAATGGCGCAGGGTTAGCTGTTTCAGTTGCCATAATTTGTGAGGTTTAATTGGGTTTATAATGCAAGATAGTAAAAAAGGCTAAAGCTAAAAGCAGAAAGTCCAAAGCTTTTCGCTTTAAGCTTTTACCTTTGAGCTTTAAGCTTAAGAAATGCAAAAACTCGTATTGATACGCCATGGCGAAAGTATTTGGAACCAGGAAAATCGTTTTACCGGGTGGACGGATGTTGATCTATCAGAAAACGGGTATAACCAAGCCAAACATGCCGGCCAACTACTTAAAAAGCAGGGTTTTTCTTTTGATTCAGGTTTTTGCTCGGTTTTGAAGCGGTCGATCAAAACACTGGATATTGTACTGGAAGAAATGGACCAGCTTTGGATACCGGTACAAAAATCATGGCGGCTAAATGAGCGTTTTTATGGCGCTTTACAAGGTTTGAACAAAGATGAGATAACCGCCAAATACGGCGCTGAACAAGTTCACAAATGGCGCCGGGACCCGCATGAGCTGCCGCCCGCTATAACTAAAGATGATAAACGCTACCCGGGACATGACCCTCGATATAAGTTGTTGACGGAACGCGAACTACCCTTAACCGAAAACCTGGCTGAAACGATGGACCGAGTATTACCGTTCTGGCATGAAAGCATTGTACCCGAAATACGAAAGGGGCAAAGAGTGATCGTATCGGGGCATGGGAATAGTTTAAGGGCGCTAATCCAATACATCGATCATCTTTCGGATGAAGAGGTTACAAAATTTGACTTGCCGACTGGGGTACCGTTGATTTATGAACTGGATGATGATTTGAACAGGATAAAGCATTATTATTTGGAATGACCTTGAGGGGTAAAAGGACAAAGGTGAAAGGTTGTTAAAATTGTTTATACCTTTATTAAAATTTAAACCTGTAAGCATGGACTATTACCTAAAGCCAAGCGAAATAATTCTTTCATTCCGTTCTTTGGGCACAATAATTTACTTTATTTTTTCGATGTATTGGTTATTCGGATCAAACACGTCATTGCATCCATTCCTTGGGTATTGTTGGCTCATTTTGTCCCTGGCTAATTTATTACCCGAAATACGACTCCTATATATCTGGTCGAAGAAAAAACCAGCAGTTATAACTAATCAGGATTATATTTTTGACCGACTGAATGATAGAAAATATTACTGGAAAGACGTTGAAGATATTGTCCTTAAGAATGATTACTTGAAGATCGTACTTAATGAAAATCCCCAACATTATGTGAAGCCTTATAATCTCTTTACTATATTGATTGTAAAAGCATTCTCAAGAAATCCAAAGAAAATGAGGTCATATTATGTTTATACTAACGTTTTGGATGTGGATAGGGATATCTTTTTAGAAACTCTTAATACTTTCAGTATTCCCCACAACACTTAAATTCAAAATTGAACATCCGAAATTTGAAATCAATCAACCTTCTTTATCATACAAAACCCCCGCCTTTTCAGCTGAAACCTTAATGCCTTTTATCATAGCTGAACTAAAGCCGTTATGCTCCATTTCGTTCAAACCAGCAATGGTACAGCCTTTGGGTGATGTCACTTTATCAATTTCCTGTTCAGGATGCGAGGCTAATTGCAATAAAAGATCCGCAGCGCCTTTTGCCGTTTGTGCGGCCATTTTAAGCGCATCATGCGCATGAAAGCCTATTTCTGTTCCGCCTTGTGAAGCTGCGCGTATAGAACGCAGGAAAAAAGCGATACCGCAAGCGCACAGCGCTGTAGCGGAGGTCATCAGTTCTTCATTGATCTGTATCGTAACACCAACCGTATCGAAAAGCGATTTAACCACATTCATATTTTCTGTTGAAGCGTTATCAGTAGCGATGCAGGTCATCGACTGGCCAATGGCAATAGCCGTGTTGGGCATAGCCCGGGTAACCTGCACTTCCATACCTAATTGCTGACGTATATCCATACATGTGACACCCGAAACAACTGAGATGAGCAGGTGTTTTTGTTCCCAAATAGCGGGCTTGATCTCGTGTAATAGTTTGTTCAATTGCTGAGGTAATACTGCCAATACTACGATATCGGCATTTTTTACAGCGTCAGAATTATCTGATGTGACGTTATAGCCGTTATCGGCTAATGTCGACAAGGCTTTTACATTGCGGCGGGTGAGCGTGATCTGTTCAGGCTGATATTTACCGGCTTTAACCAGCCCTTTGGCTAATGAAAGCCCAATATTTCCGCTGCCTAATATGGCTATTTTCTGTTGTGTCATTTTCTTATTTGCTTAATCGCGTTCCGAACGGTTGTTTGTTTTTTAACTGCCCCAAGTCACCTGAGTGACCAATTATCACCGCTTTAACGCCACAATTGATGGCTGTAAAAGCATTATCCAGTTTGGGCAGCATGCCACTGTGAATAATTTGCTGTTTTTTTAATTCTTCGTAGCGCTCGTGGTCAATGTCTCTGATTATTGATTCCTCGTCATTAATGTCATGCAGCACGCCTTTCTTTTCAAAACAATAGATCAGTGTAGTTTCAAATAGTTTTGACAACGCTACGGCCAGAGCGGACGCAATAGTATCCGCATTGGTATTCAGTAATTGCCCTTCGCCATCATGCGTTATCGCACAAAAAACAGGAGTGAAGCCTGCATCTAACAGCTTGCCTATATTTCCAGGATCAATAGACTTTTCATCCATATCACCCACAAAACCATAATCAATCGTTTTTACCGGGCGTGTTTGGGTGCGAATGAAATTAACATCAGCGCCAGTGAGGCCGATGGCATTGGTACCGAATCGCTGTAATTGAGCAACAATATTTTTATTGATCAAACCGCCATAAACCATCGTAACAACACGCAGGGTATCAATATCGGTTATACGACGACCGTCGACTAACTTAGATTCAATACCCAATTCTTCGCCAAGTTGGGTCGCTACTTTACCACCACCATGAACCAATATTTTATAACCATTAAGCGCGGTAAAGTCTTTCAGAAAATGATGCAGATTTTCCGAATTATCGATCACATTTCCGCCGATCTTGATGATATGTAGTTGCTGCTTATTCATAAAGGCAATAAAAATACACTAAATCAGTCGTATTTATTTAAAACATATTAAATCTGATCGGGGTTGTTTATTAAACGTGTTTTATACTTATTTTGCAGAAATAATTCATCTATGGAGATCAAAAAAACTACCGCAAGGCCACGGATTGTAATCATAGGCGGAGGTTTTGGTGGTATCAATCTTGCCAAGAAACTAAAAAATAAACCCGTGGAAGTTTTGATGCTGGATAAGCATAATTACCACACTTTTCAGCCGCTGCTTTACCAGGTGGCGATGGGCTATATTGAAGCCGACTCCATAGCGTTCCCCTTCCGCAGGATATTTACAGGTCAAAAGAATTTTGCCTTTAACCTGGCGGATGTTGAGGGTATCAATCCTGAGAAAAACACGGTTACAACCAATATTGGTGAAATACCCTACGATTACCTGGTAATTGCCACCGGGGCAAACAACAATTTTTTTGGCAATAAGGAAATAGAACATTATACCATGCCGATGAAGAACATCGGTGAAGCGCTTAATATCCGCAGTTTTATGCTGCAAAACCTGGAGAAGGCGGTTATTGAAAAGGATTATGATACACGTGAAACCTTGCTCACTTTTGTGGTAGTGGGCGGCGGCCCGACGGGTGTGGAACTTACGGGCGCATTGACTGAAATGCGCAACCATGTATTGTGCAAGGATTATCCTTCGCTGTGTGAAGAGGATATGAAGGTTTATTTGGTGGAAGGGAAGGATGTATTATTGGGCGCTATGTCGGCATCTGCATCCGCAGAAGCTAAAAAGGCGCTTACCCATATGGGCGCTATCATCTACAATGGTGTGCATGTGGATAGTTATGACGGCCATGAACTGAAAATAAACGATGGTAAGGTGATCAAAACCCAAAACGTGTTCTGGGCTGCGGGAGTGGCGGGTGAAGTTCCTCCGGGGATGTCGGCCGGCTGTATCACACGCGGTAACCGCATACTTACCGATGAGATCAACAAAGTAGAGGGTTACCAGAATATCTTTGCTATTGGCGATGTATCGGCTATGATAACACCCGAAACGCCCAACGGTATACCTGGCATGGCGCAGGGTGCCATACAAACCGGGCAACACCTGGCTAAAAATTTAATGCACCTCATCAATCGTGAACCGACAGAGCCTTTCAAATATTTTGACAAGGGTTCACTGGCTACCATAGGCCAAAACAAAGCCGTAGCGGACATCTGGAAGCTGCATTTTCATGGTTACATCGCCTGGCTGTTGTGGATGTTCGTGCACCTGATGTCACTGGTTGGTTTTTCGAATAAGCTGAGCGTTTTTGTGAGTTGGGCAGCCAAGTATTTTACTAAAAACACGGATAATCGTTTGATCGTACGCTTTTTCGATACCGAAACACGGATGACTAGTTCTGAAACCAAGTAGAGTCCGGACGTCGGAAAGTCCGCATAAGTCTGAAAGATTATTTGTGCGTTAGATGCTTCATGTACTCGGCTATTTCCTTTTCGTTGGTTTCGGGACTTTTGCTGAGTGAATCGATAATATTGTTTTGTTCCGTCTCGCTTCGGTTTTGACTTAGTTTCTTTTTAGCTTGCAGATCGGTTACCTCAATTTCAAAGGCAACAATACCCTTCATCATTTTCGATTTGAAATCGCCGGGTAATTTCTCGTATTGTTCGAGGTACCCGGTATCGTATTGCTTTATAGTGTGTTGCAGTAGTT
Organism: Sphingobacteriales bacterium; assembly: GCA_044448765.1. Taxonomy (GTDB): domain Bacteria; phylum Bacteroidota; class Bacteroidia; order Sphingobacteriales; family Sphingobacteriaceae; genus Mucilaginibacter. The sequence goes on along the minus strand of JBIOHG010000082.1, from coordinate 5,381 downwards.
CGGCTTTTTGCTTCTCATCGTCCAATATCCGGGCCTTACCATAAGCATGTACGGCAATGTAATTCCAGGTTGGTACACTTTCCTCTTTTTCGTAAAGCTTTGGTGTGATATAAGCGTGGGGTTCAGTAAAAATCACCAATGAAATCTTATCTAATATCTGTGCCGACTGCGGATTTGCCTTGGCGAAGTGGGATATTAAAAGAAGTTTATCATTTTCCTGTTTGACTAAAAATGGCAGATGCGTGGCCTCCGGTACGCCTTCAACATCGGTTACGATAGTAGCAAAACTGTACCGTTGGATAAAAGCAATGATTTCCTGCCTGTCTTCAAACCGATTGAATGATGGAGTGTACATGATTGTTCGATCAACTTAGAACTTCAAGCATCTGCTTCAATACAGCCTGCGCAGCCCAAACGCGATTACCGGCTTCGTGCACCACAATTGAGTTTGGTCCATCCAATATCTCATCAGACAGCTCCAAATTACGGCGTACAGGTAAGCAATGCATTACTTTAGCACTATTGGTGATCTTAAGCTTTTCTTTGGTCAGCATCCAATCTTCGTTACCGCCAAATACTTTACCATAAGGCTCATACGCCGACCAGTTTTTTACGTAGATAAAGTCAGCGTCAGCTAAGGCTTCGTCCTGGTTGTGGGTGATAGTTGCTCCCTGGGTGAAATCAGTATTCAATTCATAACCATTAGGGTGGGCGATGGTAAAATCAACGTCGGCCCTACACATCCATTCAGCAAATGAATTAGGCACAGCTTGGGGCAATGCTTTCACATGTGGTGCCCAGGTTAAAACCACTCTGGGGCGTGATTGGGTTTTGAGTTCCTCAATGGTCACCAGATCAGCCAAACTTTGCAGGGGATGGCGTGTAGCCGATTCCAAACTTACTACAGGTACACCGCAATATTTTACAAATTTGCTGAATATATCTTCACTGTAATCCAGTTCACGGTCCTTCAACCCCGGGAACGAACGCACGCCAATAATATCTGCATATTGTCCCATCACGGCCGCTGCTTCCCGAATGTGTTCAACTGTAGTTCCGTTCATTATGGCGCCATCCTGTAACTCCAATGCCCAGCCTTCTTTATCCATATTGAGCACCATTACATTCATGCCCAGGTTAAGGCCTGCTTTTTGGGTGCTCATGCGGGTACGCAGGCTTGGGTTTAAAAACACCAATGCCAGCGTTCTGTTTTTACCCAAATGTTGGTGAGAGTAGGGGGCATGTTTTAACGCTAATGCTTCTTTTACAAGTGCATTAATGTCGGTAACGTCGTTTACGGATGAAAAAAGTTTCATGAGCGGAGAACGGCTTTATTGTGTTATGGTTGAATGCGTTAATACAGTATTAAAAGCTTCCAAAAACCTGTCAGCATGTGCTTTGGTCAGATTTAAAGCAGGCAATAACCTGATTACATTAGGCTTGGCTTCGCCTGTGAAGATGCGATGCTTGAACAATAACTCTTTACGTACATGCGCCAACTCTTCCGGTAATTCAATGCCAATCATTAGCCCGCGACCACGTACTTCCTTTACCTGTTCAAATTTTCTTACTTCGTCCATTAAGTAAGCACCAACCTCGGCAGCATTTTGCAATAAATTATCGTGTTCTATTACTTCCAGTACAGCCAAACCGGCCGCACAAGCTAAATGGTTACCGCCAAAGGTAGTGCCCAGCATACCATAAGAAGGCTGAATTTTAGGCGATATAATAATGCCGCCAATAGGGAAGCCATTGCCCATGCCTTTGGCCATGGTGTAGATATCTGCATTTACACCAGCAAAATCATGCGAGAAGAATTTGCCTGTCCGTCCGTAACCGCATTGAACTGAATCTGCTATAAATACCGCATTATGCTCATCGCAAAGCGACCGTATCTTCTTCAAAAAACTTTCACCGGCTACTATGATGCCGCCAACACCTTGTATGCCTTCAATAATTACGGATGATATTTCATTTTCTGCAAAAGCTTTCTCTAAAGCGGTTTCGTCATTCCATGGCAGAAAGATCACATTATCCGTTTCATTAACCGGGGCAACAATTTTAGGATTGTCAGTAGCTGCAACCGCTAAGGATGTACGTCCGTGAAACGATTTTTTAAATGCGATTACTTTTTTCTTACCATTATGAAATGAGGCAAGCTTTAATGCATTCTCGTTGGCTTCAGCGCCAGAGTTGCACAAAAATAGTTGATAATCCTCCTTGCCAGATACCTTGCCCAATTTTTCAGCCAGTTCCTTTTGTAAGGGTATTTCTACAGAGTTTGAATAAAACCCAATTCGGTGTAATTGATCTTCCAGTCGCTTTATGTAATAAGGATTGGTGTGACCGATAGAGATCACAGCATGTCCGCCATACAGATCAAGGTACTCCGTACCTTTGTCATCGTAAACCAAACTCCCAACGCCTTTTACAATGTTGATCGGGTTGATCGGGTATACATCAAATAGTTTCATTCTTCAAAAATTAAAAAGCTGCCGCTTTTAGTTTCAATCCTGCGGTTTCATCCAGTCCAAACATTAAGTTCATATTCTGAACTGCCTGGCCCGATGCTCCTTTAAGTAAATTATCTATAATACTTGTTATCAGCAACTTATTGCCATGTTTAGCTACCTGTATAAAGCATTTATTGGTATTAACGACCTGCTTCAGATCAATATTTCTTTTAGTAACATGCGTGAACGGGTGCATTGCATAATAATCCTCATACAGCTTCAAAGCCTCATCACCCGAAAGCTCACAATCGATATAGATCGAGGCTATGATACCCCGCGTATAATCACCACGATAAGGCACAAAATTGATTACCTGACCAAAATTAGGCTGCAACTGATTTAACGATTCGCCAACCTCGTTCAAATGTTGGTGCTCAAATGCTTTGTATATCGACAAGTTATCATTTCGCCAGGTAAAATGCGTGGTATTCTGCAAACTCTGACCTGCACCTGTTGAACCGGTTGTTCCAGTGATATGTATCTCGCTATTCAATAAACCTTTAGCAGCTAATGGCAACATACCCAATTCCAAACAAGTCGCAAAACAGCCGGGGTTGGCAATATTTTGAGCCGATTTAATTGCCTCACGGTTCAATTCAGGTAAACCGTATATAAATGCTTTACTTTTGAATTTTGAATTTTGACTTAACCTAAAGTCTTGACTCAAGTCAATTATTTTAATTCCTTCCGGAATTTCATTCGCTTCCAGAAACTTCTTCGCGTCACCATGGCCAACACACAAGAATATTACATCGATCTTGTCATATAAGTCACTCGCAAATTTCAGGTCTGTATCCCCAAAAAGATCGGTATGTACCTCATATACATAATTGCCGGCGTTGCTATTGCTGTGCACAAAAGCGATCTCCACATTGGGGTGATTCACCAAAATGCGCAACATCTCGCCGCCGGTATAACCCGCGCCGCCAATTATTCCTGCTTTTATTTTAGAGATTGATGCGGTCATTTTTTGTTGAAGGGGATGAGTACAATATAAATTCCAGGTCGCTGCGTTCTTTATTGCTGATGAAGTGCTTTTGGCCGGGTTTTATCTCGATGCCTTGTTCAGGCTTAAGCTCTGTTTCGACGCCTTCAATGGTAAAAACTGCCCTGCCTTTTAGTATAAAGAATACCTGTATAGCCTTCTCATGGTAATGCAATTGCTCCGAAGTATCCGGTGGCATTAATTCCTGCTTTACAGATAGGGCATCCGTGTCAATATAATTCCAGCCATAGCAATCGTCGCCCCATTTATAGTGGCTTGTGCAATCGTTTTTCGAAAATGGCGGGTTATTCATTGCCTGTATTGTTTACTTTATGATAGATCATTACCTGGTTACCAAATATCTTAGAAAAACCCTTAACATCCTCACCAGTCCAGGCATTATTCATTTCACCGTAACTGCCAAATTTGCTCGACATCAGGTCATGAGCCGATTCGATACCCGTAACCTGGAACCTATATGGGTTCAGTTGTACAAATACTTTACCGCTTACATTAAGCTGGGTATCATTCAAAAATGCTTCAATGTTGCGCATAATAGGGTCGTGGAACTGCCCTTCATGCAGCCAGTTGCCATAAAAAGTCGATAACTGATCCTTCCACGAAAGCTGCCACTTAGTCAACACGTGTTTCTCTAAAGTATGATGCGCCTTGATGATGACCATCGGTGCTGCAGCTTCAAAACCAACACGACCTTTAATACCAATAATGGTATCACCAACGTGAATATCTCTGCCAATACCATAGGGCTGTGCGATGGCTTGCAAAGCCTGTATAGCTTTGGTTGGGTGATTATATTTTTGACCGTCAAGGGCAACTAACTCGCCTTTTTCAAAAGTCAATTCAATATTCCGGGTTCCGGATGCTGTCATTGGTGTAGGCCAGGCATCTTCAGGTAATCCTAAGTTAGAGGTCAGTGTTTCTTTACCGCCGACTGATGTTCCCCAAATACCTTTATTGATGGAGTATTTAGCCTTCTCGAAGTTCATTTCAACACCATGCTTCTTCAGGTAGGCTATTTCTTCCTCGCGACTCAATTTCAAATCACGTATTGGTGTCAATATCTGTACGGTTGGTACCAGTATATTGAATATCATATCAAAACGCACCTGGTCGTTACCGGCGCCGGTACTACCGTGGGCCACGTATTCCGCACCTATTTCTTTGGCGTAATTGGCAATGGCTGTAGCCTGGCTAACACGCTCGGCGCTTACTGATAGGGGGTAGGTATTGTTTTTAAGTACATTACCATATATAAGGTAACGCACGCAGGTATTGTAAAAGTTCTCAGTCTCATCCACTACGTGATGCGAGGTTACCCCCATTTCATAAGCGCGTTTTTCAACAGCATACAATTCATCTGCAGAAAAGCCTCCGGTATTTACGATGACCGAATGCACTTCCATACCCAAATCACGGGTTAGGTAAATGCAGCAAAATGATGTGTCTAATCCGCCACTATATGCTAATACTACTTTTTTCTTCATTTTTATTTTATGTAGAGACGCAAGATTTTGCGTCTTAAATTATATATATCCTGAGACGCAAAATCTTGCGTCTCTACATAACTTTCTTCCGTTTTTACTCCTGAAAAACGCGAAAACCTTTGACCTTTTCGCCTTTCCCCTCAAAATCAGCTTTCCGCCTGTCCTATTCTTTTCTTGATCGCATTCTCGATCCGCTCCAGCAAGGTAGCTTTATGCGTTATCTTTTTCATTTTATCTTCGTATTCTTTTATTTTTTCGGCAGGATCGAACAGCATAGCGGTGCACATGCAGTTTTTGCGTTCCTTACTGGTTAATATATCATAATTAACGCAGCTTTTGCAACCCTGCCAAAAATTTTCGTCCTGGGTAAGTTCTGAG
>JBIOHG010000081.1:0-17230 GCA_044448765.1 Sphingobacteriales bacterium | reverse complement strand
GATTTTGATATGGCGATAATTGGTATATTGGAGTCCTTTATTTAAAACCTTTACAATTATGGAAAATCTCGATCAACAGATCAAAAAAAACGGATTCAATAGTGGTGTTCTTCTTGGAGTTATAATATTGGTGCTGGGAATTTTTACTTTTTATCTTATTACCGGTATGACAACCTCGCTGGTAGTAGTTATAGGAGGGCCGATAATTCTTTCTGTACTGGTACCTATTGCGCTTGCCGTATTTTTCTGCATAGGACTACGGAAAAAGATCGGCGGTTTCTGGACCTTCAAACAGGCGGTTACGGGCATATTTATTATGTTTTTTACAGCTTATGTGATCCAGGCGGTTTTTTCCGATCTTATTTTTGCAAAATTTGTTGAACCTCAAATGGTTGAAAAAGTCGACAATGCGGTTATGAGTGCAACTAAAACCATGATGGAGAAGGCCAACACGCCACAGGAAACCATTGATTCAAAAGTTGCGGACATGCAAAAACAATTTGACGATCAGAAGAATGTAACTATGGGAAAAACAATTTCAGGCATTCTTATTTCAATTCTTTTCCGGTTTGTTTTCGCGCTGATCTTTGCCGCAATGTTTAAACGAGAGCCACTAAAACCAACCACCGATTATGTTGACCCGGCTGTTTAATCGAAATATTCTCAAATAAAAAAAGGCTTTCCGAATTCCGGAAGGCCTTTTTGTTACGTGGCTTGTTCTTTTTACTTCATAAAATGTTTTAGGATATCATTACCAAATGCGAATACCATCAGGCCAATCAACAATACAAACCCTACGAGCTGCGCCTTCTCCAAAAACTTGTCGCTTAACGGTTTGCCTTTTACCATCTCAACCAATAAAAACACCACATGCCCGCCATCAAGCCCGGGTATCGGAAGCAGGTTCATCAATGCAAGTACCATCGATATGAAACCGGTAAGGCTCCAGAATTTATACCAATTAAAGTAACTGCCATACATCTCGGCCATCATTATAGGGCTTCCGACAGCATTGCTTGCCTTAACCTGGCCGGTAAATATCTTTTTTAACCCCTTGGCATTGTTGGTGAAATTGCTCCAGGCTTTGGTAGCGCCCACCGGCAGCGAACTGAATAGCCCGAATTTCAAGGTGTCTTCCTTCGGGAATATCTCGTTTACCGGCCTGGCAAAGCCAATCCTTCCGTCGCTGCCAACCTTTACAGGTATTTGCAGTGTGCTTGTGTTACGTGCAACCGTTAGCGTAATCTGCTTATTAATGTTGGAATCCAGTTTATCTTTCAGCTGATCAAAATATACAACCGGTTGATTATTAACCGCCGTAATACTATCGCCTTTGCGCAAACCGGCAGCTTTTGCGGCGCCGTAAACCGAATCGACAGTAAATTTACTGCGCGGGGCAGAACTGATAAAGTTTTCGATACCATCCAGGCCTTTGTGCGAAATATCATTTAATATATCCTGGGGCAAAGGAATATTTATGTTCTGATCGCCGCGCTTCACATTCAGCACGGTGTTATTTTCCAGGAATACTTTTGGATTGGTAATTTCTTCAAAACGGTCCACAGGTTTACCGTTAATGGCGATGATCTGGTCGCCAGCTTTTAGCCCGATCTTTTTGCCGATAGAACCAGGAACGATGCCGTATTTCACATTGTCCATCGGGATATAGGTTTCGCCGTAGCGGATCGTCAGCATCCAGAAAATGAATATACCGACGATGATGTTTACCGTAATACCACCAAGCATCACGATCAAACGCTGCCAGGCCGGTTTTGAACGGAACTCCCAGGGCTGCGGCGGACCGGCCATTTGCTCGGTATCCATGGATTCGTCTATCATACCGGCAATTTTTACATAGCCTCCCAGGGGAAGCCACCCAATGCCGTACTCAACACCTTTGTAATTAAACTTGAATAAACTTACTCCCCAGGCATCAAAAAACAGGTAGAACTTCTCTACCTTAATGCCAAAAGCCCTGGCTGCAATAAAGTGCCCGAACTCGTGTAAAATAACCAAAATTGAAAGGCCCAGCAGTAACTGGCCAACCATTATCACTATACTCATTCTGTATCTATATCAGTTTGTAAACGTTTTTAACGGTATCCGTTTTATTAAATTTTGCGCAAATATGCGCGTTTCCTTGTCAGTATTCAAATAATCGTCCAGCGTCGGTTTAGCATAATAGTTAACCTTTTGCATGCATTCTTCAATAATATTGCTCATTGCCAGGAAACCAAGCCCGTTGGTCAAAAAGCCTGCCACGGCAATTTCATTGGCCGCATTAACAATGCATGGCATATTACCGCCCTGTTTTAGCGCCTCAAAGGCTAAGCCCAGGTTTCGGAATGTCTTTATGTCAGGTTTCTCAAAACTGAGATTAGGATAGCTGGTAAAATCAAACCTTTTAAAATTATTTTTGATGCGCGAAGGATAAGCCAGCGCATATTGTATGGGCAGCTTCATATCCGGTAATCCCATTTGGGCCTTGATAGAGCCATCATGAAATTGCACCATAGAATGTATAACTGACTGGGGGTGCACCACCACATCTATCTTATCCGGCTCAATATCAAACAGCCATTTAGCTTCTATCACTTCCAGGCCCTTGTTCATCAGCGTAGCCGAATCAATGGTGATCTTCGACCCCATCACCCAGTTAGGATGTTTTAAAGCAGCTTCAGGAGTTACACTATCTAAAAAATCAAGGTTTTTACCCCGGAACGGTCCGCCCGACGCTGTCAATATCAATTTTTCTATCACCTGGTTATCCTCGCCTACAAGACACTGGAAAATGGCCGAATGTTCAGAATCGACGGGTAAAATGTTGATTTTATTTTCTTTTGCCAGAGCAGTTATCAATTCACCGGCTACAACAAGTGTTTCTTTGTTAGCTAGTGCAATGTCCTTTTTTGCCTTAATGGCACTGATCGTCGGCTCCAAACCGGCAAAACCAACCATAGCGGTGAGCACGGTGTCAATTTCGGGATGGGTTACCACTTCATTGATAGCCCCTATTCCTGATAATACTTTTACTTCGGTAGATGCCAATGCCTCTTTTACACGCAAATAATACTTGTCATTGCAGATGATCGCGTAAGCAGGATTGAATTTTAAGGCTTGCTGAATAAGTAATTCAGCATTATTTTGGGCGGTAATAACATAGGCACGGAATAGCGACGGGTTTTCACCGATCACTTCAAGGGTTTGGGTACCTATGCTACCTGTTGAGCCTAATATGGCGATATTCTTGATATTCATAAACGTTTTGTCATTGCGAGCGAAGCGCGGCAATCTCGTCGACATATACAGCGACGGGTTTGCTTCGTCGTTCCTCCTCGTATTGACAATTTAATTAATATAATTTTTCAATTTGTCCGCTATCTTCCTGTCGTTGGATAACCGCGGCACCTTGTTCTGTCCACCCAATTTACCTTCTACCCTCATATAATTAATAAAAGCGTCTTTTTGAAGGCTTTGGATGACCAAAGGTTGCAAAATGTTACCTTCAATAAGGTCAAAATAGTAAATATTTTTGGTTTGAAGGGCCTTATCCACTTTTAAAGCAAAGGCTTCCAAGCCTTTTGGCTGCTTGCCGAACTCGATGAACCATTCGTGGTAAGGCAGTTCACCTTTCGGCGGATTTACCTGCGGAGCGACCGTAAACTCAACAACGTTTATACCTTCTTCATTGGCAACACTTAACAACGCCTGTTCTACTTCTTCACCAATAACATGTTCGCCAAAAGCGGATATATAATGTTTGATACGCCCTGTGACTAGTATTTTATAAGGATTTTTGGATACGAACTTGATGGTATCGCCAATGCTATAGCCCCACAATCCCGCAGTAGTGTTAAGTATCAAAGCATAGTTTTTATCCAGTTCAACATCATCCAACTTTAACCGGGTAGGGTTCTCGTTAAAATATTCTTCCGCCGGGATAAATTCATAAAACATGCCCGCATCTGTCAGCAGCAGCAGGCTTTTATCCTTTTGCGAATCCTGGAAAGCAATGAAGCCCTCAGAAGCAGGATAAGTTTCGATGGAGTCAATAGCAAAGCCGATACTTTCTTCAATACGGGCGCGGTATGGCTCGTAGTTGACGCCACCGTAAACGAACAGTCTGAAGTTGGGAAAAATGTCTTTGATCTTTTTGCCGGTTTTGGCGGTCAGCCGGTCGAAATACATTTGGCACCAGGGTGGTATGCCGGAGATAAGGGTCATATCTTCCGTTAACGTTTCTTCAACTATAGCATCTACCTTTTGCTCCCAATCCTCAATACAATTGACAGCATAACTCGGCAGGCGGTTCTTTTGCAAGTAAGCGGGAACCAGGTTAGCCACAATGCCCGACAAACGGCCTACGGAAATGCCCTCTTTCGTCGTCATTACCGGGCTGCCCTGCAGGAATATCATTTTACCGTTCACAAAATCGCTTTTGCCGGTTTCATGGATGTAATTAAGCAGAGCATTGCGAGCCGCTTTGATATGCTCGGGCATGCTTTCTTTGCTGATGGGAATATATTTCACACCCGAAGTGGTGCCTGAGGTTTTGGCTAAATATTCGGGTTTGCCGGGCCATAAGATGTTTTCTTCGCCGTGCGTTACGCGGTCGATGTAAGGGCGCAAGTCCTCATAATCGCGGATGGGTACAAGTTTTTTAAAATTCTCGTAATTGTGGATGCTTTCAAAATGATGGTCCTTTCCAAAAGCTGTATCTTTTGCTGTCGCGATAAGATGGTTAAAAGTTTTTTGCTGCAAAGCAACCGAATTACGACGGATATGATTCAAATCCCTGTTTACCCATGCGGCAAAAACCCGGCTCAATGCAGCTTTTAAACCCATCATCTACTTTGTTTCGGCCAGGTCATCGTCAACATCCTGGTGACTGTAGACGAGTTTGCGGTAGGCAACTGATAATACGATGCTGGCTAAAGGATAGGTAAATGCTAATAAAATTGATGCAAATCCATAATATTCCGAAATTTTCGCAGGTCCAGCAACAAGGAGAAGTATTAAAAATAAAATAATTAACATTTTTAGCAGAAAGCCTTTTGTTAGCCTGAAGCTTTGCTTCATTGATTCAAAAGGACGGGATTGGTCATCCACAATGAATGTGATAAAGAACATAACGCGTAAAAACAAATACAACGCAACAGCGAAACCAATGCCCTTTGTTATATCATAAGCTATTGGATATTTTTCAGTATAGTTAAGCAAGATGGCGAAGTTAGCAATGACAAAAGCCATTACGAATCCTACGACTAAATAACTAAGCAACATTTTAAAGCTTGGTAATACTTGTTTGAATGCAAATTCGTAGTATTCACTATCAATGAGTGTAAAGATCAGCTTGTATAATCCCAAGGTAGTGTAAGCTTGTATCAAAATTATCAAAAACCCTATCGCCATTCTCCCTGAAAATTCATCGGGTGATATAAGGAATCCAATTGCTAATTCTAATGCGGCAAGAACAACATATGAGATAATTGAAAATGCCATTATGGTAATGAAATTCTTTTTGAAAACGTACCAAGATGTAGAAAGGATATCTGAAACCAAAAAAGGGTGGTACATACTTAGCTTATGATCTTTTTAATACAACACGCTTCCAAAAATCCTGCATAAATCCTAACCCGTAGGCAATCAGTTGAGTAAAGGCAGCAATTACGCTCAAAAATGCAACTTTTAACGATTGGTTTCTCCACCACGCATGAAAAAATATCAACAAAATGAGCAATACAAGCAATGTATCGAATATTTTGCCGACCGGCCACCAAAAGATATTTGTCAGCAAAACAAATATCAATCCCAAAGTAAACAGGGCCGGGAAAAAATGGATCGCTTTTAATTCATTCGGGAAGAATTTATAGAGGTTTATACGTGCCCGGCCAAAAAAATGGATCTGTTTGTAAAACTGCAAAAAGTTGGTCCGCCTTTTATGATAAACTTTGGCATCGGGTATTAAACCGATCTTAAAGCCATTGGCCTGTATGCGGATACTGTATTCCAGGTCCTCGGCCGAGCGTGTGATGATAAAGCCGCCAACCTTTTCCCACACCTTGCGCGATACACCCATATTAAAACTGCGTGGGTGAAATTGCCCCACGGCTTTCTTATTGCCCCTGATGCCGCCTGTGGTGAAAGGAGAGGTCATGCTGTAGCTGATGGCTTTTTGGGTATCTGTGAAAGACGGATGTGCCGCATCCGGGCCACCGTAGGCATCCAGCCAGTTTGTGTTTAAACTGTCGTTTACAATTTGCAGATAATCTTCGGGAATGATACAGTCCGAATCAAATATCACAAAGTAATCGCCTTTGGCGCGTTCGAAACCATAGTTGCGGGTAAAGCCCTGGCCCTCGTTTTGCTTTACGAAATAGCGCAGGTCAAGCTTGTCTTTAAACAGCCCGATAACTTCTTTGGCATCATTAACCGAACCATCCTCGATCACCAGCACCTCGAAATTCTTATACGTTTGCAGCGTAAGCGACTCCAATAGCTCCTTAATTTCCTGCGGGCGGTTGTATAATGGTATGATGATGGAGAAAAACATTCTTTAGATATGAGATATGAGATGTGAGATATGAGACAAATGAGAAAAGTTTAATCTTTTAGAATTTGTCTGATAGGTATACCGACATTCTACTGTCTCAAATCTCAAATCTAACATCTCAAATCTGCTTAAATAGTTTCCTCAACCTGGTAATGGTTACGGTCCTGTGCACTGCGTGAAACCAGTTCGGCAACAAAACCAGTGAGGAACAATTGCGAACCGATGATGATGGCTACCAGCGCGATGTAAAACCACGTATTATTGGTTACGTCGCGCGTGATATGGATCTTATGCGCGATATCATATAGCTTTCCGGCAATAAGTGATATGGCGATGATCAACCCGCCCAGGAAACTCAATACGCCCATGGTTCCAAAAAAGTGCATAGGGCGCTTACCGAATTTGCCGACAAAGAATATCGATAGCAGATCCAGCAACCCGTTAATAAAACGGCTCATCCCGAACTTGGTTTTGCCGTATTTGCGGGGGCGGTGCTCTACAATTTGCTCGCCAATTTTAGTAAAGCCTGCCCATTTGGCAATCACCGGGATGTAGCGGTGCATTTCGCCATAAACTTCGATGTTTTTTACAACCGTGCTGCGGTAGGCTTTAAGGCCGCAATTAAAATCGTGCAGGTTTTTGATGCCCGACATACGGCGGGTGGCTGCGTTATATACTTTGGTCGGAATAGTTTTACTTATCGGATCATGGCGCTTGGCTTTCCAGCCCGATACCAGGTCGTATTTTTCTTCGGTAATGCGGCGGTATAGTTCTGGTATTTCGTCTGGACTGTCCTGCAGGTCGGCGTCCATGGTTATTACTACGTTGCCTTTTGTTGCCGCAAAGCCAACATTTAAAGCGGCCGATTTACCATAATTGCGTCTGAATTTTATGCCCTTAATGGCCGGATTATTGTCCTTCAGCTTATTGATCATATCCCATGAGCCGTCGGTGCTGCCGTCGTCAATCAGGATGATCTCGTACGTAAAGTTATTAGCCAGCATTACGCTGCTTATCCACGATGTTAACTCGGGTAATGATTCTACTTCGTTTAAAAGTGGTACTACAACTGATATATCCATTGACGGGGATTGTGACGCAGCTTAGCTGTCTGTATCAAACGCAAAAGTAGGAAATTTAGTCCGAAAGTCTGGAAGTCTGAAAGTCGGAAAGAAAAAACTCAAAAAACTCTTTCGGTCTTATGCAGATAGTCGGACTTCCCGACTTAAAAAGTATACTTTTAGTTTCCGAAACCTGTAACGTTACTTACCCCATTGACGTCTATACCCATTATAAATTCAAACAACTTTTCAACTAAATCACTATCTTGCTTTCCAAATCTCAATAATTTTAAAATGAAACTTAAACAAATCGCATTAGCGCTCTTATGTTGTGGCAGCGCATTCACCAGCTATGCACAAGCACCAGCAGATTCGCCTGCCAAATACGACCAGCACAAAGTATTTAACCCCTTATTTTATAAAGGACAGCAAGGGAACGAATACCGTACCGCCAGCGGTAAACCTGGTGTCAAATACTGGCAAAACCATGCTGATTATAAATTGAACGTTACGCTGGATACTGCCAAACACCGTATCACCGGCAGCACCCTCATCACTTACACCAACAACAGCCCCGATGCCCTTGATTTTCTATGGCTGCAAGTAGATCAGAACATTTATAAGGAAGGTTCGCGTGGTGGTGCTACCAGCCCGGTAGAAGGCGGTCGTTTCAGCAATAAGACCTACACAAATGGCGACGAAATAAAAGGCGTTTATATCATACAAAATAAAAAAACTGAAAAGGCTGACTACCTGGTTGCCGATACCCGCATGCAAATCAAGCTGAGGAATGCTTTGAGATCGACCGGCGGAAATATCCAGATAAAAATAGATTATGCTTTTGATATACCGGAGTATGGTACCGACCGTATGGGCCGTAATAAAACTAAAAATGGCTGGATATACGAGCTGGCCCAATGGTACCCGCGTATGGAGGTATATGACGATGTTACAGGTTGGAACGTGATCCCCTACATCGGCTCGTCAGAGTTTTACCTGGAATATGGTAATATAGATTATACCATAACTGCCCCTGCTAACCTGGTAGTAGCAGGATCGGGCGAATTGCTAAACCCGCTGGAAGTATATTCTCCAAAAATACAGGCCCGCCTGGCAGTTGCCAAAGGCAGTGACAAAACGGTGATGATCAAAGATTCAGTCGACCTTACTGATAAATCAACTTATCCGCAAAAGGCAAACCTTACCTGGCATTTCCTTTGTAAAAATACCCGCGATGTAGCCTGGGCAGCTTCAAAAGCATTTTTGTGGGATGCCGCACGCATCAACCTGCCAAGTGGTAAAAAGGCATTGGCACAATCGGTTTATCCTATTGAAAGCAAAGGCATGAAAGCCTGGAGCCGCAGCACCGAATACGTAAAAAATTGCATCGAGCTGTATTCAAAAGAATGGTTTGAATTTACATACCCGGTAGCTACCAATGTGGCTGGTAATGTGAGCGGTATGGAATATCCAGGTATAGTGTTCTGCGGCTCTCGCAGTACTGGTGGCGGCTTGTGGGACGTTACTAACCACGAGTTCGGCCATAATTGGTTCCCGATGATAGTAGGCTCTAACGAACGCAAATACGCCTGGATGGATGAGGGCTTCAATACCTTTATCAATAAGGTTGATACCAAAGTATTTAATAATGGTGAATATTATTCACCTGATGATATCGAAAAGGTAGCCCCCAATATGTTCCAGCGCGATGCTGATGCGATAATGAATACGCCTGACGTCATCGATCCTAATTACCAGGGTTTTGCCTCCTATGAAAAGCCGGCTGTAGGTCTGATGATATTACGTGAGCAGATATTGGGCGAACAACGCTTTGATTATGCCTTCCAAACTTATATCAAACGCTGGGCATTTAAGCATCCAACACCGTGGGACTTTTTCCATACCATGGATAATGCAGCAGGCGAAGACCTGAGTTGGTTTTGGAACGAATGGTTCCTGACTACCTGGAAAGACGACCAGGCGGTGAAATCAATTGAATATATCGACAACGATCCTTCAAAAGGTTCATTGATCACCCTGGAGAACAAAGGGGAAATGGCTATGCCGGCAGTAGTAGAAGTGAAAGAAGAGAACGGCAAAGTATCAAGAGTGAACCTGCCTGCCGAAATTTGGGAGCGCGGCGGTACATGGGCTTTCACGTATAAATCGATCTCGAAAATTGTTTATGCCATGGTGGATCCCGATCACGTATTGCCGGATATAAATCCTGATAATAACTCGCTTAGCGGTGTCGCTATGGATAAAACGGTTACTGCGAGTGCCGTTGTTAAAGCTTATTTTGACGCTATTGGTGGCGTTGACAGGGTAAAGGATATTAAGGACCTGACCATCAATTCGGAAGGTACAATCCAGGGCTTCCAGGTGTTGCGGGTTGATAAATATAAACAGCCTGGCATGTTTTACCAGGATGCGGTGATACCTAACTTTAATAATTTCGATTGGTCGCGTATTGTGATCGTAGGTGACAGCATCTCCATGAAATCAGGCGGTCGTCCGCAAAAGCTTAACCCAACAGAAGCCGGCCCTGTGCACGCAAGGTACAAGCTATTCCCTGAACTTGATTTTGATAAGCCGGGTTATACCATGACCATTGACGATAAGTATAACATTGTGAACGGCACACTGGCTTATGAGGTTACGGTTAAAGACCCTAACGGCCAAAGTGTAAAATATTTTTATGACCAGAAAACCGGCTTAAAATTGAAGCAATACACTGATGCTCCTAATGCGACCCACATGGAGTTTAATAATTACCAGAGCATAAATACCGGGGTTAAAATACCATTTGCTGAAAAAAATACGGTGAACGGAAACCCAATTGACTTTAAAATAACCAGCGCTACGGCGAATACAAATTTGACTGACGATACATTTAAGTAGGCGATAGTCATTAGGCATTTGTCATTGGCAAGCTTTTATGAGACTCACGAAGTTTTTAAAACTTCGTAAGTCTTTTTTTTTGAAATGGACATGCAAAATGTATATTTATGCAAATCTAAATTTAATCGGAATGATTAAAAAAGCCTTCATCTTTATATTATCTATAGGTTATTGTGCATGCACTTTTGCCCAAGGAAATGCTGATTTTTTCAAAAAATCTTATATCTATTACTTGAAAAACACGGGCCAATTGGTTGCCCAAAAAGACAGCGCTGATTACATTCGCGTTATATCACCTCCTGATAGCACAGATCTGAATTTGTTTGTTGTACGTGATTTTTATCCCGATGGCAAACCTAAACTTATTGGGACATCGCTTATTCCTTATTATTATTTAAAACGGCAGGGGATATTTGTAGAATACTTTCCTAATGGGCACAGAAAGCAAATTGTAAGCTACGAGAATAATGTACAAGAAGGTGACGTAACTAGTTATTACCCTAATGGTAAATTTTACTACACTTATAATTTCAGGAAGGATTTAAAACAAGACATAATAACCGCAGCAGGTGATTCAACAGGTGCCAAAATTGCTGAAAATGGCAACGGCATATGGATTGAATATGATAATGATTTTAAATTTGTAAAAGGAAAGGGGGCCATACTTAACGGATTAAAGGAAGGTGAGTGGCGGGGTACCCCCAATGATTCGGTCACTTATGTTTGTACTTACAGCAAGGGAAATTCTGTATCTGGTACCAGTCACACAAAATCCGGGAAAGAATATCACTTTACAAAAGATATTATTTTGCCGGAATTTAAAGGTGGTATGACAAAGTTTTACGAGTTTTTAGCACGCTCCATTCATTACCCGGCTGTTGCCAAAGAAAACCATATTCAGGGTAAAGTATTTATTAGTTTTTTGGTGGAAAAGGACGGAAGCTTAAGTCATTTTACAATTTTACGGGGAATTGGCGCCGGGTGCGATGAAGAAGTGTTGCGTGTAATGAAACTATCGCCGCCCTGGTCTCCAGGATATAGGTATGGAATAGTCGCCGATCAGTTATATAATGTTCCAATCGGTTTTGCATTGCAAAACGACTAAGAATTGGCCAGAGCAATAACATCACCATTCGGCTCCGCCTGGTAAAGCACATAACTACCTTTATCATCTTTCATCACTTTTACTTTATGACTATGCTTGCCTTGTTGTACAGTAACAGTTTTCCAAGCCGCCGGCACATAGGTTTTAAGCGTCAAAGGCAAGTAATACATGGCCTTATCCAGTGAATGGGTAAGCGTTACACTTATCTTTCCGCCTTTTCCGGTTGAATATACTTTGGCCGCTTCGCGTTCGCGCATGTACCTGGTGGCATCGCCAAAGGTGGCTACCCAAAGTTTATCCTGTTTGCCTTTGATGTACTGGAAATATTCATCCAGCAACTGATGATTAAGCGCTTCGTAACCCAGGCTGTCAACGCCGTGAAACACCAGTACCAGCCAGGTATCTTTACGCTGGAAAGCAGTATCTACCCATGATTTCATTAGGGGTAATGGTGTTTTGGTAGTTGCCCCGCGCTGCCATTGCACGTAATCTTTATTGTTTGTTCCGGGTTTTACGCGACTCGAGCGGTCTATTTCCGTCAGCCAGGGCTCAGGCATACGATTACGAAAAGCGGGGAAATAAGGATATGCAATTTGCATCACTCTTCCCGTCTCATAACCATAAGGCACCTCGCACGAAAAGGTGTATTTCGGCCCCATTTGCTTTAATATTTCTTCTTTGCTTTTTTGCAATTCGTAAACAATGTTTACCGAATCCATGCCAGGCATGGTAGCATGAGTTATGGAGTGACTGGCAATTTCGTAACCTTTGGCGGCATCTTTTCTGAAATCGTCCCAGGTCGAACCCATTGCCTGCAAATACTCCGGACACGGCTCATAACCGGGTTTAAGATCGCCGTTGCGCACTTTAGCGTAAAGCGAATCCATCAGCTTAAATGCCCTGTCTTTACGACCCGAATCGTACATGCCGCCTGCACGGGTATGGTAAGAAATAGTTCCCTTATAGCCTAAATAACCCGCAGCCGAGCATCGTTCTAAGAAATTCTGGTCGTTAGTAGGCACGGTGGCTGATTCTTTAATAATATCTGCTACAGGCCTCCCAATAAACTTTCCCTGGTACTTTGAACCGGTGATGGGCCCGGTGATCACAAAAAACGTGGCCGGTAACTTAAGGCGTTCCATAATAGGTAATGCGCGTGTAAACTGGTGCCTTGAAGCATCATCATAAGTGAGGGATACCGCGCCGTTTTTGCCGTATTGCCATTCGGTAACAGTGGTAGTGCCAACTTGCCCTTTGCATAGCAGCGCGCTAAAGCAGGTAACAAGAATAAAAGAGAGGCACTTTAGGTTGATCTGCCTGTGTGGATACATAACCAAATATAACTGATTACGGCGCAGTCAAAAAATTATTAACCTAAATGTTACATGTTGAATACGATACCCACGTGTCTACCGTCAAAGGTCATGGGGTGTTTTTCGAGGAAAGTGCGCAGCTTGCTGCTATGTGTTTTTTCTGCGTGCAGCATCAGGCTATCAAACAGCAGTAAGAAACCGCCTTGTAATAATACCGATTCGCCATAACCTTTCATAATGGGTGAATTGCGAGAGTCACCAACCAGTTTAAGGTAAGTGCCTGCGCCCAGGTAAGCCACGTCGAGGTACATGTTTATTTTAAATATTTTAACTAACCTATCCTGTTCCGCTATCGTTTGTGCGGCTGTCAGTTTTTTGTTTTTGCCGTTTTGCTGACCGGTATAACCCAGCAGCGCGGTCACAAAATCAACACTGCCCCAAATGGTGTTCATCTGGCCGAAGTATTTTAACTCCGGGCTAAGTGTGCTGATCCTTCCCGGAACCTGGTTGCCGTCGATCGTAAGCGTTATGGCTTTACTTCCGGTACCCCAATTCAAGTAAGCTCCTGTACCCAGGTTCAACAACCCCCAGCCGCCCAAATACTCCAGCCCGTTTGAAGTGATACGCACACGCTCTGCATTATACTTTTTTAACGAATCCTGCTGTGCAAAAGCATGACAGCTGATAATAATCAGTATAAGGGTACAGAGTTTTTTCATGTTGATTTTTAAAAGTAAGTAATTATTAGTTAACCGCAAATTTAACAGGTTAGCTATTTTTACTTTTACTGATTTAGGCGCCATTTGGTTTGCCCATACGCTCAATAATTTGCTGTTCCGTTCCGGTAAATGGTCCAGGCGATTCCATTTTTAAACTTGCCATTGCCGCTGCAAATTGCCCTGCATGCTGTATGTCAGCGCCTTTCGATCGTTTAAACAGGTAGCCCGCCATATAAGTATCGCCGCAGCCGGTGGCATCTATGATGGTTTCGGGCAGGTACGCCGGGATATCGTAAAAAATGCCATCGCTGTAAATGGTTGAACCCATGCTACCGTTGGTGATCACCACTTCCTTTACGCCCCAATCGGCCAACATTTTTGCGCCGGTGGGCACATCCTTGCAGCACGTCAAAACAGTCATTTCGGCTTCATCGGCTTTTAGGATATGCACATATTGCAGAGTTTTTTGCTTGTCGGGCCAATCGACGGGGTAAACTTTGTGATTTTCAACCTTGCGCAGATAACCCTGTGCATCCAGTGATACCTTGCCTTTGCCTGCCAAAAATTTCACCAGTTCAAAAGGTATATCACCTGCCAATAAGGGGCCCAGGTGAAAGATTTCGGCGTCAATATCCTTTAGTAGCTCCAGGGTAAAAGGGTCGGCTTGTTGTAAAACGTTTTGGATGCGATGGTCCTGGTCTTCGGCGTAAATATTTTCAAAATATACCGTATGGGTGCTTGGGTATGCTTTTACTTCAATGTGCTTATCGCGAAGTCCCTGTACATAATGCATTTCACTTTCCGCGACCGAGGTAACTAATACATACCCTGCATTCAAATTTTGCAGCGCGGTTGAAAAGTAAAACGCCGTACCACCCGCCATGTACAGGGTTGAGCGCGTGGTGACTACCTTATCCAGTGTTATGTGCCCTACGCAGCAGATATTGTACATGTGATTTATTAAAGCGGGAAAGATAAGTATTAATTAAAATACAATAATATCATTGCACATTGTTGATGCCTCTTTTTACTTTTCCCTATATTGTTTTTTTTCAAACTGGAATGGTCATTAATAAATGGAAAACACTGGGCAGGGCATTGTTATTTTGCTTGCTTTGTGCGATAGCAGTAGCCGTGGCCTCACGGTTAACCCATAATTTACAAGGGCAATGGTCAATATTGCTTACCGGGTTGATAGCCTGTTGCTTAACCGCAGCATTCACTTTAATATTTGTGAAATGGGAGGGAGTTAGCCTCGCCGATGTCGGTGTTGTACCGGGTAAAAAGACCGCATGGCACATCCTTGCCGGGTTTTTTATGGGGTTGGTATTAGCAATTATTCAACCTCTCCTGGTTTTACTGATGGGCCATGCGAAGCTAACTTATACGGCAGCGGCAAACCCTGCAATTATCGCCCTCGCATTACTGGTTTATTTTGTATTGGCTTCGAGAGAGGAACTTGCTTTTCGGGGATACCCGCTCCAAAGCCTAAACCGGGCATTGGGCCCCTGGCCGGCACAAATTATTGTGGCTGTTATTTTTGCTCTCGAGCATGTAGTGGGGGGAGTGCCCTGGTTGCAAGCCTTCCTGGGTGCCGGGGTTGGATCGATACTATTTGGAATAGCTGCATTAAAAACTAAGGGATTAGCCCTGCCTATCGGCCTGCATGCCGCCTGGAATTTTGGCCAATGGGCGTTGGGGTTTAAAGACAACAGCGGGTTATGGAAAGTTATTGTTGAGCCAGGCTACCAGCATCATTTTGAACAAATGCAGACCATTGCCTATCTAATTGTAATGGTGCCGGCAATTGCACTATTTTATTTCTGGCAGCGAAATAGAGGGCATATAAGCGTACATAATTAAACCTTGTTAGTGCTTCTTTTGAACAGCCTGTATCTTCTCCGCCACATCAACCATCGGCGCTATCCAAATATCTTTTTCGTTGGCTTTCAGGTAGTGCAAAAGTTGGCTATGCTCCTTTAAACCCACATTCAAATTATGACCGCCGCCCACACCATGAAATAAAAACACCAGCAGCGTATGCGTTTGCTGCGCCTTTTTTACCAGGTCGATCATGTACTCACCCGATTGCCCGTTGATGGCATAGCAATCTATATTTGCCAGGTCTACCTGTTTGGCAGTTTGTAGTCCGGCTGATACGCCCCTTGCACCTACAAAATCATTTTTCAGCGAATCATAATAATATTTATCGCCAATGGTACGGTCGCCGCAAGGGTAGGCGAAGGTGCGTTTGTCCTTGCCGTCTATAGATTTAAGCAGTTTATTGGTAGCCCTCACCTCACTCACCATACGGTCCACGGTATATTTACTCAAGTCGCCGGCGGGGGTAACAAAGCTACGACCGGGCAGCGAGCCATCGCAGGGGTGGTTCATCGAGTGGTTGCCCAGTTCGTGGCCCTCGTTTGCAGCGCGTTTCCATTCGTTCAACCGTTTGCTGATCACCGGCGACGAGCCGATCAAATAAAACGTCCCCTTAAAATGCATCGAGTCCAGCGCTGGCACCACGTTATCCAGGTCAACGTCAATGGCGTCGTCATAGGTAAGCACCACGGCGCATTGCTTGCCGTGCCAGGTATTGGCCTGCCCGCCGTACTTTGCCGATGTGCCTGTTAGCAGCAATACCGCGGCTATAATGGCCAGTTGTATCTTTTTCATTATTTTTATGTCCCCGCAAGTATTAAGGTGTACAATTTAAAAAGTAAAGTTTATGAATCCTAATGGAGTTGTTACCCGCGCAAGCGCCTATAGCGTAACCGATACCATCGACCGCCTGCAAAGCGTTCTGCAACAGCACGGCGCAACCATATACGCACGTATCGATCAGCAGGCCGAAGTGCAAAAAGCCGGGCAAACCCTGCCGCCGCTCCAGTACCTGCTATTCGGCAACCCCAAAGCCGGCGGCCCCATCATGGCCCAAAACCCTGTTGCCGCGCTCGACCTGCCCCTCAAGATCATCGCCTGGCAGGATACCCAAAACCAGGTATGGCTGGCCTATAACGATGCTCAATACATCGAACAGCGGTACGGCTTAATGCATACCGAAAACTCGCCGCTGCGGCTGGAAGGGGTTGTTAATGAGGCGTTGGGATAATGGGCATTACAAATATAAATAAAATTCTGTATATTAAAGAACAATCTGTAATTTTATTTGATAACTTACAGGTTATGAGGGTCATAATTTACAAGCTAAACCGTCATGGCGAGCGAGAGCGCGGCCATCTCCGCTGGCGCTAATCAGTGGGCCGCTGTACGAAACCGCGAGCATAGTTCAGACAGAAGGGGGCATCATCCTTTGCAAGGACATCGCGGTCTGTTGACCGGCACAATCCAGAGATTGCTTCGTTCCTACCAATGACGCGTAGGATTTGACAGGGTCCTTAAGGTTTTAAGTCAACAAAAAAGCCCCCCGATTATATGAGGGCACTGAAAAAGTCCTTTAAAAAGGACGGCAATTATTAAGCTGCAAAAAAATCGATTTGACGGCCTGAGAATCGCTTATACGAATCAGACATCCAGCAGATTACTCTACAATCCAAGGGAAAGGGGATATTCATGGT
>JBIOHG010000080.1:0-17389 GCA_044448765.1 Sphingobacteriales bacterium | reverse complement strand
GCGCTATAGCAACGGCCGCTAAGCTTTTAGGGATCACCCGCATAACGAGCAAAAAAACTGCGGCAATAACGACCGAGCAGTTAGCTGCGCAGCGCAAAGCCGAAATTGCCAGCGCACAAACCATATCCGATTCCGTTTTTTCTATTGTTGCCAAAGGCATAGAGCAGCAAAGCGATGCGAAAGTAAGAGGCTTGGAGATAGATAGAAAAGCAATTGACAAAAATACCGGTCTTGCTGCTGCCGATAAAGCACGATTAGAAAATGGTATATACAAACAAGAAGATGCCGCAAAACTAAAGGCATTTAAAAACGGTCAAAAGGTTGGTGTTGCCCAGGCTATTATAAATGGGGCTGTCGCAGTTACTAAATCCGAGGCTGATTTAGGGCCAATCGCCGGCACGTTAGCTTTAGGTGCCATTGTTGCTCAAACAGCTGTACAGATAGCAACTATCGAAAGGCAGCAGCCTCCCACCAAACTGGCCATGGCCAAAGGAGGCTATTTCAGATCAGATGGCAAAGGGGCAATATTGCCCGGCTATAGCCGTACCGATGATACCAACGCGTTCCTTCGGTCCGGTGAGGCCGTGGTAGTATCCGAAGCCATGCGCGATCCCTGGGCCCGCAACCTGGTAAGCGCCATTAATACAGCTTACGGCGGCAGGGATTTCTCCGTGCCTAATCTTAATCGTGGATACGCAGTTGGTGGCATATTTACTGATGGCGGCAATGCCAACCGGTACTATAACCAGCCGGTAAATGATCAGAAAAACCTGGCCAACACAGTAGCTTACCAGATGATCAATAATTTTCCACCCGTATATGTGGATGTGAAAGACATTAACAACCAGCAGAATATATTAGCGCAAACAGTGAACAGGGTAAACTTGTAATCAAAGTCGTCCATTCAATTCGATCCCGCTTATTAAACCTTTTTGATGAATATCACCCTTGCCAACACCTTATTCGACGATGGCATTTTTTCTGAAATGTACAAATCCGGCTTTATTACGGATAAGATATTTATTTATCGTGAAATGTACTTGTGGGTAGCCGCGCAAATGAAAACGCGTAGCATAACAAAAAACCAGGCTGTATTTGAAGCAGGCGGCAAATTCGATAAGGATGAACGTACGATATGGCGGGCGTTGAATTGTTTCGAGGAGGGTTAATTATGCAAGAAATCCTCATCAGCTTCCACATTTGTATCCCACAATTTAAGCTTTCGCATGTCATCAACCCACCACTCCAGGTACGCACCGCTCAATCCGCCGAAATGTTTTCTAAAAGTCATCAGATATGATCGGGCTTGCTGACTGCCTGATATAGCGCTCATGAACAGCTTATCCGCCGTTTCCATATTTACATCATTGACACGATTGAGGTCGTGTGAATCCGCATCCTTTTTGATCCCTTGCTCATATAATTTCAAGGCCGACTGTATTTCCTGAGCGTCATACTTAAGTATTTGTCTGTTAATCCGGAAATCCTTCACTGCCTTCCCGTTCTTAAAATAAACCTGTTCGATAGCCCAAACCGTCCATTTGTATTGCATATTTTTCCCGGTGGGTAAACTATCTACAGTTTCAATTATCAAGGTGTCTTTGTGAACATGCAACTTACAATTCAACACGGCTCCCCAGAATTTAATGACATGACCTTCTCCGCATGCGGCGAGTACAAATTCAGAATAAAATGCCCGGCCTTTGATCGTGTCTTTATAGCCGCATAAGGCAATCGATCTTCCGTTTGACAAATGAAAAACGGTGTCAGCCTTTTTTGCCGTAGGATAACCAAACTCATTTGCCGGACAATTACAGTTTTGCGATTGAGCTTTGGAGAGGAAAAGAATTGCACCAAGTAACAAAAATAATTGTTTCATCCGATTTAGGTTTATCTTACTAAGATACATCGGAAACGACACAAACCAAATGTTACTAACAAAACACTGTCACCACTTTAATAGAAACTTATCCGATATTGAATATGCCATTGCGTTTATTAGATGTGGCTGATAATGTTCAAAAGGTGCTAACCTATGGCTCAAAATACAAACAAAATGAGCTTAAAACCAATGATTCGTGGGCTCTATCTTAATTAAAGCTCAATTTCTCCTAATTTACAGCTCATTATCTGATTTATTTGAGCTACATTTGATAATAACATGAGCTGCAATTATGAAAATTAACACAAGGGATAGCTTATTAGAATACATAAAAACCCACCCTTTGCAGTCGTCAAAAGAAATACACTACGGTTTAAAAGGATCTATAGGGTATGCCACGGTTAAGCGGGTGTTGAGCAAGCTTCTTTCAGATAACCTGGTCAATACAGAAGGAAAAGGAAAAGCGACGAAATATGTGATCAGCTCATCCTATCAATTGTTTTATCCGGTTAGCCTGGATGAGTATTTTGAAAAGGAGCAGGATGAAAGGCAGATTAAAAGCGGCTTTGATTTTGAACTTATTGCTGGTGTACTAAACCATGTTTCTTTATTTACAATAGAAGAGAAACAGCACATTACAGCTTTGCAATCAATATTTACAGATAATGTATCCCATCTTTCCCAATCTGCATACAATAAGGAGTTGGAACGCTTAGCTATTGACTTAAGCTGGAAATCTTCTCAGATTGAGGGTAATACCTATACACTGCTGGAAACCGAGCGTTTATTAAAAGATAAAGAAACCGCTGCGGGCAAACCAAAGGATGATGCTACTATGCTCTTAAATCATAAAGAGGCTATAAATTTTATTATTGAACATCCTGATTATGTAATGCCACTAAAGATCGGCGCGATTGAAGATATTCATAGTTTACTAATAAAGGGCCTGGAGGTCGACCGGAATATCAGGCAAAGACGAGTAGGTATATCCGGCACCAATTATACACCATTAGATAACGAATACCAGATACGCGATGCATTAAATGAAATGTGCGCATTGATAAACAGTAAAGAAGATCCATTTGAAAAGTCATTACTTACTCTGGTCCTGCTTTCATACATACAAGCTTTTGCCGATGGCAACAAAAGGACGGCACGAATTGTAAGCAATGCACTATTGATCGCACACCATTACTGCCCCATCTCGTTCAGGACGGTTGATTCCATTGAGTACAAAAAAGCGATGCTGTTATTTTACGAGCAAAATAACATAAGCGCGTTCAAAAAGATATTTATCGATCAGTTTGAGTTTGCAGTGAATACTTATTTTTAGGTGATCTGTTTGCAAAAAGCCGGCGAAATCAAAAAAATCATTTACTGACAAAACACTGTCACCACTTTTATAAAAACTTATTCCGATATTTGAATATGCCAATCAGCATACCAATCATTCTTTATCTATCAGCTCTATTAACCTGGTTCTTTCGCGAAGGATGGGTAGAATCAAAATAAAAAAATCGGTGGAACCATTCCAATCGGTGAAATCAAAAAAATAACTACTGACAAAACAGTGTCACCACTTTTATAAAAATCTATCCCGATATTTGTATATATCCAATCGGGTAACCCAAATACAAACGAACTTTCAGTTCAACATCATCTTCCGGACTTTCTGACTTATGCTGACATCCGGACTACAAAACCTCATCGGTGTAATCATCAATTACAATCGGTGTAATCAAAAAAATATGAAAATTTACCTATATGACACCGACACCGATTGCATCGGCACCGGAACCTTATCATCAGCCTTTATACAAACCCAACTGGAAGCAGCAGCCGGGCAGGATGTGGATGTTCACATCAGCTCGGCTGGCGGCAGCGCATTCGACGCCATTGCCATATATGACTTGTTAAAAAAATACCCCGGCAATGTTACTATCTACATCGACGCGTTAGCCGCCTCTGCTGCTTCCATTGTGGCAATGGCCGGTCAAAACATCATCATGAGCAAATATGCTTTGCTGATGATCCATAAGCCAATGGTTGGTTCGGGCGGAAATGCTGATGAATTATTAAAAGATATACAAATGCTTAACGTGGTACAATCGCGCCTGGCTCAGATATATATGGACAAAACCGGGTTGGACGGAGTTACAGTGAATAGTTTGATCGACTCCGTCACCTGGATGACTGCTGACCAGGCGCTTGATTTGGGCTTTATCGACCAAATAGAAGACTATGAACAAATAATTTCAAATAGCGCCGTCATCAAAAAATACACTTGTACCGCGCCTGCCATTTACCAGCGCTGCATCAACAAAATCTTAAACATAAACACAAATATGAACATTGAAAACAGAGAACTTATCGACAAAACCACATCCGTTTTGGATAAGATTATGAACTTCTTTAAGAAGGTGGTAAACAAACAAACCATTACCGACAAAGGTACACTGCACCATGCAGGTGAACTGGATGAAGGTACAGAAGTTTACCAGGATGAAGATATGAGCTCCCCAGCCACAACTGATTGCTACACTACATCATCGGGCCAAAAAGTTACTGTAAAAGGCGGTAAGGTGCAAAAGATGACTCCACCGGCAACTGATCCTGACGTTGATCCTGATGCAGGTGATGATGACGAGAGCGCTCCCGAAAGCTTATTTGGCAGTCCGAAAAAGAAAACTGATGTGCAAAATCGCGTGAACGCCATCAAGGCAAAATTACACGCTCAAAATGCTTTGCTGGCCGAAGCCAAGGCAGCCCTCGAAGCAGCAAACAACCGTCTGGACAAAACACGCGAGGAAGTAAAAAATGAAATTCGCTCCGACTTTACCCCGCCAGCCGGCGGGTCCCGCCGCAGCAGCAAGGCCAAAACCGAACCCTTACCCTTCTTCGCCCCGCAAACCACGCTGGCGCAGAATGCAGTAAAGAAAGCTATCTCTAAATAACTCCAGTTCAAACTCTTCAACCATTATAACCCTTACAACTAATACAACCAAAATTTACAAATGGCTCAATTTACATTTACAAACAATACCTATGCCGGCGAAGCGCTGGCAGGTTTTATGGCCAGCACGTTACTGGAAGCCGATTCGGTGAAACGTGGACTGCTGACTGTCATTAACGACGTCAAATCGCGCAAGGTAATACTTGATGTGGACGATGACGTAGTACTGCAGGACCCATCCGGCATCTTTGCCGACCAGGGAACCACTGCTCTGCAAAACGAAAGCTACCTGGACCCGGTAGTGTACGAATTTATGAAACAGGAACAATGGGACAAACTCGTACAATCATGGGAAGCCCAAAGTCTTAAACCGGGCGCATTCCTTGATTATGAAGGCGTAGTTGACCTGTCCGACTTTATGGTTCAGCGTTACTTAACCAAAATACAAATAGCTAACGAGCGTTTATATTGGCTGGGAAAATCCTCTACCAAAGAAGCGGCATTCACCGCTTCATTTGCCGGCCTGTTGCCAACTATATCTGCTGCATCAGGCATTTACAAAGTAGGACTCGCTAAATCAGCAACATCAATGGCAGCCACCGCTATTAGCGCGTCAGGTGTAGTTACGGTTTCCGATACCTCAACCCTCTCTGATGGTGATGTAGTTACCATCACAGCCGTTACCGGAACCAGCAAAGATACTACCAACGGCACGCCCGGTATTGATGTACAGGGGCAGTCCTACTTCATTCAGATAGCCAGCGCCACAACATTTAAGTTGGTTCGCAATTACAACGAGGTTAATACCCGCAAACCGGCCACTTTTACCGGCACTTCTACCGCCGCTATGATCAGCTACATCAATGCCAGCAACGTATTGGGTGTACTAAGTGGTGTTTATTCACAACTTGACCCGGCCGACCGCAGCCAGGAAGATTTTAACCTGCAAATCCCTTTTCACATAGGCTATGCTTATGCACAAGCGCAGGCTAACAAGGCAACTAACGTGCTGAACGCTTTCTCTGATCCTAAAAAGATGGATTACCTGGGCGTTCCCCTGCAACTAATGAATCACTGGCAGGCAAATACCATATTGGGCGCCCGTTCTTCAAACCTGTTCCTGGGTGTCGATTTACTGGGTGATGCTTCAGAGCTTTCAACCGTCTACATGAAGCCGTACACCAATGATGATGTTGTGCGAATGAAAGCACGTATGAAAGCAGCCGTAAACTTCAAATTTGCTAACGAGATCTTCTACCTGTCAGCATAACTAAAATGAGTGAATTAGTGAATGATTGATTTAGCGAATAATTAAGTCCTCTACCAATCAAAAACTCACTAATTCGATAATTCACTAAATCACTAATTAAGAAACACATGTCCATTTACAATAAAATAAACGCAGGCTTCAGCCTGGGTACGGGCGATCCCGTGACGGCAGGCATCGAGGACGTTATCTACATCTTTAACCAGGATGATATCACGATCACTTACGACCCCTCCAATCCGCTCATCATCAATGGCCTTACCGTCGTGAGCAGCGCCAAAATATATAAGTTTGAAGGCACCAATAACAGTTTTAGCACCATCTCAAAACTGGCCAAAACATCGGTCGGCCCACGCTATACTGAAGAGATCGATTTCAATATCGCCGGTTTCTCTGTCGATATCAAAACACAACTGATGGCAATGGGCTATGGCCGCGTAAAAGCCATTGCGGTAAACAATTACAATTCAAGCGATTCGGCAATTGAATTATTCGGTGCCGTTAACGGCCTGATACTGACTGACGCCGAACGCAACGCGGCCGACGAAACTATAGACGGCGGTTACAAACTCAAATTAACTAACCCCGATAAACTGAGAGAGCCTTATCCGCCACGTGCTATATCCATCGCACCGGAAAGCGGCCCCGCAACCTACACCAGCACGATAGCGGCAATTGAGGCATTAGTAGGATAACCCTCAACCCCTAAAGGGGAGCACTAACTGAGTAATCAATATACATGCGAAATCACAATAAATATTTCAACTATTTAACTCCCCCTCTAGGGGGCAAGGGGGCCCAATGAAAACATATCTACCACAAATTGAACGCCGCACTTTAGTACGCCCGAACCAGACGTTCGGCATACTGAATTACGACCTTGATAATGCCTATCCGCAACGAATGCTCGAACTGGTGGCATCGTCACCTACGGCTAAGGACTGCTGGAGCAAGCGCGCCAAATTCATTGGCGGCAATGGTTTTGAGCAACCCGAGCTGGGCAAACAGGTAATAAATTCCAAAGGCCTTACGCTGGCAAAATTACTGAAAGCCGTCGCAACTGATAAAGGGTTATTCACCGGGTTTGGCATCCATATCAATTACAATGCTAATTATAAAGTAGCCTCGGTGAATTATGTCAGGTTCGAGGACATCCGCCTGGGCGATACCGATGGTCCCGAAACAGCGGACAAGTACGCACTTTATTCCGATTGGGGCCGCAAGACCTGGAAAAACATCACGCGCAGCAGGATCACTTTTTTGGATAAATACAATCCCGACCCTGCTGCAATAAATCAGCAAGTTATCGATGCCGGCGGCTGGGACAAATACAAAGGGCAGTTATATTATTTTAACCCTGAAGTAGATGACTACCCATTGATCGAGGCCGACAGTGTTTGGGAAGATTTTGAAACCGAAGCCGGCATTAAGATATTTAATAACCGCGAGGTCACTACCGGTTTTCTCCCCTCAACGATGCTATTTATGCAATCGCGAAGAGAAGAAGCCGATAACACACGCCCGGATAGTGATGAACAACACTATTACAATACGCCATCTCAATTGGAAAGGGACCTCGGTACCTTCCAGGGAGCAAAAAGCGCCCAAAAGATCATCGTAATAGAATATGATGATGAAAATTCGAAACCCGAGTTTCAGCCTTACTCTATTCAGAATAATGACAAGCTTTTTGAAGCGACCGAAAAATCGGTTGAGGCACGTATTATCAAAGGCTTTTCTATTCCGAAAGAACTTATCAATTCGGAAAAATCATCCGGCCTGAGCAATGGAGGCGAGAAGAAAGAAGCCATCCGTGAATTTAACGATAATACAGCACCCGACCGGCTTGAACTCTCTGAAGTTTTTGCAGAGCTATTCGGCAACTTTTACCAGGCCATTAACCCATCCGGCAATTGGGCCATCCTGCCTGTTCCCGCAGAAGTTGCTGATGACATAACCGGCATAAAAGCCGGGACGAGCATCAACCAATTGCTTTTGTCAGCTATTCCCACGGCCAATAAGATCGCCATCCTGGTTTATGCCTACGGCTTTAAACAAACTGAAGCTGAAGCAATGTGTGCTAACAGTTAAGTGGTTAATTGAGTTAGACCTGTCTGCCGACAGGCAGGTTGGGTTGATTGAGTTCAATTAACCTAAATCCAACCACGAATTGCCTCTAACCCAATCAACTTAATCCAATTCAATCAACCAAAAAAAATGAACCAAATTTATCTCATCGACCAGATCACATTCCAGAATTACGAGGATCTTTCAGTCAACATCAAATCCGACAGGATCAAAGTGTTTGTCAAAAAAGCGCAGGAGCTCGACCTGAAACCATTCCTGGGGCATGCACTGTATTATGATTTTATTCAATTTTTCAACACAGATGGCACTTTGCAGGATAATACGCCGCAACCTTATAAAGATCTGTTAAACGGCAGTGAGTATCTCGACCGTTATGGTCATGTGATTTTATATGAAGGCATATTGCCCATGCTGGTGTATTTCACTTTTGCACGCTTCATTGAAGCCGATGCCATACATTATACCGCCACAGGACCGGTCATCAAACATCACGATAACGCCGATGCCCTATCGCCGCAGGACGTTGCCAAGCTAGTACAGCAGCACAGAAGCGTAGCAAATGCACATGCCAATGAGGTCGAGAAATTCCTCCGGGAAAATAAAGCCGATTTCCCGCTTTGGAACTACAACCCACGCAACCGCAGCAGCCGACAGGCCGGCCCGCGTATTCGCAGCATCGACAAAACAATTTTCAATTACCCGGGCAACGATTATGCAAGCAATTATTTACCCTTAAATGAACTCTTAAACTAATGCCGACAGACAAAAAAATAAGCGAATTACCCGTAGCTTCAGCTATCAACGCTGCTGATCTATCGGTATTGGTAAACAGCGGCACCGACTACCAGTTTGCCTTCTCCACGCTGCTCGGCTTCATTGGTTCCGGGCTCGACCTGGGCGCACATATTTCCTTCGGCAGCACGCTGCCTCAAAATACAACCGGCAAGGACAGCGACGTGTTTATCAATACTTCGGCGGGTAACTTCGCGCAAAAGATCAGCGGCACCTGGACAGTTGTTTATACTCTGCCTTCATCAGGCGGCTCAACCGATGGTACAATTCTGTATGGCCTGGGCATTCCATCGGCTTCACTTGGAAGTAACAATGACACCTACATTAATACAGGTACCGGTGTATTTTACAAAAAAACAGTCGGTACATGGGGGCAGGCATTCTCCATGCAAACCGGGCCTTCCGGACCGCCCGGAACCAGTGGCACAAATGGAACAAATGGAGCAGACGGAAAAACTATTTTAAACGGCCCTACCGACCCATCGAATTTATTAACCGGCGTCGACGGTGATTTTTACATCAACACCGGCACTTTCCTGTTTTTTGGCCCGAAAGCAGGTGGCGTATGGCCGGCCGGCACCAGCCTGGCAGGAGCAGATGGCGCCACCGGAGCAACAGGTGCTACCGGGCCGGCAGGAAGCACAGGGGCAACCGGCTCCACAGGCGCTACCGGAGCCGCAGGGCCGGGTTTGGCAACCGGTGGAACAACCGGCCAGGTATTATCAAAACATAGTAACACCGACTACGATACCTCGTGGATCGATCCGCCAGCAACAGGCGCCACAGCGCCCGACGGTATAATTACTGGACTTGTATTATCTATCTCCGGTTTGGCTGTAAGTGTTACCGCCGGGCAATGGCGAATATCTTCGACAGTTTATCAAACCACATCAACGAGCAGTCTCACTTTAAGTACCGCCGATATCACCAATAACCGCATCGATCTGGTTTATGCCAATAATGCCAACGCCGTTTCGGCAGTAACGGGTACCGCCTCGCCAAACCCGGTAAAACCAACGCTGCCTGCCCATTCCATCGAAATTGGTTTTGCATTGGTAACGCCATCCGGAAGTTCGGTATCCGGTGCGCCGGGAGCAGATTATATGACCGTATCGAACTTTACCGATACCGTAGGCGACAAAACGACATTGATAACGGACGACAAAAACAACCTCGTCGAAGCCATAAACGAGGTAGCCGAAAATGTGGCCTCACTTAACCAGGATAATGTAATTCTAAAAATATTTAAGAAAACCAACTATTCTTAACGCTAAATAAATCTTACCGACTTTCGGGCTTATGCGGACTTCCCGACTCAAAAAATCAATAATTCATTAACTCAAAAATTCTATAATTACCCATGGCAGATTACAACGAAATAGTAGCATTTACCAAAGGCGTAGGTGTAAGGCCGGTGATATTCGCAAGCACCGACGGCACCACAGCAAAGCAGGTTTACGCACCTGCCGACCCGGCCAGCCGTATCAATTTTATGGCGATATCGTCAACAGCAGCAACCCAGCATTATATATTACTACAATTGCACAATTCAACCACCGGCGATATAGCCCCTTTGGGTGTTATCACCGTACCTTCTGGAGCCGGCACTAATGGTTCCGTTCCGGTAGTATCAGGCTTAAACCGGGGCAATTTACCCTGGATGCAGATCGACAGCGATGGCAACCCTTTTATCGATTTGAACTTGAATATGAACCTTGAAATGGGATTATTATCAGCCCTTTCATCGGGAGAAACCATTACAGTAACAACATCCGGAGGATCATACGCAGCATAACTATGGCATCGAGAAACGGTTTAAATCCCAAAATAAGAGGGCCAAAAGGTGTAGGCTATGGGCGGGCTTTGCCTGCGCCATTTAGTTTTCGTAATGGAATAATTCCCCCCGGCACAAGTGGCTCAAATCTGCTTATAACTCCGTTAATAGGTAAAACCTGGCCGTTAGAAGGTTGCATAGAACTATGGGCAAACATTATTGATCAAAAGGCCCAACGTGAATTTGAAGTATCTTTTAACGACGGCACTAAACTAAGAGTAACAGCATACTTCTCCGCTGAACCTTTTCTTGAAATTACCGGGCGAGGGCAAACTGGAGCTGCCGCACCAAATGGGACTTATGTTAATGGCACGAAATACCATTTTGCTTTTATGTGGGACGCAACAAATTCTTATGCTTGGGGAAATGCTTTAATCCCAAATACCATGCTATCAGGTTCAAGTTCTGTTAGTCCTATAAATTCAAATGTTAACTTGCCTATTACCGGAGCTGCACTTTGTGGTCAAATTGACGGCAGTGATTGTAGTACCACAAAAATGGATGAGGTACGTATTTATAATCGTAAACTGTCCATAAATGAATTAGTTCTGAATGACAATGGAGGTAATGGTAATAATCCATCAACGACAGAGAATCTTTTTGCGTGGTATCAGTTTGAAAAGTTTGAAACACTTGATTTTTCATTATTACAAGATGATTCTGATTTAAGGCTCGGCATAAGGGATTTCTCCGGTCAGAACAACCATGCTCAAGTGTTTGATATGGACACAGATCCAACCTCACCGACTTATGTATTGAAGCCCTTCTAAAATATGAACGATGGTTAGATATCATTACCAACGGTGGCTTTTCTCAAAATCTAATTTATTATATCATGCAAAACCCCTACACGCTCTGGCAGCGCATTAGCAGCGCTACGCCCTCATTTTTTCGCCGCGTACAAGTATTCGCGCTTGGTATCGCCGGTTTAGGCGCTACCCTGGCAACCATACCAGGTGTACCCGAAAAACTCACCACCATTTTAATTACGGCGGGTACTGCCGTCGCCGCGATAGCTCAATTCGCGGTAAAAGAATCTGAAACCGATAACACCACCACCAATGAAATTAAGTAACCAGGGCATTAAATTAATCAAAGGCTTCGAGGGTTTACGCCTCTCTGCTTATCGAGACATCGCAGGCATTTGGACCATAGGCTATGGTTCAACCTGCTACCATGACGGCCAATCCGTAAAGCCCGGCGACAAACTAGAAAGTGTTATGCAAGCCGATGCATTGTTTGCCAACACATTAGGGCAGTTTGAGGATGCCGTCAACTTAAATGTAAAAACTCCGCTAACTCAATCACAATTTGATGCGTTGGTATCATTCAGCTATAATGAGGGAACCGGCGCATTAAAAGGATCAACCTTATTAAAAAAACTAAACGACAAAGATTACCAGGGCGCTGCCGATCAGTTCCTGCTTTGGAATAAAATAACCGATCCGCAAACAGAAGCAAAAGAAGTGTGCTCAGACCTTTCCGCACGTCGCCGCCAGGAACGTCAATTATTTCTTTCAACTTCCGCTTAATTACTTATGACGACTATAGAACATCGCGAGTTGAAGGGTATCACCGTTAAAAACCTGGTGCTAACTATTGTGAGTACTGCAAGCATTGTCGCCTCGGTAATGACGACATACCTGCAATTAAAAAATGATATACACGATATCCGGCTAACACAGGAAACCCAAAATCGTGTAAACGACATTAGGTTGAAGATACTCGAAAGCCAGGTAAGCCTCCTGCAGCAACAGGTAGATAAGATAAGGAACGAACCCATCAATCCTAAGCAATTAAACCCGCTGCTAACCACTAACCATTCAATCAATAATTCACTAAATCATTAATTCAAAATTAAACTATGAGTTTACAATCCTTTCTATCCAAAATTTGGAATGAGGTAAAATCCTTATTCGACGGCATCCCTGCCGAATTAAAAACCGCCATACATATTGGGGTGGTAATAACAGAGAACATCAAAACCTTTGTCGATTCGCCCGCAGCGGATGTTCTAACCACGATCATACCCGGCGACATTGATGACGAAGTAAAAAACTGGCTGCGTGCCAAATTGCCGTCTATACTAGCTGAACTCAAGCTGGCAGACAGCTGCTCGGCACTTACTGATCCCTCAGAAATTACAGCGTGTGCTGTAAAAGTGCTGCAGGGGCTTGATGGCGATGTAAAAAGTGCCTTTCTTCACAATTTGTCAATATTAATTGCACAAGTTGCGGCGGACGGCAAACTTACATGGGGAGATGGTGTATACATCCTGGAATGGTATTACCAACACGAGTACACTGCTGCCGCTTAATTAAAAAGATGAATGAAGTGCCCGGGAGCAGATTCGAACCTGCCTGTCGGCAGGCAGGCTGCCACATCCTTACGAATGCCACCCCCTCAAAGTGGTGCACCTACCAATCCTGCAGGTTAGAAATTGAATTACTTTATTTCATCATTTTTTAGGGGCGTTTTAAATATGCCCTGCCGACGCCCGATTTTAAATACTTCTCACGTTTTCTAGCTATGGGCCTTGTTTCGTATTCTTCAATCAGGATCACTTTGAAAGGGCGGTAGGGTTTTGTAGTTTTATTATACCCCTTGTTATGGTCGTCAATTCGCCTCTCTAAATCAGACGTCATACCAACATAAATGTAGTTCCTGATCAAACTGCTTAAGGCGTATACATGGAACATAAGGCCGAAAGGATATTAGCGATAAAGTTGATTAAAGTGCCCGGGAGCAGATTCGAACTGCCACATCCTTGCGAATGCCACCCCCTCAAAGTGGTGCGTCTACCAATTTCGCCACCCGGGCTTTTGAAAGATATAAGAAGTGAGACAATTCAATCCCACATCTCATATCTAAATTCTCATATCTAAATGGATGTGCCCGAAGAGAGACTCGAACTCTCAAGAGACAATTCTCAACGGCTTCTGAGACCGCAACGTTTACCAATTTCGCCATCCGGGCTTTTTGATCGTAACGCACAGTTATTGGCCGTTTGTTACAAACAAGGGTGCAAATATAATCCTTTCGGGTATATCGCTCAAAAATAAATGTTAAAATATGCAAGCTTGCTAAATCGGCCTATAAAGATTAATTTCGGTCAACCAATTAACTGACCGATGACTACTAAAGCAGGAATTATTGTATTATTTTTAACCCTTTCGGGTTTCGTGGCATCGGCACAAAAAGCTGATGCCATTTTAGGTTCGTGGGCAAATCCAAGCGGAGAGGACCATATCCTGATTTATAAAAGGGGCAACAAATATTTTGGCAAACTCGACTGGATAAAATACCCGAATGATGAAACGGGCAGGCCTAAAACTGATAAAAATAATCCTGATGAGGCGCTGCGCACGAGGCTGGAACTTGGGCTTGAGTTGTTGAAGGATTTTGTTTATGATGAGGATAATGTATACGACGATGGTACCATTTACGATCCAAAAAATGGAAAAACCTACAGCTGCAAAATGACACTGGATGGAAATAGTCTGAAGATACGTGGTTATATAGGCATATCTTTGTTTGGCAGGTCAGAAACATGGACGAGGGTAAAATGAATCGACAATTTTTCTATAGTATAATATTTTTATTACTAACAGCGTCCCTGAATTTAAAGGCGCAGCATATAGAGTTATCGCAACAAGGTAAACCAACCAGTATACGCGGCTTATCTGTAGTGAATGATAATACCGCCTGGGTGTGTGGCAGCAAGGGAACTATCGCCATTACAAATGATGGCGGAAAAACCTGGGATTGGACACAGGTAAAAGGTTTTGAGAGATCCGACTTCAGGGACATAGAAGCATTTTCGAATAAAGAAGCCATCATTATGAGTTCTGGCACGCCGGCCCTGATATTAAAAACTACCGATGGCGGAGCAACCTGGCAGGAAAAATACCGAAATGCAGATACCGCCTACTTTTTTGACGCCATGGATTTTGATACACCAAAATATGGCCTGGTTTTGGGTGACCCTATCAAAGGCAAATTTCTACTGATGGAAACCAATGATGGCGGCGAAACCTGGCACCCGTTTGATAATTCTCCTGATGCTATGCCGGGTGAGGCTTGTTTTGCGGCAAGCGGAACATGTTTAAGAATAAGTCAAAGCCATGTTGGTATAGTGACCGGTGGTACTAACGCCCAATTTCTTAATTATGATGTGAATAACAAAATATGGGAGCATTGGCCCTTACCAATCATTCATTCAAAACCCAGTCAAGGTGCATTCTCTTTCGCTATCGGAAGGTATAATAGCCTGTTTGTTGGTGGAGATTATGCCCATGATAAGGTGACTGATTCAACGATCTCAATTCAAAAAGAAATTGCTCAAACGCTTATGATATTGCCTTTTAATAAAAGTCAATTGGCTTTTCAATCCTGTGTAGAGTTTATTTTCGACAATACGTTTCTTTCAACAGGGACTCCAGGCAGCAATATTACTTCAGATGGCGGCAAAACCTGGAGTAAGATTGACAACGCCAGTTATAACGTTTGTCGGAAAGCCAAGCATGGTAAACTGGTTCTTCTGGCCGGGGATCATGGCAGAATAGGCATTTTTAAACCTTAATTAATTGACAATTAAGCACTAAATACTACGCTTAAAATAATTTCAAAAACCGGTTGCAGGCTATCCTGATTAATCCTATATTTGCACCACTTTTAACGGGAACGTTAAAGATGATTTCGTAGCTCAGCTGGTAGAGCATAACACTTTTAATGTTGGGGTCCTGGGTTCGAATCCCAGCGAGATCACAAGAAAAACGACAAAAGCCTTTTTGATATCAAAAAGGCTTTTGTCGTTTTTAGGATTATTTTAGAGATAAATCCTCACGTTCCTGAAATATTTTGCATTTTTAGCAAACCAAATTATCCGTCATCATTACAGGTCAAAATAATAAATATGCTGCTTTTAGGTATTGACATAGGTACTTCTTCCATTAAGGTTTCGGTTGTCGACGCTGAAACGCAGACAGCTATCGCGTCTGCCCAATACCCGGACGAGGAGAATGCAATTTTAGCCCCCCGCCCCGGCTGGGCCGAGCAATCGCCCGAAACTTGGTGGGCCCAGGTGCAGCAAGCTATATTGCTCTGCAACAACAGCGGCAAATACAAACCATTTGATATTGGAGCAATTGGTATTGCCTATCAAATGCATGGTTTGGTTATTGTAGATAAAGACAAAAATGTGCTGCGCGACAGTATTATTTGGTGTGATAGCCGTGCCGTTGATATCGGCAATAAAGCTTTTGAAACGATAGGTGAAAAAAAATGCTTAAGCCGTATGCTTAACTCGCCCGGAAACTTTACAGCATCGAAGCTGGCCTGGGTAAAACAAAATGAGCCTGAGATATACAACAGGATAGACAAAGTAATGCTGCCCGGCGATTTCATCGCTATGCGGCTTACTGGCGAGATTACCACTTCGGTTTCGGCAATGTCCGAAGGCATTTTTTTTGATTTTAAAGACAATCGATTGTCTGATGATATTATAAAGTTTTTTGGCTTTTCGAAAAATCAATTCCCGGATATTAAGCCGGTATTTTCGTCACATGGCGGATTGTTGAAATCCGTAGCCGAAAAACTGAAATTAAAACCCGGCATTCCTGTCAGCTACAAAGCGGGCGACCAACCCAACAATGCCTTATCCTTAAATGTGCTCAACCCCGGCGAAGTCGCCGCCACAGCAGGCACTTCGGGCGTTATTTATGGTGTAAGCGATAAACTGGCTTACGACCCGCAATCAAGAGTGAACACTTTTGCCCATGTAAATTACACCGAAAAGAAGAAACGCCTCGGTGTATTGCTTTGTATTAATGGGACCGGTAGACTGTATAGCTGGATGAAAATGATGTTTGGTCCCGAGGTAAGTTATAACCAGATGAATGAAAAAGCAGCCTTGTCGCCTCCCGGCAGTTACGGTGTACGCGTCTTGCCTTTTGGTAATGGTGTAGAGCGTATGCTAAACAATAAACCTGTTGGCGCACATTTCCAGAATATTGATCTTAACATGCACGGCAAAGAGCATATCCTGAGAGCCACGCTGGAAGGCATTGCCTGCTCATTTAGATACGGACTGGATATCATGCGCGAAAACGGGATGAATCCATCCGTTATCCGTGCCGGAAAAGCCAACCTGTTTATGAGCGACCTGTTTACTGAAATTTTTGTAAACGCAACCGGCGTGCCTGTTGAACTCTTCAAAAACGACGGTAGTGCAGGTGCAGCGCTTGGTGCAGGTATCGGGGCTGAGATATTCAAATCACCTGCTGAAGCATTTGCTAAGATGGAAAAACTAAAAACTGTTGAACCGACAAAGAACAACTTCGAAGACATTTACAAAGACTGGAAAATTTTGCTCGAAAAGCAATTATCAAAATAAAATCAATTAACCAATCAATCATTCCTATAAATCAATATTTATGATACTCACAGGCGACAAAGAATTTTTTAAAAACATAGGCCAGGTTAAATACGAAGGCCCTCAAAGTGATAACCCCTTAGCCTTCCGCTGGTATGATGCCGATAAGGTGGTGGCCGGAAAGAGTATGAAAGATCATC
>JBIOHG010000079.1:0-17540 GCA_044448765.1 Sphingobacteriales bacterium | reverse complement strand
GAGATCGATTATAAGTTTATCTTGGATTTTGAAACCTTCCTCCGCAATCACAAGCCCGTAGATCATCAGAAGCCAATAAATAACAACGGCGTGATGAAGCACCTGATCCGGCTCCGCAAAATGACGACCCTTGCCGTGAAGCTTTCCTGGATAAGCAAAGACCCTTTTAAAAACTACAAATTCCGTTATAAGAAAGTCGAAACCGATTTTCTGACGCAGGGGGAGTTGGGTGCTATTGAAAAGAAAAAATTCGCCGCTGAGCGGCTTGGCATGGTCCGCGATCTTTTTATTTTCAGCTGTTATACCGGCCTGACTTTTGTTGACCTGATGAACCTGCACGATGCCAATATCACGACCGGTGAGGACGGCGGCCGGTGGATAAAATTCTCCCGGCAGAAAAGTAATGAGCCGACCCATATTCCCTTGTTGCCCGTTGCATTGACCATTCTACATTCATATTCGGATAATCCAAGGTCGACTTCAAACCACACCCTGTTTCCGGTGATCTCTAATCAAAAAGTAAATAGCTATCTCAAGGAGATCGGCGTCATTTGCGGTGTTAAGAAGAAACTGACCTTTGGCGTTGCCCGCCACACCTTTGCCACCACCATTACGCTGTCCAATAATGTTCCTATTGAAACGGTAAGTAAGATGATGGGCCATACCAAGATCGCAACGACGCAGATATATGCCAGGGTATTGTTGAAAAAAATCAGCGATGATATGGGAAAACTCAAAATAATCATTGAACAGCGAAAAGCTAACACAGAACTGGATTAAACGAGTTAACGAAACGGGATAGTCCAATTTGATACATCGTTGCATTGCGGGATGCAGGTAAATTGTGAAGGTAATTTAAACATCAGAAAAAATACTAATTTTAAATTTTATGACAAACGCCAGATTATAATATATCAGGTAGAAGGTAATCAGGGAGGTATCAATGTACGAATTTCAGACGACACGGTGTGGCTCACACAGCGGCAGATGGCTGAGTTTATTCGATAAGGACACAGACACCATTGGGTTGCATATTAGGAATATTTATAAAGAAAGTGAACTTGATGCAGGAGCAACTACCGAGCCATCTTCGGTAGTTCAGGAATAAGGGGAAGAAAGATAAAGAAATACAATTTAGACGTAATCATATCAACTATCCGATTATTTAATTAAAATTTTACAACATTAAACGGCTCTACGATGATGGCATCCCAAGAGTGCGTATTTGCACCACAGCAGTCACGAAATCACAATCCTAATATCTTCAACTCGGTCCTCCTGTTTTGGGCATGCTCCGCATCGGTGCATTTTATACCAACATTACAACCGTTAACCAATCGTGTTGCTCCATAACCTTTTGCAACAAGCCTGTTTTTGTCAATGGATTGTTTTTGAAGATAATCAACAACCTGCTGCGCCCTGGCGCGGCTAAGCTTTAAATTACGGGAGGCAGTGCCGCGGCTGTCAGTGTGCGAGTCTATTTCAATTTTAACCCCGGGGTTATCTTTTAAAAATTTAACCAGCTTGTCAAGGTCAGTCGAGGCGCCGGCATTTATCCGGAAGCTGCCGGTATTATAGTAGATATTCGAAAGGGTGATCGTCTTATTGGGGGCGGCTTGCTCAATTCCTATTTTTAGCTTCACATACAAGGTTGTGCTTCGCCTCAATCCCTTGGTGCTCACTTTTTCTATATCAGAAATATAGCCGGGCTTTTTGCCCGAAACGACGAAGTCGCTGCCGGGCTCTAACTGGATATTGAATACGCCGCTCGCCGGCTCACTATAAGCGCTAACACCTGTATTAAGCGTGGCGTTCATGATATCGATGGCTATATCCCCCTCCGGCTGACCGGTACTTGTATTAACGACCACGCCGCTAAGCGTAAACCGGGGATCATTGTGCGTTATGCCGATCTTTATTTCATTGCCGGGGGCATCAAAGCCGCTCCTGGTTATTGTGCGGCTGGTTGTACCGATCCCGTGAAGCATGCCGCTAACTGTATAGTCATCTGCCTGCACGTTGCTGAATGTTACCTGACCCATGTTATCGGTAAAAGCGTTCATTTTGCCGCCGGCGCCATCTATCGTTACGGCAACCGATGATAAAGGAAAACCGGTTTGCTCATCGGTCACGGTTATAATCACGTTTTTGACTGCCAATTTTACGACTACGGATGTAGTGTCCTGTTTTACTTTTACAGGATTTACCGGTTCCGGCGGGTTTGTACACTGTTTTATCACTTTCTTTTTTCCAATACCAACGCCGATACCAAGGTTGTATTGAAAATGGTCGTTAGCCTGGCCACCTATAGCACGCCTGTATTGGATGTTGGTAAACACAAAGGCTTCGTTAAAAAGGTTGAACTGTACCCCAATTCCCGCAGGAAAGTAAAACCCGGTTTTGCCCTGATATAAGGAAACGCCTGCGCCCGCCGAAAGATAGGGCACAACCGTATGGCGATCCGAAAGCAGCTTTATGTTTAACCCGGCATTGATATCCAATAAAAATTGGTTGCTGCCATTGTGTGTCCCGTCTTTATAAAGGTAATCGGTTGAGCTGCCATCCAATGAGGAAACAAAATCGATCTTTTTACTTAATCCTTTGAGATAGCTAAACCCAAAACCCATTTGCATATCGCCGATCCTGCTCCATAGATTGTTTTTAAAAACGTTGCCCAACGAAGTGGTACGGATTAGCTGTGCAGTATTAAAGTCGTTATAAAAAACATGTAAAACCAGCGTTGACGGCTTTTTTTCGTCGGTAACCTGCGCAGATAGTTTTAATGCCAGGCAGCTAAGCAAAAATATTCCGGTTATACGTTTCATCGTTGTTAATTCTTTGCTTTTAGGCTTTTACTGATTGTGCCCATTTGGTTAATGATACTGAATATCACGGGCTCACTTCTCCCCTGTACATTCATGTCTGCGGTTGGCACCGGCTGCCCGTTTATATCAAGTGTTTGCACCGTCCATATAAAGCG
Source organism: Sphingobacteriales bacterium (assembly GCA_044448765.1). GTDB lineage: Bacteria > Bacteroidota > Bacteroidia > Sphingobacteriales > Sphingobacteriaceae > Mucilaginibacter. The sequence continues at coordinate 14,560 of JBIOHG010000079.1, read as the reverse complement.
CCTGTTTGCTGTCGAATCGATCATCGGCAAATTGGGTCTCCAGATATATTGTGTAGTTCCATGTATGGATTGCTCGTCAAGCAAAGGGCGGTTGCCGCGAAACGCCTGCATAGGTTCCTGCCCCGGCTGTATTTCGAACACTTGCACCCGGTAGGTTGGGATCTCGGCCGCCGAGCCCGGTACGACGCTTGTCCAGCGGAAAATAATTACATTTTGAGCAATGCTGGCATCCAAGCCGGCCCCGTTTGCAGGCTGCATTAAAATAGGCAACTGGTACGAGGTGACAAAAAACGGGCGGCTTTGTTTGGCCAATACAGCGGTCCCTGTGGTATTGGTGATCTCGACCATTAATTGATATTGCCCTGCAGGCAGGCGCCCTGTACGCTGCAGCAGGTTTTTTATGGTTCCGGGCAATATTAAATTTTGCAGTTGCAGCGCATCAGCAATGCTGAACTGGTTTACTCCCTGTTTTAACGTATACACCCGGGCAGCATTAAAATTTGACCGGCCGATAACGCCCCCGCTTTCGTCGAGCAGCGTTGTTCTTATCTTCATCGTTGGGCTTCCGGCCACCGGCCCGGGCATATAGGTGATGATCATCATGCCGTTAACCGGGTTGCCCCATTCAGACAGCCAAGGCTGCGGCCTGGTGTTCAACGCCAGGTTGAGGTTGATTTGCCCATAAACTACGCTTACCGTCGTAAGCAGCATCACCAGAAATAAGATATGGCATTTTTTCATGTTAAATTCCTTTAAAACCTGTATTGCAATCCCGTCCTCAACGTGCTCTCGAAATATTGCGGGTTGCCCATGTAAACCGGTATTAACGAGCTTCCCGGCAAGTCAGAGCCGTAATGGTATAAATTCCCCGTTAACGCCAGTTGCCAGCTTAGTTTATTATATAGCTTCCAATCAAAACTGGCGGTTGCCAGCAAGTTTTTATCGGATGTAAAAGGCGAGGTCGTGCTTATATTGTATTGTAACTGGCCCTTCAGGCTAAATTTCTTGCTCGCTTTCCACGTCGTACCTGCTGTGGCGTTAAGCAGGTTCAGCTTCAGTGCGGTTGTGATGTCTTGAAACCACATGATGCTGAAATCAGGATTGATACTGGACTTAAAAACAGTGGGGACATACAGCAATAAAGCGGTTTGCGTATTGTTGTGGGTGGTACCGCTGGTGGTTGTTTCGTCATATTGGCTCAAGGTATAAGTAGCGCTTAGCAGGTTATTCATTTTGGAGTTGCCCCACGTATAGGTAGGGTTAATGCTTAATTCATTGCTTACACTCTTATATCCCAAAAGGCCGGGAGAATTAAAACCGAAATTGTTAAAGTTGATATTAAGGCTGAACTTATCCGTGAATTGCGTAAACGCATTGACGTTGGCGATCAGTTGGTTTGTTGTGCCCGGCCCCGAGGTATGACTAAGGTTGCCAAAACGTTCGCCAACGCTGGCAACCACATTGATTTTCTTTTTCCATGCATTGAAACGGGTATTTCCAAGGTACTCGATCCGGTCGTTGGTCATAAAAGGATAACCTGCCGTAAAATACCCGGCGCCGTAATAGTTGAATTTTGCGCCTATTTCCCAATCCTGTCCTTTTTTATCGATGCCCAGCATCACGGCGTTATCCTTATCCGTTGAGGTATGTGAACTGATAAACGGCTTCAGGTCTTCGACCGGGGCAACCGACAAAGGGTCATTTAAATTCCGGGTGTGGAAACTCTGCCCAAGCTCCGCGTGATAGCACCAACCGTTACTTGTAGTGGCCGTCGCCAAAAAGGTAACAACCATATTCTCCTGGGGATCAATCGGCGGCACTGGCGGCGAGGTAACTGAATTGCGTACATCCGAGGAGTGAACAAAATTAAACCCTACAAAGTATTTCCCGGTTTTTTCCAATCCAAGTTGGCCCATCCATTGGTTACGCTGATAAGCACCTATAATGCCCGGGTTTGGCGGTATAATGGTTGGTGCGATATAATCGACCGGCCTTTGGGAAACGCCGTTAAACAGTTTGAAGCGAAATTTCCCCGGCGATAAATTAATGCCGTAACCAAAAACCCCGACATCGCCGGTGCTGAGGTCGCTATATTTCAGATATTGGGTGCCGAGCAAAAACTCGGTAGTACCGATCTTTGGACGTATGCCAAAACTATTTGCGGGATTAGTTAGAAACTGCCAGAAACTTTGTTTACCGCCAACGGAAGGGGTAACAAAATTATTCTGCATACTGCTGAAATTAAAGTTGAACGGAATGCTCCATTGGCCGAAAGTGATCGTCGGCGCAAATGAATACCGGAATAAATCCCAGGGGCGGCGGGCCCGGTAAAAGTCGGGCGTTGATTGCCCCGGCGTTTTATCAAGTCCATAATACTCATACCAAATGCCTGCATCGCCGCTGATGGTAACCGGCTTATGTTTTACGGTGTCCTGGGCACTTGCATTGAAAGACAGCGATAACAAGATTACGGCTGTTATGGTAAAATATTTTATTAAGGTCGAACCGTTCCTTTTCAAAAGCAATACCCTTATTTTCATTCTATTTTAGATCGCGGTGAATTATCAAAACCTATCAAGTCGCTATTAAATTTAAAAACCCGGCGCTTTTCCAGGCTGAAATATGCCCCTAGCGTTATAGAATAATAGTTGAAGGGTTGGCAATGTTGTATTAGCGCCTTTAGGCCTCAGCGGCACAACTGTGCAATTGTATACTTCGCAATAGCCGCAATTAATGTCGCGGTAACTAAAACGCACGCAAATTTTTGCAGAATCAACACAGCAGGGTATCTCGCTTTCGGCCGGTAAAATATAAACCAGCCTTATTTTATCCCCGGCGCCCAGTGTAACACCATTCGGGTTTTCCCAAATCACCTCGTTGCTATTGTTCGTTATTATATTGCCATTGCCGTAAGGCTGCACTTGAATACTAAGTTTATTTGAGCCCGCGCCGATGGTGCTTCCGCCAAAAATCGACCCAAGCGTAGCCGGCTGGTTATAACATTTCAGACAATCCTGGTACTTGCTTATCAATTCAAAATCCTCAACGGTCACTTTAATTTCGGTAATGGGTATACTATTAGCGCCATGCACCACAAAATCTTCGACACTGTAAGTGCCGTTCGCGAACGGGTAACTGGCAGGCACAGGTATATCGGTCCAAAAGGGGAAGGTATTATTACAGCATTGCGTTGCTGCCGATACGGTAAAACAGGCTTTGCAGGTGGCACATACCGTTCCGTTAACCTTTAATGAGTAAGTTATGCAGTAGTTGCCGGCATGTGTAAATGACTGGCTGAACGGGGCGGGTGTATTTCCGCCATTTTGCGAGGCAATGATGTTATTATTAGCATCGGTAATAACGGCAGTATAGGTCGTGGCGCAGCTTCCGGAATTATAGGTCTGGAAGCCTGCAGAAAACTGGTAATTTGTATACAGGCTAAGCACTGAGCCGAAACTGTGGTCGCATGAGGGTGCGCTTATTTTAGTGCCATCGGGCGTAATTGCAAACGGGGCCTGGGTAAACTGAACGAATGATGAGCAGGCACAGGTATTTGTTTTACACGAAAAGCAAAGATTGGCATACTTTATCACCTCGGATGGCGAACTGTTATAGTCGGTGCCGAAATAGGCACCGGTTACATGCTGGATAAGATTATCCCATGCGGCGGATGCAGCAGCGCCGGTCATGGGTGCATTGCTGGCGATGTCGTAAATTTGCCAGCTACCGTATGAATTGGAAGGGAGTTGACCATTAACGCATAACCCGATGGGCAGGCAGCACGTAGCCCACAGACCGTTCTGTATAGCCGGGTTTGAGTTATTGCCTATAAAGGCGGCCCTAACCCTGTTCAACATGTCACCATAATTTAATGTTGCGGTTGCGCCAGTGTAAATAGCGAAATGGGGTACCGTAACAGGTACCGTAGGTATGCTTGTGTTCCATGTAACGTTATAATCATAGCACAGGCAAGTGTTGCCGTTGGCCATGGTTATCCAGTTGCCTCCAAACGCAGCGTCATTGACTACATATGAAGGGCCGTCATCATCACCTATTTGCACATAAGTTCCATGTGTCTTATCATCCTGTATCGTTGTCTGCTGCGTATAAAACCCATGCCAGGAAGATGCGCTGCCTAAATTAATACAATTTGGGGCCTGGGCGCTCGCTTTGAGAATGCCTATAACTAATAATATTAGGATTATCGTTCTTTTCATCGTCTTAATTTTTAATGATGATCGTGGTACCGTTTCCGCCGTTCGTCGCGCACAGGTTATTCCGCGCCACCGTTGCTTTTATTAGCTGGGAGCATACGTGGCAGCCGGTGTCCCATACGGTGTAGCGTATCCATACTTCCACAACGTCGCCGCAACACGAATTTGGCGGCAAGCCTATGCTGTGGGTCATTTGTATGCCCGGTGAAATATTTACGCCTGACGCATTATTGCTGGTGAATGTTAACGAGCGTGTAATGCCATTGACACTATTGTAGGATATGGCGCCATTACCATTATTTTTCCACTGGCTGCCATTTGCTATAAAATTCCGACCGATAAAATTATCCTGCTCCTTTTGCTGTTTATTGCACTGGTTGCAGTTATCGTTGACCGGGCTGATCTTTACGTATACCAGGTCGGCCTGGATTTTTGTGATATTGTTTGGTGTTGCCGATATGGTGTTTTGGACCTGGATAACGCCGTTGGCGGCGTCAGTAACGGCAATTGAGCTGTTACTCACGGTAACCTGGTTCATATCGCACGGCCAGCAGCATTTAAGCGTGTCGCACTCGTAGCTGCCCGCCGTGTTCATCGTTGGGTTCGATTGTTGCTTTATGTAAGCTTTTATACAAACGATGTTCAGTGTATTGCTGTAGTTAAAAGCTGCCGAAACATTAATGTTCCCATAGGCGGGTATGTTACTGCCGGTCGCCGGTGAAACACTTGTGGCAGGTATAGGGGTACTAAGTACGGTACCATTTATACTTACAATCTCCAGTTTGTCAAAAATTGCTGTACTGTTATTCGGATTCCCGACATTGATCGTAAAAGTATGGCTTGAAGCTTTGGTGCAGGCAACGACCAGGTTTTGAACGGTTACGCCATACGAGTCCATATCCGAACGCGTAGTTCCGTTCCCATTGTCCGCGGCGCCTGTTGTTGCGAACCCTTTGATACCGCTGGCATCTGTTGTTTTTCCGCTGCGGCCGACGATATCTACCTTCCAGGCGAATTTTGCTCCGCCCATCAATTTAGGCGCTGATGATGGATATTGCAAAACCATTGCATCTAAGCTGTCCTTTTCAAAAAAGGGTTTATTGGTACTGAACAACAGAAGACTGTCTTTTTCAAAAAAAGGTTTATTGCCAGTTGCCTGTGGCGACGCCGTTCCGGGCAGCTTAACTATCGTGAGCCGGTAGTGTGCGCCGGTTGGGAGTTTTGTGTCTGACTTCCATGTAAATACAGGTAACCCTCCTGCGGGGAAAGCAAAGCGGTGCTCAGGTGAAATAAGGGTGATGTGATAGCCCATAGTATCAAAAGGAACAATCGTGCCCTCTTTTCTGAAAGTTGCAACGCCGCTCATGCCATTATTGCTGCCAATGGGTTTACCTTCCCTGTTCAGCGCCTGTACATTCCATACGAAATCGCACATGTAGGGCGGTTTGCAAGGTCCGGTAAGTATATTGCTTACTACAGCCTGTGTAATATTATCAACATCCTTAGTAAATATGGGCTGGTTAGCTTTCATCGCCTGCGGCCCGGTTTGCCCCTGCATTAATTGCCATATGCTTAGGCGATAGGTTACCGGCTCCTGTGGCTTTGGTATAACGGGCGTCCATCTGAAGGTAATGGGTTTGTTTATGTCTGTTTCACTGAATGCTGAGCCGTTTGCAGGGGCAATGGCCTGCGGCGGCTGGTAGGTTTGCTGGTCATTGCCTTTTATAGTAAACGGTTTTGTTTTTTCGTCGCTAAGCGGGATCGTTCCGACGGGGCCGTTGCCAAAAAACTGCACGCTTAGTTCGTAATCGCCCGGGGGCAGGGTGCAGTCCTTACCTAATAACGAAACTGCGTTACTACCGCTCCAAACCTTGGTTATGGTACTGAAACCCGACGCCACGGCGGTGCTGCCGGTATAGGAACCACAAAACTTGTTTCCACCTTTTTTAATGAGAACCAGTATCCTGCTTTCCTCAACAGCCGGATTGACCCTTCCGGTAGCCGATTTAGCCGTCGCGGAGATCATAAATAATGATGCACCCGTACCCCAATTTGCCGTATTGGCATCGGGGTTTGATGGTAACGTAATGTTAATGGCAGTGATAGGATTGGTTTGTGCAAATACCTGCAGGGAAACCATAACGAATACAATTGAGAGGATCTTCTTCATCGTTCTAATTTTATTTCCCCTTCGAGCTAGGGACATCAGTGTGATTAAATAGTCTAAGGTTAGGTTAAATTAGATTCAATTAGATACACAGGCAACCCCGCCTGCGCAACGCACCGGGATAATTGGCTGTATAACAGGTATTAGTGAGTGTGCGGTAAAGAGGGATTATGTGAAAAATTGCAGAGGTGCGCATAATAGGCGGTCAATAGGAGACCATCACCGCGGACAGGTAACGCAGCGCAAACCTGCCGAATAAAAGAATATCCGGTATCAAAGTCGCACATTGCCGCGCAGCAGGAAAAAAGCCACGGCCGAAAATGCGAGAAACATAAATAAAAAAAAGGCCGGCAGCAGGTATAGTTCATCCCAGGTGTTCACCACCGCCATTTCCGGATGGCCCGGGGGATAAACGACTTCAACAGCATCACCTTCTTGTAAACGGGACAATGGTTTGGCAAGGGATCGGCGGATGGTATAGGTTCTGCCGGATAGATCCCTATAGGAAATCGTTGCGAATTCGGCGCTTTTAAGCGGGTCCCCTTGCTGGCTGCGGCCGCCAGCCCACCGGGTACCAATAACATGTCCGGTTACTTTGATCCCGTCATCACGCAGCGACAGCGCGTTTTTTGAATTGATATAAGCCGCCGGGCCGGTACTTATAATGACACAACCTAATGTAAAGAATACGGGCAAACGCCGCGGGGACAAATGATAACGGGCAATGATCGATGAAAGGATATGTGCCGGATCATCGAACGAGGGCTCCATAAGCACCGCGCCTATCCAGACCCCCGAAACAAAGATGAAAAGGCCAAGCAAAATGCCGGGCATAGCAAACTCCCGCCACATCAGCAGCTGCGCATTAGCCGGATTTTTCGGATCGTACAAAACCGTTATCGTATGTCCAAGCATTACTGAAATGGTTTCCGAATACACCCGGCTGCTTACAATCAGCCGTTTACCGCCGGATGTTTCAAACCTGACTTTTGGTGATACCAAACCGCTGTCGCTGTCGGCGCCGGCAATTACACCCGTTGTTATCTTACCAGTGAAGATCAGCCTGCCCGGGCGTGCCAGCAGCACCAAGAAAGTAAAGACCAACAGAAACACGATGACGGTTAAAGTCCATCCTACCCATTTAAAAGTCATCGTTGTGCTATTTAGTTTTCGGTATGGAATGATTACTATTAACTTTTTATGACTTGTTAAGGTATCTTCAAAAAAGCGAAGGCGCAAACCCTGCTGCGCAATTGCACTGTATCATTGATCCTACGACAGAAATTACTTAGCGTGTGGTAACCGTTAATGGTCCTGGGCCTGCATCCAGGCCCGGTGCAGTTCGGCCGGTATAAGCAGATAAATTTTGTTACCCGGATTTTTCCGGCTGTGAAATGCCGGTGACATCGTAATGGTAACTGCACGCGTGCCAAAACGGCTGAGAGCAGCTATACGTTTTTTTATGAGTTCCATACCCCGGCTTTTGTGCCCGTTAATGTCTTTCAGCGCAAGGCTGTTATTAATGCCGATACCGTTATCGGTAATAGCGATCAGTAAATTATTTTCCAGATCCTTCAGCTCGATAACTATTTTTCCTTTTATCGCCGAAGGCATAATACCATGTAATAGTGCATTCTCCAACAGCGGCTGCAAAACCATTGTGGGGATCATCCAGTCATCCGTCTCGAACTTTTCGTCAACCATTACGCGGTATGAAAACCGGTCGTTAAAGCGCATTTGTTCCAGCCGCATGTATATCTTAATATTTTCCAGCTCCTGCTCAAGCGGGATAAACGATTGTTGGGCCGCTTCAAAGTTTTTGCGGATAAGAGACGCAAAATCACTGAGGTACCGGTTGGCATTTTGCCTGTCCTGCACGTTGATATAGTGCTGAATACTATTAAGCGCATTAAACATAAAATGCGGGTTCATTAATGACGTAAATGCTTGCTGCTCGAGAGACGCGAGTTGAACTCCGGCAATTTCTTTTGCCAGTTTTGCTTCTCGCCGGGTCTTTTGCCTGCGATTCACCAGGTAAATCACTACAAACTGGATCACCAGGGCCGCCACTATCCAAAACCAAACTGTTTTCCAGAATGGCGCGGCAATATCAAATTTTACGGTTAAAATTTTATTACTGATGTTCCCGTTCACATCAACCGCCCTTACTTGTACGGTATGATTGCCACTGTTTAGCTGAACGGCTAATATATTTTCATCCAGGCTGCTCCAGTCTTTATTTTTATCAAGCGTGTATTGAAGCTTCTTAAAATGACCGCTCAATTCGATGCCCGCAAATTCCATCTGAACATTTCGCTGGTTATAGCCGAGCCTGTAATTCGACGATATGATCGTGTCGCGCTGATTAACACTTATATGAATTAACTGTACCGGAATATTGAATTTAGGAATAGATATATTGGCAGGTATTACCGAAATGCCATTGCCGGTGGCAGCATAAACAGAATCTTTTTGGTAAAACATTTCATTGACCATGTTATTGGCCAGGCCATCATTAACCGAGAGGTTTTGGATGGTGTAAGCGATTTTTTTATCGTGCAACGTATAATTAATCACACTGATACCGCCGACGGTGCCTACCCATACCTGCCCCGGCCCTGCTGTGGTGATGCTGCGGGTTGCATTGTTAATAAAGCCCTCCTTTTCTGAAATATGAAGCAACGGCCGGTCGTTTTGCAGGATGACGACGCCATTGCCCGAGGTGGCCGCCCAAACCAGGTTGTCGGGGGTGCTGCATAGTGATGTGGCCCTGTCGGGGAGCAATGGAACGGGTTGGTCCGATGTCCGAGCCGTTTTATTTACATCTTTAAGTTTATATAATCCATCGGTCGACCCGTAGTATATGTTACCGTCCGCGCTCCTGGTTACAGCTGTGATCCTCTTTTGACCTTTCAGAGGAGAGAGCTGCTCCGTAACTGTATTTAACTTTTGAAGACTGGTGGACATGCCGACAATAATAATACTGTCATTGTAAGCAGCAGCGGTTTTACCGGCTGAAGTTAGTTTCCTGGTAAAATTTACATAAATGCCCGGTTCGGAAAAAGTGAAAACTTTATTTTGAGAAATAATTATTTTACGCATCCTTGCTATTACAGCTTCTTTGGGAATGATGCGGATACTTACCTTATTTTCACGGGATTCCAATATCTCACCATAAAAATTTCCGGCGAGCAAGGTGCCGTCAGACTTGCGGGCGATACTTAAAAAATTTGTATGGGTAAAGCCTCCCGGCATTTCAACCGTGCCGAATTGCGTTTTATTATATACCAGCAGCCCTTTGTCAATGGTGCATACCCACAAGTTCCCTTTATTATCTTTATATACCGAGTTACCAAGATAGTTACCATTTATAACAGCTTCCCGCTGCAGCGTTTTTTTATTGAAAAGGTATATTTTGTTTGAGCTGCCCAGCAAATAAAAGCAATCGTAGGTGAATTCGAAATTGTTGAAAGATTCAGGGATGGTGACAGAATCGACCCGGAAATGAAGAGGGTTGAGCTTAAATTCGCTGTAAATAAAGCATTTACCCTCCGAGGTTTTAAAAAGATAAAACTTTCCATCGTTAGTTCCGAATAAAAGGGAGCTACCGGTAGCGGTAGTTTGTATACCCGCGCTTTCCAGGCGGGTATCGCCCTTTACCCGGGATATGATCAGCGGTGATCTTTTTGTTAGAGGGTCCATTGCCCCCTCTTCTAATCTTAACCTGCTGCCGTCCTCATTCTTTTTAATAAAAAACCCGTCCTTATATTCAGTCAGCTTTTTATCCTTATAAATAAACGACCCCAGCTCATTATAAAACATGATGCCGCCATCCTGCAGCGGAAAAAAATGCATAATACTCGTGCCTTCGGTAATTTTTGCCAGGCTGCTATCCTCCTTTGCGTTAATAAACCGGTTTTTTATCTCATCAAAATAGGCTGGTTTTTGCTTAAAGCAGTTTACCCATATACGGCCATTAGTTTCCTTTACTACGGCCAGCACCTCGTTGTCGGGCAACCCGTCACGGGTGGTAAATACCTGGAAATGCTTCCCGTCAAAACGGGCAATACCGGCATCGGTAGCCACCCACATAAAGCCTTTATTATCCTCAATGGCCCGGTAAACGTAGTTGCTCGGCAGGCCGTCGTTGACCGTAAAGGCCTTATATTTTGATGGCTGCGCCCGGCAAATGTGACCTGTAATAACTGCTAAAAAAAGAAAGACCACGGAGCGCATGCATCGAATTTAGGTTATTTAAATGGTAGCCAGTGTGTTAACCTATTTGTTTTTGCCAAAGGTTAAGCTGGCAGTTTTCATTTTTTCCAAAAACATATCCAATTGCCGGCGGCTGATGCTCCATTGATTGCCATCGCTCATTTTTACGATGCCGCCGTCTGTTGTACTGTATTCCTTTATATATTTTAGATTTACCATGTAGGATTTATGTATCCGCGCAAATTGCGTTTCGTCAAGTATGTCTTCAAATTCTCTCAAGGTTTTGCTGATCACCATCTTTTGCATGTTCTGCAGATGGATAATGGTGTAATTGCTGTCAGCCTGGAGAGATACAATATCATCCACTTCGATAAAGCTGATGCTTCCGAGCTGCGGTAAGGCGATTTTTTTCGGTGGTAACTTTTGCCCTACACTTTCCAAAAGATGCTGCAGTAAATTTCGGTCCTGTTCTCTGGCCACCGCGCTGCTATGCGAGCGTTTTACTTTTTCGACGGCCTGCAGCAATTCGTCGATATTAACGGGTTTTAAAATATAGTCGACAGCGTTCGCTTTGATGGCCTGCAAAGCATATTCGTCATACGCCGTTACAAATACAACTTTAAAATTTTGACCCGGAAGGCTGTTTAACAATTGGAAACCGTCTTCCCCCGGCATGTTGATATCAAGAAACAGCACGTCAGCGTGATCAGTATTCAGCCACTCTCTTGCCTCCGCGGCGCTTTGGACTTTGCCGGCAACGTCTATATCTTTACAATCATGGTGCAGTAAAAATTCAAGGTTGTCCAGATTATTCGACTCGTCATCTACCAGCAATGCTTTTAACATTTGCAATCCATTTGAAATAAAGATAGACATTTAAAAAGCTTATTGTTAACAGATGAGTAACCATTGCTGTTAATTGTGTGTGGTAAAGGATAGTTGAGTTAACGGCTATATTTGTGAAGCAATTAGCGCCCTGTACACCCAATCTTCAAAACATCCAGGTGCCCGATTTGGCCGCTTGGGGTCAGGCTGTAATGCCGTTGATGACCGGCCGCGCACACGCCTATATTCCGGCGATGGCGCTTCTAGCTGGTCTTGCTTTAATAATAGCTTAGCACATCCATTTTTCCTTAGCTATTTATCACATTGATTATTACAGTTCAGCGGGATCGCCGGAACTCAATGACCCATGTCTAGTTTCGGTAATGTCCAACTCATGAAAATATAGGTAATTGCTTAGACATTCAATATAGGTGACGGATTTATGAAGGTCCACAATCGTCACTTTATCATATAAATCAATATCGATTTCTTCCCAAACATTTTGCCATGTAGTATTCGCAAGGCATTATTCACCCGCTTAGAAACATTATTTCTAACACCCTCGGCTCGGGGACTCCCGGTATAAGTTCTCCCGCCTGCTCAATTGAAAGTTCATTTGCATTATTTAACCCCGGGGCTGCAGGCGGCCGGATTTGCGCGGCCGTGCCGTGACATTGATAGTTATTCGGATTCTTTGAGTTACAGGAATAGGTGTACGCAGACTTCCTCAACTTCATATATGCATCCGGGTCAGGGATCTCAAGCATACAAATTCGACCTATACCGACGGTACTCGCTTTTAATCGTTCAGCTCAAATTAGAACTTTGGCAATAAATTATATGTAGATTGCCGACAAACGATCATCGGTTTTATTATTTATAAATAAGTTGGATTAAAACAAGAATAATGGAACCGGACAATAAGAGAGCTTTTTGGGGAGGTACCGCGTTTACGCTTTTAATAGCCATCCCACTATTATTGCTGGGCCGGTACATGAAAAACAAAATTGCCGAGTATGAAATAAGGGACGTAAAGGTAGTACATATAGATCCGTGGCCTTCAAAAGTTACCGCGTTAATAAGCGCGCACTTGGCTTTTTACCCGACATGGATCCCAAAGCAAAAAGAATCCTATGTGACTGTGCCGTTCGAAAATTGAAGTCGTATGCGCCACACGGCCTGGATTCTTTAGGTCCGGATAGTTTAAAGGCTTTGCTGTTAAAGGCAGCAAAGAGCTGCACAGGCGAAAAGATTCCCACATTTTAAAACATAGGCGCCGAGGGACAGAACAGATGAAAAATAACGTGGCTGATATTTTAATTTGAGCGGATTTCTTTCATATTGATCGATTTGATACCATTAATAGTAACTGCCGTGCTTAAGGATATTGAGCGGTCATTTGTCCAAATAATTTAAAAACCGGTAGGAAAGAAGTATAAATATCTTAAGCGTAGGCGATCAGCCCGGTTTTGCCTTGAGTATATGCAACGCGTTATTCACCTGCTTGGAAACGTTATTTTTTGACACTCCCAGCTGGTCAGCTATCTCCCGGTACAACCGGTTCTCCTTCCTGCTCATCTCAAATATTGTCCGCATTTTCCCGGGAAGCTTATCAATAGCCCCACCGATATAAGCGCTAAGTTCGTGCTCCCTGGCCAGATGGTCCGCAGGAGCGCTTACATAGGTTTCCAGGTAATCCTTCAGCAACTCGATATACCTCGATTCTACATGTCTGTACAAACAGGTCGAGTGCCCTGTCCCATACAGCAGTAACCAAATAGCCGCTAGGTTGATGTTCGACGATATGCCTTCTCTTTTAATCCATAACATTGCAAAAGCTCCAGGATAGCGTCCTTGGCTCATTTATATTTCAGGAATCATCGCATGGAATTATTTTGAAGCCATGTAATAAACATCCACGGTATTCGAGGATAATGCAGGCATTTCTGGACATTTTATTCCGCATTTACTAATGCCTTTAAGATTATGTGTTCAAACTTGGTTAAATTTGGTGTCAAGTTTACATTATTCCTGCTGTTGATGACCTATTATGGATTAAATGGATATAAAATCGACGCTAACTAGTATGCATTATTGTTCCGATTATTATTTTATTTATGGCGATATTAGGTTGTTAAGATTTGACTTGATCATCAGCATTGACTACAAAATATCGCGATCTAATATTCTGGTGTCTTTCGGCATCCAATTGTGGATGTATTTGAATGCCATAAAGATCAAGATCATAACGAAATGATTGCTTTATGATCTCCGAACGGGATGAATATTAATTTAAAACAACTGAAATTAACATTATCTAAATGAAAGTAGTAATCTTAGCGGGCGGCTTGGGGACGCGATTATCCGAGGAAACGATTTTAAAACCAAAACCAATGGTCGAAATCGGAGGTATGCCCATTTTGTGGCATATTATGAAAAGCTATTCCTCATTTGGCTTCAATGACTTTATCGTTTGCCTTGGCTACAAAGGCTATATGGTAAAAGAATATTTTGCAAATTATTTCTTGCATAAATCGGACGTCACCATCGATTTGTCTAATAATTCCATCAAGATCCATGATTCGCAAGCTGAGCCATGGAAAGTTACATTGGTAGATACGGGAAACGACACACTTACCGGGGGCCGTATAAAGCGCATAAAAGAACATGTGAATAACGAAACCTTTATGCTCACTTATGGAGACGGGGTGAGTAACGTCAACATAACTGAATTAGTAAAATTTCATGAAGGCCACGGTAAATTCTGCACAGTTACTTCGGTTCAACCGTCCGGAAGGTTTGGCGCTCTGGATATAAGAGGTCATAACGAAGTGAAATCCTTCATTGAAAAGCCCAAAGGTGATGGCGCCTGGGTCAATGGTGGGTTTTTTGTTTGTGAACCGGCAATTTTTAACTACATTGAGGGAGACGCGACGGTGTGGGAAATGGAACCTATGGAGAGGATCGCAAATCAAGGTGAAATGCTCACGTTTAAACATGCCGGTTTTTGGCGACCAATGGATACCCTGAAGGATAAACACGACTTAAACGAAATGTGGGATACAAACAAAGCACCATGGAAGGTTTGGTAGGCACATTTGACACTTTAAAGGCAACATATTCGGGTAAAAAAGTCTTT
>JBIOHG010000078.1:0-18420 GCA_044448765.1 Sphingobacteriales bacterium | reverse complement strand
GTATATTGGATCGCAACCAGTTTTCGATCTTTCAAACAACATCCTTTTATCAACTGTTAAACTAAACGTCATGAGAATTAAAACGATGGTGATCATCATCATTACCGTATTGCTTACTGTAGTGATCATGCAAAATACCGAACGGGTAGATTTCAATTTTCTATTTTCTACTTTTCGGGTTTCAAAATTGATCATGCTGCTTTTGGTGGCTTTGGTCTCGTTTATAATCGGCATCCTCGTGGGTCGTCCTGGCAAGCCAAAATACGTCCCGGGGCAAGTTGAAGATCCAACGGATCATAAAAAGCAATCAAATACACTAAGCGACGAAGACAGGGACTACATCAGTTAAAATATGGAAAAGAAATTAGGATTTATCGGGCTCGGAAACATGGGCCTCAACATGGCTAAAAATCTCATCGAAGCAGGCTATCATTTACAAGTGTACAACCGGACGTTAGATAAAGTTAATAAGCTGGACGCATCCGCTATCACCAAATGCAAAACGCCTGCTGAAGCATCGGCAAACGTTTCGGTGGTAATAACCATGCTGGTTGATGATGCTGTGCTGGAAGAAGTAACCACCGGCAAGGACGGCATATTAAGCTCCCTGCAAAAGGGCGGCCTGCATATCTCAATGAGTACCGTATCGCCCGATATTTCGAAAAAATTAGCTGAAGCGCATAAAAATGCCGGCAGCACTTATTTAACGGCACCTGTATTTGGGCGTCCTGAGGCTGCAGCTGCGAAAAAATTATTTATATGCGTTTCTGGGGATACAGCGTCAAAGGAAACTGCCAAACCTATATTAGAATGTATGGGACAGGGCGTATTTGATTTTGGCGAAGATGCGGGCGGCGCCAATGTGGTTAAGATCATAGGTAATTTTATGCTTTTTGCCTCTGTTGAGATGATGGCAGAAGCCTTCAGGCTGGCAGGCGATCACGGCCTGGACAGAGCCTCCGTGGCTGGCTTCTTTGGCTCCACATTGTTCAACGCACCCGTATATCAAAACTACGGGAGGTTGATCGCCGAAAAACAGTACGATCCGGTTAAGTTCAAAGCCAGTTTAGGCTATAAGGACCTGAGTTTGGCAAATAGACTGGCTGAACAAACGAAAACGCCTATGCCTGTCGCCGATATAACCCGCAACCGGTTAGCTGATGCCATTAAAAAGGGTTGGGGCGACCGGGATTGTGTAGAAGCGTTTGACCGGGGTGTAGCTGAAGACAAAGTTTAAATATCATAAAAAACCTGGTTTGCCTCTTCCAACGCCGACAGATCAGGTTTTTCATTAAATATCCCGAAAACGGAAGCACCGCTCCCGCTCATACTGGCGTAAATGGCGTCGGCTTCGTATAAAGCTGCCTTTACGCCCCTTATAATGGCGTGGTTTTTAAAAACAGACTCTTCAAAATCATTTTTTATCAAATGTTTCCAGTCTTGTATAGGCTCTGAGATCAGGTCGTAGAGCGAATGCTTTACTTCAGCCGGTTTAACACCCCGGTATGCTTCAGAAGTAGACACATGTGCAGGCGGCATTACTAAAACCAGGTGATATTTGGAAAGATCAAGCTTAATAGTCTCAAACTGGTCGCCTTTTTCAAAGGCGAATAAGGGTATGTTTTCGATGAAGAAAGCACAATCGGTACCCAAAACGCGGGCATAATTCATCATCTGATCTATAGTGAGCTTTAAATCGAATTGTTCGTTGAGCAGTTTGATAAAAAACCCGGCATCGGCAGAGCCTCCTCCCAGCCCCGCTCCAATAGGTATATTTTTATGCAAATGGATATTTAAAGGCGGCAGTTTGTAATCTTTGCTAATAAGTTGGTAGCCTTTGATACAAAGATTATCCTCCACCCTGCCCGGAATATCGATGCCCGATGAATCAAAGGT
Source organism: Sphingobacteriales bacterium (assembly GCA_044448765.1). GTDB lineage: Bacteria > Bacteroidota > Bacteroidia > Sphingobacteriales > Sphingobacteriaceae > Mucilaginibacter. The sequence goes on along the minus strand of JBIOHG010000078.1, from coordinate 16,524 downwards.
TAATTTATTCGCCGGTAAAGCTTCAAGAGCGTCATATATCTTGACCGGATAAAAAATAGTTTCAATATTATGATACCCATCGCTGCGGCGCGAGGTTATATTGATACCGATATTGATTTTGGCGTTCGGGAATACGATCATCAGATTGATTAACAACGGCTGTATTTTTGCACATCCGTAGGATACCAAAAATAGATTATTTTTCTTTGTGTTCTGAAATCGTTGTAAAGTTGCAGGTTGAAATGTTGGAATGTTAAACCAACTCAATCAACCCAGTCAACTAATCAACTCAATCAACCAATAAATGAAACAATACCTCGATTTGATGCAGCATGTGCTGGATACCGGAGCCCAAAAGCACGACCGCACCGGCACCGGAACTTTAAGCGTATTTGGCTACCAGATGCGTTTTAACCTGCAGGATGGGTTTCCATTGGTAACCACCAAAAAGCTGCACTTAAAATCGATCATACACGAATTAATATGGTTTTTGCAAGGCGATACCAATATTGCCTACCTTAAAGAGAATGGCGTGCGCATTTGGGACGAATGGGCCGATGAGCAGGGTAACCTCGGCCCCGTTTATGGTTACCAATGGCGCAATTGGCCGAAACCTGACGGCGGGCATATCGACCAAATCGCCCAGGTGGTGAACCAACTTAAAAACAATCCCGATTCGCGCCGCATGATGGTATCTGCCTGGAACGTAGCAGACGTGGAGCGCATGGCTCTCCCACCCTGCCACAGTTTGTTCCAGTTTTATGTTGCTGATGGAAAGCTATCCTGCCAGTTATACCAGCGCAGTGCGGATATTTTCCTGGGCGTACCTTTTAATATAGCATCTTACGCCCTGTTAACCATGATGATGGCCCAGGTATGCGATCTGCAATACGGCGACTTTGTACACACTTTCGGCGACGCACACCTATATAATAACCACATTGAACAGGCACACCTGCAATTAAGCCGTGAGCCCCGGCCATTACCGACGATGAAGATCAACCCGGAAGTAAAAGACATCTTCAAATTCAAATTTGAAGATTTTACACTGGAGAATTACGATCCTTGGCCGCATATTAAGGGAACGGTTGCGGTTTAATTGTCATTGAGTCATTAGGGCATTAAGTCATTATATAATTATGCAAAACTTATGAGTAACCGCATCGAAGATTTGGAAATATTCCGGTTAGCTGAGGATTTTGGCGACCAAATATGGTTTTTAGCAATAGAATGGGATTATTTTGTTAAAGATACAGTGGGAAAGCAATTGGCAAGATCTGCTGATTCAATAAGTTCAAATATTGCCGAAGGGTTTGGCCGCTATCACTATAAAGAAAATAAAAACTTTTGCTATTTCAGCAGAGGCTCGATCATCGAAACAAAGGGTTGGTTAAGAAAAGCTAAGACAAGAAAGCTGATTTCCGAAGTCCAATATTTAGATTTAATCGGGCAACTCGAAACAATCCATCTAAAATTGAACATTTATATAAAAGCCATTGGCAAAAAGATTAATGACAACAAATCATCCAATGACTAAATCACTCAATGACCTAATGACTCAATGACCTAATGACAATCTCTATCATCGTCGCAATCGGCGAAAACAACGCCATCGGTAAAAATAACCAACTGCTTTGGCACATGCCGGCTGATCTGAAGCATTTTAAGAACACTACTTCGGGCCATACCATTATTATGGGGCGCAAAACCTTTGATTCGGTTGGCAAACCGCTGCCTAATCGCCGCAATATTGTGGTTACCCGGCAGGATATTAAAATTGAAGGCTGCGAGGTGGTAAAGTCAATTGATGACGCTATAGCCCTGTGCAAAGGCGAAGACGAAGTATTTATTGGCGGCGGCGCTGAAATTTACCGGCTGGCTATGGCTAAAACTGACAAGATATACTTAACCATCATCCACAAAATGTTTGATGCCGATACCTTTTTTCCTGAAATAAACTTTGCTGAATGGATTGAAACCGCGCATGAAGATCATCAGCCGGATGAGAAAAACAAGCTTCCCTATTCGTTTATCACACTGGAGCGGCCATAATTGCCTATTATAAATTCTAAACTCTGAATACTAAATTCTAATGAATATTAAGCTTTTAGCTTTCCGCTTTGAGCTTTACACTTTATCCTTCAATTTGTTTCAATATAAAATTTTATGCTTATAAAATTTTATTAGATTTGCCGTCTTGTTTAAACAGCTTATAAACTAATTTATTACATATTATAATTAACAATGCAAGGTAAAGGGGTTATTAAATTTTTCGCCATTCTGCTGGGTGTAGTATGCTTATACCAGCTTTCATTTACATGGGTAGTGCGCAGGGTGCAGGATGATGCCAAAGCATATTCAAAAGGAAACGCAAAAAAGGAAAAAGCATACCTGGATTCTGTTGAAACACAACCGGTTTATCCGTTATTCGGGCATACCTACCAATATTGCCAGAATCATGAATTGGCGCTGGGCCTCGATTTACAGGGCGGTATGAGTGTTACCTTACAGGTTTCGTTACGCGACCTGGTAAAAACATTAGCCAGCAATAGCCCCGATGTAGTTTTCAACCAGGCGTTGGATAAAGCTGATGCTGATGCCGTTAAAAGCCAAAGTGATTACATCACGCTGTTTGTAAATGAGTATGAAAAGCTGAATCCGAATGGAAAACTGGCAGCAATTTTTGCCAACAGGGACAACCAGGAGCACCTAAAGTTTAACGACGACAACGCCAAGGTTGAAGCTTACCTCAAAGACCAGGCTACTACAGCCGTGCAACAAACTTATACCGTTATTAATACACGTATAGACCAGTTTGGCGTAACGCAGCCCAATATTCAGTTGTTAAGTGGCCAAAACCGGATATTAATAGAATTGCCGGGAATTAAGGAGCCTGACCGTATACGGAAATTATTGGTAGGAACAGCTAAGCTTGAGTTTTACAAAACTTTTGAGAACCAGGAAGCATTTCCAACTTTAGAAAGCATCAATACTTATTTGGCCGCTAAAGCTAAAGCATCGGCCGATTCGGTTAAAACAAATACAAAAACTACCGCAACAACAACTAAAAAAGATACTACTGCCAAAGGTGGTTTAAATACGTTGCTGGGCAAGGTAAATAAAAACGCAGGTAAGGATACTTCTTCATTAGCCGGTGCTAAAGGTGCAAATCAGAATCCTTTGTTTACTATTCTTAGGCCGAGAATACAGCAAGGACAAAACGGGCAGATGCAATACTTTCCGGGCTCTATTGTTGGTGAGGTGCTAATGAAAGATACAGCGAAGCTAAACGCTATACTGGCAAGCCCCGACGTAAAGTCGCGCATACCACAGAATATGAAATTTCTTTGGGGTGTAAAACCAATAAGTGCCGATCAAACCAAAAGCCAGAATAATCAGAAAGTATTTGAACTTTACGCGATAAAGCTAAGTGGTGCCCAGAATGGCCCGGTGCTTGATGGCGCCGTTGTTACTGATGCGCGAAGCGATGTTGACCCTGTAAAAGGCAATTGGGAAGTAACCATGGCCATGGATGCGCAGGGTGCCGAACAATGGAAAAAGGTAACAGCCGAAGCAGCACCAACTCACGCGTCTATCGCCATTGTATTAGATAATAATGTATACTCCGCGCCGGGTGTTGAAAATGAAATTTCAGGCGGCCAATCAAGTATATCAGGCAATTTCAAACAGGAAGATACCAAGGACTTAGCCAACGTACTAAAAGCGGGCCGTTTGCCTGCACCTGCTGTTATTGTTTCTGACTACACCGTCGGAGCAACATTGGGTGCGCAAGCTATTCAGGACAGTTTGCTTTCATCAGTAATGGGCTTCATCGTAGTGCTCATTTTTATGATCGCTTACTATAACCGTGCAGGAACAATAGCGGTTGTTGCGGTGATGATCAACGTATTCTTCCTGATGGGCGTACTGGTCAGCCTCAACGCTGTATTAACGGTGCCCGGTGTAGCCGGTATTGTGTTAACCCTGGGTATATCTGTTGACGCTAACGTACTTATTTACGAGCGCGTCCGCGAGGAACTGGCACTGGGTAAGTCCCTCAAGCTGGCTATTGCCGATGGTTTTAAACATGCGCTGTCATCCATATTAGACTCTAACATCAGTACATTCATTACGGGTTTGATCCTCTTTTCATTCGGCAGCGGCCCTATCAAAGGCTTCGCTGTGGTATTGATGATCGGTATCGCAACTTCATTGTTCTGCTCTTTATTGATCTCGAGGCTCATTTTCGAATGGATGGTTTCCAGGGGTAAGGATATCAAATTCTCCAACCCGTGGAGCTCTCATACCTTCAAAAACGCCAATTATGCATTCGTAAAAAACCGCTTTAAGTTTTACATTTTCTCAGGTACATTTATCCTGGCGGGTATCATATCTATGGCTACACAAGGCTTTAACTATGGTGTTGATTTTGTGGGTGGCCGTAATTATCTCGTCCGTTTTGAGAATCCAAACGTAACCACAGAGCAAGTTCACGGCGTTATTGATAAAGTTTTGGGTGCGAGCGAAGTGAAAACCTTTGGTACTAACGAAATAAGTATCACAACCAAGTACATGATCGAGGATAACTCGACAACGGCTGACACTAAAGTTAGGGCTACCCTCATAAATGCTTTAAGCAAAGACCCATCTACAAAGATCTTTGATAAGGATATCATGAAATCTCAAAAGGTGAAAGCCACCATAGCCGAAGGTTTAAAGCAATCGGCATTCTGGACGGTATTGATAGCCATTGTTGTTATTTCAGCATACATATTGATAAGGTTCCGCAAATGGCAGTTCAGTTTGGGTGCCATGTTCGCAACTGTGCACGACGCTTTAATGGTACTTTCATTCTTCACGCTATTCAAGCAATGGATACCATTCCTGGATATTGACCAATCGTTTATCGCCGCTATACTGACGGTTATTGGTTACTCCATTAACGATACGGTGGTTGTATTTGACCGTATCCGCGAGTTCCTGGAACTACACCATGCAAAAACGGATGATCCGAAAGAAGTAATCAACCACGCTATTAATAAGACTTTAAGCCGTACCATTATCACTGCTTTGACCGTATTGTTCGTATTGATCGTGTTGTTCATATTTGGCGGTGATGTGATCCGTGGCTTCTCATTCGCCTTATTGGTGGGTGTATGCTTCGGTACTTACTCTTCAATATGCATAGCTACACCGATTATCGTTGATTTTGGTAAGAAGAATTTGAACTAAGTTCATTTTAATATTTTATCAAAGGCTCTCCGACACATCGGGGAGCCTTTTTTGTTATAACTCCATACATAGGTACTTACCGTATGAAAATGGAAGAAACATCACATTACCCTAAGATCGTAATAGTTGGCGGCGGTTTCGGTGGCCTCGAGGTCGCAAAGGCATTGGCAGATAAACCGGTTGACGTACTTATGCTTGATAAACATAATTATCATACTTTTCAGCCCCTGTTATACCAGGTGGCCACCGGAAGCCTGGAGGCCGAATCAATAGCTTTTTCACTCAGAAAAAACTTCGATAACCAAAAAAATTTCCGGTTCAAGATGGCAGAAGTCACCGGTGTAAACGCGGCGACTAAGACCATTGATACCACAATAGGCCACATAGCTTATGACTACCTCGTGATTGCGACGGGTTCTACAACCAATTTCTTTGGCAATAAGGATATTGAACATAATGCGATGCCTATGAAGTCAATACCAGAGGCGCTTAACCTCAGGTACTTGCTGCTGCAAAACTTGGAGGAAGCCGGGTTGCAGAAAACTAAAGAAGAGCGCGAACCGTACCTGACCTTTGTACTGGTGGGCGCAGGGCCTACGGGCGTTGAGTTAGCGGGTGCGCTGGCCGAACTCCGGCACCATATTCTTTATAAAGACTATCCTGAATTGAATAAGGAAGAAATGAAGGTATACCTTGTTGATTTTTTACCAAAAGTACTCGCCCCATTTTCGAAAGATGCCTCAAATGCTGCAAAACAGTTTTTAACCAAAATGGGCGTTGAGGTACTTTTGGGCGTAAAAGTTGATGGGTACGACGGAAACACCATAAGTTTTGAGGGTGGCAGAACCATAAAGACTAAAAATGTGATCTGGTCGGCCGGTGTAATGGGTGTAACGCCCGAAGGGTTTAGCAAGGATATCATCGTTCGCGGCAACCGCTTAAAAACGGATAACATTTGCCGTGTAGAAGGTTATGACAATATTTTTGCGATAGGCGATGTTGCAGCTATGATAACCGATGCAACGCCCAAAGGCCATCCGGGCGTAGCACAGGTGGCTATACAAATGGGGAAGGATACGGGCAAAAACATTTTGCATCTTATACAAGGAGAACCTACTGAATCATTCAAATACAACGATAAGGGTTCTTTGGCAACAATTGGCCGTAACAAAGCAGTAGCCGATCTTGGCAAAATCAAATTTCAGGGTTTTTTTGCATGGCTGGTTTGGATGTTTGTCCACCTGATATCCCTGTTGGGGTTCCGTAATAAAATAATTGTATTCATTAACTGGATAGGCAGTTATATTAGTAACAACGGCGGTGCGAGGCTTATCATCCGCAAATTTGTAAAACAGCCGGTTACCCCGGCCGCTTCCGAATTGCCAAACAGTGATTAACGCATTATATTAGCTTAATAATTCGCCGTCTATGAAAATGTTTGTTTTAGGCCTCGGCCTTATATCAATTACAACAATAGCAGTTGCCCGGGGCCAGGGTCCAATAGGTACCTACGTTAGTCATGATAAAAATTTAACTATTATTGATTCGGTAAAACTGCGGGTTGAGGGCGACAACGCCTATTATCAAAAAACCGTTAAGGTTGATAGTAATATCAAAGTGAGTATGATATACCTGCGGACATTGCAATTTATGTCGGCTAAAAATTTCACGCAAAATTATGGGTATGAGGAAGAAAGTAAAATGATATTTACCACCATGCAGGACCTAAATGCTAATACAACCTCTACCGGCGAATATGACGACCCCGATCCGTACACCGTACAATTTGCGATAACTGTGGATATGAAAAACGGCCGCTACCGCTACACCATCAGCAACGTGATATTTTACCTGCCATCGCAAAATGGCAACCGGCGGATGACTTTATATGAGTTATACGAAAAGGAAACGGGGAAGGAATCAAGGCGGATACAACGTGATGCTAAAACCATTATCGATTCCTTTGAAAAATACCTGGTGAAGCTTACAGATGAGCTTTATACCGAAATTGAGCATAAAGCAGTTATTTACGATAACAAATTTTAGCTTTGAGCATGCCGCCTGATATACAACTTACCGAATGCCCGAGGGATGCCATGCAAGGCATTAAAGATTTTATTCCTACCGATATAAAGGCGGCCTATATAAATTTGCTATTGCAGGTAGGTTTTGATACGATAGACTTCGGCAGCTTTGTATCGCCTAAGGCTATACCACAAATGGCCGATACCGCGCAGGTTTTGGAAAAGCTGGATATGGGCAGCACCCGGTCAAAACTATTAGCCATCATAGCCAATTACCGCGGTGCCGAAGATGCAGCGCAACACGATGAAATAACTTACCTGGGCTTTCCTTTTTCTATATCCGAGACCTTTCAGCAGCGAAATACAAATGCCAGTATAACTGAAGCATTTGATACGGTGAAAAGAATAAAAGGCTTGTGCGATAGTAAAAACAAACAAATACTGGTTTACCTGTCCATGGGTTTTGGCAACCCTTACGGCGATGACTGGAGCGAGGATCTGGTATTGCAATGGGCGGGGAAATTGATCAAGGAAGGTGTAAAATTCATTTCGTTAGCGGATACGATAGGCATCGCCGACCCGGCGCAAATAGCAAACCTTTACACTTCACTATCTTCTCAATTCCCGGAAACGGTATTCGGCGTTCACCTGCATTCTACGCCTGATACCTGGTTTGAGAAAGTAGATGCGGCTTACCAAAGCGGTTGCAGGCGATTTGATACGGCTTTGAAAGGATATGGAGGCTGCCCGATGGCTAAAGACGACCTTACAGGCAATATTGCTACCGAAAACGCAATTGGTTATCTCCAATCACAAAAAGTTGACCTCGGGCTTAATTTGGATAAATTACGGAAGGCAATGGATTATTCAGGTAGAATATTCCATTAGTGACAAAAGTACGTCATTCCGAATTCGAACTTCCGAAATCCGAAATCATTTCTTCTCCATTTTATAATGCCTTATCCCCGCTTCTTCAAATTCGGGCCCGGTTTTTACAAAATTGAAACGTTCATATAAAGTAACGGCGTCAACCTGGGCGTGTAAATAAACATAACTTGCATCGGCAGGCAGATCGGCCAACACAGTTTTCACGAGTTGCTGCCCTACCCCGTTTCCCCTGAATTTTTTGAGTACAGCAAAGCGCTCCAGTTTGTACCCCTTATCCGTTTTGCGCCAACGTGACGCGCCTGCGGGTTCTCCATCTACCGTCGCCAAAAAATGATTGGATTCGTCTTCATGCTCCCATTCCAACTCAGGCGGGCAGTTTTGTTCGCCCACAAATACTTCGCGCCTGATGGCAAAAACTTTTTCCAGTTCGGCGGGGGCGGTTACTTTTCTTACTTGTACAGACATGGTTATCGGGGTTAATTGTCAACAAAAAACGTCAATACAAACCTGCATTGACGTTTTGATTTATAAAAGGTATCGTTTACAGTTTGCTGTTCGCGTCGATGCAATTTAAATCTTCAAACGCGCCGGTTAGGCGCTTTACAAAGTTCTCTTCCGCCTTACGCAACCAAACACGGGGGTCGTAATATTTTTTGTTCGGCGAATCAGCGCCTTCAGGGCTGCCGATCTGGCTTTGCAGGTATCCTTCTTTGGATTGGTAATAATCTTTTATACCTTCCCAAAATGCCCATTGCATGTCGGTATCGATATTCATTTTGATTGCGCCATAAGATATCGCTTCGCGAATTTCTTCCTGGCTTGAGCCTGAACCACCGTGGAATACAAAGTTTATCGGTTTTTCAGCAGCGAGGTTATATTTCTTCTTTACATACTCCTGCGAGTTATGCAGGATTACCGGCTGTAATTTAACATTGCCAGGCTTGTAAACGCCGTGCACGTTACCAAAAGCAGCCGCAATGGTAAAACGCGGACTAACCTTTAATAATTCTTCATAAGAGTAAGCAACATCTTCAGGCTGGGTGTACAAACGTGAGCTGTCAACATCTGTATTGTCAACACCGTCTTCTTCACCACCGGTTACACCTAATTCGATCTCTAAAGTCATGCCCATTTTGGCCATGCGCTCCAAATATTTAGCTGATATCTCGATGTTTTCATGGATCGGCTCTTCGGAAAGATCGATCATGTGCGAGGAAAATAACGGCTTACCTGTTTCAGCATAAAATTTCTCACCATAGTCCAATAATCCGTCTAACCACGGCAACAATTTCTTCGCACAGTGGTCGGTATGCATAATTACTGCTACACCATAATGTTCGGCTAATAAATGCACGTGCCTTGCAGCAGAAACACCGCCTAAAATGCAGGCTTGCAATTTTGAGTTATCTAACGATTTGCCGGCGTAAAATTGTGCGCCGCCATGTGATAACTGGATAATTACAGGGGAGTTTACAGCTTTTGCTGTTTCCATAACACCGTTGATGGTATTGGTACCTGTAACATTCACCGCAGGCAGTGCAAACTGGTGTTTTTTGGCGATCTCGAATAGTTCCTGCACCTGGTCGCCGTGCAGAACACCTTTATAGTTTTTTAAATCCATGAGCTTTTATTTCGGGCTGCCAAGATAAAAAAAATCCCGGAGATATAAGAGGAGATATGAGACCTGAGATTTGAGACAGAAGGTTGATATACACATAAGTTCAATAAAACCTGTCTCATATCTAACATCTAAAATCTCATATCTAACATCTCATGTCTAAAAAAAATCGTTTCTTTGCAATTAATTGGAAGATTCAGATAAAGAAATGACCTGGTTTAAAAGAGAATCAAAAGGCATCATCACCACCACGGAGGAAAAGAAAGAAACCCCTGATGGCATGTGGAATAAATGCCCTAATTGCAAAAAACCACTCCACTATACCGAACAAGTTGAAAATCAATACGTTTGCCACTATTGCGGCTATCACCTGCGTATAGGTTCGAAGGAGTATTTTTCAATCCTTTTTGATAATAATGAGTTTACCGAAATGGACGCCAATATGCGCTCGGGCGACCCGCTCCATTTCGAGGACACCAAAAAATATACCGACAGGCTTGCTGAAACGATCAGCAAAACCGGCCTGAATGATGCTATTCGCTCGGGTCATGGTAAGATCGACGGCCAGGACATTGTTATCGCCTGTATGGATTTTAATTTTATAGGCGGTTCGATGGGTTCGGTGGTGGGCGAAAAGATATCCCGCTGTATTGACTACAGCATTGCTAACAAAGTGCCATTTTTAATGATATCCAAATCGGGTGGTGCCCGTATGATGGAGGCGGCATTTTCATTAATGCAAATGGCTAAAACATCAGCAAAACTGGCTTTATTAGCGCAAGCTAAAATTCCTTATATCTCGCTGCTTACTGATCCTACAACAGGTGGTGTAACCGCATCCTATGCTATGCTGGGCGATATCAATATTGCTGAGCCGGGCTCACTGATCGGTTTTGCCGGACCCCGGGTTATTAAAGAGACCATTAAAAAAGACCTGCCTAAAGGCTTCCAGACTGCAGAGTTTGTGCAGGAACATGGTTTTTTGGATTTTATAGTCGACCGCAGGGAGATGAAAGAAAAACTGGCTACGTTTTTAAAATTGATGGCTAACTAATACCTCAAAATACTGATAAAGAAAAAGGCTTTGATGTTCGTCAAAGCCTTTTTCTTTTATTCGCGCCTGGTAAGCGCCAACCTTCTGCTCATTGCTTCCGGCAAATCGGGAACATGTATTAACAATTGTTGCTCCCCCCTTCTACCCGGTTTAATGTTCCCGGTTTTTTTTATCAGGTTCCTATACCAACCGTTCCTTCCAATGCTCCCCCTCCGGGTTCATTGTTGTATGGAAGATCGGCAAAGCTACCGTCCTTATGCAATACTTTCGGATCCTTAGACTTATCCGGACCATTTTTTTCTAAGCTATGACCGACTTCATCCGAAGTTTGGTTTAAAGTTTGTTCTTCTGATTGATTGTTACCTTGTTCTTCTTCAGGATTTAAATTTTCGTTTGTCATAATGATCTTATTAAATACTTTCCGTACCGGGCTCATGGCCAATCATACGGCCAGTTGTCCTTCCCTGCGGGCGGCTTTCAAAATCTGTTTTGGCAACGCCAACTGATGGGAATTCTTTTTTATTTGGCGGCGTTACATCGTTACGCCCGGTAAAGGTCGCATCCGCGCCTTCGCGTTGCGTATCGGCCTCGGTTTCGTTAGGCTGGTTCATCTCTTCTTTAGATGTATGTCTTCCCGGATTTTCCTTCGGCATTCTGCCGGGACCCGGGCTATTTTTCTGAGATTTATCTTTTGTAGTTAACATAGGTTTATACTTTGAATGTATAATATAAACCTTGCTGATTGCCTTATTGTTTTCTTTTTTTCTTAAAAAGAAACTCATTTAGCCAATTAGGCGTGTACCAGGCAAAGCTCGCTTAGCTTGGTCACTGCGTAATCCACCTCTTCGCGGGTATTGTATTTGGAGAATGAAAACCTGACATTAGGGCCTGATGAATTGCCGCCGATAGCATTTAAAACATGTGAGCCTATATCTGTCCCCGAGCTGCAGGCGCTGCCCCCGGAAGCAGATATCCCGGCAATATCGAGGTTAAATAAAAGCATATCCGCAACATCATGGCATGGGAATGATACATTCAATACGGTATACAGGCTTTTTGCAGAATCGATCTCTCCGTTAAACTTTACATTCGGGACTTTTTCCTTCAATTGCTCTATCATGTATGATTTTAAACCTTGGATATATTCCTGGTGCTGCTCCATTTCGGCATAAGCAATTTCAAGCGCTTTTGCCAGGCCAACAATACCGTAGATATTTTCGGTACCGCCGCGCATATTGCGTTCCTGTGCGCCGCCGTATATGAATGGTTTTATCTTCACCTTATGATTTACATACAAAAAACCCACGCCTTTAGGTCCATGCAACTTATGAGCTGCACAGACCATAAAATGAACTTTAAGTTTGCCTAGGTCATGCCCGAAATGGCCCATCGTTTGCACCGTATCGGCATGATACAGGGCATTGTATTGTTCACACAGGTCACCAATACGCTCCATATCGTTCATGGTGCCCAACTCATTATTAGCGTGCATTAACGATACAAAACTGCGCTCGTTATTCTTCAATAACTCTTCCAGGTGGGCATAATCGATATTTCCTTTGCTATCGATATCTACGAAGCTTAACTTGATGATACCGGCCTTCTCCATGGCCTCAAGTGTATGAATTACTGCATGATGCTCCAGCGGGCTCGAGATAGCATGCGTTATACCATTGTCTACAATACCACACCGGATGGCCGTGTTATCAGCCTCCGTGCCGCCGGAAGTAAAGAATATTTCAGATGGAGAAGTATGCAACAGTTTAGCAATAGTTCTGCGCGATTTTTCGATAACTGACCGCGCCTCGCGCCCGTGCGCATGTATGGATGATGGATTGCCATATTGGTTCTCCATTACCTTGTACATTTCCTTTAAAACTTCGGGGTCAATAGGCGTAGTAGCAGCATTATCGAAATAAACTTTCATCTTTAATTAATTATTGAGTTATTGAATTAATGAATTATTGAATTGCAATTATGAATCATTGACACACTTCAATAATCCATTAATTCAATAATTCAGTCCTTTAATTGCAGGATATCTTTAATATCCGTTATTATCTTGTTCGCCAAATTATCAGCAATTGCTTCCGAGTTTGCTTCCGAATAAATGCGGATGATCGGCTCGGTATTCGACTTGCGCAAATGTACCCATTCTTTATCAAACTCTATTTTTAAACCGTCTATAGTAGTATGCGGATGACTTTTATATTTTTCTTCTACCTTAAGTAATAGCGCGTCAATATCCATTTCTGGTGTCAGCGTGATCTTATTTTTCGAAATAAAATAGCCGGGGTAAGTGCTTCTTAAATTAGAAACCGACTTGCCATATTTAGCCAAATGGGTCAAAAACAAGGCGATCCCAACCAAAGCATCACGACCGTAATGCAACTCAGGATAAATTACCCCGCCATTGCCCTCGCCGCCGATAACCGCGTTCACCTCTTTCATTTTATTTACCACGTTCACCTCGCCTACCGCTGCGCCAAAATATTGGCCGCCGGCTTTTTCGGTTACGTCGCGCAAAGCACGGGTCGATGAAAGGTTGGATACCGTATTGCCTTTATTGTGTTTCAAAACATAGTCGGCCACCGCAACCAAAGTATATTCTTCGCCAAACATATTACCGTCTTCGCAAACAAAAGCTAAGCGGTCGACGTCCGGGTCGACAGCAATACCAAGATCAGCACGTTTTTTTACCACTTCTTTTGACAGGTCAACCAGATTTTCGGGCAGTGGCTCCGGATTATGCGGAAAGTTACCATCAGGTTCACAATATAGTTTATGAACTGTTTTCACACCCAAAGCGTCAAGCAAAGCAGGTATGAATATTCCGCCGGTTGAGTTTACGCAATCAATTACTACGGTGAAGTTGGCTTTGGTTATGGCTGCAACATCAACCAAAGGCAAAGCCAATACCTGGTCGATATGCTTTTTTAAGTAGCTGTTATCGACGATAACTTGCCCTAAATCGTTTACATCAGCGTATTTAAATTCGCTGCTTTCCGCTATCCTTAACACCTCGTTACCTTCGGCATCATTAATAAACTCTCCATTATGGTTCAGCAATTTCAAGGCGTTCCATTGTTTTGGATTGTGGCTTGCGGTCAAAATAATACCGCCTGCTGCTTGCTCAGCCGGAACCGCTACTTCAACGGTTGGCGTAGTGGAAAGGCCCAGGTCTATCACATCAATACCCAAACCCTGCAACGTACCTATCACCAGGTTGTTCACCATAGTACCCGATATACGCGCATCACGCCCCACAACGATCTTCTTTTTACCCGATTGTTTTACCGCCCAGGTGCCATAAGCCGAAGTAAATTTGACGATATCTAATGGCGTGAGGCCATCGCCTGCTGCACCGCCAATGGTGCCGCGTATGCCGGAAATTGATTTGATGAGTGTCAAAGCTTAAATGTATTTGAGTGCAAAATTAGAAATATTTAGGCTATCGCCGTTAGAAAATCAGTTAGAAAGGTAATTAAGCGTCTGTCATTTCGACAAACAGCCGGGCCTTGTGTATTAGGGTGAGGAGAAAACTTATACGCCGGGACGGTAATCCGTCATGTAGGTAGTACAAGTTTTCTCTTCGCTCCCTGTGCCTCACCCTACGCGCCGCGCTCATCGAAATGACATGGCTTTTTATTAAATGCCAAGCTTATTCGATAAATAACTATTTTTGAAACCTATGATTGACCACCTGGTACAGTTCGACCGGCATTTATTCTATTTCATCAATCATGATATGGCCAATGCTTTTTTTGATTGGCTGATGCCGATACTCCGCGAACCCCATACCTGGATACCGCTTTATATATTTATCATCGTTTTCAGCTTGTACCGCTTCAAGAAAACAGGACTGTATATCATAGCGGCCCTTTTATTGACCTTTGCTATCGCCGATAGCGGCAGCGCTGGACTGGGTAAAGGTTTATTCAAACGACTGCGGCCCTGTAATGATCCGTCCATGGCCAGTACCATCACCGTACGGATACCGTGCGGAACAGGGTACAGCTTTCCCTCTGCGCACGCAAGCAACCATTTTGCCATAGCAGCCTGCCTGTGCTTTATTTTTGGCCGCCGATGGCGCTGGATATGGTTTTGGGCGATATTATGGGCTGCCTTGGTCTGTTTTGCACAAGTATATGTGGGTGTTCATTATCCCATAGATGTTCTTGCAGGAGCAATATTTGGATTTTTAGTCGGCTGGCTTGTGTCATTATTATTTAAAAAACTTCAACCCAATTTCTGATGCAGTTCTGGAAAGTAGCCGTATTATTCCTGGGCGCTTTTACGGGCGGCGTGTCCGTTTTTTTATTTAAAGGCGATAATCACAAAACCTTAAAACTGGTGCTGTCGTTCAGCGGGGCCTACCTGTTTGGAATTACTGTTTTGCACCTGATACCCGATGCCTATCACGGTAACGATAATTATGTAGGGGTATTTATTCTCATAGGCTTCCTGTTCCAAATCGTACTGGAACAATTCTCGGATGGTGTGGAGCATGGCCACATGCACATACCCGGTGCCGGACATATTGCTTTCCCTTTGGGTATATTAATAAGCTTATGTATACACGCCTTTTTAGAGGGCATGCCTTTAGCCGAGGGTAATCAAAATCAATTAGTTTATGGCATTGCCCTGCACCATGTACCGGCAGCATTTGCGCTGGCTACGGTATTATTGGCTAATAAACAAAGCAAAGGCAAAACCATATTTTTTGTAGTGCTTTTCGCTATCATGGCGCCCGCAGGTTATTTTTTTAGTGACGAACTAAGTGCCGGGGGAATAGGCAATTTGCAAAAATACTACAGTCGTATTATGGGCATTGTCATCGGTATATTCCTGCATATATCTACTACCATCCTCTTCGAGCAGGGCAGCGACCATAAGTTTAACCTGCGTAAAATGATAGCCGTATTATTAGGGGTCGGAATAGCATTAGCGGGATTTGTGAGCGAATTGTGATTTAAGCTTAAAGCAGAAAGACCAAAGCAGAAAGCAGGACATCAATTACCGAACAGAGAAATAGCTTTTAGCTTTATGCTTTTAGCCTTCGGCTCACCCACGCAGCTTATCCAGCAACTCATTTAACTTAACCGCTTCTTCTTCGGTAAGGTTATTTTTCAGGACCTCCTTGGTTTTGAATTCATTGTCCATAATGGTCAATACTTCCAAACCTTTGTCGCTGATGCGGATATCCACCGCACGGCGATCTTTGTTATTGGTACAACGGGAAACCAATCCTTTTTGAACCAGGCGGTCGACGATACGTGAAGCGTCAGACATTTTATCGATCATCCGCTCCTTGATCAGGTTTACCGTGGCAGGATTAGGATATTGCCCGCGCAGTATGCGTAGCACATTGAACTGCTGGTTGGTTAATTGATGCTTCTCGAACTTGCATTTGAAAGCGTTGTTCAGCCAGCCATAGGTATACGAAACATTGATAACAGCCTTATGGTAGCTATCCTCGAAATTAGTGCTCTGTATTTCCTCTTCAATGCGCATAATACCTGCTCTGATTATTGCAAGCGCAAAGATGCTGATTTATTTTTTACCAACGAAACGTCCTGATGGCGATGACAGCGTTTGGGATTCCCGCTGCGGGCAATACCACAAATTTACCAGGCGTTCCTACAGAACACTTTATTTTGGGAATATTATTTTCTACCAACCAGACGTCCCTATGGGACGTTCTAACC
>JBIOHG010000077.1:0-18831 GCA_044448765.1 Sphingobacteriales bacterium | reverse complement strand
GTGGTGGTGGCGGCGGTCACTCAAGTGGAGGTGGTGGCGGTCGCTCAGGTGGCGGCGGTTTTTCCGGTGGTCATTCAAGCGTTGGCTTTTCGGGTACACGCGGCAGCGCCGGCGTACGATCAGGCAATACTGCGGTTCGTTCGGGCTTTTCGGGTGCACGCGGTGGTGTCGGTATGCGTTCAGGCAATAACGCGGTTCGTTCGGGTTTTGGCGCACGTGCAGGCGCAGTAGCTCCAAGGGGCTATGTGCGTTCAGTGGGTGTGGCAGGTTCACGTAACTTTGCTGTACGCGGCGCAGCACCAAGAGGAACAGTTTACGGACACAGCTATGCCGGCGGTGGTGCTTATGCGCGTCCATACGGATGGGGCAGGCATAGCGGCTATTTTTATTCGCATGGATATTATGGTAGCCTGTATTATCCATGGCTCGGCTTGGGTTATGGCTTTTTGCCTTACGGATACTACCCATTCTGGTGGGGCGATGCTTATTATTATTATAGCGGCGGTCTTTTTTACCAGTATGAGAACGACCAGTACACCGTGGTTGAGCCACCAGTGGGCGCCGAAGTAAAATCGTTACCTGAAAAAGCACAATCAATTGTAATCGACGGCCAGCAATATTATGAAATGAACGGTGTGTACTACCAGCCTGTGACCAAAGAAGATGGCACTGTAACTTACCAGGTAGCCGGTAAGGATGGTGAGTTGAATACCGGTGCAAACGGCGCAGCTGCGGTTACCCCAAAAGTGGGCGACATAACCCAGGCGTTGCCACCTGATTGCAAAAAAGTAAAACTGAATGGCAATACCCTGTATGTTTCTGACGACGGTATCTACTACCAGGAAGTAACCGATGCTAACGGTAACAAAGCATATAAGATAGTAGCGCTTGAAAGCGATAATTCAGGTAATTAAACCTGGACTGCCAACACTCTTTTCCCATTAATTGGGTGAAGTTAAATTAAATTTCAAATGGGGATGTCCTGGGGAGGATGTCCCCTTTTTTTTTATTGTAATACTCTTTGTTTAATGTGCAACATGCTTTATTTAAACACAAATAAATTTCTCAAAATAACATATTTTTTACTTGTTATTTAATTACAAAGCCTTTACATTAGTCAAAGTGTAACTCGTAAGAAAAATACACGATTAAAAGTTAATTACCGATAGCCGGATTCCCCAAGTCTGGCTATTTTTTTGATCGGACATCTCCCTTAGCATGGTGTACCTCGGAAACCTGTAATGATCCAAACGAACTTAAATCCCGCTCAAAATCCCTATTTTTCAAAACATTTTTGGCTTAGGCTGTTATATGTTTGGTTCATCTATGCGAAAATATCTACTACTACTGTTCATTATTATCTCCGCGCTGCCCGCTATTGCACAGCAATTCCTGCTGACCGGCCGGGTTACAGATCAAAGCGGCAAGGCAGTAGCATTTACTTCTGTTTATATCCGAAACTCTACCTATGGTACCGTAGCCAATGAGCAGGGCACCTATCAATTTAAATTAACGCCGGGTGATTATGCTATTATTTACCGCTCGCCTGGTTATAAAGAGCAGGTGGAAAAGGTAACTATTAGCGATGGCGATGTTCGTCACAATGTTCAATTAATTGACGAGATATATTCTCTTAAGCAACTCAGCACCGTTAATGGTCATGTAACAGACTCGGCGCAGGGCATGATGCAGCACGTGATGGATAGACGAGCATATTTTTTGACGCAGGTAAATGCCTACTCGTGTGTCGAATATATTAAAGGTGTTCAAAAACTGGTAAGCGCACCAAAATTCCTGATGGGGCAAAACGTAGCTACCGCGCTCAGTGTGGATAGCACCGGCAAAGGCGTATTGTACCAAACGGAATCCATTTCGGATTTCAGCTTTGAACAGCCCAATAAAATGCGCGAAGTGATGCGGACGTCATTAACCGCCGGGCAAAATGCGGCGTTTAGTTACGATAAGGCATCAGATCTTTCGGCGAACTTTTATAAAGACATGATCAACGTGCCGGGATTGAGCAGTCACGGATTTGTATCGCCCGTCGGCGGGCATGCTTTGCAATATTATAATTACACTTTATTAGGTTCGAAAATAGAGAACGGCCTCGTTGTGCATAAGATACAGGTTACACCCAAACGAAAATACGACCCGACATTTACCGGCAATATTTACATCGTAGATGGCGACTGGCGTATTTACGGTGTCGATCTCATGCTAACCGGCAAGGCTAATTCGTTGAACCTGGTTGATACGCTGCGTTTAAGCCAGCAATATGTACCCATTCGCGATAGCGTTTGGCTGCCTTTAACCGTGCAATATAGCTTTAAGGGAGATGTTTTAGGATTTAAGTTTGAGGGTTATTACCTGGGCATTTATAATAATTACAAACTCGATCCAACCTTCCCCGACCATTATTTTACAGGCGAACGTATGCGGCTGGATACTACTGCTAAAAGCCGCGACCTGGCCTACTGGCAGCAAATTCGCCCTGTACCACTCACCACGCAGGAAAACACTGACTACAACACCAAGCAAAACATGGAGGACATGAAAGAAGCTTTGGAAAAAGCCGGTGTGGCTGAAACAAGCGCTAATAAATTTAATGTGTTGCCTTATATCACATTTGGATACAAGGCAACCTATAAAGATCATCGCGACTCGATTTATGTCGATCCCTTTTTACAAACCGTTTTTTACAATACTGTAGAGGGTGCCGGGCTTAATTTACGGGGTACTTATGTGCATTACCTGGATACTTTGCGGAATTATAGTATAGCACCTAATGTGCGTTATGGATTAGCCGATAAATTATTTAACGCCAATTTATATGCGGTATACAATTATGATCCGCTGAACCGCGGAAAAGTTGTATTCAGTTTTGGCAGTAACCTGCTCGATCTGAGTAATGTAGGTACGCGTTCATTATATTTCAATACACTGAGCACTTTGTTGAGTGAGCAGAACTATGTAAAATATTACCGGTCGGAGTTTATAGAGGGTGGTTTCCAGCGCGACCTGATCAATGGACTTTTATGGCGTGCCAGATTGTCTTATGCCAATCGCACGCAGCTCTACAATAACTCTTTTTATTCTATCAATACCTATATAGGCAGGCACCTCACATCAAACAACCCATTGATGCCCGATGCCCCCGCTACTGACCGGTCGCTGCTTTTTCCGCAAAACCAGGCGCTAACGTTTGCTACTTCATTTACCTTTACGTTCGATCAGCAATACATTACACGCCCCAGCGGCAGGGAATACCTTCCGTCCGATTATCCGCAGATCAGGTTGAATTATCGGAAGGGCATCAACGGGCTATTTGGCTCGGATGTAGATTATGATTTTGCGTCTTTTGAGATTTTCCACGAGCATTACGCGCCGGGTGTGGCAGGCTTCACCTCATTTAAATTTGGAGCCGGCGATTTTTTCAATAACAATCGCCTGTACTTTATGGATTATAACCATTTCCAGGGTAACCAGGGTACCACATTCGACCCTACTCCCGGCAGTTTCCATTTCCTGCCATTTTATACCTATAGTACCAATAGGCCTTACCTGGAAGCACATCTCGAGCATAATTTCTCAGCATATTTGTTTAACCGGATACCCCTGTTAAGAAATTTAAAGCTGGATGAAATTATCGGCGCAAATTACCTAACCGAAAATAATAACAACAACTACACCGAATTTTACTTCGGCCTGCAGCGGCTTATCTTTCGTGTAGATTATGGCTGGTCGTTCATCGGGAACCGCAAATACCTGCAGGGTTTCAGAATATTTTACGGGATCAGATAAGGAGTCTGGAAGTCCGCATAAGTCGGCAAGACCAGAAGAAAAATTTCAATTGTATCTTTCGGACTTACGCGGTATTTCGGACTTTCCGACTAAAATCGTAGATTTGTCGCGCATTAAACGCTGTTTGCAGCAGTATCAATGGTTTATGACAAAGTACAATACACTACTCTATTATTGTTATTCGACAATAGCGGACGCGGAGCAATTTGCTGCCGATCATCTCAAATTTTGTAAATCGCTTAACCTGGTTGGCCGCATCATTGTGGCTGATGAAGGGCTTAACGGTACCGTTTCGGGTGCTGCTGAATCCTGCAAAATTTATATGGATACGCTGCATGCTGATGAGCGTTTCGCCCGTATAAACTTTAAAGTTGATGAGGTTGACGAGCCATCATTCGTAAAAATGCATGTGCGTTACAAATCCGAAATAGTGCATTCAGGTTTGCGTGACCCTAAGATCATTAATCCGGAGATAAAAACAGGCAAGCACCTGGAGCCAAAAGAGTTTTTGGATATGAAGGATCGGGAAGATGTGGTTGTGCTGGATGTGCGTTCCAACTACGAACATTCACTCGGTAAATTCAAAAATGCGGTAACGCTGGATATTGAGAATTTCAGGGATTTCCCGGCGAAAATAAATGAGCTTGCCCAATTCAAGGATAAAAAGGTTATTACTTATTGCACGGGTGGTATAAAGTGCGAAAAGGCTTCGGCCCTGTTATTGTACGAGGGCTTTACCGACGTTTATCAATTACATGGCGGCATCATCAAATATGGTAAGGAAGCCGGCGGCGAGGATTTTGAAGGCAAATGTTATGTGTTTGATAATCGTTTGTCGGTAGAGGTAAATAGCGTAAACCCGGTTGTAATTGCAACCTGCTTTAATTGCGGTAAAGTGACTGATAAAATGATCAATTGCGCCAACCCGGAATGCAACGAGCATTTTACCCAATGCGACGAATGCGGTGCGGCAATGGATGGCTGCTGCAGTGATGCCTGTAAATCGCACCCGCGCAAAAGGGTTTATGATGGTACCGGTTATTATGTAAAAGTTCCGCAGCCTGTGAATATGGCTAAAAAGGCTAAAATTCAATTGGCTGAATAATAATTTCCGGTAGAGACGCGATGCATCGCGTCTCTACAATTTTATCGTCTCTACGAAACAATCCTTAAATCGTACTAAAATTGTATTTTCGCTGTTGTCCTGTTTCTATAGGATAATCGACCGAATTTAAATGATGCGTAAAATAATCCTGCTTACATCTTTTTTTCTGCTGTGTATGATACATACCAACGCGGCGGATATCAAAAGCATAGGCGTACCTTACGTTCAGAATTATACTAAGGCCGTTTACCAGTCGGGGAATCAAAATTGGTCCATCACCAAGGACGAGCACGGCATCATGTATTTTGGCAACTCTGAAGGATTGCTCTCCTTTGACGGCAAGTACTGGCAATCATACGCCATGCCAAACGGCCTTATTGTTCGGTCGGTGGCTGCGGACGGGAAAGGCAAAATATATGCCGGTGGGTTCGGCGAGTTTGGCTATTGGCAAAACGATAAAGCTGGTGCACTTAAATATCATTCCCTCGTCGACCTGATCCCAAAAGACCACCGTCCTTTTAACGAAGAGATATGGAAAATATATGTAGATGACGGTCAGGTTATTTTTCAATCCTTCGGCTCCATATTTATTTATGCCAATGGTAAAATAGATGTGGTACGGTCGCCGCCCAACCCTTACCTTTTCCTGTTCAAGATCGGTAAACGGTACTTTGTTGAGCAGGTCAATTCAGGCCTATATGAATTAAAAAACAAAAGACTGGATTACATAGTCGGCAGTAACATTATGGGCAATGGAGGCATATTATCCATATTGCCCTTCCCGGGAAATAAGTATCTCATCGGCACTGCACATAACGGCTTGTTTATGTACGACGGCGCACAGATCAAACCCTGGAATACCCTGGCTAATGATTTTTTAAAAACCTACCAGCTCAACAACGGCGCTGTAATACAAGGCAAATATTTTGCCTATGGCACCATCCTGAACGGGGTTATTATTATAGATACGGCCGGAAATGTCATTCAGCAGATCAATAAGTCCAGCGGGATGCAAAATAATACGGTGCTGAGTTTGTATACCGATAAAGAACAAAACCTTTGGGCTGGATTGGATAACGGGATAGACAGGATCGAAGTTAATTCTCCGTTGTACTTCTATTTTGACAAAACGGGCAAGTTTGGTACGGTGTACTCCAGTATTATTTTTAACAATAAGATATACCTTGGTACCAACCAGGGCCTTTTTTACAGCGACTGGATAAATAATGGCAACAAGCAGTTTTTTCAATCCTTCGATTTTAAACTGATACCCGGTTCACAGGGGCAGGTTTGGGAACTTTCGCTACAGGACGGAAAATTGCTTTGCGGGCACAATGCCGGAACTTTCCAGGTGGACGGCAACACTATTTCAAAGATCACCTCGATCAGTGGCGGGTGGACGATGAAGAAGCTCAATGAGAATCAGTTGATACAGGGAACCTACACGGGCCTTGTTATCTACCGGAAGGATAATGGCGGCAATTGGGTATTCGACCATAAGGTTGATGGATTCGCCGAACCGTCAAGATATGTGGAGCAGGATAACCGCGGACAAATATGGGTTAGCCATGCCTATAAAGGCATCTATAAAGTTACCCTGAACAGTGATCTTAAGAAAGCAACCTCGGTAAAGTACTATGATAGTAAATTCGGCCTGCCCGGCAGCTATAACATCAATGTATTTAATTTGGATAACAGGATAGTTTTCGCTTCCGATTCAGGCTTTTATGTTTATGATGATATCAGCGACCGCTTTTCGAGGTATCAGCAGCTTGACAAAAAACTGGGCTCATTTGCCAACTCGAACAAAATAATCCCGGCCTTGGGCAAAAAATACTGGTTTATTAACCATGGCCGTGTTGCACTGGCTGATCTTTCCGTTCCGGGGAAACTGAGTATCGATTCCAACCGGTTTAATATACTGGATGGCCGTATGCTGCATAATTACGAGAGCATCAGCCGTATCAACAGTTCCATTTATTTGATCAGCGTAGATGATGGTTTTGCGATATTGAATGATGAAGATGCGCTGCAGCGGAGTGATGTGAAGCTGCCGGACGTATTGATCCGCCGGGTTGAAAATATTACAGATAGAATAGTAAGCATACCGAATAATAACGAGCAGCGAGAAATTGAAATACCTTACGCGCGTAACAACATCCGTATATCGTGGTCATTGCCGTTTTACCGGCAGGAGAAGATCAGGTACCAGTATTTCCTGGAAGGGTATTCGCATACATGGTCAGATTGGAGCACATCAACACAAAAAGACTTTACCAACCTGGATAGAGGTACCTATCATTTCAAGGTCAGGGCCAAAATAAACGAACAAAGTTTCTCGCCCGATACGGTTTACACATTTACAGTATTAGCATCCTGGTATGCTACCAAAGCAGCCATACTAGGCTATCTGGTGTTATTGGTGCTTGGTTATTATGTGATCCGTTATTATTACAGGCTGAAATTGAAACGCCACCAGCACCACATCCACGAAAAACTGCAAAAGGAACACGAAGAATACCTGAAACAGGAAGCTATTGCTAATGAGCAGCGCATTGTTAAAATAAAGAACGAACAGCTACAGGCCGACCTTGCAAGCAAAAGCCGCGAACTGGCCAACTCGGCCATGAATATTGTTTATAAAAACGAACTGCTGCAAAAAATAAGCGACGAAATAGTCCATTTTAAAGATAGTAATGGTAAAAAACTTTCAGATGATCAGTTGCGGCGCATACAAAAAGTGATCAACGACGGGATGAGTGATGAGCGCGACTGGAACCTTTTCGAGAGCAGTTTTAACGAGGCGCACGAGAGTTTCTTCAAAAAACTAAAGGCTCAGCACCCCGACCTGGTACCCAATGACCTTAAACTTTGCGCCTACCTGCGCATGAATATGAGTAGTAAAGAGATGGCGTCACTGCTAAATATATCGTTGCGTGGTGTGGAGATACGCCGTTACCGCCTGCGCAAAAAGCTCGACCTTGAGCATGACAAAAACCTGGTGGAGTTTCTCATGGAGTTATAACACTACATCATTACCTCTCATAACGTCTTTTCCCCTTATTGTACCATACTTCTTAAATGTAGTATGTAGTGTGTACACTATGTATCAATTAAATATCTGATTATCAAATATTTAAATTTTCTTCAAAAAATAAATGAGAAAGTACTTTTTGAATGATGTAATAATGTAGAGTTGCATAATTTGTTAAAAACGTATTATGTCATCAATTTCGTAGAACTATTGAACAAACCAATTGTTTACTGGTAACTATCAAAAAACCAATTTATTTATAAATCTTAATTCCTATTACCACATGAAAAGAATTTTTACTATTTCAGGGTTGGTACTGTTTTGTTTCTTTTTTATTACTTCAGCGTTTGCACAAAGTGTAACCGTTAAGGGGAAGGTTACGGATGCCGCGACCAGCGAAACGCTGGTAGGCGTGAGTGTAACAGTAAAAGGAACTACTACAGGTACTCAAACCGATGTAAACGGAGGGTTCTCATTGAATGCACCTTCTAATGCAACTTTAGTATTCAGCTATTTAAGTTATACTTCTATGGAAGTACCACTAAATGGGCAAACATTGCTTGTTATTAAATTACAGCCACAATCAAACTCATTAAATGAAGTTGTGGTTGTGGGCTATGGTACTCAAAAGAAGATTGACGTTACCGGTTCAATTGCCACTGTAAAAGGCGATGAGATTGCTAAGCAAGCATCAATTAATCCATTAAGCGCTTTGCAAGGTAAAGTTGCCGGGTTAAACATTGTTAACTCGGGTGCTCCCGGTGCCGCTCCGCAGATTACAGTTCGCGGTATGGGTACCATATTTGGCGGCACAGGTTTGCTCTATGTAGTGGATGGTGCGCTTTATAATGATATCAACTTCCTTAACCCGGCAGACATTGACAATATCAGCATATTAAAAGACGCGTCAAGTACAGCCATTTATGGCAGCCGAGCGGCTAATGGTGTTATATTAGTAACTACCCGCAGAGGTAAAAAAGGCACAACAACCGTTAACTATAACGCGTATGCGGGTTGGCAGCATGTAACCAACCAGGTAAAAATGGCGAATGGAACTGAATACGCCACTGCTATAAACGAATTGCAAAATCTGAACGGTGCAGGTAACTTATTCACCAATCCGGCCAGTTTCGGAACAGGCACCGACTGGTATCACCAGATACTGCGCGACGCGTTTGTGACCAATCACCAGGTTTCAATAAACGGCGGCGCTGAAAAATCAGACTACAACTTATCAATTGGTTATCTTGACCAGGACGGTATAGTTAAAACAAACGCCTATAAACGTTTCACTATACATCTTACTGACAATTACCAGCCGTACAAAAATTTAAAATTAGGCATAAGCGCAAGCGGCGAATATGCCAAATCGAGAAACGTTGATGGCGGCATCTTTCACGAATTGTATGGGGCTGCACCTGTAGTTCCTGTAAGGTATGCTGATGGCACTTATGGTGATCCAAGCGATTTTAACCTGGGTGGCGGCAACAACTACAATCCGCAGGTAACCCTTGACTATACCAATTCAAATTCAGATAATTACCGTTTTACAGGCAATGGATATGCCGAACTGACTATCTTAAAGCATTTTGTCCTTAAATCGACGTTGGGAGGTGATTTTGCTGAAAACGAAGGCTTTAGCTATACACCGCTTTATAAAGCGACGCTATCACAGCAAAGCACACAAACTTCGCTGAACAGGGGCCGTGACGAAACTCGCAACTGGTTGCAGGAAAACACACTTACCTATGACAATATATTCGCAAATGATCATCATCTTACGGTGTTGTTGGGCTCCTCAACCGAACAAAGGCAAGGATACTCATTTAACGGCGGGGCCCAAAATGTATTGGGCGGCACTTACGGATATTTCTTTACACCTACCGGGAGTAATTTTGTGATAGGCGATTCGGGCTCTTTATTGACCTTTCAATCACAATTTGCCAGGATAAATTATGCCTATAAAGACAAGTACTTATTAAATGCATCTGTTCGCCGCGATGGCAATTCGCAGTTTTATACACCTGCCGGCAACAATGGCTACAGTACATTACCGGCAATTGGATTGGGCTGGGTGATCAGCAATGAAGATTTCATGAAAAATCAAACCATTTTTAGCTTATTAAAGCTTAGAGGCGGGTATGGTGAAGTTGCAAATGCCGATTTGCCCTACAATGTAGCTGTGCCTACTGTAACTGGTGGTTATACGGCTATTTTTGGCAACCCGCAGACTGCTTCCCAGGGCGAAAGTGTTACAACCATTACCCCGCCTTTAATCGTTGTGGAACGCTCTCATAACACTGATATTGGCATAGAAGGCGGTGTATTAAATAACAAGCTGACCTTCGAAATCGATTACTATAATCGTATTACCAAAAACGCGGTATTTTCTATACCGGTGCTTGGTTCGTTAGGTTTAACCGGTGGCCCGATAGGGAACCAGGCCGACATACAAAATCGTGGTTTAGAAGTTTTGCTTACCTGGAAGGACAAAGTAGGAAAGGATTTCTCTTACTCTATCAGCGGTAACTTCGCTATGAATAATAATAAAGTGATTAATGTGCTGTCTGGTAAAAACCCAATTTATGGGGGTGGGAATGGTATCACAAACGGCCAATTGGCTACAATTACTGTTGAAGGCCAGCCAATTGGCGAGTTTTACGGGTATAAAGTAGCCGGCATATTCCAGCAGGATCAAACTACCGGCCCTCAGCCCACAGCAAAAGCGGGTGATTTTCAATATGTAGACCAAAATCATGATGGAGTGATCGATGGTCGTGACCGTGTGAACCTGGGAAATCCAAACCCTAAATATAATTATGGTTTCAACACCAGCTTCTCTTATAAAGGATTCGACTTGGCCCTTGATTTCCAGGGTGTTGCAGGTGTAAGCATCTATAATGCTAACATCGCTTACCGTTTTGGTAACGAAAACGTCACCCAGGACTTTTACGACCATCGCTGGCACGGAGCAGGTACTTCAAACACCTATCCGTCGGTAAAAGTAGGTTCAAATGCTAACGCTGCCCCAAATTCGTTCTATGTTGAAAGCGGAGCTTATTTCAGGGTTAGAAATGCACAATTCGGCTATACCCTGCCTGGCTCAGTACTCTCAAAAGTAGGGGTGCAAAAGGTTAGGTTTTTTGCGAACGCACAAAACCCGCTTAACTTCTTTAAATATAAAGGATTTAGCCCCGAAGTTGGTGGCGGGCCTACAGAAGCAGGTTTGGACGCAAACGTGTACCCGCTGTATGCAACCTATAATTTTGGTGTGAACGTCACTTTTTAATTAGATATTAATTAGATAAAAAAATGAATAGGAAGAAAATTTACTTGCAAAGGGTTACAGGAATATGTCTTTTTGCAACATTGTTGATTGCGCAAAGCTGCCAAAAAGGGTTTTTGGATAAGCCCAAACAGCAACTGGTGCCTACTGCCCAGTTTTGGGTAACACAGGCCGATGCAACGTCAGCAGTAAACGCGATGTACGCTAATTTGCACGAGTGGACAAATATTGCATTTGCTCCGATCGCAGTTGAAAGCATGGGTTCGGATGACGCCGAAAAGGGCAGCAGCCCCGATGATGCGTCCTTTATGAATGACTTTGACCAGTTCACTGCCAGTTCAACTGAAGGCCAGATCTCTGATTTTTGGAATGGGGAGTATCGTACTATAAACCTGGCAAACCAAATACTTGATAATATTCCCGCCATCAATATGGATGGAAATTTGAAGAGCAGGTATTTGGCCGAGGCCAAATTTATAAGGGCCTACGCTTACTTTAGGCTGGTGCGCGCATTTGGCGATGTGCCTTTACGCCTGCATGTACCAAAAGCGGCTACTGAATACAATATTCCGCGCAGCCCTAAAGCTACCGTTTGGGCTGCGATAGAAACTGACCTTACTGACGCTGCTGCTGTATTACCGCAGTCTTACAGTTCAGCAGATGTTGGTCATGTAACAAAGGGCGCTGCATTGGCTTTGCATGCAAAAGCTGCGCTATACCAGAAAAAATGGACAGATGTAGTGACTTATACAAACGCAGTAACCGGTTTAGGTTATTCGCTGTTTCCGAACTACGAAAAGATGTTCAGAATAGAGAATAAAAACAATTCTGAATCTATATTTGAGATCCAAAACATGTTGATCCCGGGCAATTCCAGCGAATCAAACTCGCAATATTCGCAGGTACAGGGTGTTCGAGGGGTTACCGGCGGTGGCTGGGGCTTTAATGTTCCTACCCAGGACCTTGTAAACGAGTTTGAAGCTGGCGATCCGCGGTTGGCGGGAACTGTCATCTTTAGGGGTACAACTACCGCTGAAGGCGATGCTATTCCTGCAGTAGGCGATAACCCAAGATATAATTATAAATCCTATGTTCCTTTCAGCCTTTATGTTTCAGGCTTTAACGAAGGGGCTCAACAGGATAAAATTGTATTGCGTTACGCTGATGTATTATTAATGAATGCCGAAGCCAATAACGAATTGGGCAACAGCGGGCCGGCTCTTGCTTCGCTTGAGATGGTACGTGCAAGGGCCCGTGCGGGAAATGCAGCTATCCTGCCTCCTGTAACTACAACAGACCAGGCTGCTCTTCGCACTGCGATCTATCACGAACGCAGGGTGGAACTGGCTATGGAATTCGATCGCTACTTTGATGTGATCCGCCAGGGGCGCGCTGCCACGGTTTTTGGTCCTAAGGGCTGGAAAGCAAACAAAAACGAAGTTTGGCCAATCCCTCAAGCTGAAATTGACCTGAGCGCAGGTGTACTAACTCAAAACCCGGGGTATTAATATTAATTATAATCGACATGAAAAAAAATAAAATATATATCCTAACCCTTACGCTTATCAGCGTAGGGTTATCTTCCTGCCTCAAGGAATTTAATCCCAAAAGTTACGCTCCTCCTCTGTCTATTGATGGTTTTACAAGTTCGGGCGCCATAGAAAAGGATGCTTTAGTTGGCTATTATGCATTTAATGGAAGTTTAGTTGATAGCGTTTCAGGAACCGCCGGGATAAATACGGGCACTACCTTTGCCAAAGGCGAGGTGGGCCAGGCCCTCCAGGGAGCTGCAAATGCTTACGTACTGGCAGCTCCAAGTGATAAAGTAAAATCAATTCAAAGCTTTACTATCAGCGAATGGGTAAACACCCCTCCTCCGGGACCAGGCATAATAGGGATTTTTTCGCTTGCCAATACCACCCAATTTTGGGGAAATATAGACGTGTTTTTTGAAAACGGAAGCTCAAACACCAATGGGATGTTCAGGTTACACATTGATTCGGCCGGTAACGATTTTACCTATTCGGTAAACAATGTATTGAACCTGTTCGGTAAATGGACAAATCTAACTTATACTTATGATGCGTCCGCTACATCCAACGCATGTTCGCTGTATGTGAATGGTTCAAAAGTAAACAGCGGAGAGGCCTTGAACGGCAGTAAACCGCTTAGAGGTAATTTGAGTTTCCCTGATATTGGTAATCTTGTGTTTGGCTGTGTACAGTTTCAAACAAATCCAAGCCAGACAACCTCAACAGGCTCACAATCATGGGCATTCTATAATGTTGGGCAAACTGATGAAGTTAGGGTTTACAATAAAGTACTTACACCTGCGGAAATAAGCGCAGTAGTAGCTTTGCAGGGCAGAGGAAAATAACAGTTGATTGATTTAGGTTGAGGTTGTTTGTCTGTCCGCCAGCAGGTGGACATGACAACAACCTTTTTTAATGATTAACTTGTAATTTCTTTTGCAATATGATATTTGAGGGGATGAGAGATTTTAAAAATTGTTTAGTTGCAGTATTGTTATTGATGCTTTATTCGTGCAGTAAACAGCAGCAACCACCGCAACCGGTACCTATACCGGTTGCTACTACTTTTAGTTATAGCGGTTTAAAAGTAAACGGTTTATACAACGGCTTTAACTATAATAAGTTGAATACCAGGCCCGTGATTAAAATATCCTTTTCATCGCCCCTTAATACCAATTCGATAGCAAACAGTGTAACGTTCAAAAGCACTGCCGGCGCTGCTGTAACCTATAGTGCCAGTTACGAAAACCACGACAGTACGGTGGTAATTACGCCTGCCGCTTTGTTACCTATTACTCAGTACGCCTTGTCG
The DNA here is from genome assembly GCA_044448765.1 of Sphingobacteriales bacterium. GTDB lineage: Bacteria > Bacteroidota > Bacteroidia > Sphingobacteriales > Sphingobacteriaceae > Mucilaginibacter. The sequence continues at coordinate 4,761 of JBIOHG010000077.1, read as the reverse complement.
GTATCAACAAACCTTAAATCATCAACAAGTACTGCTCTGCAATCAGAGGTTGATATAAAGTTGACTACTGCTATTGATTCTACAGATAAGTTCCCCCAAATATCAGATGCCGCGCTGCTCGACCTGGTACAGAAGCAAACCTTTAAATATTTCTGGGATTTCGGGCACCCTACCAGCGGCCTTGCCCGCGAGCGCAATACCTCGGGCGATGTGGTTACGATGGGAGGTTCCGGTTTTGGCATTATGGCTATTGTTGTCGGCATAAACCGGCAATACATTACACGCGCCGCAGGCTTGGCACGAATGCAAACCATTGTTGGTTTTTTAAAGAATACCGCGCAAAAATTCCACGGTGCTTTTCCGCATTGGTTGAACGGAGTTACTGGTGCTGTAGTGCCCTTCAGTACCCAGGATGACGGCGCCGACCTGGTTGAAACCGCCTACCTGATGCAGGGCCTGTTAACGGCCCGCCAATATTTCAACGGCGCAGGCGCGGATGAAACCAATTTACGCGATGACATTAATACAATTTGGAACGGCGTTGAATGGGACTGGTTCACGCAGGGCGGGCAAAATACTTTGTATTGGCATTGGAGTCCCGATTACGGCTGGTCGACCAATCAGCAGGTAAACGGCTGGGATGAGGCGCTTATAACTTATGTGATGGCGGCATCGTCAACAACGCACCCCATAACCAAAGCAGTTTATGACAACGGCTGGGCTTTGAACGGTGGAATGAAAAACGGCAGCAACTATTTCGGTATTACCCTACCACTCGGCCCAACGGAAGGCGGCCCGTTGTTTTTTGCACATTATTCGTTCCTCGGTATCAATCCCAACGGCTTGTCAGATGCTTACGCCAGTTATGATGGACAAAACAAGGCACACGCCATGATCAATTACGACTACTGTGTGTCAAACCCAAACAACTATTACGGATACAGCAGCCAATGCTGGGGATTAACGGCAAGCGATATCCAAAACGGATATACAGCCAGTTCGCCTACTAATGATGTGGGTGTCATAGCGCCTACGGCGGCTATCTCGTCATTAGTTTACACGCCCACACAATCCATGGCTGCACTTAAGTTTTTCTATTATAAACTTGGCGACAAAATGTGGGGGCAATACGGCTTTTACGATGCATTTGATCTGAACAATCCCTGGTTTGCGACATCGACATTGGCTATTGACCAGGGGCCTATCATAGACATGATCGAAAATTACCGCAGCGGCTTGCTCTGGAGTTTATTTATGAGCAATCCCGAGGTCAAAACGGGCATGAAAAATTTGGGCTTTCAAAGTCCTAACCTATAAGCCTCACCCTGTCTACCGGCAGGCAGGCCAACCCTCTCCAGGTGGAGAGGGCTTTAATGACAAATTGTATAATTTATTATAATGAAAAGAATAATACTTCTCTTACTGGTCCTAATATCGACTTATAGCTTTGCCCAAAAGCCAGATAAAGCAATTGAAGACGGTATTAAGCAGGTGGGCATCATTAAAGGCCTTTCTGATAGTGCATTGCTTGATGTAGTACAGCGGCAAACCTTCCGCTATTTCTGGGATTTTGGTCACCCAACCAGCGGCCTGGCCCGCGAGCGTAGTAATATTGCCTATGACTACGGCACTGAAGTGGTAACCACAGGTGGTTCCGGCTTTGGTATTATGGCTTTGATAGTAGCCGATCACCGCAAATGGATAACCCATGAGCAAGCAGTGAACCGTATGCTGAAAATAGTAAACTTTTTATACCATGCCGATTCGTTCCACGGCGTATTTCCGCATTGGATGAATGGCGAAACCGGCAAGGTGATCCCGTTTGGCCGTAAAGACGATGGCGGTGATTTAGTGGAGACCTCGTACCTTTTTGAAGGGTTGCTATGTGCAAGGCAGTATTTTAATGGAAATGATCGTAAAGAAGACCAGATAAGATCTCGCATAAATGCCATGTGGGACGATATTGAGTGGAGCTGGTATACGCACGAGGGAAGGGATAATTTGTACTGGCACTGGTCGCCAAATAACGGTTGGGCGATGAACTTCCCAATCCGCGGTTTTAATGAATGTATGATAACCTACATCTTAGCCGAATCGGCGGACCGCTACCCGGTGGGTACTAATGTTTATTATGGTGGTTGGGCGCAAAGCGATTTCTTTAAAAACGGTAAAACTTTTTATGGACATAAATTGCCGCTGGGATATGATTATGGGGGGCCGTTATTTTTCTCTCAATACTCGTTCATGGGGCTTGATCCAAAGGGTTTGAAAGATCAGTATGCAGACTATTGGGAGCAGAATTTGAATCACACCCTGATCAACCATGATTATTGCGTGGACAATCCAAAACATTACAAAGGTTATGGCGAAGATTGCTGGGGCCTCACGGCAAGCGATAGTTATGTGGGTTACAGCGCGCACGAACCGAGGAATGACCTGGGCGTGATATCGCCAACTGCGGCTTTGTCGGCGTTTCCTTATACACCAGAATTTTCGATGAAAGCGCTTCGTCATTTTTATTATGACCTGGGCGATAAAATTTGGGGAGAATATGGTTTTACCGATGCCTTCAGTGAATCGCATAATTGGTATGCCAAATCGTACCTCGCGATTGACCAGGGGCCTACGGTTGTAATGATAGAAAATTACCGCAGCGGTTTGCTATGGAAATTATTTATGAGCTGCCCGGAAATACAACATGGTTTGAAGAAGTTGAATTTTGAAAGCCCGTCATTGAAGAACAATTAAATCCAAAAGCTGTTAAATTTTGTTAGAATTGCATTTTGACATTTACCATGACGGCGAAAAAAATACTTTTAAAGGGAATATTGGCTTTATGCCTTCTATTCCCTTTTTTACTGAAGGCCCAAAATACTTCATCATTTGACAGGGGAACTTATATCAACAAAACGGATACGATCCCCTACCGTTTCTTATTCCCAAAGAATTTCGATCCGGCAAAAAAGTATGCAGTTATACTGGTATTACACGGGGCAGGAGAACGCGGGAATGACAACGAAGCGCAGTTAAAATACGGCACTCAGCTTTTCCTTAATGATACCATCCGGGCGAAATACCCTGCTATCGTCATTTTTCCGCAATGCCCGGCAAACGATTGGTGGAGCAATGTGAATATGAAGAAGGATTCATCAGGCAAATTGATCTGGGATTTCATCGAGGGCGGTAAACCAACCGTGGCGATGGAAGGGCTATTGGGCCTTATTTCGCAATGGCTGGATAAACCTTATGTAGATAAGCATCATGTATATGTTGGTGGCCTGTCAATGGGTGGCATGGGCACCTTTGAACTGTTGAGGCGCCGCCCCGATCTTTTTGCAGCTGCTTTCGCTATCTGCGGCGGCGACAATACGCTGAATGCAAAAGTGTACGCCAAAAAAGTACCGCTTTGGATATTACATGGCGCTAAGGATAATGTAGTCTCGCCAGATCATTCCATCATTATGGTGAACGCTATCAAAGCGGCTGGTGGCAACCCTAAATTCACGCTTTATCCCAATGACGGGCACAATAGCTGGAACGATGCTTTCGCTGAACCGGGCCTAATACCGTGGTTGTTTGAGCATAAAAGGTAGTCTCAGTAGATACAGTGCATTGCGTCTCTACTCTTCGTCCTTAGGCTTCATTTTAAACCTGGGCGTAAAGCCAACAGCGGGTTTGGGTGCAATGCTTTCAGTCGGCTTGTCTTCGGCAGGGGGATCGATCTTAGGTTCTTCTTTTGGTTCAGGCTGAGTCGGTTTAGTTACACCGGCTTTAAAACGTGGCGTGAAACCAACCTTGGCAGGCGGGGTAGAACTGGCCTCGTTAGTTTCAGCAGGTTTTTTAGCTTCTGGCACTGATGTTTCAATCGGTTTAGTAACGCCTGCTTTAAAGCGTGGTGTGAAACCAACCTTAGCAGGCGAAGCAGAAGCAGACTCAGTATTTTCTGCGCTTTTTTCAGTTTCAGATGCTGGTGTTTCCTGGCTTGACTCAGCAGGTTTACTCATTCCCGGTTTAAAACGAGGTTTGAAACCGGCTGTAACAGGCGGCGAAACTGTTTCCTCTAAAGTCTCTGTAATAGTTTGCTCGGCCAGCGCATTTTCTATAATCACCTTTTCCACTTTTGGCTCGGGAGCTAAATGATAAATAAGCCGTAATTTATTAAACCAGTATTTTTTGGTATGATCGAAGCTTTTCTCGCCCATTTGTTCAAAATGAGTTTTGAATTCAGAAAGCAGCGCCGGTTCGGCCTTACCCAAGGCTTCCACGTCTATTCTTTTCTTTCTGAAAAATTCTTCGAAATCCATGTTTTTTAGCTTAAAGCTGAAAGCATAAGGCTAAAAGCTTTTTAATCAATTTAATAAGAGCTTTCTGCTTTGGTCTTTTAGCTTTCAGCTCTACAGATTCACGTCCAGGCTTAACTTATTAAAACGAATACCTTTATCCGTTTGCGTCCAGTCTTCACGTTCCTCATCTGTTGCATTTGCCAGTTTCGGAAAAAACTCCAGCGGAAAAACCTGTTGCTTATCACCCTCCCGTTCAACAAATAGCAAACCATTGCCAAAGGTAACTTTAACTTTTTTCTCCTGCTTGCGTGATGTGAAAAGTGGCATAATTCAATTGTTTGTCATCCTATGTTTGCATAGGATTGTTTTAAGAGTGAATAAGGAATAAATTTATTGCAGAAGAAAAGGGTAAAGAGAAAAGATTAAGCTTTGTCATTAGCCTCTGTAAAGGCTGTTCAGAATGCTAATCCCTTTACCC
>JBIOHG010000076.1:0-19018 GCA_044448765.1 Sphingobacteriales bacterium | reverse complement strand
ATTATTTAGTGGTTGAAGGTGTGATCAACAGTGGCAGCGACAGCACTTTTATCAAGCTTAGCCACACGGTGAAACTCGATAGCAAAACCTATGTGCCCGATTCGGAAGCAACGGTAACTATCGAAAGCGACAAAAACGATAAGTATGCCCTAAGCGAGGTAAAAACGGGCATTTACAGCACTGTCAATCTTAACCTGCCAACCGACAGAAAATACCGCCTGCATATTGTTACTGCAAAAGGCAGGGAATATGTTTCTGATTTTGTAGAAAACAAGATCACGCCTGCAATTGACAGCGTATTTTATCAACCGCTGACCAGCGGCGTGCAGTTTTATGTCAGTTCGCATGATCCGAGTAATAAAACCAGGTATTACCGTTGGGATTATGATGAAACATGGAGTTATTTCTCATTGGAACGCTCGCAATTGACTTATAAAAATCATGTAGTAAGTTTCACTGACCCGGATAGTTTGCTGAGCACGTGTTACCGGCATGCTACGCCTTCAAATAGTTTCTATGTTTCTAACTCTATTAATTTGAGCCAGGATGTGATTGCCCGGTTCCCGATAGGATATGTTGCAGCCTCATCAGGCAGGCTCACACATGTATACAGCGTAAACGTAAAGCAATACGCAATAACAGCCGACGCTTATAAATTCTGGCAGATACTTAAGAAAAATACAGAGCAACTCGGCTCTATTTTTGACCCCTATCCGTCTACATCAATTGGCAACATCCACCCTGTAAACAACCCGGCGGACCTTGCCATTGGCTTTGTCAGCGTATCAACAGTTACCAGTAAGCGAATAATTTTAAGCGGAAGAACATTGCCGTTCCATGTCCCAGTATATGTGGGGCCACCGTACGTCGAAGATTGTAAAGGAGGGTATATACCCGTTGATCCGGTGTCGACATTACCTTACAGGCTGCAACGAACGCTCGGCAGCGGCGATTCAATACCAACCTTTGCTCACGAGAACTCGGCACATCAAATAGACGGGTATAGCTACTCTGAAAAATTGTGTGTAGACTGCAAAGTGGTAGGCGGCACAACCATCAGGCCCGCTTACTGGCCGATAGGGTTTTAACCCTTTTTGAACTTATCCGCCAGCATTTTCAGCATATCATCATCCACCGGTTTTGCAGGGCCATCATCTTTCCTGGGTGGGCGGTTTTGATTGTTATTTTGCTGATTATTGCGATTGTCGGGTTTGTGAAATTCCTTTTTGGGTTGATTTACGAAAGGCTTCGGCGCTTCAGGTTTTGCAGGCTCTTCAACCTTCTTCGGTTCTGCCGGTTTAACCTGGTTTTCGGCTGGTTTTGGCTGAAATGCAGGTTTAGGTGCGCGTTCGGCTATCTTTTTGGCATTCCATTGCGCATATATCTCCTCCAGCTTGCGCTTGGTGTATAAGGGGAAATCGCCCTGCATCATCCAGGAGTAATAACTGGGTTCCACGTTAAATACATCTTCAACTTTCTTTCCTTTGTGCTTGCCGAAATTGAATACGCCTTCGCCCTGTTCGTTATAAACCATACGGCCGGCAAAATCAAGCGGGCGATTTAGATTGGTAAATTGATGCAGCGCCTCGATATCATTCACCACCGGCTTGCTCACTTTACCGCTTTTGTCCTCCCAATCAGCGCCTTCATATTTCTCTATCTGTGCAAGCAATACTTCCATTGTAGCGCGTGTATCCGCTTCGGCCGAATGCGCGTTTATAATTTTCTTATCGCAATAAAACTGGTATGCAGCTTTAAGTGTGCGCTGCTCCATCTGGTGGAAAATGTTTTGCACATCAACAAAAAAACGGTTTTCCAAATCAAACTGAGTCCCCGAGCGCAAAAACTCCTCCATCAGCAGCGGAATATCAAACTTGTTGGAGTTATATCCCGCCAGGTCACTATCGGCTATAAACGCAGACACATCAACAGCCAAAGCCTTAAAAAAAGGCTCATTCTTTATATGCTCATCGTAAATGCCATGAACCATCGATGATTCGAGCGGAATAGGCATGCCGGGATTAATACGCCAGGTCTTCACTTCTTCGCTGCCATCAGGATTAAGTTTGATGACAGATAATTCGACAATACGGTCGGTTGCTACATTAGTCCCGGTTGATTCGATATCAAAGAAAGCTAAAGGGCGTTTTAAATTCAGTTTCATTTTTTAGTATGCAAGAGTGCCAAAGGTCTTAAAAAGTTTTCAGCGGATTAAATTTTTTTAATGTTTAATAGTTAAGTTTAATTTTTTAACTTGAACGACCTAAATTTTAAACTCACGATGAGAAAATTTTTACTCCTTTTAGCTGCTTGTTTTATTTCGGCTGCCGCATTTGCGCAAGACTTTCCCTACGGCCAGCAAGATAATGCTGCGCTTGACATGAGGCGTTACGACAAAGACACATCGGCCCATGCCGTTGTTTTGAATGAGCATGGCATATCCAGGATCACTGTAAACAACCTGGACAACATCAGGCTGGAGTACACCTACCATACTAAGATCAAATTTTTTGATGACAAGGATTTTGAAAGTGAAGGAACTTTTGAGATACCGGTTTACAGCAGTGATGGGCAGACTTATGAAGAAGTAACCGAGATAAAAGGGGTAACTTTTTATAAGGATGATAACGGCCTGGTACAAAAAGTTGAACTCGATCCCAAAAAAGTTTTCAGGGTAAAAGAGGATAAGCACCATACCCTGGTCAAATTCGCGATGCCGGGTTTGCGTAAAGGCTGTGTTATTGAAGTAAGTTACCAATTGGAATCGCCTTATGATTTTAATTTTCAAAACTGGGAATTCCAGGGTTATATACCAAAGGTGTTTTCGGAGTACGAGGCTCATATTCCGGGTTTTTGGAACTATAACGCTTCCCTGCGGGGTTACCTGAAACTGGACGTTAGCAAGGCTGAAATTGAAAGAGATTGCTTTTCATTTCATGGTGCCGCAGCAGGTTGTTCTTTTCTTACCTATGGCATGCACAACGTACCCGCATTTGCCAAAGAAGAATACATGACCTCGCCTAAAAACTATATGTCGGCTATCAATTTTCAGTTAGTTGAATTCACTGACTTCAATACCGGCGGAAAGATAAAATTTACCAAAGAATGGAAGGACGTTGATTACGAATTAAAGTCAGCATATTGGTTTGGCGGGCAGCTTAAGAAAAAAGATCTGCTAAAAGATCATATCGGAACTGCTATTGCCGGCAAAACCGATAGCCTGGAAAAAGCGAAGGCAGTATATGCCTTTATACAGAAAAGTTTTAAGTGGAACGACCGCGATGACATGGGAAGCGTTGACGGCATCCGTAAAGCGCTGGACGCGCGTACCGGCAATGCAGGTGATATTAACCTGGCTTTGGTCACGGCGCTCAATTCGGCCAATATTCCTACTGAAGCGGTCCTTGTATCAACCCGCACTAACGGTTCCATAAATAAGCTATACCCAAGTCCAAGTGAGTTTAATTATGTGATCGCCCGTACCAACATTGGCGGTAAAACCTACATGCTTGACGCCACAGAGCCTTTACTGTCTTTTGGGATGCTGCCTTTACGCTGCCTGAACGACCAGGGGCGTGTTTTCAGCCTGGATAAACCTTCCTATTGGATTGACATGGTTACGCCGCAACGCGAGAGCACCACTTATAATTTTGACCTGACGCTGCAGGATGACGGTAAGCTAAAGGGAACCCTTAACTGCTACTCGTCGGGATATAGCGGGTACTTAAAACGCGGCGAGATCAAAAAATTTAATTCGGTAGATGAGTATGTTGAGCACATCAGCGGTGAAATGCCGAAAATAAAGATCGCTAAATCAAACATAACCAATATTGACACGCTCGACAAAACTTTGGACGAAAGTTATGATATTGAGGTGCTCCCCACGGTGAACGGCAGCAAGGACAACATCCGGTTTAGCCCTTTTTTGATCGACCAAATGAAAACCAACCCCTTTAAGCTGGCACAGCGCGATTTTCCCGTTGATTGGGGTATGCCGTCAGAAGAGCGTTATATCGTGACGGTGCATTTGCCCGCGCAATATACCGTTGAAAATCCCCCGCAGGGCGTCAATATTGCTCTACCTAACCAGGGAGGTAATTTTATAACAGACTACCAGAGCGATAGTAACGTTATTACTTTTTCGTACGTAACCAAGATCAGCAAATCAATTTACAGCCCGGAAGAGTACCCATACCTGAAAGAACTGTTTAACAAAGTTATAGCGGCTGAGAAAAACGAAATTGTGATCAAAAAGAAATAATGAAGCTGTTGATATCGATCTTACTTTTTTTCAGTTCATCGGTCGTTGCGTCCGCACAAAATAACTACAATGCAGGCCTGATACCTAAGGAGTTGCTGCCTTATGCCAGTGCCGTGGTGCGAAATGAGCAGATAACAACCACGGTAAATGACCTGGACGATGTGACCACCCATGTTAAGCGCGTTATTACCATTTTAAACCAAAATGGCGATGATGCTGCCCGGTTATACGTGGTATATGATAAAATAACCAAAGTAAAATCGATCAGGGGCCTTATTTATGATGAATTTGGAAAAGTACAGCAAAAGATATCAGAATCGGATTTTGAGGATGAAGCTGTGTCGGACGGTTTTTCGCTTTTCCTGGACGACCGCGCCAAAGTTTATAAAAAGGCGGTAACGCAATACCCGTATACCATTGAGTTTGAGTATGAGACCCGCACCAGGCAATCATTCCGGTTTGACGACTGGCTGCCAAACCCCGAGCCCGGACTAGCCGTAGAGAAAAGCAGTTATTCCTTTATTTGTAAACCCGACTATACAGTTAGATACAAAGAGATAGATCTGCACGCACAGGCATATACAAACCCGCTCCCGAAAGGAATGAAAATTTATAGCTGGGAAGTAAACAACATGAAAGCCCGGCGCTATGAACCCATGAGCCCTGGTTGGGAAAACGTTGCAGGAAGGTTAATGATAGCACCCGAAAAATTTGCTTACCAGGACTTAAGCGGCGCGTTCAGTAATTGGGACCAGCTGGGTAAGTGGGAGTATGATAAGCTGATAGCCGACCGCGAAGAAGTGCCGGCCGAAACAGCGCAGCATATAAAAGACCTTGTTGCCGGCGTAACCGATCCCAAACAAAAGGCAAAACTCATATACGAGTACATGCAGCAAAAAACGCATTATATCAGCGTACAGGTTGGCATAGGCGGCTTCAGGCCCTTTGCAGCAGCCGATGTTGACAAAGATGGCTATGGCGATTGCAAGGCCTTGGTAAACTATACCAAATCACTGCTTAAGGTGGCGGGCATCGATTCGTGGTATTGCGAGGTTTATGCAGGCCGCGATGAAAAACGAAGCCTTACCCCCGATTTTGCCAGCGTGCAGGGAAATCACATTATTTTATGCCTGCCCTTTAAAAGCGATACCACTTGGCTGGAATGCACCAGCCAAAAGATACCCTTTGGCTTTTTAGGCGACTTTACCGACGACCGTAATGTGCTGGCTTGTACCGCACAGGGCGGCAAGCTGCTGCATACGCCAAAATACACCACCGAAGAAAACCTGCAGCAACGTAAAGCCGATTTTGTGATCAGCGACAGCGGCGACCTTAGCGGCAGCATGCAAACCGTATTTAAAGGCACCGATTATGAGGACCGCAGCCCAATTATCGAGCGGGCACAGGCGGAACGGCTTAAAGCTATCAGAAGGTATTATCTGATCAATAACCTGGATGTAAAAGTGCTGGAGTACAAGCAGGATAAAAGTTTAAAGCCTGTTACCTACGAAAACATGCGATTCTCTGCAAAGGAATATGGCGCCATTAATGACGGTAAGTTTTATTTTTCATTGAATTCCGTCGATCGTTATTCATCGGGTGTAAAGCCTGTTCGCAACCGTATTAACCCCGTGACCATTGAAAGAGGTTATACCGAAGAAGATAATATCACCTACACCCTGCCCAAAGGTTACAGCCTGGATTCGGACCCGCTGGAGGTTAAGATCGACAAGCCGTTTGGCACTTATACCGCTACGATGGCGGTTAAAGGCGATCAATTGGTTTATAGCCGTAAGTTCCAGGTTAAAGACGGTACGTACAGCAAGGATATGTACCAGGATGTGGTCGACTTTTATCAATCCGTAGTGGATGCTGATAACTACAACGTGGTGCTGGTAAAAAAGTGATCAGCCAAAGATGATAATGCCGAGGATGATACCTACGATCATAATTACATAAAGTAATATTTCGGTCGACGCAAAACGCTTGTATTTGGTCCAGAAATCGTATTTTTCCTTTTCTTCGGGCATGCGGCAAAGGTAAGGTTTTGGTTTTATTTAACTGAACCTGCTGAAACAAAACGCTGCTGAGTATCCGGGTCGTTCAGGTTATCCAGCACGATGCCGAGATTGGATGTGGCATGGATAAAAAAGCCGTTTTGCAGGTAAACGCCAACGTGGTTGATACCGCTTCCGCCCAATTTGAGGAATACCAGGTCGCCTTCTTTAAGGCTGGAGATATTTTTTGATTGTATCGCTTTTGCCTGCTCACCGGTTGAACGCGGAATGGTTAATCCATATACCTGCTTCTCAATTACGCTGGAAAAACCGGAGCAATCAACACCGGTTTGATCGTTGCCGCCATATTTGTAAGGCGTAGCCGAATACCGTTCGATCAAAGTATATAGCTTCATATTTTTGATACTGTCCTTCGGTACATTTAATAATTGCGAATACTTGTTGATGATGCCCGCCTGTGATGTGAGCGTGGTGCCCGAATCGATCTTTACAGCCTGCGACTGTGCCGAAAAGCTTGTAGTAATAAATACAATTACCAAAACAGCGTGGGTTAAGCAGGAAGGTAATTTCATGCTTAAAGATAAGCGGAAAATCGGGTCGTGTGCAAATAAATTTACTTGCCTTTCGAAGTATCCGGCATGGCACTCACCGATCCGCAGCGCGAGAAATATTTATACATATAGGTGTCGCGCAGTTTGACTATGGCTACCCCTTTTGAACCGGCATGCACATAGTAACCATTTTGCAAATAAACCCCCACATGGCCGAATTTGCGCCCGTCGTAATCAAAAAACACCAGGTCGCCTTCCTGTAGTTCTTCTTCGTATTTGCGTTTGATGACCAATACCTGCTGACTGGTAGTACGTGGCAAGTTGATGGCATAAACTTCCTGTTCTAGTAATTGAGACAATCCCGAACAATCGATACCGTCATGATCCTGCCCGCCAAATTTATAGGGTGTGCCCATCCATTGGTCGATAAAGGCATACAGGCGCCCGTTTTGTATCTGGTTAGGATCAACACCTAATATCTGCGCATATTTTTCAGCTATGGAGGGTTGCGGGGCCACTACCTGGCCGGGTTCGCCTTTCATCACTGCCCGTTTGGAATGGCAGGAGGATAAGATCACAGCACCCAAAAACAATAAGACTACGGAGTAACGCTTTATCATCACCTAAAAATACGGAGAAGCCAGGTTTTAGGTTACAGTTGATTTTGAACATATTAACAAGCCTCCCTATTTAAGGGTCCATAAAAAACTCTGTCATTGCGAGGAGTCTGTCTGCCGACAGGCAGACAACGACGAAGCAACCTCGTCGCTATGCACTTGCGGATCATTTTGTAAAACCTATATGTACCAATCAATACTTAAGTCATCCCATGAGGATTGCTGGCCACCCCTAAATTGATCTTCTTTTGCCTCGAACCACCTTTCAGTTGCTTCTCTCTTGCAATGGCATCATGTATCCATTGATACTCTTCATAATAAACCAATTTATCACAATGATATTTTGACGTAAAACCCTCGTAAACCTTATGTTATGCTTCGATACACGGTCAAATAAATCACTGGTTACGCCAACATATAACACTGTATTTGCTTTATTGGTCATGATGTAAATTGCATATTGGTGATTTTTCATCGTTCGATGATACTAAATTTGTTGCTCACATCGAAATCCGCACCTAAACGCGACGAGGTTGCTTCGCTCCGCTCGCAATGACAAAATTTATTAAAGTTTATTAGTTTTTACCCCTTGATCACTCTTTGTATCTCATCAAGCTTCATCAAAGCTTCAACCGGCGTTAGGGTATTTACATCAAGGTTATTTAGCGTATCGCGAATTTTGACCAAAACAGGGTCATCAATGCTGAACATCTGCATCTGTACGGCTTGCTTTTGAACCTTGCGGATGCTTTCCTTAATATGTTCGCCGCCGGTGCGTTCGGCTTCCAATTTTTTGAGTATTTCGTTGGCACGACCGACTACCTTATGCGGCATGCCCGCCAGTTTGGCTACATGGATACCAAAACTATGCTCACTGCCGCCGGGTACCAGCTTGCGCAGGAAGATGATCTGGTGGCCTACTTCCTTTACCGTTACATTAAAGTTTTTGATGCGCGGGTGCGTGTTGGTCAGTTCGTTCAGCTCGTGGTAATGGGTGGCGAACAGCGTTTTGGCCCTTGCTGTGGGTTGATTATGCAGGTACTCGGCGATGGCCCAGGCGATGGAAATACCGTCATAAGTGGAGGTGCCGCGACCGATCTCGTCCAGCAATATCAGGCTGCGGTCGGAAAGGTTATTGAGGATGCTGGCGGTCTCGTTCATCTCCACCATAAAGGTTGATTCGCCGGCCGATAGGTTATCCGATGCTCCTACCCGGGTAAATATCTTATCCACCACGCCGATAGATACCGATTTAGCCGGCACAAAACAGCCCATTTGCGCCATCAATACGATCAAACCGGTTTGGCGCAGCAAGGCCGATTTACCCGCCATGTTCGGCCCGGTAATGATGATGATCTGCTGCGATTCGCTGTCGAGGTACACATCGTTGGTGATGTACTCCTCGCCCACCGGCAAATTCTTTTCGATCACCGGGTGGCGACCGCCTTTGATGTCGATGATGGTGCTGTCGTTCAGTTCCGGCTTGACGTAATAGTTTTTGATGGATATGGTGGCGAAGTTAAGCAGCACATCCAGCCGGGCTATCAATTGCGCATTAAGCTGTATGGGTTTGATATATTCGGCGAGGGAATACAGCAGGTCGTTATACAGGCGGGTTTCCAGCGCCAGTATCTTTTCCTCGGCACCTAATATTTGCTCTTCGTATTCCTTCAGTTCGGGGGTAATGTAACGCTCGGCATTAACCAGGGTTTGCTTGCGTATCCACTCAGTTGGCACCTTATCGCGGTGCAAGTGGGTCACTTCAAGGTAATAACCGAAGACGTTGTTAAACGCTACTTTGAGCGAGGGAATCCCGGTTTGTTCGGCTTCACGTTTTTGTATCTCCAGCAAATACCCCTTGCCGCCGAAGGCGATCTTGCGCAGCCTGTCTAACTCTTCATTAATGCCCGAATTGATAACCGAACCTTTCACCAGCATTACCGGCGGCTCCGGGTTCAGTTCCTTTTCTATCTTTTCGCTGATTATGGAGCAAGGGTTTAGCTGTTCGCCAATAGCACGTAAGGGTTCGTTATCCGTTTCAAAGCATTGCTCCTTAATCGTTTCAATGGCTTTTAATGCTTTTTTCAACTGGCACACCTCGCGGGGGTTGGCGCGCTGCAAGCCAATTTTCGAGATGAGGCGCTCCAGATCGCCGATGTGGCGGATATTTTGTTTCAGCTCTTCGCGCAGATCTTCGTGGTTGACCAAATATTCCACCACGCCCAAACGGTCGTTAATGGGTTTGATCTCTTTGAGCGGCATTACGATCCAGCGCCTTAACAAACGCGCGCCCATGGGCGAACAGGTTTGGTCGAGCACATCAACCAGCGTAGTAGCGTTTTCATTGGATGAGCCTATCAGCTCCAGATTGCGCACGCTGTAACGGTCGAGCCAGAGGTAGCGGCTCTCCTCTATCCTGCTGATGGATGAGATATGCTGCAAATTGCGGTGCTCGGTCTCGTTCAAATAATGGAGGGTAACGCCGGCGGCTATGATGCCGAGATTTAGCCGCTCGATACCAAAGCCCTTTAATGACTTTACGCCGAAATGCTTCAGTAAAGTTTCCTGAGCGTAATCGCCGCTGTAGGGCCACTCGTCCAGTTTATAGGTATAATAGCGGTCGCCAAAGGCTTCGATGTAATCATGGTGACTGCTTTTGGCATAAACGATCTCGCTGGGGTTAAAGCCTTGCAGCAATTTATCAATGTACTCGCTGTTGCCCTGCGCGGTCACAAATTCGCCGGTTGAAATATCGATAAAAGCCACGCCGATGCTGTTCTTCTCAAAATACAGCGAAGCCAGGTAATTATTGCTTTTTTGGTGCAGGATGTTATCGCTTATCGCGACGCCGGGGGTAACCAGTTCCGTTACACCGCGTTTGACGATGGTTTTGGTGGTTTTGGGATCTTCCAATTGATCGCAAATGGCAACCCGTTGACCTGCGCGGACCAGCTTCGGCAAATAAGTCTCCAAAGAATGATGCGGAAAACCTGCCAGTTCGATATGCGTCGCAGCACCATTAGCACGTCGCGTAAGCACGATACCCAAAATACCCGATGCTTTGATGGCATCCTCGCCAAAGGTCTCATAAAAATCGCCCACGCGGAAAAGCAGCAGCGCACCCGGGTATTTTGCTTTTACCTGATTGTATTGCTGCATTAAAGGGGTCTCTTTGGTCGCGTCTTTGGCCAATGGTGTGTCTTAAATAAACGGCTAATTTAAGGTATTGGGTGGAGTGATTGGGGATTGTGGAAAAGTTAGGGGAGTGTTAGTTATTGTGATTAATCAGCATTTTATTCATACCTTAATACTGGTAAAGTAATTTTTTACATCTTTGGATATAATACCTAAATCAGTCATGAAAAGAATCGGTTTTTCAATCATTATTCTCCTATCTTCTATTTCAGTAAGCCGGGCACAATTAAAAGATACATCGTTAATAAAAAAATTTACTGTTAATGGCTTTTGTTTATGCAAAACCAATTTGACCGATCTGCGGGATTCCAGCATTATGAATTTAAAAGAAGTGGATGTTGAGGAAATGGATCTACCCACGGGCTGTGCTGGGAAAGATGACCGGTTCGTCTCCGGTAAGGGATACTATTCCGAAACCCAACCCGGTATCATTTTTCAGAAAGATTCTGTTTTGGATCTAATAAGCAAAATCAGACTTACGAAAGCATTCAAAGGAAAATTACCCGACGGCAATTACATTGATTTGAGTAATTTTCTTTTAAAAGACCTATTCAAACTTTATCCAGGCTTTAAGGACAAATGGAAATCGAGAGATTGCTCTCACTATTGGAAATTTTCAAATGACACGATCTCATTCTATGTAAAAATGGATTCGACTAAAAAAATGAAATTCCCTGATGATAAAAATTATTACCTAAATAAACCTGTCGAGGGCATTGATTTGGTTGCATCGTGTATGTCATTTTATACAGCGGGTGATCGATTTATGGCTAAATATCCGCTTCCTATTTACATTATAGACAGCGTAAGATATACCGGAACCGGCTTCCCGGAGAATCTAAATCCGAATGACATCGGTTTGCTTAGCCTCATCGGCGACTCTACAGCAAGAACAAGAATTGGTGCAGAAGGGAAAAGAGGAATAATTTATATTGAAACAAAAAAATTTGACAAGGTCCGTTACTGGAAATACTTCAGCTTAAAATCTCCTGATTACGCCAAAATTGTTTCCAGTCCAGGGAGCGACTCATCCGTCCAATACATATTAAATAACAAGGTTTTGAAGAGAAGTTTTGAGGGAACGCTATCGTTAATAACAGATAAAGAATTCAAAAGTATCCAAATAATAAATAAAGAAGACTTGATTAAGAATTATGGGATAACCGGCAAGGATTACGGAGTGGTTATTACAACAAATCAAACCCAATAAAACATTCAATAGTGCGGCGCAAGGTTTCCGTTGGGAGAACCTGCGGGGACAGAAAGGGAAGGTTGTTCGATTTGCACACTGCCATATTAATTATAAATTTATGCGGAACTATTATTATTTATTTTGGGCCGATGCCGTACAACGTTTTATTAAGCATCATCCCAAAGAAAAAGGTTGGAAGAAGAAATCCTTAACTCTAATTTCCTGGACATTTACACTAACTGTGCTTAGCACGATACTTTGGCTAAGATATTTCCATGTTTACCAAAGCCAATTTGGTTTATTTGGAATTTTTACGACTTTGGGAAAAGAAATACCTTTCATTTTAGACATGGGGTTGGTATTCTTATTAATTTATACCCTAAACTATGTTTTGATATTTTGGCGGAATAAATATCTTTTGCTCATTGAAACGTATCCTTTGGGACGGTTTAATTACAGTGTGGTGGTTGGAATGATTCTATTGGCATATTTTCTAGTTACTATTTTCCTATATGGCTATTTAACTGGTCAGATGTAGCCCCCCCGCTCCCGCGAGTTTGTAACTCGTGGTGGCCCTTGCTAAGCTTTCAGCTTAACCAAATGCAGACAGTAATAATTTCTCGATCAGTTGCCGAACTGTTTATTAAGCTGAAAGCTTAATATTATTTGCCATGGGTTACGCTTCGCTAAACCAGCGGCAGCGAGTGATTGTAGAGACTTACGAAGTTTTAGAAACTTCGTAACTCTTTCAGGCTATAATAACTTTCACTTCACCTTCTTCGCATCATGCACCCCATTCTGGTACAGCACAAGCTTCACCACTTTGCCGCTATCATCCTTAACAAATTCAATTTCTATTGGTGCGAACCGTAAGAAAAACTTGTTTTGTGTTTCGGGGAAAATGGGCTGTGTGCCCTGGCCGGTTGCCTTGCCGTACAACTGGTTGCCTTCGCGGGTGATGGTTAAAATAAATTTGGGCGCCAGCTCGTAATCGCCGGTATAGCTTTGCAGCACGCTATCGGCAACTACGGCATGTTTGTATGTTTTTACATGGTACATTCCCTTGAAACCATAAACTTTAGCTACGCTGTTAACTACCTCGTTCAGGATGTTGCCGTTGTCCGAATTTACCATCACCACTACGCCATTGCCGCCTTCCATACTGCCCATGTAATCGCTCCGGAACCCTTCGTTGGCACCGTTGTGGTTAAAGTATTTGGTACTGTCAAGGTCGGCAATAAAAACACCTAAAGCCGCTTGTTTATCAATGTATGGGGTTAGCCGCAGTTTGGTGGTTTGCTGGTCGAGCACCTTGTGCGATCTGCCTTCCAGCGCCAATTGCGTTTCGATGATATATTTGGAAAGGTCGGTAGGGTTCGTCCATAAACCCGCTGCGGCTTCTTCGGGGTAGGTGTTATAATTACCGGGTATCCGTTTGCCATTGTCGCGGTAGCCTACGGCTAATTGCGTTGATTTTTTATTTGCAGGCGGCTGCTGGTAGGTGCTGCTGGTCATGCCGAGGGGTTTCAGCACATTTTCCCACATATATTGAGCATAGGGCTGGTGGGTAACATCCATCACGATCAGCTGCGAAATGGTGATGCCGCCGCCGGAGTATTCCGACTTGATGCCCGGCGCGTACATGGACCGTATCGGATCGGAATTGGCGGGCTTTTTACCATCCAAAACCTGCTCAACGGTTGGCACCGGCAGGCCGGGTGTGTAGCCCTCAAAACCATGCACCGTTAAGCCGGCGGTATGGCTCAACAGGTTAGCCATGCTGATCTTTTTACCTTTCGACAGCGAATCATAAGGAAATTTCCATGAAGTGAGGTAGTTATTGATATCCGCGTAAAGGTCGATCTTTTTGTCCTGCACCAGCTTCATTACTCCGACGCTATTCAGCGATTTACTGATGGATGCCGCCTGGAAAAGGGTTTGGGTGGTGGCGGGAACCTTGAGACTATCATCGGCCCAGCCATAAGCTTTGGCCCAAACAATTTTATAGTTTTGGATGACGGCGATGCTTAGCGCCTTTACTTTGTAAAGCTCCATGCGTTCCTTAATGGTATAGGGGCCTTCGTCTTCCATCCTTATCATAGTGACGAGGCCTTTTTCCACTTCTTTAATTTTGGC
Organism: Sphingobacteriales bacterium; assembly: GCA_044448765.1. GTDB lineage: Bacteria > Bacteroidota > Bacteroidia > Sphingobacteriales > Sphingobacteriaceae > Mucilaginibacter. Next base: position 5,048 of record JBIOHG010000076.1, on the reverse strand, counting down.
GCTGTCGGCAATTTGGGCGGATGCCCGTACACCAATAACGGTTAACAGCAGGGCGACAGGTAAAGCATACGATCTCATGATATAACGGGTTAATTAGGATGACCTAAGATACTGTTTTTAGTTATTTACTTTAATGATTTCTGCATCTTTAGTGCGTCGAAGGGTTCCCCACCGCGACTGGGCGGCGACTATTTGATATAATTAATGGTTAATAATTTTAACTATTAAGGGTGTTCCAAAACGTTCCGGGTGTTCCACACCCAAAAATGAAACAACATAAGCTACTATATTACAGTACGTTACGCTATTCTACTTGAAAAGTAATTCTACAGCGATGGGCTTTAGATAGAAGTAACGGTTAAACTCTAATCACATTCTAATACCCAGGCGTTATGCTATCACTTAACTTTGAAAAAGAATAGCAAGTGGCCGCACTTGCATTTTCGTGATAGGTTTAGGTTTGAAGCCTCGCCCGTAACAGGACGGGGCTTTATTTTTGGGGCCTGTGTATTAAAATACGCCACATTTTAACCCGTTAAAGCATTGCAGCAAATGCTGCCGGTTCCTATTTTTGTTTTACAATTGTATAGTTATGCCTGTTCAGAGATCCGTTATCAAGATATCGTTTTTATTTGCTTTTATTCTTTTCACCGCCGGTAATTTAATGGCGCAATTGCCGAAGGTGGCCTGCGGTACCATAAAGCGACTGGAAAATTTCCCATCCAAATTTGTTGATGCCCGTAATGTGGACGTTTGGCTGCCGGAGGGATATTCTACCGATAAAAAATACCCCGTATTATATATGCATGACGGCCTGGCGCTTTTCGATAGCACTATCATGTGGAATAAACAGGAATGGCGTGTTGATGAAACGATGTGCAAACTGGCAAGTGAAAAACGCATTAAAGAATGCATTGTAGTGGGTATATGGAACACGGGTGTGAAAAGGTTCCCCGAGTATTTTCCGCAAAAGCCATTTTATAGCTTAAGCCAGGCCGACCAGGAAAAAATACTGGCGATAGGCAAGGATAAGGGTACGCCGGTTATCGGAACAGGGCCGTTTTCTGATAATTACCTTAAATTTTTAGTGACTGAATTGAAGCCATATATCGATTCGCACTTTAGCACCCTGCACGACCAGAAAAATACTTTCATCGCCGGATCGAGCATGGGCGGGTTGATCTCCATGTACGCTATTTGCGAATACCCAAAAGTATTTAGCGGCGCCGCCTGCCTATCTACGCACTGGCCCGGTACATTTTCAACAGTTGATAACCCTATACCGGGGGCGTTCCTGCAATATTTAAAAACACACTTGCCATCGCCCAAAAATCATAAGATCTATTTTGATTACGGCAGCAAAACGCTGGATGCGATGTACAAACCCTACCAAACACAAGCCGACAGTATTATGAAGGTCGCAGGTTATACTGAGAAGAATTGGATCACACGCGAATATCCGGGAATGGACCATTCAGAAAGATCGTGGGCCAAGCGGTTTGATGTACCGGTGCTGTTTTTGCTGGGGAAGTAGTTTTCGCGTGTGGCGCAGGGCGCAAGGCGCGAATTACTTTGACGCCTGCCGCCAAGCCCCAATCATATTAACTTATCTATCCCGGCGGCCAGCGCCAAGTCTTTGTCGGTTACAATGTCGCCGGCATCGTGAGTGGACAGCCATATCTCCACTTTGTTCCACGTATTTGTCCAGGTGGGGTGATGGTCGTTTTTTTCGGCTAATAAAGCTACACGGGCCATAAATGCAAAAGCCTCTGAGAAATTTTTAAACTCAAAGGCCCTGTAAAGCTTGTTATCTTTTTCCTGCCACATAATATAAATGTACTAAATAAATTACGATGCTCTCAGCAAACCTATTTGGTTCAGGATGCCACGCTCGTCCCAGTTTCCCCAGCGTTCGGTCATTTTACCCTGCTCAAAATGGCTTATCTGCATACCTTTTATTTGAACATGCTTACCTGTGCCCGATATCCCCGAATACTCGCCATAATGCGTACCCGACAGTGTATAAACAAACCCGGCGGAATCATCCTCGTCGGCCACTATTTGTTCTACATCAATAGTCATATCCGGAAAAGCCCGGCGCAACGATGTAAAAAAACGAATATAGCCTTGTGGGCCGGGTACCTGGCCGGTTACCGGGTCATTGTCTATCACATTTGGCGATACCAGTTCATTCAACTGATCCAGTTCGTCGTTATTAACCGCATCTATAAATCGTTTCTGAATATATATGATCTCTTCCTTACTCATAAAATAAACCCTTACAAAAAAATATATACTATTGGTTAAACGCGGTAAAACAGGAATGGTTTTAATAATTTGCTAAATAAGCAATAAAAAAAGGCAGGGTACGTTATTTGCACCCCGCCTTCTGTATCTTTTGAGTATCTTATCAATTGGAGGTAAATACCTTCACATAATCAACGTACATCGTGCCGACCTTGATATTAGCGACGTTCAGGTTGTTATAAAATTCTCCACCAATAGGAAGGCTGAGCGATAGTTGCTGCGGTTTACCAAAAAGGTTAGCGATCTGGCCACCCTTGGTCTTGGTTTCAACGAGTTTGCCGTCAAGATATGTGGTAAGCGCATTCTGTGTCCATTCCATAGTGTAGACGTGATAGCATGATGAAAGGTCTTCGGTAGTAGGGTTGTATTCGATACCGCCCGAAACAGTGTTAACATTAGCCGATGGGCCGTAAGAATAGTCAGTAGCGAAAACTTTGGTATTATCACCCTGCACTTCAACGTTATCAATTTCGCCTGCTGTTGGCCATGCCCCGTTTCCGTAAGTGAAGAAATAAGAGGTGAGTCCGTATCCGGATGCCACTTTTATGCGGGCAACAATACGCACCTTTGGCGTATTTGAGTTTGCAGCAAAACTCTGTTTGCTAACCAGCCAGCCCGACGTATAATCAAAGGTAGATGTGGATTGGCTGCCAATAGATGTTGGCCCGGTCACCGTTTCCTTTTTTGCAGTGATCTGCAACGCTCCGTTAACGATCTGTGCATTAGCAGGCAGGTAGCATTGCTCTTCTTTTATCAAACCGCCGTCCTGGGCGCCCCAATTCGAAAGGTCACCTGTAAACTCATCGTCAAATACTTTGGTCCACCCGCTGTTGGTGAGGTCGGTTTCGTTAAAGTCATAATCACAAGTTGCCGCAGCTGTATTGGGGTTGGTATATGGACTCACATTGCCGGTTTTTGTAGTGCCGCCAGAGCCATCCTTGGTACCATCTAATTTTTTGCACCCTCCTAAAGTTAACAGGCCCAACGCCATATATAGGAAAGAATATTTTGTAGAGGTTTTCATAGTTGTTAAAGTATTTTTCGTTGACTAAATATTAATTACAATAGCATAATAATTTTAGCCTGAAAAATGTTTTACCCTTTTACGTAATTGTTTAAAAAATGATACAGAATTAGGACGCCTGCTTCCTATAAAGGTTTAAATATAATCATTTCCATTAAGCATAATTCCGGTAAAGTTGGGTTCAGCTTGTATTAACTAAAATATTTCGTTATAATAGTTAATACGTTATATCGTTTATTTAAAGTAGTCAGGTTTATATTTAATCACTTTGCAATTAAAAGTACTTTTATTGTATCTTTGAAATATGGAAAATAATAATTGTAATTTTTTTGTTACAAATGATTCGATCGTGCGGAAAATATGGGGGAAGGCGGATACTATACTTTTCATCTTCGCCGGGGCTTCGGCCGAATTTGCTTTAAACCAATCGGTTGACTGGCTGTATTTTACGGGCAAATTACCGGCCGACCCACTTGGCAGGCTATTCAGTACGGTTGGTTATTCGCGGAAAATAATTTTTTCTGAAACTGGTGAGGCTTTAAAATATATAGACCAGATAACAGCTATCCACAGGGGTGTAGAAGCGGCGCGTAAAGCCAATATTCCAGCCACGGCTTACCTGGAGGTATTGTATTTACTGATCGACTATTCCATACGGTCGTTTGAATTGCTTGAACGAAAACTGGAAGATGGTGAAAAGCGCGAGGTATTTGATGTTTTTTTCCGTGTCGGAAAACGGATGGATCTGGCAGGGTTGCCGCATGATTATGAAGCATACCTGGAACTGCGGGCAAAACAGTTAGCCGAAAACCTGCAATATGGGAAATACACCCCGGATCTTTATAAGCAGTACAAAAAGCATCTTGGTGCTATACGATTTGTTATGCTTAAGCAAGCCCAGGTGTTGGTTGTGCCTGCAGAAGTAAACCGGGCGCTATCCCTGGGTAAAACCAAGTGGTTACTGCCTGTATTATATATTTACAAATTTTTCAGGCTAGTAAAACTTCAAAACCTGCTCAAATACGCCATACTTCCTTCCAATTACACCAAAGAAGTAATGGCGCTTGATCATGCCTCGCATTAGGCCTGGTAATACTATTTTTCGACGCGCCCGAATAGCTTGCGCAGCTTATTCTTTGCCTTCTCCAGTGGCGCCTTTTGCCGTTTTGAAAGTTGCGCCCTGCCCTATTCTTATAAAAGTTAAGCATTGACATGGCACTTTGAAACGGCGAAGCTTTCCTTGATGGTCATGGCGCGCTATTTTTTGGGCTGAACCTTTTGTTTACTTGTATCCTTAGCGATCTTGGTGCCGCCCGAGCCTCCATCGTCCTCGTCCGACGCGCCGCCTGTTGTGGTAGTCATTTTCGAGGTATCGATATTGCTTTTTGATGCGTTTGTTGTATCGTTAGCACCGCCGTAAATGTTTTTTACCGTATCCTTACCCGATTGGGGATTACTCCCTGTATGGCAGGAGGTGATTAAAATACTGCCCGCAAAAAATATAATTAAAATTAAGTTTTTCATTTCATTAAACGTGTTTGATATAAGGTTAAACAAGGAAAAGTTATCTAAAGTTTTGCTTTTATAATTTTTAGAGAAATAAATTTAATTAAAACATTATGATTTAGGTTATGTTGATTTTTTAGTGAACATCAATTAAATATTATACAAATGAAAAAGTTAAGTATATTTATAATGGCGGCAGCGCTTGCAGGAT
>JBIOHG010000075.1:0-19172 GCA_044448765.1 Sphingobacteriales bacterium | reverse complement strand
GAATAGCGCCGCCGTCCTGTTCAACTGCCGGGCGCACGTAATCTTCTAATATCTGCTGGATCTTTATTTCTGATTCTGTCCCTTCAAAACTAACCTCTTTGGCTTCTTCGATTTGGGCTTTCAACTCGGATTCAACTGCACCCTTCACAAATTCTTTCAGTATCGGTTCAATATCTTCCCAATTGCTGCCTTCGGTTTTGGTAACAGTAACAAAGTTACTGGCGAAGAAAACGCCGTTAACAAATGAAAATTTATAGAGTTCCTTTGCAAAAGGAGAGTTTTCAGCACTTTCTTTGGTAGGATAATCAACACTGCCATTGATCAGCAATTTGTTCACAATGAACTTCATGGTTGCCGGGTTGGGTGTCGATTCGGTATATACATTGATATTCATCTTCTCTGATTCTTTAATCCAGCAACAAATTTAGCTACGTTTTTGATTTATTGTACTATAGACTATAGTTATGACGTCTTTATGACACCTGCGATACTTAAATTCCTGTGTAATTTGAAGGGCTAATTTTCTTGATCTCAACTTTAACAGCGTCAGTTACAGCCAGCGTTTCAACAAAGGCGGCAATGGTTTCGGCATTGATCTCCGCATTCGTACGCGTGAGGTCTTTCAACGCTTCGTACGGATTTGGATATCCTTCGCGGCGCAAGATGGTTTGTATGGCTTCTGCCACTACGGCCCAATTGGCTTCGAGATGAGCGGTCATAACCGGCTCATTGAGCAAAAGTTTATTCAGTCCTTTGATGGTGGATTTGATTGCTATTAATGTATGCGCAACCGGCACACCGATATTACGCAACACTGTTGAATCTGTCAAATCGCGTTGTAAACGAGATATAGGCAGTTTGGCAGCCAAATGTTCAAATAAAGCATTTGCAATACCCAAATTACCTTCGGAGTTTTCAAAATCTATTGGGTTTACCTTATGAGGCATAGCCGATGAGCCGATCTCGCCTGCTTTTATCTTCTGCTTAAAATAATTCATAGAGATATAGGCCCACATATCCCGGTCAAGGTCGATCAGGATGGTATTGATACGTTTCAGCGCGTCGCATTGTGCTGCAAAGTTATCATAGTGCTCTACCTGGGTGGTGAACTGAGAGCGGCTAAGACCTAAAACATTGTTCACAAAATGATCGCCGAATTTTTTCCAGTCGATTGATGGATAAGCAATATGATGCGCATTATAATTCCCGGTAGCCCCGCCAAATTTTGCTGAATAGGGTACTTGTTTTAACAGGCGCAACTGGTTTTCCAGTCGTTCAACAAACACTTGTATCTCTTTCCCTAAACGGGTTGGTGAAGCAGGCTGGCCGTGCGTGTGCGCCAGCATGGGCAGTTTATCCCAGTCAGCTGCGTATTTTTTTAATAGCTCAAGCAGTTCTTCAATTGCCGGCAAATAGGTTTCATCAACAGCCAGCTTAAAAGTATAAGGTATGGAGGTATTATTAATATCCTGGGACGTTAACCCAAAATGAATAAACTCTTTATATTTTTCGAGTCCAAGTTTATCAAACTCCTTTTTTATAAAATATTCAACCGCCTTAACATCGTGATTGGTGATCTTTTCAATGTCCTTTATACTTGCAGCGTCGCTTTCTAAAAAATTTTGGTAAATAGCCCGTAACTTTTCTGATACATTTTTGTCAAAATCCAGAAGCTGGGGCAAAGGATATTCGCACAAAGCAATAAAATACTCAATCTCAACAAATACGCGGTATTTGATCAGTGCATATTCAGAAAAGTAATCAGCAAGCTTCGCGGTGGTATTACGATACCGGCCATCAATAGGAGAAATAGCTGAAAGCGGCGTAAGTGTCATAGGGTTTTATTTTCGGCAAAGGTAACAAATCGCTGCGTATTAGAATAAAGGCATTAGTTCTTTGACACAGAATTGTCATTCTGCAATATTTTCCATTTTGGAAACTTTGAAATCAAAAAATGTTTCCATAGTTTTGACCCGAAATGTCAAATAGTCAAATAGAAAGAATAATAGACGGCAGTCTCGAGCTTTTTTTACAAGCAGGGATCAAGAGCGTAACGATGGACGATGTGGCCAAACACCTGGGCATGTCGAAAAAAACGATATACCAGTTTTTTAAGGATAAAAATGAATTAGTAACAGCCCTGGTGAAGAAAAGGCTGCAGGATGATGAGATCGAGATGGCCAAAATGATCGGACAATCTACAAATGTGATCGAAGAGATGATCAATATGATGAAATGCTCCGAAGAAATATTTTCACGGGCAAACCCTATCGTCATTCACGATCTGCAGAAATATCATCCTGAGGCCTGGAAGCAATTCCAAAATTTTAAAGCCGAGGTGATTGTACGCACATTGGAGGAACTATTAAATAAAGGCATACACCAGGGTTATATACGCCCCGAAATTGATGTGAAAGTGTTGGCGAGGATGCGGGTAATGCAGGTAGAAACCGGATTCAATACTACCGTTTTCCCAGCCGGCGAATTTAATATATGGAAGGTTCAGCGCGAACTCCTGGAACATTTTAACTATGGCATTTGCACATTAAAAGGCCATAAACTTTTAAATCAATATAAAAACGTGCACGAGGAAGCGAATTAATTAAAGCTATTGACATAGGGCTGTCATACCCGATTTTAATTTTTGTAATGAAAACACACAACAACTCACCATATAATATGAAGAATACATTTTTAATACTGATATTACTCTTATTCATAACCTCAGTTGGTTATGCACAACAGGCCGCGCCACCTGTAAATCAGCCTCGTAGTTTCACGCTGCAGGATTGCATTAACTATGCTTATGAGCATCAGGACTCTGTTGTAAATGCAGGTTTGGATGTAAAAAGCGCAGAATATAAGATCAAAGAGACCAAAGCCACCGGCTTACCTCAGTTAAATGGATCGGCCACATTCCAGGATTATACACGAGCTCCTGTGCAGGTAGGACCAGACTTTTCTAAAGCTTTAAGCGGACAACCTTTAGACCCCAATGCCCGTTTAGTTGCATTCCCCATTGGTCCCGTTCAGTATAACAATACTTACGGCCTCAGCGCTACTCAATTGTTATTCAGCGGTACATTTTTTGTCGGTTTGCAAGCCGCCAAAACATACAAGGAACTTTATGTGCGCAGCTATACACGGTCAAAAATTCAAACAAACGTTAATGTAACCAAAGCCTATTACCAGGTATTGGTAAGTAACGAACAGATCAAATTGCTGGATGCCAATATCACCCAATTAAAGCAGCAATTTGACCAAACTACACAGCAAAACAAGCAAGGCTTTGTAGAGAAAATAGATGTTGATCGTTTAGCGGTCCAGTATAATAACCTAACCACTAACCGTGAGAACGTTGTACGCTCATTAGTATTAAATTACGAGGTATTAAAATTTCAGATGGGCATGCCGATACAGCAGGATATCACATTGGCCGATAAATTGGAAGATATCCATTTAGATCAGCAGGTTACTCAAAGCAATACTGATACATCTTTTTATCATAACCGAATTGAATATAATTTACTCGAAACAAACTTAAAGCTTAACGAACTTGACGTTAAAAGTAAAAAAGCTGCATTTCTGCCTACACTTAGCGCAAATGCGGGTTTTGCTACTGTTTACCAGGAAAATCAAACAAGATATTTATACCAGCATTTTTACCCTAACAATTATATAGGTTTAAGTTTAAATGTGCCGATTTTTAGCGGGGGGCAACGTACCGCACAACTAAGGCAATCACAGATCAGCGTTCAAAAGTCACAGAATGACCTGGCGAATGTACAAAATGCGCTCAGTTTAGAAGCAAGTTCAGCTTCTGTTATGTATAATAATAGCTTGCAATCATTGAACAGCCAAAAGCGAAGCCGCGAGTTAGCAGCTGAAGTTTTGCGTGTATCAACAATCAAATATCAGCAGGGGGTAGGCTCAAGCATCGAAGTTACACAGGCACAAACGGATTTTGAAAACGCAGATAATCAATATATACAGGCCCTATACAACGCGCTCATCAGCAAAGTTGACATGGACAAAGCATACGGAAAAATTCACTAAACAAACATCACAACACACCATATAACGACATGAAAAAGTTACTATACATACCCGCAATACTGTTATTAGCAGCATGCAGCAAACCAGAAGGAAAAGACGCTAAAAAAGCAGAGCTTGCCGATCTGAAAAAACAGCAAGTCGAATTAGCTGCAAAAATAACCAAACTACAAGCCGAAGTGGGCACCACGGATTCTGTAAAATCAACTGACGTATCCGTAGTGGAGGTTAAACCTGAGGCCTTTACCAACTATATTGATCTGCAGGGCAGCATAGATGCCAAAGACAATGTGCAGGCCGTTCCGCAGGCACAGGGAGTTATTACAGCCATTTATGTAAAGGTTGGCGACCACGTGAACAAGGGTCAAACGCTTGCACAACTGGACAACAGTGTTTTGAAACAACAGATAGCCCAGGCTGAAACCCAGGTTAGCCTGATGAAAACCCTGTACGATCGTCAAAAGAACCTTTGGGATCAAAAAATAGGTACCGAAGTACAATTTATACAGGCGCAAACCAATTTACAATCAGCGCAAAAGTCAATTGGCGCATTAAAAGAACAGTCAGACATGTACCGCATTTCATCGCCAATAAGCGGAACGGTAGACCAGATGGACCTCAAGCTTGGCCAGGCTGCTTCGCCTGCGGGTACTTCAATAAGGATCGTAAATACGGAATCACTAAAAGTTAAAGCTAATGTACCAGAATCATACGCGGGCAACATCCACCAGGGGGATAAGGTTGAAGTTGTGGTACCCGATGCAAATGATTCACTGATGGCCAAAGTTACCTTTGCTGCCAAAGCGATCGACCCGGCATCGCGCAGCTTTGCTATCGAAATACAATTGCCCGGCAGCAAAACCATCAAACCCAATATGACTGCTGTATTAAGGGTTGCTGATTATTCAAAGTCAAACGCTATCGTAATACCTATGAATGCGATACAAAAATCAGAATCGGGTGATTTTGTGTTTGTAGACGAAGGCGGCTTTGCTAAAAAGAAAAATATTACCGAAGGGGCGTCCTATGGTGGTAAGACTGAAATAAAATCAGGATTAACCTCCGGAGAAAAACTGATAACCGAAGGTGCCAGTGAAGTTGAGAACGGTGACAAAATAAGAGTTTTACAAGGTGCTAACTGATCATTCTAAAACGATTTGATATGAAAGACGTCAGAAAAGAATTTGGCCCCTCAAGCTGGGCAATAGATAATAAAACCGCGGTATATGTGATCATATTCCTGATCACGGTGCTGGGCCTGATCAGTTATTTCAGGTTGCCGAAGGAGAATTTCCCGGATATAGCACAGTCGAAAGTTTTTATAACGACAACTTACCTGGGGCAATCTCCGCAGAACATAGAAACACTGGTTACCAAGCAGCTCGAAAAGCAATTAAAATCGCTTAAAGGCTTGAAAAAGGTTACCTCGAACACCCAGCAGAACGTATCGATCATCACGGCTGAATTTAATGCCAATATTGATATCAAGGATGCCAAGCAGGATGTAAAGGATGCCGTGGATAAAGCCAAACAGGATCTGCCTCAGAATGATAATAACCTGAAGGAGTCGGTAATATCTGATATTAATGTGGCCGATCTGCCTATATTATATATCAATATTTCAGGCGATTATGACCTCAAGAAATTAAAAGAGTATGCAGACAATCTGAAGGACGACATTGAGGCCATGAAGGAAATATCCAAAGTGGATGAAGTAGGCGCGCTGAAGCCTAATATCCAGGTCAACATGGATATTAATAAAATGGCTGCTGCACAGGTAAGCTTTGGTGATATTATACAGGCTATCGGTAACGAGAATATTATTTCGACCGCCGGTACCATCAAAACAGATGGTATGCAACGGGCAATAGATATTAAAGAGGACTTTAAAAATGCAGATGAAGTTGCCGCCATGGTTATCCGTAACCCGCAGGGTAAAGCGGTTTACCTGCGCGACATTGCCACGATAAAAGACGGTTTCCAGGACCAGGAAAGCTATGCCAGGCTAAAAACCCCTGATCAGTCGAACTTTAAAAATGTTATCACGCTTAACGTAAGCAAAAGGTCGGGTGAGAACCTTATCCAGGCATCAGATAAGATATACGATCTGATCAAAGTAAAGCAAAAGACTGTTTTTCCGAGAGGGCTAAACATTACGGTAACAGGCGATCAGTCGGATAAAACACGTACCACGCTGAACGACCTCATCAATACAATCGTTATCGGATTTATACTGGTAACTATCATCCTGATGTTCTTCATGGGCAGTACGAATGCCATTTTCGTGGCGTTATCGGTACCATTATCGTGTTTTATTGCTTTCCTGGTGATGCCGGTCATTGGCTTTACACTGAACATGATCGTGCTGTTCTCGTTCCTGCTGGCCTTAGGTATTGTGGTGGATGATGCTATCGTTGTGATCGAGAACACCCACCGTATTTTTGCCAATGGCAGGATGCCGATTAAGGAAGCTGCAAAGATGGCTGCCGGCGAAGTATTTCTCCCTGTATTTTCAGGTACCATGACCACTTTGGCACCGTTCGTGCCCCTCGCTTTCTGGAATAGCCTGATAGGGCACTTCATGTTCTTCCTTCCAATAACGCTCATCATCACGCTATTGGCGTCATTGGTTGTGGCTTATATCATGAACCCGGTTTTTGCAGTAGACTTTATGAAGCCGCATAATGAAGGTGAGCACGACCATCCTAAGTTTGACCGTAAAGTAGGCCGTGCAACTATATTTTTTGTGGTAGCAGGCGTTATATGTTACCTCATCAATTTTGGTGTCGGTAACTTCGTTGTATTTGCCTATCTACTTTATTTATTAAATCACTTCTTCTTAATGCGGATCATAGACAGGTTCCAGAAGAAAGCCTGGCCAAGTTTTCAGCACTGGTATGCACGCCGTCTTGAAAAGGCTGTGCAATCGCCATGGTGGGTATTAGGCAGTATTATTCTTTTATTTATCCTGACCATGGGCTTTGTTAAAGCCAGGAATCCTAAAGTTGAGTTTTTCCCGGCAGGCGATCCGAATTTTGCTTATGTATATGTAACTATGCCCATCGGTACCGACCAGGCTTATACTAACAAGGTGGTTGGAATCCTTGAGAAAAAGGTAGCTGCAACAGTTGAGCCGGATAAGGACGTCGTAACATCGATCATTTCGAATGTTTCTGTCGGCGTTACCGACCCTACCGACGAGGACCAGGGAACCTATTATAATAAGGGCAAAATAACAGTTGCGTTCGCCGAGTTTGGCAAGCGCGGCGGCAAGGATACCAAAAAGATACTGGCGAATATACGCGCATCAGTGCAGGGATATCCCGGCGCTAAGATAGCCGTTGCACAGGAAAACGCCGGGCCGCCTGTACAAAAGGATATAAGTATAGAAATAGTAGGCGATAACCTGGATACCCTGGTAAATACCGCTGACAGGCTAAAAAAATATATCGATAAGCAGAATATAGCCGGTATAGAACAACTGATACCGGATATGCAGAGCGATAAGCCTGAGATCGTATTTGATGTGGACAGGGAACGTGCCAACCGTGAAGGTATAACCACCACCCAGGTAAACCAGACGTTGGGGGCCGCCATCTTCGGTGCAAAAGCTTCCGACTTCAGGAATACCAAAGAAGATAACTACGAGATAGACGTACGTGCAGAAGAAAGCCAGCGGAACAATATTGACGCACTGCGCAACCTGAAGATCACCTACCGCGATCTGGCTACAGGCGGACAGATACGCCAGGTGCCTATTTCGGCATTTACTGATATCCGTTACACGAATACTTACGCTAATATTAAGCATAAACAGCAGCGCCGGGTTATCACGCTAAATTCTAATGTAATAAAACCTTATAATGCAAATGACGTGAATGCAAGCATATTGCAGGCAATTGCAAATTTTAAAGCACCTGAGAACGTAAGCATACACATGGGCGGCGGCCAGGAAGACCAGCAGGAAGCAGCGACTTTCCTGGGTACGGCATTGCTTGTATCGTTTGGTATGATTTTGATCATCCTCGTAGCACAGTTCAATTCGGTAGGCAAGACCTTCATTATATTGTCCGAGATATTCTTTAGTATTATCGGGGTATTCCTCGGTATCGCTATCTTCAAGATGACCATTTCTATAGTAATGACGGGCGTAGGTATCATAGCGCTGGCGGGTGTCGTCGTCCGAAATGGTATCCTGTTGGTTGAATTTACTGATATGCTGATAGAACAGGGCGCAAGCCTGCACGACGCAGTTGTTGAAGCGGCCCGCACCCGTATGACGCCTGTATTATTAACTGCAACTGCCGCAATGCTTGGATTACTTCCGTTAGCAGTAGGGTTTAATATCGATTTTGCAGGCCTGTTTACCTCGTTTAAACCGCATATATTTTTCGGTGGTGATAACGTAGCCTTCTGGGGCCCATTGTCATGGACTATGATATTCGGATTGGGTTTCGCAACTATAATTACGTTGGTATTAGTGCCGTGCATGTACATCATCAGGGTACGGTTAAAAAATCGTTTAGCCGGCAATAAAAAATACGAAGTTCACTCGGAAGAGCCCGAAATGACAACCGTTTAATAATTTAATCAAACCATATAATAGCAAAGCCGCTTCCAATAGAAGCGGCTTTTTTAATTTGCATTTAAATGCGAATAAAATATTACAAGTCAAGCGCATCATAAGCTAACCCAGCCGCAATAGCATAAACCGCGTGATGCATAGCATCAATGGCTGTTGCTTTCGGATCTTGTTCCGTTACTTTTGGCGCCGCCTTATAGGCCGGCAGCATAACAAGCTCCGTACCCCATATAGCGGCGAAATGTGCAGCTATTGCGGGTAATCCTTTTAGCCCTGTCATGCCGATAATACCCCTCGCAATACCCCATGATGTGCCATAAGCCCAATGGATCTCATTCGATACTTTTTCTTTAGCTTGTTTTGTGGCAGGTTTAATATCGGTTACTTCGCCCGCAACCTTTAATGGCGCTTCACTTGGCTTGCGTTTGGTGATACGCATTTCTATCATTTGCGATAGCGTAATGGCTGCTGTACCGGCTAAACCTGCAAGCAATCCTTTGCCTATCGACCCGCCTAATTCTCCAAATATGTTGTTTTCATGTGCTCTCATAAATAGTTTGTTTAATAATTAACAACAATTCCCTTCAATTTGATTTGCCGATCTTAAAACATCCCTGTTTACCAAAGGTTATTCCTACATGAATACAATAAAACCAATTTGGCAAGCCCTTATGATAGGTGCAATTGCAGGAATGCGCGCAGCTTACGCACCTGCTTTAATAAGCCACATACTCAATACGAAAAAATCTAAGCGCCTAACTTATTCTCCTATAAGATTTGTTGAGTCAGACGCTTTCGCCAACACAACCAAAGTATTTGCTTTGGGCGAACTGATAGGTGATAAGCTGCCGGCCACGCCCGCGCGGATAGAACCGACCGGTGTAGTGGCGAGATGCGTATCGGGCAGTTTTTCGGGCGTTGCATTTGCAAAAGCCAAAGGTGATAATGTGGCCGTTGCCGCGTTGTTAAGCACAACTGCGGCCCTCGCTTCCACTTTTTTATGTTATTACCTGCGCAAAAAGCTGGTTAAAGAGATCGGTGTTGCCGACCCATGGATAGGAGCACTGGAAGATTCGATCGTCATTGGCTCAGGGATTGCTTTAATACAGTCAGCTTAAATGGTTAGGCTATTTGTATAAGCGTAAAAATGAATTTATAATAATAGAATTTTTGATAGATTTGTTAAAAAAGTCAGGAATACCGGTCGACATATCTATAAATATGAGCACTGTAATAGATTCGCAGGATATAAAAAGGGAAAAGATATTAGAGTCAGCCTATCAGCAGTTTCTGCATTATGGTTATTCAAAAACAACCATGAACGAAATAGCCGGGGCGTTATCAATGTCGAAAGCGCTGCTATATTATTACTTTCCTGATAAAAGCCAGCTGTATATTGCCGTTACCCGTAAATTGGCAAATGAGTATTTAATAACATTACAGGATAGCCTGAGCAAGATCGATAATCTTAAGGACTCCATCGTATTCCAGATTGATACGCACCACAACTTCATTGTAACCAATTATAATTTCTTCGATTTCATCAGGCTGAATGAACAAAGTTTGCCAGACCTGATCTGGGAGGTAGTAGATGAAATAAGGCAAACAGAGATGGCGCTTTTGGGGAATGCGATCCTGGCTGAAGCGGAGCGGGGCAATATTAGGTCGATCGATAACCCGGGCGAGATCGTAAGCCTGCTGCTTGACGCACTTAATGGCGTACGTGTAGCAGCTATGGGGCATAAGAAAAATATGTTTCCTAAAAAAGAGTACCTGGATGAAATACACCAAAGGCGTTTACTCCTGGTCGATATTTTTGTTCGGGGTTTAAAGAACTAAGGCTCTGTCAGCCAGAGGTAAAATTGGATTTTTTCGTATTCAAACGCACGTATTAGTTAATATATTTGACTATTATATTTAATTGGTCAATAATTAGTTCTCAATATATAATTATTAAAGATACTTCTAATTTAGAGGTGATTGTTTTAGAGTGATTGAAGCACCCATGCCGAAAGGTTTGGGTGCTTTTTTTTAATCCTCAATAATGCCCAATATCTTCCAGTTGTTTTTATCTTGAACTTTTCCACCACTAAACTTCAGTGTAATTTCAAACGGCGTAATACTTTTAGGGCCGGGCTGGTCTTTTGCCTCGGCATACGATTTAACTACGAATACAGAATCGGGTTTTTGTGCGCATTGATAGCCAGACTCGGGAAACACAACATTTGAAGCTTTAATAGTAGGCCTGATGAATTTTTTGGCCATCACATAAGCATCATCTCCGTGGGGAACGCCATTTAAAAAATCGGTACGCGATCCTGATAGTGCAAACCTTGCCATAAATGCAGCAAAAATTAGCGCCAGCATAATTAGCACAAGCACCCCTTTTTTCAGAAAGCTCTTTTTTGCAGCGTCATTTTGTAAATAATGGTCCATCTTCTTATTAATAAAACTCATAACAACGGTGCGCGCCTTCAAATCGTGGCGTGCTATCATGTGATGGTAAGGTGGTTTCATATCCAATGCTTCCTTCCTGGGTACCGCTTGTTCCGCCATAGGTAAGTCCGGATGTAGGTGCGTCATGACTGATGCCAAAACGCAGTTTCTCGCCGCCATCCCGGTTAATAAATAAATCAAATATCAGCGAAACCACCACCGCACTTGGGCCCGACTGGTTCCCGCTCCGGTACCACAGGCCAACATTTACACTTTTATGCTTGTACTGCATGCCAAAGCTGTACGATTCGGCAATTGACTGTTTATACAAAACCACTGAGGGTATTAGATACGATTTCTCGTCATCATACAAATTGTCATACTTATTCAGGTCCAAACGATAGCTGATATTCGCATTGGTGCGGATAGGTAGCTTTACCGGGGTGCCAGTAAACGATTCGTTTGGTTGATTTAAGTGTTGAAAAGCCACGCCAATATTAAAGTCTCCTACTACAAGGTTGGTGCCAAAACCCGAATCAAAATAGAACTTATTATTGAATGGCAATGCGCTTGCCCCGGCCGATGAGCCCGATATAATACCGAGTGTTGGGTCTATCTCGTCACCAAAAACAAGTTTTCCGTAATTTATGGCCCTATTTGTAACACCGGCCTGCAAGCCAAATGAAAGTACAAAATCTTCGGAGCCGACACTATAAGAATATAAGGCTGATATGTTGGTGTTATCCAGGTAGGCCGTTCCCTCGCTGCTTCGGGTAACAAGTAACCCAACACCACCACCAAAACGGGGAACATTATAATCAATTGAGGCGGACAGATACGATAATGGTCCCGGTACTGATGTCCATTGATTGCGGTAGATGAGGTTCATTCGCAGATCACCTTCAAACTGCCCCGTTAATGACGGATTAAGATAAAGCGGCGAATTAAAAAATTGCGAATACATGTGATCCTGCGCAAAACCCGGCAAGCTATGCAGCGATATAATTAACCATAATAAAAGTGCCCGGGGTAAATGCTTCATCTATCTTATTAAATGTATTACCCCGGTTCTTTTGGGTAGCGAATTATTGTATGACATGCCTTTCCACTCCGCTCCGTTTACAAATGTGGCTGACGCCTGCCACACATATACCCCTTGCTGTACTGGTACGCCTTTGTAAGTACCGTCCCAACCTTCAACGGGTGAGCCATCGGCATCAAGTTTGGTAGTTTCCCAGATCAGTTCACCAAAATTGTTGAATATCTGCAGTTTCCATGTTTTGAGCTGTGTTCCTTTCGGCTTAAATATATTCAGCTCACCATTGGTGCTCGAAGGCAAAAATGCGTTGGGGAAAAAAAGATTACCTAAGAACTTTACGATAACCGTCTTAGTGGTAACAGCAAAGCACCCGCTGGCAACATTTGTTGCTGTAAGCGTTACCGTAAACGGCGACTTCTCATAATCGTAATGATGAACTACAGGCTTGTTAGTGGTATTGGTATTCGAGCCGTCGCCAAAATCCCATTTATAATTCAATGAAGCAGCGGGAGTATTACCGTCATCGGGCGTGGTGTTAGTAAAAGTGACGTTATACTGCTCATCAAGCGTATAAGAAAAATCGGGCTGCGGATCGGGGTAAACAGTAAATTCTTTCTTGGGCGATTCAGCCGCGTCGCCGCAACCATTGTCGCCGGCGGTAATTGATACGTAATAGGTACCGGTCGCGGTGGGCAGGTAATTAAAATCACCCGGACCTCCCGGTATAGTTGCCACTACATTTTGATTCGAATCGTAAATGGTATAGGTAAAGCGGTTACCGCCTGTCGAAACATTTTGAAAAACAACAGAATTACCCAGGCAAACCGATTGCTGGTCGCCTTTAAGTTGAACTAATGAAATAAGCGAAGACGGTGCAACAGATATGATAATAGGCGTTGACGTGCCTTTGTCGCCGCATAAGTCTGTAGCAACCAGGTAAACAGAATAATCGGTCACCTTTGTGGGGTTAACAGGCAGGAAAGTAGCATCGGTTTTATCCGTTTTTTGGATATGCTGAACAGTATTGCCGTTTCCATCGAGCAGGTAAAAATCGTAAGAGACGTTATTACCAGGTGATAAGTTTTGAGCGGTAAGCGTAAACGCACCGCAGGCCGCCGTCTGGCTTGGGTTTATAACTGCAACAGGCACCGCAGGGTCAACAGTAACCGTCGACGTGATAGGTGTTTTCAATCCGCAATTACTTACCGGCGTTAAGGTAACCGTATAAGTGATCTCTTTACCATCAGTCGAAGGTGCAAAGGTATGTGGCGATGGCGTAATAGCGTTCGAGGTAGTACCATCACTAAAATCCCATAAATAGCTTCCGATAGGTGATGGGGTAGAGGTATTGGTAAATGTTATTGTAGTCGGCCCGCAGCCGCGTATCTTATCCATTGTAAAAGCCGCCGTCACATCTGCCGATACGGTAATATTTACCGATGCCGTGGTGTTTCCGCATGGAGGCAGGCCATTAATGGTCCAGGTAAAAGTATATACATTGCCTTTCACCAACCCGTTAACCTGTGTTTGAGGATTTGCCGGGTCGACTATGGTAGCTGCTGGCCCGGCGGTTTGTGTCCAAACTCCTTTAAAAGTACCCGGGTCATTGCCATTTAAAACCACAAAAGTTTGGTTACAAACGCTGGCATCCTGTCCGGCATTGGCTTGTGGCGGCGACTGGTTAACAGTAATAGTTGTCGCGGTTGAAGGTAACGCAGCGCATACACCGCTTTGTGTAACCGCCCGGTACTGCGTGGTTTGGATTAAATTTAAGTAATTCTCGGTGGTACTCACATTCACTATTGGCTGCCATGTTGCCCCGTTATCCACGGATGATTCCCAACGTAATATGTTGCCCTGTTGCCCGGAAAGCTTGATCACGCCATTGTTTCCGCTCGAACAAACTGTGGCATCACCTGCAGTGGTTCCGCCGATGCTGGGCACATCTATAGTGATATTCACAGCATTACTGCTTGGAGGACAAGTTGGCGTAGCCGTTATCGTCCATTGAAACTGGTATAAATTACCTGCTACTAATCCGTTAACCACCGCGTGTGGGTCGGCAGGGTCAGAAAAAGTAGCGCCTGCCGGGCCCTTAACTATCGTCCATTTACCGGTACCCGGTGCGGGATTGTTACCCTGTAAACTGTAGGTGGTGGTGCTGCAGACCTCATCATCCGGGCCGGGGTTGGATTGAACCGGCAGAGGCTGTACAGTTACAGTACCCGTTTTAGATGGACCCGGACAAGTGCCATTGTACGGGATGATGGTATAAGTAACCGTCCCGGCGACCGAGCCGTTATTGATCAAAACATCCTGTATAGCATTGGTTGATACAGCCGTGGCCTGGTTAGTATTGCCTGTGATCCCAGGCGATGCAACGCTCGTCCAGGTGTAGCTTGTGTTAGCAATATTGGTTGTCAATGCGATACCAGCCGGCTGGTTACTACATATCGGAGAACTAACTGCTGCAGCTGTGATCTTTGGTAAAGGGTCTACAGTTACCGTTAAGGTAAAAGTATTACCTGTACAGCTATTATTTTGGGGCGTTATCTTGTAAACGACTATTGCCGGGTTATTGGGGTCTGTATCTGTTATCACATCATTTATGGTACTCCCACTGCCCGTAGCCGCTACACCTGTAGCCGTACCCCCGGTCACAGAAGCGGTCCAGGTAAAATTGCTTCCGCCACTGGTTGAAGTTATGCCATAGTTAACTGGTTGCGCGGTACAAATGGTTACTGCCGGCGGACTGGTAACTACATCAATAGGGGTTATGGTGATGGTAATATTGCTGGCAATAACATTACATGGTGCAGGCAGGGCAGTATTGGCTTGCAAAGTCAGGGTAACACTGCCTGCTGCTATTTCCGCAGCCGAAGGCGTATAATTTGTAGTCAGTGAATTTCTTCCGGCTGAAAATGTGCCCGTTCCGCCAATCCATGAAAAGCTTGTGGCAGTTCCGGTTATCTTTCCTGCAAGAGGGGCAATAGGGCTGCTGGCGCAAATAGTTTGAGGAGGGCCGGCAGTAACGGTTGGAGCCTGTACAAAAGTTATTGTTTGCGTTTTGGTTACATTACCGCAGCTATTTTGTTCATTAGCCTGTATGGTATAAGTGGCATAATCCGTAAATAATATTTCGGGATACTGGCTGTTTGCTGTCGTTCCTCCCTGGAAAGTAAAGGCACCACCGGTTATCGTCCAGGTGTAGGTATTTGCAACCGGTTGGGCAGTACCCGTAAGCGTAGATTGCGTTGGGCCGGGGCTGTTATCGAATGTCAAAAGCTGGTTGTTTCCGCAAAGGGTCGCATTAGGCGAAAGTGTAACTATCGGCGTATCGTTCACAACCAACGTCTGTTGCCCGGCTATTACCGTACCGCAACTTGTAGAGGTTTTGATAGCTAATTGTATCTTATAAATTCCGGGTATGCTGAATACAAATTGCGGCTGGGCGCTGTTAGCGTTTGTGCCACCAGCATAACTAACCGGGGCCGGGCCGGTAACGGTCCAGATATATTGATTGGTAGCGCCGCAACCATTATCAACTATTGAAGTATTTATGGGCGTTACTGAACCACCTGAAAGGCATACCGATGCGCCTGGTAATTTAAAAATTGGCTGGGGAGGGCTTTGCAAACAGATGGTTTGCGATACATCCGTGGTATTACAGCCACCGACAGGATTTTGAAGGTGAAGGGTGATGACATGGGAGCCGGCCGGAGTTGTCGCCGGCAACACAAAGTCTGTCTTCCACGGAACGTTTGACTGGGCGATAACTCCGTCGACAGACCATGTGTACAGTGC
Source organism: Sphingobacteriales bacterium (assembly GCA_044448765.1). Classification (GTDB taxonomy): domain Bacteria; phylum Bacteroidota; class Bacteroidia; order Sphingobacteriales; family Sphingobacteriaceae; genus Mucilaginibacter. Next base: position 3,258 of record JBIOHG010000075.1, on the reverse strand, counting down.
ATTGACATTAGTCGTACAGCCGTTGTTTGGGTCTACACCGGGATCGGATTGATTTTGTATCGTTAAAGCGGTTCCAGCACAGGCCGTAGCAGGAACAGTAAATTTATTGGTAGGCGGTACTACTACTTTGGCAGTGTTGTTTGGCGCTGCACCTATTGGCCCGCAAAAATCATTACTTGCCTGGAAAATCACAGGATTACCACAAGATGCTTTTGTGTATATATGCGTTATTTGCCCGTTCAGATTTTTTATATCACATAAAGTTAACACGGTAGCCGGCGATCCATCGCCCCACGAAACGGTGTAAACATCGCCCGGGTAATTAAACTGAATACCTGTTGCAGAAGAAATATCAACGTTTATGGTCAATGGAGCCTGGTTATTGTTTAAACACACTGTCAGGCTACCTGTTGAGCCAATGTTGGTATTGATTACGTTGTTCACCAATTGGTAATCGTAAGTGCCGACTATTCCACCCATTGTAGCTTTTACAGAAACTGTGTAGTTCCCTGTATTGGCAGTAAAGGTATAGCTTCCTGTAGCCGGTATAGTTGCATTGGATTGTTCTGTAGTTTTTGTCAGCTCATTATAAAAAGTAGCAGTTGTAGCTGCACCTGTAGTAGAAGCATAGCCGAATGCAAAAGGTGAATTAGGCGCGCCGCTGCATTGCCCGAAAATTTCGGGGTAAGTTGTGCTCATAATTTGTGATGTTACACCGGCTATCACACCAGGGGTGGCATTAATTGTAAAGGCATTTGATATAGAACTTGTTACACCTGTCGACGATTTAACTTCAACCTTGTAGCCAGTTCCAGCAATTACATTGGGTATTTTGCCATTTACAAAAGTGGTATAAAACTCATTATAAGTACCTATGGTAGTGCCCGGTGCAAAAGCTCCGGCGGCATTAGACAATAAGAGCGTATACTTAGTGCCAGGTGGCGTACAACTACTGGCATCGTTAATAGTGATGGGGACTGCTATGGTTGATCCTTGTCCGTACGGTCCCGGGTCAACTGCACCGATGGTAATGGTTTGGGCAAAGGCTGCCGGAATTGTGAACAGGAAAAATATTACTGCAAAAAACAAACGCCCGGCTAAAGATTTTCCCATTGATTCCCTGTTTCCATTAAATTACTTACCCAACCCATAAATGATGACCATCGTGAACTGATTTTTTCTCGCAAAGGACACCATTTAAAAAATTGTGTTTTTATACGAAAATTGGGAGCCTTTGTTACAATTTTTCATCGAAAATTGCCATAAAAATCCCCGAATATATTACTGTAATACAGCAGTATAGGGATTTGAGTTAAAGAAGCTTCGTTAGGTAAGTAAATGTCTTTCAATATTATATAATTATTTGATTTTTAGTTGTTTAATTCAATCAAAATAAGAGGCCATAAAAGGCATCAGCCAAAAAACAAATAACCCACAAAAATGGCTGCTATGATGCCCGCCGCATCCGCTATCAAACCAAACGGAATGGCATACCTTGAGCGCTTAATACCAACCGAACCAAAATACAGCGCTACGATATAAAAAGTAGTATCAGCCGAGCCGTTAAAAATACAACCCAGCCGCCCGGCGAAACTATCAGGACCAAAGTTTTGCGGCTCCATCAATGTTATCATCATCGCACGTGAACCTGAACCGCTGAGCGGTTTTAAATACGCTACCGGCATGGCATCAACAAAACGGGTATCCAGACCGGCTTTACTCACCGCCCATCGCAGTCCATCGTTCATATAACCCAGTGCACCGCAGCTTTTAAATACAGCAATGCCTACCAGCATGGCCACCAAATAAGGGATGATCTTGACACAGGTATCGAAACCTGATTTTGCCCCGTCGATAAAAGCTTCAAAAACATTGATCTTTTTAATCAGGCCGCCCAAAATAAAGATCACTGGAATAGCAAGGAGCAAAGAGTTGCTGGTGACTTTTGAAAAAGTGCTTATCTGCTCTTTGGTCATATAATGGGTCATGCCCCAAACCATCAACGTGATCAATAACGTGATGCCTCCAAGCCAGGCTATAATAACAGGATCGAAAAGCTTGATCTTCTGTTTAATGGCAACGGCTATCATTCCGATCACTGCTGAAGCATAAGTTGCTATGATGCAGGGGATGAAAACATCTGTCGGGTCTTTGGCGTGCATAATGGCCCGTTGCGCGATGATAGCCACCGGTAGTAATTGCATACCCGATGTAAGTAGCACCAGGAACATGATCTGCGAGTTCGAAGCTTCCTCTTTGTTCGGATTTACTTCCTGCATGCTATCCATAGCCTTTAAGCCAAGGGGGGTGGCTGCATTGAGCAATCCCAGCAAATTGGCAGAAAAGCTCATCAATATATTGCCATGGGCAGGATGATCGGCTGGTATGTCCGGGAATATCCTTCTGAAAAATGGCCCCACGATACGAGAGAGAAAACGGATAGCGCCGGCTCTTTCGCCTATATTCATGATCCCGAGCCAAAGCGTCATGGCACCGGCCAGGGGCAGGGCGATGTCCATTACGGCTGATTGCGATGAGCTGAAAAGGCTATCAACGATCAGTTTGAACGCATCGGTATCGCCCAGGAAAATCAGCTTTACCAAAGCGATAACAAAGGCAATAATGAAAAAAGCTACCCAAATGTAATTTAGTGCCATGCTAACTATTCAGGTTTTGAAGGTAGTGTAAAACATGCCTATCTTTAAATCAAACTTTTCCATATTATGGCCTATTTTGTTGATAACCTAACGCCCCGCATAGATAATTTTATACAACTCGTTCATAACAAGCCAATTGATTGGGAAAGCAAACCGGCGCCAGGAAAGTGGTCGAACAAGGAAATCGTATGGGCGATAACAGTTGGCATTTGTACGATAATCCAATTGGTTATTCCAGTTAAAGATTGGTTGTAAAGTTGGAACGCCGAATTCATAACTTTTCAACCTTACAACTTTCCAACCTTACAACAATTAATTATACGCCGTTATCCGTTTATCCGGCACAACATGGATATCATATTCGCGCTTTAAAGGGTCATATGGAGGCATATCATTTACGGTAACATAGATGGTTCCCAAATCTTTTACTACATAAGTTTGCACGTCCGCAGTACTGCCCTCTTTATTGATGTACTGCGCTATCGAATTGTGTATCAGGTCGTATTGGGATAACACGTTCGTTTCTATTTCTATCATCAGCCTTTTCCCATCCGAACGCACATGGATGTCAACATGCGAATCGCCTGATATTAAACTATAT
>JBIOHG010000074.1:0-19992 GCA_044448765.1 Sphingobacteriales bacterium | reverse complement strand
TAACACTAAAAATTCTTATAAGTTCAATTTTCTACGCAATTTTATTGTAATATCACATCGCCTGCGTAAAAGCAAATCGTAAAAATGAAAAAAATATTGCTAATAATATGTCTTATTATACAAAATGGTTTACTTTTTGCATCTCCTACCGACACTTTAACCATTCGCGAAAACGAAAATATACTATTAACCAACCGGTATTTCCTGGAATTGGAAGACCCATCCGGTTCTTATAAAATAAATGATATCACCTCAAATAACGGTTTCCACCAGGTTAGTTCCTCGCTGCCGGTCCTTAAATATTCTAAATCAACTACCTGGCTAAAATTTATACTGAAGAATAAAACTACGCGCGCATTTGTACCTATTACTATCGGTGCCAGTGTGATTGACAGTTTCGACCTGTATTTCAGCAATTACCCGGGCGGCAATATGATACATTTATCTTCTGCCGTCCCTTATCGCGATTCAAAACTTATTAAACAAAACAACACATTCATTAATGCCATTATTTTTCCCGACTCTACCCGAACCATTTACCTGCGAATTAAAAGCAGGGCATCAACAGTAATACCGATAGAGATCAACAGCGCCAATACCTATTTCAAAAACGCCGACTTTGAAAATATTTTAGTTGGTGGTTTTATGGGTATTACCATTGTAATGGCCCTGTATAACTTGGTGCTTTTTAGTATTGTACGAGATAAAAGCTATTTATATTACGTGGCCTATATAATTTTTCTGGGCCTGTCCCAAGTGCTGCTTCGTGGTTACGGTACCAACTTTTTTGTAAGCGAAAAACCTGTTTTAAATAATTATGTGATTCCCGTTGTACGGGTATGTTTCGGATTTTCGGTAATATCATTTGCCGCCGAATTTTTACAGCTCAGGCGCATATTAAGATCATATATATGGATCTATTACCTGCTGTATGCATTTTATACCGCAGCATTTATTGCTATATTGATAAACCAGGTGGTATTTGCTTACAATTTGATAACCATATCAACAGCATTAGCAGCTGTAACCCTCCTGCTATTAGGCGGGTTCCTTTACTATAAAGGTTTTAAACCGGCCAAATTTTTCATGATCGGATGGGGATTGTTTTTGATAACCGTCCTTATTTCTATTGCCCGTAACAGGGGTTTGATCATTCATAACGAATTTACGTCCAACATTATCATCTATAGCTCTGCTGTGCAACTGGTGTTGTTTTCTATTGCGCTTGCCGATAAAATTAACTTTTACCGCCGGCAAAACAACGAAGCTCAATTGCTATCGTTAACCATAGCCCGCGAGAATGAGCGGCTTATTACTCAGCAAAACATCCTATTAGAGTCGGAAGTACATGCACGTACCGAGCAATTGATAAATACCAATCAAAACCTGTCGAAGACGATAGAAAATTTAAAATCGACCCAAATAAAGCTGATAGAGACGGAGAAAATGGCTTCGCTTGGACAATTAACAGCCGGCGTTGCCCACGAGATAAATAATCCGATCAATTTCGTAAGCGCAAATGTAAAACCACTACGCCTGGATTTTTTGGAGATACTTGGTTTACTGGATCAATATAGGGAATCAGGAATTATTAATAAGGGTGACGATAAAATTGATGTCGATTTTATAAAACAAGAAATACTGAGCCTGCTGGATGGTATTGAGGAAGGCGCCAGCCGTACAACGGAAATTGTGCAAAGCCTGCGCACCTTTAGCCGCACAGATGAACTGGTGCTAAAACCGGCCGATATTAACAAAGCCATACTTACCACGCTGATCCTATTGAGAAGCACGATCCCTTATGGGATCGAAATAAAACCGGTTTTGAATAAATTACCGCTGCTAAATTGTTACCCGGGAAAATTGAACCAGGTGTTGATGAACCTGATCAATAATGGCATCCAGGCCATTAAAGCCAAGAATGGCAGTGAAGGAGACTCCGTACTCATCACCACAGTTGATCATACAGACAATATAACTATCGATATATCTGATACGGGTATTGGAATGAGCGACGAAGTAAAACAGCGCATTTTTGAACCCTTTTTTACGACAAAAGATGTTGGCGAAGGAACCGGCCTCGGCCTATCAATAGTGTTTGGTATTATCGAAGATCATCACGGTACGATCAATGTACAGTCGGAACCAGGTAAAGGTTCAACTTTCACCATAACGCTTCCAAAAAACCTGGAATAGCCTCTTACGGATTAATACACCCTTTTTACCTGTATCCCATTCAATATAGGCTCACCTTTGATGCTTTTAAAACTAACATCGATGCCTTTGCCATCGGTAACATATACGGTTACGCGCGTTGAAAATGCCCGAACGGGCAACAGGTAATTATCGTCGCCTAAATTCTCAATAACAGCTTTGCCGTTGATCAGCACATCAAAATTGCGTTCGGTAATCTTATCCTTTTGTTCGGTACTATTCAAATTATAAGGCAGTGATTCTTTTTCCGATTTGGAAAGCAGTTCGGCAAAAAGCAGGTTAACTTCATATTTGCCATCGGGCACATCCAGCTTAAAATCACTTAAACCAACCCGTTGCGTGGCGTAGATCGGATCGTAAGATGTGCCTAATATATCTTTATTGGTGCCGAATTTTTGTAACGATGTATTTTGCATCGCGAATACTTCTCCACCAATATATCCCCAACTGCCTGGTGAATAAGGTTTTTCCGGTAACCAAACTTGCTTCAGTTTATCATCAATATAGTAACGTTTATCGCCCAGGCTCACGTTGATCTCTGTAAAAGGCAACGTTGGGCTTTTGAGATCAGCAGGCTGCATTTTAAAATCTACATTTATGACATCTTCAAGTACCTGGTTGTCTTTTGCACCGGTTGCTTTTAATTCATTTATCCCATTAATAAATGGAACACTGAATGAAGCTACTTTGTCGTGAACATCTTGTATCGAAAGCATTTTTCCGTTCAGCCACAAAATGACGTTAGGTAAATTGCTGTAAACTTCAACCGGCTGTGTACTAACATTATTGCTGTCTCCTATCCCGCCCCTGATCGTCCAGTTATGCGAACCAATTTTGATAAATGGCTGCTTCAGTAAATTAGCCTGGTAGTAATAATAAACATCTTTAGGTACGCGCTCATCAGTCGCGACGCCTTTTGTATTGACGTGCGGCGCGGCATCTATCCGCCCTTCCGAACTAAAATCAACCAAACACCACATTGCGCCACCCGAAACAAATGGCCGGGCCATCATATCTTTTAAATAGTTTTTATGGTACAGCGTTTGATATTCAATGGTTTTATCAAAGCGTTCGGGCTCAAAACTGTGCAGCCTTGTATCGCCATCTCCACCATATTCTGTTACGATAATGGGTTTATCAGGCAATTCATTATGTGCACGATCCAGGAACTTGCCAAAACCTTCAAACCCTGCCCCATACCAACCTGAATACAGGTTCCATCCATTTATTTGCGGTATGTGTGTCATCCCGATGTTATTGTAACGGTCAAAATCACCGTGAAAAGGAATCATTGTATATCTTGACGGGTCTTCTTTGCGGGTTAGGTCGTCAATTTTTTGTGCCAGGGTTGCTACATCTTTAAAGTATTGCAATTGTTCGGGCGAGCCGCTTTTGTAGCGAGGAACCAACAGCACCTCATTCATATAGGCCCATATAATAACACTTGGATGGTTAAAATTTTGGCGGATCATTTCCAGTTGCATATCGAGACAATTTTTGGTAAAATCCCCGCTCTGCGTAATGCGGTTTACGATAGGTATTTCCACAGATGCCAGCATTCCCAACCTGTCACATGCTTCCAGCAGTGCCGGGTCCTGCGGATAATGGGAAGTTCGGAGAAAGTTTGCGCCCATATCCTTCAGCAACCTGACATCATTCTCGTGTATGGCATCGGGCACGGCATTACCCATGCCCTTATAATCCTGGTGGCGGTTGGCGCCTATGAGTTTGATGGATTTACCGTTTAAATAAAACCCGGTATTGGCATCAAACCTAAACCAGCGCAGGCCAATAGGGTTCATGGATTCATCAATGACATTCCCCAGTTTGTCTATGATTTGAGTAGTAACATGATACAGGTACGGGCTATCCGGTGACCATAAATGCGGATTAGATATACCATTTAATGGCTGTACGAAATTGATATTACCATTAGCCTGTAAAGTGATCTTGGTAGATACCTGCTTTACAAGTTTACCATCTGCATCGCTAATGAATGTGTTAATTTTTAAGGATTGCTTAGCATCGGTAGTATTGGTGATTGAGCCGTTGATCAACACATCAGCATTGCTATCGCTTACGTTCTGCGTGTTTATTCTGATCCCGTTTGTTGCGCTGTTGTCCAAATTAAAATGGATAGGCGGCGCTAACAGTAAATAAACATCACGATAAATACCGCCAAAGAAGGTAAAATCGGCACTTAGGGGCGGTATGCTTTCATTAAGGCTGTTATCTACCTTAACTTCTATCTCATTGGGAGAAAGGGTATTATTATCAAATTTGAGGAATGCAGTGATAGGGAAACTAAATGCGGTATAACCCCCGATATGCTTGCCGGCGAATTTTCCGTTCACATAAACTTCAGTTACCTGGTTGGCGCCTTCAAAATAGAGATAAATGCTTCTTTTACTCCATGAAGCCGGGATGTATACCGTTTTCTTGTAGCAACCCGGTCCGCGATAATAGCCGGGTTCGTCGTCAGTCACATCTGCAGTATTCCATGTGTGAGGGATAGAAACCTGCTCCCATTTGATACCATCAGCTTGCTGAGATGGAAAATTGGGGATATCGCCCTTAAAAAATTCCCAATTTGAATTAATGGTTTGTTTTATGGTGGATTGGGCATACGTTATGCTTATGCAAAAGACAATAAAACAGGAGAAGGCAAGCAATTTTTTAAGACTCATAATTAAAGAAGGTTTACCCCTCTAAAATTAAAAGAACTTATCGGGATTAGGTACCAGGTTGAGGAATGATTCGAAATTTTGTTTATAGTGAGATTGATCGAGCTGGTAATAAAAGGCACCTTTTTTGGATGATAATTTATCCTTTTCGGGCAATTTTATTAATAGCCCCGTTGATAACAGTTTACGGCTGAAATTACGGTCATCAAATTGCGTTTGGTAAACGCCCTCATACAATGCCTGTAGCTGTGGTATTGTAAATTTCTCAGGCAATAACTGGAATAGTATAGGATGCAAAGCTGCTTTGTAACGCAATTGCTTCAGGGCAAGTTTAACCATTTCGCTGTGGTCAAATATCAGGTCCGGCTGTTCATCCAGTAAAAACCATTCGGCGTGAAACTCATCATTGATCTGCTTTTCATATTGATGTACATCGATCAATGCATAATAAGCAACAGAAAGTGTGCGTTCAACCGGGTCACGGTTAGGTTTGCCGAATACATGGAATTGATCCATATATACATTTTTCAGCCCGGTACGCTGCTCCAATACGCGATTTGCAGCATCTTCAGGCGACTCCGACGGCTGAATAAAGCCGCCCATCAGGCTCCACTTATGTTTTTCGGGCTCGATGGCACGCTGCACCAGCAGCAGTTTCAGGTTCCAGCCATCAAAACCAAATATGATACAATCTACGGCGACTAAGATTCTTTTCTGGCCGGTATATCTTTGCATGTTATTAAAAACTCAGTTATAAGTGTAAAAATAAATTGGTAGCGATAAGAACAGGTATCGATGAACTATTATTCTTACGCGACGCCAAATTAAAACAATTTTTAAAATAATGCGTGAATATCATAGCTTTATCATTTAAACCACTTATATGCCTTTTAAACCACTTACCGCACAACAAATGGCGGATTATGACCGGGACGGATACTTGCTGGTGAAGAATTTTTGTACGCAGGATGAGATAGATAAACTATATAAAACCGCCGTAGAAGATGATGCTATGCGCAAAAATGCACTTGACCTGAATGACCAATCTGGGAAAAAGACTCGATTATCGTTATGGTTCACTCCTGGAAATGATGTATTTGGTTATTTAACAAGGACAGAACGAATGGTTAATTCTGTGGCGCAAATACTGGACAATGGTTCGCCGGTTTGCCATTTTCATTCCAAACTGATGCAAAAGGAGCCAAAAGTTGGCGGCGCCTGGGAATGGCACCAGGATTATGGCTATTGGTACAAAAACCAGTTTATGTTTCCCGATCAGTTGATCAGCGTAATGGTAGCCTTAACTGCTGCTAATAAGGAGAACGGCTGCCTACAGGTGATTCGAGGCTCGCATAAATTGGGAAGAGTAAATCATGGTTTTTCGGGTGAGCAGGTTGGCGCCGATATGGTAATGGTGGACAATGCGCTAAAAACGATGGAATTGGTTTATTGTGATCTGAAACCCGGCGATGCATTATTTTTTCATAGCAATTTGCTGCATCGCTCCGAAGCGAATTTATCTGACTACCCGCGATGGTCAATTATCTCCTGCTATTCATCACAATCAAATTTGGCTTATAATGAAACGTCAACTTCCTGGAAAACGCCTGTGGGTATTGTACCTGATGAGGCTATATTAAATTGGGAAGCAGGTTCGCTATCAAACAATGATTTTTTGAAAAAAGAAAACGACCCGGCACTCAAAGAAACAGGCTGGGAAGATGTTGGAAAGTTGTAAGGTTGGAAAGTTGAAAAGTTCCAATCTTATTTTATAAAATATTCCAACATTAAGTTTTACAACAAAATAAAAACATTACAACTTTATAACATTCAAACATTACAACAAAAAAATGAAAATAGCCATGCTTGGTTCGGGTTTTATAGCCCGTTTTTATGCCGATTCGCTTGCCGCCCAGCGAAGGAAAGATACTTTGATCAGCGTTTACTCGCGCAGCTCCGAAAGGGCCGAAAAATTTGCCAAAGACTATGGTTTGCCGCATTACAGCAACAACCTGGATGAGGTTGTGGGTAATCCAGAGGTGGATGTGGTGGTAATTGCGCTCTCCAACGATCTGCACCTGATGGCCGTTGAGGCCTGTGCCAAAGCCGGCAAGCATGTGCTGTGTACCAAACCCTTGGGCCGTACCGGCGAAGAAGCCAAAAAAATGCTGGATATGGTTGAAAAAGCCGGCATTATGGGCGGTTATTTGGAAGACTTGTGCTATACACCAAAATTCCTGAAGTCGCTGAAGAGCGTGCAATCCGGTAGCATCGGCCGTGTGCTCTGGGCGAAATCGCGCGAAACACACCCCGGCCCGCATAGTGATTGGTTCTGGAACCTGGAGCAATCCGGCGGCGGGGCTATCGTTGACCTCGGCTGCCATTGTATTGAGCTTTCAAGAAATTTTATCGGCAAGGACATTAAGCCTGTTGAAGTCATGTGCTGGGCGGCAACGCAGGTGCACCCTATCGAAGCGGAGGACCATGCGATAGGCCTGGTGAAATACGCTAACGGCGTGATCGGTCAGTTCGAGGTTAGCTGGTGCTTCCGGGGTGGTATGGACCTTCGCGACGAAGTGATGGGCAGCGAGGGAACCATCTGGCTCAACAACTTTCTGCGTACGGGTTTCGAAATGTTCAGCACAGGCAAAGGCAATAATTATGTAGCTGAAAAAGCAGAGTCATCCAGCGGCTGGTTATTCCCGGTTGGCGACGAGGTAAACGAGTTGGGCTATAATCACATGTTTACCGATATGTTCGATGCTATCGAAAATAAACGTGAACCATCTGAAAATTTCTATGATGGCTACGTGGTGAACTGTATCATCGACGCGGCCTACCGCTCGGCTAAATCACGCCAGTGGGAACCCGTTCAATTAGACGACTGGCGCGGCCGCACAGATGTAACCGAAGGCCATGAGTTTGCTTCTTATGATGAAGAATTCTATCTTATTAAAGAAGAGGTATTGCCTAATGGTGAGAAAAAGCTCATCCTGAAAAATAAGAAAACGGGTGAAGTAGTAAGAAGGGATTTGTAATCCGAAAGAATCAGTCACCATTGTCCGGATTGTTTGTGAGGACACAAACGATGGGTATGAGAGACTTAGGACACATTAAAGATTACTGAACCAATCATTTTTTAAGCTAACCGTTTCTGTCAATTTTGTATCTACACCAAGTTTCAATTCTTTTAATTTATCGCAAAGCAACTCACCATCTATCAGATCAATCGGTGGCGCTCCGTCCCTGGTTGCTTCTTTAATTGCTTCCCTTGTAAATGTTCCAGTTGTTATTACAAGTCCTTTGTCCGCGCGACCTTGCATAGCACCTCTGAAATCTCTTATTTGGCTTGGTGTAACCGATCCCTTATAACGTTTACATTGAAAGATGACATGGAAACTTAATAACCCACTTACCCTAACGATTCCTTTTCCATCAATTCCCCCATCGCCAACTTTTCCGGTTACTTCAACCTGAAAAAAACCGCTTTCTCTTAAAAGCCTTTGAGCAAGTCGTTCAAATGCAGATGGTGTTATGGTATAAAGTATATTTAATAATTGTTCCTTCCATTCTTCGGAGTTATCAACCTCCTCCTCAATTTCGTTTTCAACCCGCCCAATTGTTACTTTAGCTTTTTTTATTTTTGGCTGTGAATTTTTGTTTTGATCCCTTACAGTTTTGACAATTTCTGTATAGTCAAGTTTGGATGTATCAATATTTGATTTGGATAGTGCCCAAATTCCACGGGAAGAATTTTCAAGAAGTCCAAATTTCTTAAGATAAGTCCTGCTCCATGCGAGGCGATATTCAACTTCATTTATTGTTCCCTCTTCACCATGAGGTATTTGCAAAATATCGTCCGGTAACTCAGTGATTTCATAAACCTTGTTATTGATTTCTTCAACAGTACCAGAACCCCCTAATTTTATAAGAGCATTAACTGTAGGAACAATAAGCTCGTCATAAGAAGGTATATTATTAGCGGTTTTTTTTCTTCCCATCCAAATTATAAATTTATTAATAGAAACTCGAAATTTAGTGAAAGATACGAAGTTAGTTGACTGATTGAATAAGTTTTTCCCATAGTTTTTGTCCTCACAAACAATCGGAATGCTGTCGTTCGTGAGGACATAAGCGACGGGAATGGAATAAGCTTTTCTAATACGTCAAAGAGCATTGCGGCTATTTTCACAAATAGTCTTGATTTAAATAGTATGATAGAATGCACGGGAAAAACCGGCATGGAATTTTAGAAATTTTAGCAGGCAAGGCTGCAATAAAAGAAAACTGAACGGTTTTTACGGAGAATATTCCAGTGCAAAACCAGGTGAAGTACCAAGGCTACTAAGTTAGCTAAAATAATTAGCATTTGCAAGGGGTCGTTAATTTTTTTTTGCGGCGATCCTCTCACCCCCCATTGTTTGTGTCCTCACAAACAATCCGGAATGTAGTCGTTTGTGAAGACACAAACGACGGGAATGAAACTAATTACAAGTTAACCAATCACTAATCTCCAATTAACTAATCTCTAATCACCAACCTCAACTAACCCTCTTCCTCTGCAGCAACATATCGATCGCATGATCCAATGAACCGGCGGCTATCACTTCGCCCGAATTAACGAAATATATCTCATCCGCATTCTGGATAGTATTCAGTCGGTGCGCGATAATAACCCGCGTGGTGGTTTCAGGCAGTTTCTCTAATATATTGCTTAATAATTGCTCGGTAATGGTATCGATGTTAGCGGTTGCTTCGTCCAGGATCAAAATTTCAGGGTTACGCAATACCGCCCGTATAAAGGCGATCAATTGCTTTTGACCAAGGCTGATGCTATCGCCGGAAGACAGTACCTTGGTTTCCAGTCCTTCGTCGAAGATCGCAACCAGTTCACCCAGGTTCGATTCTTTCAGCACATCTTCCAGTTGCTCGTCGGTGTAGTCTTTGTATTGCTCGTTGCCGTACAGTATATTTTCCTTAACGGTGCCGGTAAACAATAGAGGTTCCTGCAAAATAAAGCCGATCCTTTTCGTACGTTCTTCCGGCTCCAGCGAACGAATATCTTTTCCATTCATTAAAATAGTTCCTTCAGTTGGGTCGTATAAACGCGCTATCAATGAAGCTGTTGTGGTTTTACCACCACCAGTTGGACCAACTAAGGCGTAGGTTTTGCCCGGCTCCATTTTAAAGCTGATGTCATGCAATATCTCGTTGCCGCCCGGGTATGCAAAATGTACATTCCTGAATTCGAGCAGGGCATCTGAAGTTGCCGTTTTGGTATCCTTCACCGTCACCAAATTGGTACCCAATCCAAGTATATTCGATACCCTGTCCCATGCCGCCATAGCGGTCTGGAAGGTTGTCCACAAGGTAGCCAGTTGCCTTAACGGGTTATAGAAACTGTTGGCATAAGTCAAATAAGCGATGAGCAATCCTATCGAAAAAACTCCGTAATCCTTGTGGTTCATGATGGTGATAGCCGGCTCTTTGTCAGATATCAGGTAAATACCATAAGCCAGCACGATCAATTGCGCAGCGCCTGCCAATAGCGAATAAACCGGCAAAAAGATATTATTGGCGATACCCGCTTTTACGGATGTTTGGTAATTATTCTCGTTAGCACTATCAAATCGCTTACGAAAGTAATCGCGGCGATTAAAGGCGATGATCACTTTAAAATTGTTCAGGCTTTCCTGTATCTCAGCGCTCATACCGCCTGTACTTTTCAGGTTGGCAGCGTTCTTGCGTTTCACCCAAGGGGACAATACTTTGGTAATGATCCAGGCGATGGCACCCGGGGCAACTGTAGCCAATCCTAATTTAAAGTTGATGCACAAAAGGAACACCCCCGCGCCTATCATAATGGACATATTACCAATAAACTGCATCAGCGATTGCGAAAAGAAAGTGTTGATCTTATCGGTATCGTTATTTACCCTTGATATCAGGTCGCCGGTTTTGTTCTGATTAAAAAAGGCTACGGGCAATAGCTGTATTTTTTCAAATATGGCATTACGCAGCGTGTACAACATCCGCTGGCCTACGCCGCCCATCAATATGGTTTGCAGGTAACTGGCCACCAGGCCACACACATACATCCCAAGCAAAATGGCCGAATACACCAGGACGCCATGGTAATCGTGCGGTATCACGTATTTATCTATGGCGTGCCCTATCAGCAATGGGCCAACCAGGTTTACGCCCGAGTTGATGAGTATGGCTATCAACGCGAACCACAGCACCCGTCTTTCATGCCTGATCAGTTCCAGCAGCTTTTTCAGTGCCGCCAGGGTGGATAATTTCTCCTGCTGCTCTGAAACTTTATTTAGATCGTAATTCATAGTTGCTGGTACTTTGTTGTGAGTTGAAAATTTGCACGTATTCCGTACTGGTTTGCATTAATTCATCGTGTTTGCCAGTGGCTACTATCTCTCCTTCCGTTATCAGGATGATCTGGTCGTAATGCTCAACAGAGGCTATTTTTTGGGTGACTGAAATAAGCGTCAAGCCCGGATAATTCTGCTGAACGTTTTGCAGTATCTTCTTTTCCGTATTGCCATCCACGCGCGCTGTAAAATCGTCCAAAAGCAAAATTTTAGGATTTACAGCCAAAGCTCTTGCCAGCATAATGCGCTGTTTCTGCCCGCCTGAAAGGCTCGATCCGCGTTCGGAAACTATGGTGCTCAATTTATCGGGCAATGCCTCAACAAAATCGTGCAGTTCGGCGGTATCAATTGCTTTTTGCAACGATTCGTCTGTAACTGTATCGCTAAAGGCAATGTTTTCGCGGATACTCATGTTGAAGATGATACTATCCTGGAAAACAAAACCCACCTGGCTGTGGAAAGCCTCGCTGTTATACTCATCAATACCACGGCCGTCAAACAGCACCTCGCCCGAATTGGGTTTGATCAAATCGGTCATCAGGTAAAGCAGTTGCGTTTTGCCGGCAGCTGTTGGCCCTATGACGGCGATCTTAGAACCGGCTTTCACTTTTAAGGATACATCTTTTAACGCGGGTTTTTGCCCGTAAAGCAGGTTTACATGCTTTAGTTCGACATCGCCATGCAGCGGTTCAGTGATCGTTCCTGTTACGGGTGGGTCGGGCGATTCTATTACGGCGGTAATACGCTCATAAGAAGCAGTAGCCTGCGCGATAATATTGCTCATAAAACCAATAACCAGTATCGGGAATATCAACAGCATCAGGTAGCTGTTAAAAGCTGCAAAATCGCCCAGCGTCATCGTATTTGCGATCACAAAATGACCGCCGACCGCCAGGATACTGAGTGTGGCAACGTTTGCCGTGAACGTGATGACCGGGATCAAACCAGAAAAAAGTTTAATTATCCGTAAACCCAGATCTCTCGCCTGGGTATTGGCCTTCAAAAACTTATCAAGTTCTAATTGTTGTGAATTGATAACACGGATAAGGGCCGAACCGAGTATACTTTCATTGATCACCTTATTCAGCCAATCGTAAACCGCGAAACGTTGTTTAAATACAACCCGCACCTTTTTTAGTACCACGGCAAATGTGATACCGATGATGGGGATAATGGCAATAACGCACAGCGCCAGTTTCCAGTTGATAGTCAACAGCATGATGCTGCCGCCCACGATAACAAATATGGACGATACAATAGAAACCAGTGCCTGGGATACGAATAACTTGATCGAGTCGGTGTCGGCCGTAAGGTTCGTGAGCAATTTTGAAGGGTTTAATTTATCTATAGCAGTACTGCTTTGCTGCGATATCTTAAACGAAAGCCGCGTACGCAGGTCGCGGGCCACCTTTTCGGAAGCATAAGTTTGAATAATACTTTGCATGTATGAGAATATGAAAACAAAAAAGATAGCCGCTGAAAATTTGACCAACGTTGGGTTCACATCAAAATGTGTTTTCATACCCACGCTGCGGCCGTAATCATCTATGCCATGCCCGATGATCTTGGGCATCCACAGGGTGATTGAATTGCTGAACAAAGCAAAAAGGATCAGTATAGACAGTAGTCCTTTATAAGGTTTAAGCAGGCTGGTTATGCCGGGCTTTTTTTCGGTTTTTGTTTTATTCTTCTCGGGCATCGGCGGGTTTATTGTTATTTGAGTGTCAGTTAAGCAAAAATAATATGGAATTGCTACGGTCGTGCATAAAATCAATTATAATTGCAATGCCACACTAAGGCAGACGAACAACGCGTTAAAACATTTTAGACCATGTCACAAAAATTCAACCGCGACGCCAAATACATCCTTGAAGACGACCGCGTGCTGCTGCGACCGTTACTGGAAGCAGACATCGAAAACCTGCTCCCCTATGCACTTAACGAACCGGACAACTGGCGGTATTCATCCGCGAGTGGCTTTGGTGATGACCGCATGCGCAGCTATATCCAAACCACCCTGGAGGCACGTAAAAATGGCGACCAATATCCTTTTATTGTGTTCGACAAGGCAACGGGCGAATATGCCGGCAGCACCCGATTTTACGATATTCAGCCGGTAAACCAGATGCTGCAGTTGGGTTATACCTGGTATGGTGATCGTTTCAGGGGTACGGGGTTAAATAAGCACTGCAAGTTTTTGCTACTACAATTCGCGTTTGAAGAATTGGACATGTACCGTGTGGAATTCCGTGCTGATGCACGCAACGAACGTAGCATAGCCGCAATGAAAAGTATCGGCTGCAAACCCGAAGGTATAATCCGCAGCCATATGTGGCTGGAGGACGGTACGAGGCGCGATTCTATCGTGCTCAGCATCCTGAAGGATGAGTGGGAAAATGGGGTGAAGGAAAATTTGAAAGCGCGCTTGTAGAGACGCCCGGATCCATTGGGGCGTCTCTGCATAACATTAATAGAATATCTTATCCAACCTTGTCAATTTCTCCAAAATTTTTACTAATTTTCATCATTATTTCGCCTATTATAAGCCCGGGCTGTTATCTGTTAAAACCGGATAGCTTGCTAACCTGACTGACCCAATGGAAAAATATATAGTTAAAGTACTAAAAACCGAATTAATTATACCTAACGTAAAGCGCTTTGAAGTTGAAAAGCCTGCAGGCTATACGTTTGTACCGGGCCAGGCCACGGATGTTTCGATTAACAAGCCCAGACTTGAAGACGAACTAAGGCCCTTTACTTTCACGGGTACGAATGACCAGGATCACCTGGAGTTTACCATCAAGATATATCAGGCACATAATGGCATAACCGCCAAACTACTGGATGTTAATGAAGGCGACGAACTGATCATCCACGACGTGTGGGGCGCTATACATTATAAAGGGCCTGGTCTGTTCCTTGCAGGCGGGGCGGGTATCACTCCCTTCCTGGCTATATTTAGAGAGCAGAAGCTGCATGGCGGCCTTGCCGGCAATACCTTATTCTTCGCCAACAGGAAAGAAAAGGACATTTTTCTGCACGACGAGCTGAAGCAATTATTCGGGGAAAATTATGTCGATATTCTTTCCGAAGCGATACCCCCCCAGGAGCCTGCCTTCATCGAAATGAAAATACTGAAAGAAGAAGTACTAAAAGGCCATAACCTTTTCTATGTGTGCGGACCGGATAAATTTATCGAGATCATGGTCGAAAACCTGCAGTCATTGGGTATCCGCAAAAGCCAGATCATCATAGAGGAATAACCGTTCCGGTATCGATATCGAAAACAGCAACCAAAAAAACATTTTTACGTATTAGTAGTGAAACACATACTTCTAATTAAAAATGTTGCATTCGTTAAAAGCTTCATTGTCATTTCTTATTATATGCGCTTCGTGGCTGCTATTTAGCGACCAGGTTTTGGTATATCTTTTCGGGGCCTTAAGCCCTGTTCAGTATAAAACCACTGAACTCTGCATCATCATCCTGGTTTCGGCAGGCATATTCTTCATTTTCAGAAAACGCGACCGTACGCAGGCAAGCAACGATGAACAATACCGTCAGCTATTTGAATTGAACCCCAATCCGCTTTGGATTTATAATAACCGCACATTGCGCATCGTCAGGGTAAATGACGCCGCTGTTGAACGTTATGGTTACCGTAAGGAAAAGTTCCTGCAAATGACTATAGCCGACATCCGTCCGCCCGGAGAGCGCGGCAGGCTGGCAACAGCATTGAAAGAAAAAGAATGCGATTTTTGCCTGTCGGGCCAATGGAAACACCTGAAAGCCGACGGCAATATTATTGAAGTATCCGTCATATCCTACCCGGTGACGTTCGACAACCAGCCATGCTGCCTGGTTATCGCCGACGATGTAACCGAACTTTTGGAAAAGGAGCGGAAACTTGAAGGGGCATATCAGAAGATCAAAGGTTATAACGAAACCTTACGGCAGATAGCGTGGTCAAACTCGCACGAGATGCGCAAGCCGGTTTGTTCTATCCTGAGCCTGGTTTCATTGCTAAAATATACGGATAACGACCGTGAACGCCGCCAATATCTCAACCTGCTCGAAACCGCATCATCCGAACTGGACGAAGTGCTGAAGCAGAACGAGCGAATGACGGAAGTGGAAGCAGAACCGGTTGTTGAGGGCGTTTGAAGTAGCGAGGCAAAATTTTCGCGTCTCACAGCTTTATAAAAATTTTCTTCTTCACCAGCCAATAACACAACGCCCATTCTAAAAACCAGGTAACAAAAGCGGCTATTATTGCCAGTGCTTTAGGAGTTACACCTGCCATCCCAAATAAACCTTTTACGAAGATAGCCACCGCACCATTGAACCATTGGTAACCTACCGTATTAAAAAAGTAGTAGATGAATATCGAATTCATACCTACCACAGCGGCAACCCACGCGTATTTGTTGATCTTCTTCAAGTCGATGAGCCAGTAAAGTGCAGCCAGCAATAGCAGCACCCACCCTTCTGATGCAAAAGTGAATGAACTGGTGGCAATGCGTTTTATTATAGGTGTGATATTAGCCCAGTCAAGTCCGAAGCCAATGGTTAACGCGATCAATCCAAAAATAGCCAGGTATTTTACTTTTTGAATTGGAGTTTTATCCGACACCAGCAACTTTCCCCCCAGGCAGCCCCAGATGGTGTGAGCAGCAGTTGGTATAAAATTGATGGTCACCCAGCCGTCATGGTTGATGTGCTCGCCGAAAACGGTATCCATGTAAGCGCCAAAGTTGTGAAATTCCACAAAAGGCTGATCGAAACCGGGCATGAGTATCGTCCGGTACAAAACGTCGGTCAGTATCAGTAGTAAAACGGATACGATGATCTGGAATTGATATGATCTATTAATGACAGCGTAAGCAATGAGCGTCGTCACTGACAGTTGCGTTAGCACGTTCCATAATTCCCACACCAAATGCCCGGCATAAAAACATTGCACGGCCGTGCCCAAAATAAACAGCTCGAGGCAACGCCAAAGGACGTGTGGAAAATTCTGTCCCCATGTGATGCCTTTCTGCAGCTTGTTGTGATAGGAAATATACATACCCGTGCCGGCCATGGTCATGAAGGCAGGCTGTATCAGGTCCCACAAATGCAAGCCATGCCAGGGATGGTGATCGAATTGGACGAGGATAGCATCCAAAACACCGCCAGAATGCAGATGCCGTAATGATTCATAAACCTCGCCGCTTTCCCCGGCAAGGAAGATCATGATGAGGCCGCGCATCACATCGAGCGAGAGCAGGCGCCCTGGTTTTTGAGGAATGATATTTTCCATTGTGAATGGTTATAGGAATAAAGTTAAGGTTTAGTATAAGTAATTCAAACATATCATCTTTTGCAAGGCGCAAGGCGCAACAACGCGCTCTTTGGGCTCAGACTTCAAGCGCCAACCGTGACATAACAATTTTCTATTTTTAAGCACATACGCCAACCGCCATGCGCCTTGCGCGATTCTACAAAAACTCTGCCTCGCCAAAAAACTGCGGCAGGTGGAAATTGGGTTCGGGCCAATCGATTTTATGCCAGCATAGATACTGCGGCTTTTTCAGGTCGTCGCCGCATTTGTAAAAGTTTACCCGGCATTTTTTCCCGTGCAGCGACGTGACCGGTTGAAAGCTAAACAGGCTGACCGGGATAATCAGCGTCAGCGTCCATTGGGATAAACTATTATCGCCTGTTTGTTTCCCCGGCAATGACCGGATAGTTTTCAGCAGCGCCGCCGGTTGAGCGGAGCGCGGTGGCCGGCCGTGCCCATATCCACCCAGGCAGGTACCCAAACTATTAAATTCAAAGTTGTAATAGCCTTCGTCGTCAAAAGCGATAAAGAACTCTACGGCACTGTCGCGGTAAACAGGTTCGTTGGGCTGCGTGTACCTTGCCAGCGTCTCGGCTTCTTCCACATAATATTTCAGCAGGATAGCAAAATTAGTATGTGCTATAGCAAATTGCACTTTTGGCGAACTATCATATTGCGGCCATGGGGCTATCGCGATGAGTTGTTTTTCCCGCCGGTCGAGCATGCCGGATATCGCCTCCATCGGTGTATCAGCTTTGATGCCGGAAATAAATGGGATCAGCAACGAATTTTCATTCATTCAGCAAGGTATTTATTAAATTTGAGATCAAGATTAATAAAAATTCAAATGTGTGCGCACACATCGTATATTTCTCTAATTTAGCACTATAAAATTAACCAATTATTTATGTATCGCAGAGATTTTATTAAACAGGGGGCGTTGGCTACTGCCGGGCTGACCTTATTGCCAACAGGATCGCTTTTTGCAGCGAGCGCCCAAAAGGTACGTTTAGGTTATATAGGCGTAGGCTTACGCGGCCGCAGTCATATCGCCGAAGGCCTTCTACGAGATGATGTTGAGATCGTAGCTATCTGCGATACACAGGAAAGCTCACTGGAGTTCTGCCGTAAGCAATTTGCCAAAGCAGGCAAACCTTTGCCGAAAGAATATACCGGTAGTTTGGATGCCTATAAAGGTTTAATAGATCGCAAAGACATTGATGCGGTTATAATAGCCACGCCCTGGCAGTTCCACCACCTGCAAGCGATTGATGCCATGAAGGCGGGCAAATATGTGGGTTGCGAAGTGATCGCGGGTTTATCAGTGGACGATCACTGGGACCTGGTGCATACTTCCGAGCAGACCGGCATGCCTTATATGACCCTGGAAAATGTGTGCTACCGCCGCGATGTAATGGCTGCGCTGAATATGGTAAGGCAAGGTTTATTTGGCGAGATCATTCACCTGGAAGGCGGTTATCAGCATAATTTGCGCGATGTACTATTTAACGATGGCAAGCCGGACGGTGGTAAAGGGGTTGAATTTGGGCCAAAAGCATTTAGCGAAGCCCAATGGCGTACGCAATTTAATATCGATAGAAATGGCGACATCTACCCTACCCACGGCGCGGGGCCTGTAATGCATTATGCCGATATCACACGGGGAAACAGGTTTACCAACCTGGTATCTTTTGCAACCAAATCGCGGGGGTTAAATGCCTATATTGAAGAATTGTCGCCCGGGAACCCGGAAACGAAGATCAATTTTAAGAACGGCGATGTGGTAACCACCATGATCAATTGCGCCAATGGCGAAACTGTAATGCTGAGCCATGATACCCACCTGCCGAGGCCCTACTCATTAGGTTTTAGGGTGCAGGGCACCAAAGGGATATGGATGGATGTTGCAGAGTCGGTTTATATCGAAAATCAAAGTAAAAAGGAAGACCAGTGGGACCCGGCAAAAGACTGGTTCGAAAAATACGATCATCCGCTATGGAAAAAATATGCCAATGATGCAGCCGGCGCCGGCCACGGCGGTATGGACTGGTTTGTGTTTAATGCCTTTGTAGAAGCGGTGAAAAAGAAGGGCCCTACGCCTATTGATGTATATGATTCGGTTACCATGAGCGTGATCACACCTCTATCCGAAAAATCATTGGCCGAAGGCAATATGCCGCAGCAATTCCCCGATTTTACCAAAGGAAAATGGAAGGAACGGAAGAATAATTTTGCTTTGGATGATAGCGGATTTTAAGCTGAAAGCTCTTTTATGCTGAAAGCCGAAAGTCCAAAGCAGAAAGCTTTTTTGAAGTAAAGACAAGCTTTCTGCTTTTAGCTTTAGGGCTTTTTGCTAAATTCGCCCCCATGGCAGCAACAAAACTCATAATAAATAATAACGGGTCAGTTAAAATTGACGGCGATTTCGAAATAGTGGATATGCAAGGCAATGAATATGGCCTCCAGGGCCGCACGATAGTTTCTATTTGCCGCTGCGGGCTATCCCAAAACAAACCTTTTTGTGATGGTTCGCATAAAGGTAACTTTGAACATGATGCGACCGCGTTTGATCTGCCACCCAGAAAAGCATAAAGCCGAAAGCTAAAAGTCTAAAGCTTTGATAGTTTTAAGCTTTCAGCTTTGGTCTTTCTGCTTTTCGCTTATCGGGCTTTTAGCTCAATATACAACTCTTCTACCTTATTACGCGCCCAGGGCGTTTTCCGGAGAAACTTCAGGCTCGATTGTATACTTGGGTTATCCAAAAAACAATTGATGCGGATGCGATAACCCAATTCGGGCCAACCGTATTGGGCTACCAGTTCATTCAATATATTCTCCAGCGTTTTGCCGTGCAGAGGATTATTTAACTGCGTTTGATCTGCCATGGCATAAAAATATTAATAATATCGTTAATAAATTTGCGTAACCAAATGGTTACATCTATATTTGAAACCGAACGGTTACAAATGCCAATTATTTAAAATGAGACGGGACGTATTTCAGGCGATATCCGACCCTACCCGGAGGGCAATTATTAATGTAATCGCAAACCGGTCGATGAATTTAAATGCGGTAGCAGACCAGTTTGATGTGAGCCGCCCTGCCATTTCAAAACATATCAAAATATTGACCCAGTGCGGTCTGGTCACCATAAAACAGGTGGGCCGTGAACGTTATTGCGAGGCCAGCCTGCAAAAGCTGAACGAGGTATCGGCATGGGTGGAGCAATACCGCATGTTCTGGAACCAAAAACTGGATGCGCTGGAAAATTTCCTGGCATCAGATACAACAAATGAGATCAAACCCATAAAAAAATCGAAAAAGAAATGAAAACCGAACCATTTGTAATTGAGCGCACCTTAAATGCACCCGCCGAAAAAGTATG
>JBIOHG010000073.1:0-20419 GCA_044448765.1 Sphingobacteriales bacterium | reverse complement strand
GCTTCTGGGTGTCAAAGTCAACATATATTAAACCGAAACGCGGATGATATCCTTCCGCCCATTCAAAATTATCGGTTAAGGTCCAAACAAAATAGCCATCCACTTTACATCCCTCCTGCTTTGCCTTTAATACCTGCTGCAGGTTGGCTTTTATATATTCGGTACGCTGCGGGTCATCTACCTTGCCATCAATTAATTTATCCGGAAATGCCGCCCCATTTTCGGTGATCAATATTTTCCTGATCTGCGGGTAGGCATTAAATTGCTTCAGGATATGATAAATAGCCGGCGGGTATACCTCCCAACCCATTACAGTAGTGGGTACATTTCTATTTTCTGCTTTAACTAAAGTGGCATGTATATATGGAGTAAGAAATGAATATTTTACTATCTCGCGTGTATAATTCTGCAAGCCGATAAAATCGAATTCAAAAGCCATGTTCTGTTCATCGTCGGGCTGAATGTATTTTTCAAGCCCTTTTAATACCGGGATATCAGCAATTGGGTAACCCAATCCCAATATTGGTTCAATAAACAAGCGGTTCACTAATGCATCCGCACGATGCGCGGCAGCAGCATCTCTCCTGCTATCAGAGCGTGGTTCAATATGTGAACACGAAAAGGTGGTGCCGATAACAGCATCAGGTAAAAGCTCGCGTAACTTTCGCGCTCCGGCAATAATACTAAGCACAATATGATGAGTTACGGAAAGAAAATTTTTGAGACCGGTACGACCGGGTGCATGGATCCCAAAAAAATAACCGGCCCCCGAAAATACAGATGGTTCATTCATTACCATCCAATGTTTTACCCTATTGCCAAAATGTTGTGCACAAATAGCGGTATATTCGGTAAACCATTCAATAACTTCCCGGTTTGTCCAGCCGCCTTTTGATTCCAGTGCCTGGGGCAGATCCCAATGGTAAACGGTAACCCAGGGTTCTATACCCTGTTCAATACAATAATCTATTACACGGTTGTAATAATCGATGCCGCCTTGGTTCACGGCACCTGTTCCGGCAGGTAAAATGCGTGTCCATGATATTGAAAATCGGAAATTAGGGATATTTAACTCTTTAAGCAGATCGATATCTGTCTTATAGTTATTATAAAAATCAGTGGCGACCCGGGCGTGGTGGCTATCTTTAACTTTACCTTTTTTGGCCGTGAAAGCATCCCATATCGATTCGCCTTTACCGTCTGCATCATGCGCCCCTTCGATCTGGAATGCAGCCGTTGAGACGCCCCATTGAAAATCATCGCCAAATAAAGACTTGTCCAGTTTATCCATAGAAAATGAGTCACTCATTGCAATGCGCAATTAAATGACAACAATATTTGAACACCAAATTGTACAATATAATTGGATAAACGAAAAGCAGAAGAAAAGAATTTTAGTGAATAAAGGTCGACCTCATGCTCTTCAAAAGCATCCACTCACGAAAATTGCTGATTAATCTCGAAAAATTGATGGTAAATTTCATAACGATCACTTTTACGATACAAATGTAATTTGAGTATAACAAGACACGGTAACCATTCTATTATCTATATGTTAAAGATAATGCTTTAAAGCCTAAATTGAAAGATTGCAAACAAATGAAGTAACGGGGCAAGCCATTAATTTGTTGTTACTAAATTTGACGCATGAAAGAATATTTCATCAAGCTTTTCAACTACGATACGCACACTAATCTATTAATGGCGAAAATGATTGCCGATGCCGGCAGACCCGAAAAACCAGTTCAATTAATGGCTCACCTATTATCGGCACAACAGGTATGGCTGGCGAGATGTAAAGGCGAACCATTAACCAATGTTGTGCTTTGGCCGGATTGGAAAGCTGGTACGTTTGCTGACATCATAAATAATAATGGTAATGGTTGGATAACGTTTTTGAATAACCTTGAATCCGAAGATTTTGATACCCTCGTAATTTATAAGACTACCCGGGGCGAGGAATTTGACAATAAGTTGAGCGACATTTTAGCTCATGCCATCAATCATGGCACACATCATCGCGCCCAGATCGGACAATATTTAAAGTCAGACGGTACCGATCTGCCGTTTACAGACTATATTTTTTATATCCGAACACTGGAAGAAAACAATTAATTGCTATTCAAGCTTATTATTTAAACATTATTTTTGCCGACAAATAAAAAATTGATGAAGAAATTACTGATAGCTGTTTTAGCAGTGCTAACGTTCTACTCCTGCGCGGATAACACCAAGGAAGAAAAAAATGCGCTCAATGATGTATTGAAAATACATGATAAGATTATGGGCAAGGACGAGATACTAATGAAAAACCAATCGCACCTCGATAGCCTGTTGAAATCGAAATTAAAGGATACTGCCGAAAAAATGAATGTAAAAGCGATAGACCTGAAGGTGGTAGCTGCCCAGGCGGCTATGGAAAACTGGATGAGTAAGTTTCAATTGGATATGACCGGTAAGTCGCACGATGAGGTGATGAAATATTATAACGAACAAAAAAAACAGGTCACAGCAGTTGATTCGCAAGTTAATGTGGCCGTTAAAGAATCAAATAAATACCTTTCAGATCATAAAATTAAATGAAAAAGCTGGCTTTAGGGTTTTTAGTATTAACAATTTGGAGCGCCTGTAAATCTGGTTCATCTGATAAAAAAACATTGCCAATTTATGGCAGCCGTGAGCCGGTAAATAAAATTGCGGGCGGTAAATCGGTAACAGACACTATTTATCAAACCATACCCAAATTTAAGTTTGTAAACCAGTACGGCGATAGTATCAGCAATAAAACGCTGGATGGGGATATTTACGTAGCTGATTTCTTTTTCACTACCTGCCCTTCCATCTGCCCGGTTATGCACCGCAATATGTTGAAGGTGTACGATACCTTTAAAAGCCGTGGTGATTTTAAGATCATATCACATACCATAGACCCCAAACACGACAGCGTGCCTGTATTGAAAAAATATGCTGACAAATTGGGTGTAACCGGGAATACCTGGTGGTTTTTACAGGGAAAAAAGGATGACACCTACTCAATAGCCGAAAAAAATTATTTAGTAGCCGTAAAAAGGGATAGCACAATTGCCGGCGGCTATGTGCACTCGGGATATTTTGTATTGATTGATAAACAAAAACGGGTACGCGGCGCCTATGATGGCACCGACCCAAAGCAGGTCGACCAGATGATTGAGGACATCAAAACCCTGCAAGCTGAACCCGACGAAACGATTGCCCAATGATATTTAAAGTGATCGGTGCTATATCATTTTTGCTTGCACTATTCTTTATCATCTCCTGTGAAAGTGAAAGCAGTATCGAGTTTAAACGTTATTATTCTGTAGGTGCCCAAGTTTACCAAAACCATTGTCAAAACTGCCACGGGGCAAATGGTCAGGGTTTGGCAGCGCTAATCCCGCCTTTAGATGATTCTCTTTTCCTGAAAACAAACAGGTCATTATTAGCCTGTTATATTAAATCCGGACTAAAAGGGCCAATAAAGATAAACGGCAAAGATTTTGACGATGGCATGCCTGCTAATGACTTATCTCCGATGGAATTAGCCCAGGCGCTTACTTATGTTTGTAACTCCTTCGGCAATAAACTCAATACGATCAACCAGGAACAAGTCGAAACTAATCTCAGGAATTGTAAATAATCGGAAGGACCTCCTTCGGACTTTCGGTCTTCGTGGTCCTGTAGTTATCGGATTCGGACTAAATAAACTACCTTTGTAATTGCAAATCGTTCTATCGCTCCCGGCTCTTGGCCGGGAGAGGAAAGTCCGGGCAACATAGAGCATCCTGCTTCCTAACGGGAAGGCGCCGTTCAGCCGGTGACAGAAAGTGCCACAGAAAATAAACTACTCCGATTCATCGGAGCAAAGGTGAAAACGTGAGGTAAGAGCTCACGGCTTTCCCGGGCGACCGGGATCGCGGTAAACCTCAGGAGTTGAAAGACCAAATAGGTCCTGGATCTGAAGCTGCTCGCTTCTTATGCCGATTTATCGGCATGGCCAGGATGGGTAGGTTGCTAGAACCTGTCAGCAATGGCAGGGCCAGATCAATGATAGAAATATACAGAACCCGGCTTACAGCTTTGCTGCTGAATAAAGCCCTTTCATTTTGGAGGGGCTTTATTATTTTAATAAAGTGTTCATTATTCTATACAAATCTTTTAATTTAGCCGTTACTAAACTATCTATTATAAAAAAACATGGCTAAAATCCTGATAATTGATGATGAGCGGGCGATCCGTAGCACCCTGCGCGAAATATTGGAATATGAAGACTACGAAGTAGAGGACATAGATAATGGCGTGGATGGCATTGCGCTGATAGAAAAGAATGATTACGACCTGGTTCTTTGCGATATAAAAATGAACCGGATGGACGGCATGGAAGTGCTGTCGGAAGGCTTGGCGTTGAAGCCCGACCTGCCCTTTATTATGATATCCGGCCACGGAACGGTTGAAACAGCTGTTGAAGCCAGCAAGAAAGGTGCATTTGATTTTATATCCAAACCACCCGACCTGAACCGCCTGCTGATAACTGTACGTAACGCACTCGATCGCGGGAGCCTGGTTAGTGAGACTAAAGTCTTAAAACGCAGGGTATCAAAAGTTCGTGATATTCTCGGCAATTCCCAGCCTATTGCGAGAATAAAGGAAACTATAGAGCGTGTAGCGCCTACTGATGCCCGTGTGCTGATAACAGGTGCAAATGGTAGTGGTAAAG
This sequence comes from Sphingobacteriales bacterium, assembly GCA_044448765.1. Taxonomy (GTDB): domain Bacteria; phylum Bacteroidota; class Bacteroidia; order Sphingobacteriales; family Sphingobacteriaceae; genus Mucilaginibacter. The sequence continues at coordinate 15,687 of JBIOHG010000073.1, read as the reverse complement.
AGCTGGTGGCACGTTGGCTGCATGAAAAATCAAATCGTTCAAACGCTCCGTTGATAGAGGTGAATTGCGCTGCCATCCCGTCCGAATTGATTGAGAGTGAATTATTTGGTCATGAGAAAGGCTCGTTTACTTCAGCGGTAAAACAGCGCATTGGCAAATTTGAGTCGGCCGATCGTGGTACGCTTTTTTTAGATGAGATTGGTGATATGAGCCTCTCCGCACAAGCCAAAGTTTTACGGGCTTTACAGGAAAACAAAATAACGCGGGTTGGCGGCGAAAAAGAAATTGAAGTTAATGTACGTGTCGTAGCTGCTACAAATAAAGATTTATTAAAAGAAATTGAAGCTGGAACGTTCAGGATGGATCTTTATCATAGGTTGAGTGTTATCCTAATACATGTTCCGCCGCTAACCGATCGTAAGGATGATATACCACTGCTTACGCAAAGCTTCCTGGAAGAAATTTGCAGCGATTACGGCATGCCGGTTAAAAAGGCATCTGAAGGGGCATTGGAAGCACTTAAAGCGCTGCCATGGACAGGGAATATTCGTGAGTTGCGCAATATGGCTGAAAGGCTGATCATTTTAAGCGATAAGACAATTACCGAAAATGATGTGAAGGCATTTGCTAATCCCTCTGCTCCTGCCACAGCATCAAACGGAACAAGTGCAGCACCGCAAACTGATTTTGACCAGTTTGCCAATTTCCAGGAGTATAAGGATTATGCTGAACGTGAATACATCAAATTTAAGCTGGAGAAAAACAACTGGAATGTTTCAAAAACAGCTGATGATATTGATATACAACGCAGTCACCTGTATAGCAAAATAGAGAAATACGGCTTGAAGCGGGGCGAATAAATATCCTACATAAAATTTCTGCCTTTGTGAAACACTTTATTAACCGTGTTTTCACTCGCAGGTATCGTATTCCGCTCATTGGGAATGGTGGCTGAGGTTTCGTCACCTCTCGCCAGCGTAAGTATCGGGGCATCCTTATAATCAGGTGTGAGTTTACGCAGCATACTGGTTAGGTCAAAGCATTTATTTACTACTACATGGATAACCTTTCCTTCTATTTGTACCTTACCCTCCACCATCAAAAAGCGGGTTTGCAATATCTCTTTGCGGTATTGCTCGAACTTATCCGCCCAAACCACTAAGTTGGCAAAACCAGTTTCGTCCTCGATCGTAATAAATAGTACACCTTTTGCCGTTCCGGGACGTTGTCGCACGGTTATAAGTCCGGCTACTTTTACCGCATCGCCATTTTTTAATTCATTCAACTTTCCTGTCTCGCGCACATGAAGCAGATTTAACTTTTCGCGCACAAAGCTTGCGGGGTGAGCTTTTAGCGATAATCCCGTTGTTGCATAATCATGCACCACATGTTCTGCTTGCGACATAAACGGCAGGCTGATCTGTGCTTCAAAAGCGCTCTCTGAGGGCTTCCCCTCGAACAATCCAATAGGCTTATCGCTGAGCGCAGGTACCTCCCACAAAGCTTCACGGCGATCCAATTGCAGTGAACGGAAAGCGTCCGCTTCAGCCAGTTTTTCAATAGCTGCTTGTGGTACGCCGGCATCACTCAACTGACTGATGCTATCATAACCTATGCTGCGACCAGCTATCAGTGCCTGCATGTCCCGCTCATTCAGCCCTTTTACCTGCCGGAAACCTAATCTCACAGTACAGTAGTCGCCATCTTTCTCTTCAAGTGTGTTATCCCACTGAGAATGACTGACATCGACTGGACGCACCACTACGCCATGCTTGCGTGCGTCAATCACGATCTGTGCTGGCTGGTAAAAGCCCATTGGCTGACTGTTCAGCAAAGCAACAGCAAAAATATCCGGGTGATGGTATTTGAGCCAGCAGGATATATAAACCAGGTAAGCAAAGCTGATCGCATGGCTCTCAGGGAACCCATAGCTGCCGAACCCTTCCAACTGTTTGAAAACACGGGTAGCAAAATCTTTTTCATATCCATTGTTGATCATTCCATTAACCAATTTTTCCCTGTGCTGGCTCACCTCGCCTTTAGCTTTAAAGGTTGCCATGTTACGCCGTAAAATATCGGCTTCAGCAGGTGTATAGCCGGCAGCCCTGATGGCAATCTCCATAGCCTGCTCCTGGAATAAAGGGACACCCTTAGTTCTCTCTAATATTTCCTGTATATCTTTTGATGGATATACTATTGGATCAATTCCATCCCGCCGCCGTAAATATGGGTGCACCATATCCCCCTGTATAGGGCCCGGTCGCACGATAGCTACTTCGATGGCTAAATCGTAAAAATTTCTTGGTTTTAAACGCGGAAGCATAGACATCTGAGCACGGCTTTCGATCTGGAAGACACCTAAAGTATCGGCGTCACAGATCATATCATAAACTTTGGTATCATCATGAGGCACATTAGCCAAAGTCAAATGCAGCCCCTTATGCTGTTTTGCCAGGTCGAAAGCTTTACGGATACAAGTGAGCATACCCAGGCCAAGAACATCTACTTTTAAAATACCCAGGTCTTCCAGATCGTCTTTATTCCATTCCAATTGGGTGCGGTCTTCCATTCTGGCGTTTAACACCGGGCAGATGTCCGAAAGTTTACATCGCATGATTACGAAACCGCCGGTATGTTGTCCCAATTGTCTTGGAAAGCCCATGAGTTGTTCGGTGATTTCTAATGTTTTATACAAATGCGGATCATCTGGATTAAGCCCCTGTTCAATCAAGCGTTGCCTGTCAAAACCATCCTCCGAAAAACGCCAGATCGCTCCTCCTATTCGTTTGATCGTATCGTCGGATAAACCCATTGCTTTGCCCACATCACGTATGGCGCCTTTGTGTCTTTCCTGTGTTACCGTGGCTACTATACCAGCATAATCGCGTCCATAAGTTTGGTATATCCATTGAATGATCTCCTCGCGGCGTTCGTGCTCAAAATCTACGTCTACATCAGGCCACTCATCCCGGGCATCAGACATGAAACGGGAAAAAAGCATTTTTTGCTCAGTCGGGTTAACGGGAGTTATACCCAGGCAAAAGCAAACCGAACAATTAGCCGCCGAACCGCGTCCCTGGTGCAAAATTCCTAATTCTTCTGCTTTTTGGGTATATTCATATATCCGCAGAAAATAAGGCGCCAGCTTGCGTTTTTTAAAAAAATCAAGCTCAAACTTTATCTGCATGATATGTTTTTGCTTCATCTTGTTACCGATCCTTTTTTCAGCACCTGCCCAGGTATGTTCGGCAAGGTGCTCATCGGCGGTACGGCCATCCGGACTTTTCCATTCAGGTTCAAGATATTTAAGTGTATCTAATGAGAACCGGCAGGCATCGGCAATTTCATTTATTCTTTCAATCGCTTGCGGATAATCCCGGAAAAGCCGCTCCATTTCATTAGCTTCTTTTAAATGTCGTTCGGCATTGGCGTGCAGCTTAAACCCTGCGGTGCTAATAGTGCATTTCTCGCGTACGCAGGTAACAATATCCTGCAACTCACGACGTGCAGCCTCGTGGTAATGCACATCATTGGTTGCCACCATCGGAATGTCTAATTTGGATATGCGATAAAGTCGCTTTTGGTCGTAGCCATTATATAGCAGGTTAGCTGCAATGTAGAGTTCATGGCCAAGGGCTGCTTTATATTATTTTATATTCTGCTTGAAATCATCGTCGAAATCAAAACGATTATTCAATGAATCGGGTGGAACGACGATAAATTTTATTCCCTCAGCATATTCAAAAACATCCTTTTTAAACAGGTCGCATTTTCCCTTTTCGGTGCGAAGATTGCCTTTACTCAATAAGGCACACAAGCGCCCCCAGGCTGTAATATCAGTGGGATAAGCCAGCAGATCAGGGCCATCAAGCAAGCACAAACGACAAGCGGGTATAAATTGAATTTTTTCTTCATCTGTTTTTTTTTTTCGAGTTTTCAGCTTTTACTATTTTAAATGCCCGAACAACGCCAGCAACAGTATTATGGTCGGTGATAGCAATAGCTTTATAATTCAACCTGATGGCTTCATATGCCAATTCTTCAGGATGTGAACCACCTCGCAGGAAGCTAAAATTGCTTGTTACCTGTAACTCTGAATACACCATAGCCTTAAGCAAAAAAACCATGAAGAAACCATTTTGGCTGCTGTTCGTCTGTATAATGCCCGGACCTGAACAGCCAATAGCGCCGCCCCTGCTCATCCTCTACCTGGTAGTAATCCCTCGCTCTTCCCTTATCCAGCCACCATTCCCGTTCAATTCGTTCGGGACCATCCGCCTTGATGATGTTATGTTTTTGACCATTATGGATGAAAAAGTTCGGCGGATAATCGGGCGTTTTCACCATCACTTCTATACTTTCAGGTTTCGGTAGTAACAATGATGGCCTCGGCCGGTCGGTTCGCCATTCGGTCGTTCGTTTGTCCTGTAAAGATTGTGCCGGTTTTATCGACCTCTCCGGCCAGTAATGCTCCTGCGGCAGGTAACGACTAATATTTGCCGCACCGATCTTATTAGCAAGCCGGTCAAGCAATTCCGCTAACCCTGTATCATCTAACCCGCCTCCTTCGGGCGACCAAAGCATCTCCTGTTCTGGGTCAGCGTCTTCCACTTTTGTAGCATCAAGGGTAAATAGTTCTATCCCGAGATCCGGCTCAATAGAAGATATTTTTAGCTCGAAAAGCCTGTACAAATGATTTATAAAATTGGATGCTTTGCCGGTGCCAATAACTACCTGCAGTACTTTACCATCCACCCGGTAGCATTTTAAAACAGCTGTTCGCAGACCTTGATTTTCGCCCTGCAGCCGGCGGCAAAGGTTTTCTAAAAGTTGCTTTATAGCTATCCCGATCCCCACAGCGGTACGTATGGGCTCTAAACACGGCAGGCGTTCATGATAAGGTTCAAGAGGATGAAGCCATGATGGAATTTCATTCTCATATCCTAAAGCCTGATCCATCCGCAATAGCAATTGTGAGCCAAAACGCCGACGTAATGCTGATCGGGCAATGCCTATAAAACTTTTGATCGTATAAAACCCAAGTTTTTTTAAACGGTCAAGGGTTTCTTCTTGTAATCGCAACGCCATGGGAGGAAGCGATAATAATGCTTCTGCCTGCCCGCCTAATGCAATGATCGGCTGCTCTTTCCCAAAACGTGCTATAGCCCAGGCAGCGCCAATGGTATCGGCCATTGCCCCGCAGGCATCATATCCTTTATTGCGTAAAACTTTAATCATTTTACCCAGGTAAGCCCTTTCGCCGCCCCATAAATGTGCACAACCCGAAATATCCAGTATCAAACCGTCTGGCATATCCACGGCAACCAATGGCGTGTACCGTATGCACCATTCGGCCAGGGCCTCTAATAGTTTTACATTTTTATCCGGGATATGATCGGCCATTTCCAGTGATGGTACAAGCGCTCTTGCATCTGCTAAAGCCATACCGGGTGATATGCCCTGTGCTTCTGCTAAAGCATTGGCTGCCGTTATGATCACGCGCCCCCTTTCAGGCGCTGCAAAAACAGAAGGCATGATTTTTAACTCAGGCCGGCGGAGGGTCAGCCAGTCCGTTGTCAAATGACGGAACCATATCGAAACAAAACGCTTTTGCATATTCAGCCCGCCCTTCGTTCAAATATTTCATGTGCAATAATTTCTTGTTCAACCTGTACAAATCGCCCTTCAGCCCATTCCAATTGCCAGCTGCCGGGATTCCCGTTCCGTACTTTGAGCAGGTCAACCTGCCAGCGCGGGTAACCTATACCTGGCAATCCATCTTCAGTTGTACTTGGTAAGGGCGATATTTGCCAGCGCGCCACACAAGTACTCGCCCCTGCTTTTCGTGGATCTGTTCTCAATATAAAGCCCGTCACTTTACTGCTCTCGACTGCCAATTGCAAACGACGAGATTCAGCAAAATTGATACCCTGCAGCTCAACAACTACCGCTGAAAGGCCCTCGCATTTCAAAGCCTCTTCGGTAACCCAAAGCGCATCTTTTGCTTTTTTCAGGTCGATAAAGATCACCCGGTCGGGTTCAGTATTAAAAGCCATCAACGAGGATGGAAAGACCCTCCTGGCAGCGCTGACCCACAAACATGCTCCGCCTTTTTTCATTAGAGAAGCTAATAAACCGGCGATGAAGCCAGAACTGGCAGCTATGTGTTCAGGTTCAGGGCACATCATTTCATGTATAGCGCCAACTGGAAAAACGCCGTTAGGGAAAGCTGATTCAATATCTCCCAAACCAATACTATTTATATCACCGGCGGAAGGTGGTTTAAAACCTTCCATCAGCAAAATGTCCTTTCGCAGCTTATTGATAATATCTTGTTTGGTACGTTGCATCGGCTTTCACAGCTAACAAAATTGCTAAAAATATTAGTATTATTACAAAATAATTTTCATTTTTGTTTTATGATGGCAAGAAATAGCGAATTAAACACGGAAGCTAAGGCTTGGGTAAAGCGCAAAAATGGCCCGGATGAAATTGTGCTTGTCGTACCAGATATGCAAACTCATAACGTGCTGAGCTACAATTTATACACGGCCTTTGACGAAAAACCCGATTATTTGGGCCGGATATTATTTGATGCGCAAGGTTACTGGATATATGATGGCGAAACGCTGAGCATTGCCGAACAGGAACAAGTGGCAAAGTTTATTATTAATTATGTTGAAACGGTTTGAAATGAAGGTATCAATATGGTATAACTTGTATTCAATATATAATTTGATTAAATTTGATAATATGAATACTAGTCAAATAAACAATGCAGTTTGGAAAGAGGGCGACTATTATGTGGCTCAATGTTTAAATGTTGATGTATCAAGCTTTGGTGATACCAAAGATGAGGCATTGGTTAATTTGCTCGAAGCCCTGGAGTTGTATTTTGAAGATAATGACCATCCTGAGGTAACAATTATAGAGAAACCGAAATAGTTGATTCCGTTCTAAAATATGCCTAAACTTTACTCATCCGCTCACATTATTAAAATATTAGATGAACATGGTTTCATATTTATTCTCAAAAAGGAAGCCACATTAAGCTAAGAAAATCGGGTGCCCCAGCTTTGACAGTAATAGTCCCTGCCAATAGAAAGAAATCCCCGTTGGTACATTTCGTTCTATTCTACGGCAATCTTCATTGACAGAAGCCGATTTCAGATAAAATCTCGCTCAAAAACGCTACTTTTGCGCCTCAATGGAGCACATTCGTAATTTTTGTATTATAGCGCATATAGACCACGGCAAAAGTACCCTTGCCGACCGTTTACTTGAATATACCAATACCATTACCCAGCGCGAATCACAAGCGCAATTGCTTGATGATATGGACCTGGAACGTGAGCGCGGCATTACTATCAAGAGCCATGCTATACAGATGGATTATGAGTTGGATGGGCAAAAATATGTACTCAACCTGATCGATACTCCGGGGCACGTCGATTTCTCATACGAGGTTTCACGCTCCATAGCTGCCTGCGAAGGCGCATTGCTTATTGTAGATGCGGCACAGGGCATACAAGCGCAAACCATATCCAATTTATACTTAGCCTTAGAGAATGACCTGGAAATCATCCCGGTACTCAATAAAATGGACCTTCCCGGTGCGATGCCAGAGGAAGTAAAAGACCAGATAGTTGAACTGATAGGCTGTAAACGGGAAGATATTTTAGCAGCATCCGGCAAAACTGGCATGGGCGTGCATGATATATTGCGTGCTATTGTTGAACGTGTCCCTGCTCCTGTTGGTAACCCGGAAGCGCCTTTGCAGGCTTTGATATTTGACTCCGTTTTCAACTCGTTCCGTGGTATTGTGGCTTACTTTAAGGTAGTGAACGGCGAGATCAGGAAAGGTGATAAAGTAAAATTCTTTGCTACCGAAAAGCAGTATAATGCTGATGAGGTGGGTACTTTAAAATTTAAACAATCACCACGCGATGTGATCAAAACAGGCGATGTGGGATATATTATATCTGGTATAAAAGAAGCAAAGGAAGTAAAGGTTGGTGATACCATAACCCGGATCGACCGCCCATGTGCCGAAGGTATACAGGGCTTCGAAGAAGTAAAACCTATGGTGTTTGCCGGTATTTACCCGGTTGATACAGAAGATTACGAGGAACTACGCGAATCAATGGCCAAGCTGCAATTGAATGACGCTGCATTGGTTTTTGAACCGGAGTCATCTGCTGCACTGGGTTTTGGTTTCCGTTGCGGTTTCCTGGGCATGCTGCACATGGAGATCATCCAGGAACGCCTGGAACGCGAGTTTAATATGACGGTAATTACCACCGTACCCAACGTATCGTACAAAGCATTCACCACGCGCGGTGAGGAGCTGCCTATAAATAATCCTTCCGACCTCCCCGACCCGAGTAAAATTGATTTTGTAGAAGAACCTTATATTAAGGCCACTATTATTACCAAGGCCGAGTTTGTTGGCCCGGTGATGTCGCTATGTATCCAAAAACGTGGTTTTATAAAAAATCAATCCTATCTTACTTCTGATCGTGTTGAATTAATATTTGAGATGCCAATGGGCGAGATCGTTTTTGATTTTTATGATAAGCTGAAAACTATCTCCAAAGGCTATGCGTCTTTTGACTATCACCAGATAGGTTATAGACAGTCGGACCTGGTTCGTTTGGATATACGCTTAAATTCTGAGCCGGTTGATGCTTTATCTTCATTAATATTCAGGGGAAATGCCTATGATTTTGGTAAGAAGATATGTGAAAAACTAAAGGAATTACTGCCACGCCAGCAATTCGAGATCATTATACAGGCATCTATCGGCGCTAAGATTATTGCCCGCGAAACGGTTAAGGCCATGCGCAAGGACGTAACTGCTAAATGTTATGGAGGTGATATTTCGCGTAAGCGTAAATTGTTGGAAAAGCAAAAAGCAGGTAAAAAACGTATGCGTCAGGTAGGTAATGTTGAAATACCGCAGTCTGCGTTTATGGCAGTGCTGAAATTAGACTAAGCTTAGATGTGAGATATGAGATTTGAGACGTGAGATTCAAATTTTCATATCAGATATAACCGGATTTGAATTTGAATTGAGAGGCATTTGTCTCAAATCTCAAATCTCAAATCTCAAATCTCAAATCTTCAAAAATGCAGTTATTAGACGGAAAATACGTATCAGAAAAGCTTAAGCTTGAAATTGCTGAAGAAGCAGCCAAAATTTTAGAAAGAACCGGCCGCAAACCTCATTTGGTGGCGGTACTGGTTGGTCATGATGGCGGCAGCGAAACTTATGTGGCAAGCAAGATGAAAAATTGTGAGAAGGTTGGCTTTAAATCTTCCCTGGTGCGTTATGAGAGTGATGTAACGGAAGAAGAGTTGCTTGCTAAAGTTGCTGAATTGAACGCTGATGCAGATATTGATGGTATAATTGTCCAACTGCCATTGCCTAAGCATATTGATCCGGAAAAAGTAACAGAGAAAATAGATTACCGCAAGGATGTGGACGGCTTCCACCCTATTAATTTGGGTCGGATGCAGCGCAATTTACCTTCATTTATACCGGCAACACCTTATGGTATTACCCTGATGCTGAAGGAATATGGTATTGACACTACAGGTAAGCATTGCGTGGTAGTAGGTCGCAGCAATATCGTCGGTTCGCCGATGAGTATATTGATGGCACGTAATACGCAGCCGGGCAATTGCACAGTAACTATTTGCCATAGCCGCACACCTGATATTAAAAAATTCACGCTTGATGCAGATATCCTGATCGTAGCCATCGGCAAAAAGAACTTTATTACTGCCGATATGGTAAAAGACGGTGTTGTTGTAATTGATATTGGCATGAACCGTGAAGTTTCCGAAACTACAAAATCAGGCTATAAACTGTATGGCGATGTAGATTTTGAAAATGTAGCACCGAAATCGTCATGGATCACCCCGGTCCCGGGTGGTGTGGGATTGATGACGATCGTGGGCTTGTTAAAAAATACTTTAGCGTCTGCTAATAAAGAGGTGTATTCCTGATATTAACGCATATACTCCGGGGGAATAATATGATCCTCGTCCTCATCGCACCAGGCCATTGAAAGGATGCGCCAGTTTCCATCCATCAATACAAATTGGATATAATTAACCCCGTGTGGTAACCGCCCTGATGTTTCTTCGCCTAAATTATATTCATAAACACTTATTCGCTGAGCTAATTTGCCAAATACTTGTGTTTTTCCATAAAGCTCATGAATAAGATATTGACTCATCGTCCCCTCTGCAATTTCCGACCCCAGACTATCAACAAAGGACTCTGCAGTAAAACCAACCGGGTGCTTAAAGCTGTTATTGACAATTATACCCTCACCATAAAATAGGATTTTTACATTATCTGCATCGGGTGTATTTTCATTCCGAAAGCTTACCGCCTTGTAAAAATCCCTGGCCAGGTCGTCAATTTCAATGGTTTCCATCATTTGAATGCTTGTTTGAGTTTTTCCCAGAAAGAATCAATGCCAATATAGATAGAATCATCCTTAATTTCAACGGGATAGCTATCGATATAATCGTTTTGGCCTTCGCTTCCTTTGCCGGTCCTCAAATCAAATGAATAACGATGCAAGGGGCATATTAGTTTTCCTTCTTTGCACCAGCCTTGTGTAAGATCGCCGCCTGCATGAGGGCATTTTGCCGAGAGGGCAAATATTTCATTATCATAGCTAACGAGACAAATGGTTTTACCGCCGGCTTTTACCCTCATTATAAAAGGCTGCCCGGTAAGCTTTACACCGGGTATTTGGTACCAGGTCATGTTTATTAGAAGTCGATCTTCAAATTCATTACCGATGGATTTTTGATGATCTCATCCATATTGGTTTGCAGGGTAACATGTTTTCTGTCGGCAGAAAGTATCGCCTTAGGATTATTCACTTTTTTTACCGGCTTGGCAAAATTCAGAACCACTTTATAGGGCATATCGATGAGCATTGCTTTTGCCATCGTAAAAGTTGATTGTGTTTTCTTCAAAAAAGCATTGAACTTGGTTTTATCAATAATGCGATAAAATTTATGTGGCGTCACTTCGTAGGCATAATAATCCTGGCCGCCTAACAGGTCCTGCGCATTAAAATCCTTTACACCCTTACTGCCTTTAACCGCACTTAAATTACTTTGCGACGCGATCTTTGAAATATTCCGTAAATAAAATTGAAGGTCGGCTGCATTTTTGGCCTGGTGGGATATACTTACCTTCATTACACTCTTCGGGAGATTCATTTGAACGGATAAATTACTGCTTTTAGCCAGGTTAACCTGTTCAAGGGTCATCTTTTGCTGTGTGCTGTCGGGCAAGGCGCTGTAAAAATTAAGGGTTGTATCTTTGGCTATCGCAAATTGTGGTGTTGCCTTCACAGAGTCTGACATCAGGTTCATTAGTACGGATACAGCCTTACCCATGTCAAATGTGTAAGCCACATTACACGAGCCATCGGCCTTAAAATCATAATGTTCCACAACATCCACACAGGATGTGAAACAAGTTAGCGCCAGGAATAGAATGAAAAAATATATTTTCTTCATGGGCGTATTTTTAAGTAATAGTAATGAATAATTTCAGAAATTTCAAACTAAATTTTTATTAGTCTGAAAGTCCGCATAAGTCGGGAAGTCCGGAAGATCATATGCGGTTGAATAGTCTTTCGGACTTATGCAGACTTTCGGACTTTCCGACTAAAAAAGGTATCTTTGCACCCTTAATTATGGCACACCAGGTTCCGGAAGATGGCACATTGCTTCCTTTAATGGAAGAGTTTTATACGATACAGGGCGAGGGATTCAATACCGGAAAAGCTGCCTATTTTATCCGTTTGGGCGGGTGCGACGTGGGTTGTCATTGGTGCGATGTAAAGGAAAGCTGGGACGCTGAACTGCATCCGCTTACTGCTGCCGATAAGATCGTGGAAAAAGCCCTTTTGTATCCTTCAAAAGCTGTTGTAGTCACCGGTGGCGAACCATTGTTGTATAACCTGGATTATTTGACGAAGCAATTGCAAGATAAAGGTATTAAAACCTTTATTGAAACATCAGGCGCTTATCCCCTTTCGGGAACATGGGACTGGATATGTCTTTCGCCCAAAAAATTTAAAGCGCCATCCGAAGGCATTGCTAAACATGCTCACGAACTTAAAGTTATTGTATTTAATAAGTCGGATTTTGCCTGGGCTGAGGAACATGCCAAAACGGTATCGCCTGATTGTAAATTATACCTGCAACCTGAATGGTCAAAGTCTAAGGAAATGACCCCGCTTATTGTGGAATATGTGATGAATAACCCTAAATGGGAAATCTCATTACAAACGCACAAATACTTAAATATCCCATAAATAGCCTAACTTTAAAGGTAAATCTTCGTATTAATTAGGATGAAAGTTTTTTTCCTTTTTATATTGTTATTTCTATCGGCTTCGTTCATTTATGCCCAGCAAAGACCGTATTCTACAACCGACAAACAAGCTATAAAATATTTCGCCCTTGCTAATCAAAGTTTGGACGACCGGGTATACGACGAGGCTATCGACAATCTGAAAAAAGCTATTGATGAAGATTCAAAATTTATAGAAGCACACATGTTGCTCGCTGATGTATTTCGCGGAAGATGGCGTTATAAGGAAGCAGTAGATCAATATAAACAGGTCATAAATCTCGATCCTGAATTTAACCGGGGTGCGTATTACAAATTAGGAGATTGCGAGATACATACCGGTGAGTATGCCGACGCAAAAGTTCGCCTTGAGAAATATCTTACCTATAACAATCTTACCGAACAAAACTTGTTCGTGGCTAAAAAGCTTATGGCCGATTGTATCTTCAGCCTGGATGCTGTCCAGCACCCAGTACCCTTTAAACCATTAAGCCTTGGGCCTGAAATTAACACAGCTGATGATGAGTACATGCCCGCCATTACCGCAGATGAAAATACACTGATCTTTACACGGAAGATCAACAATAACGAAGATTTTTATCAAAGTGTAAAGGTGGATGGTAAATGGCAAACAGCCACTTATTTAAGCGACCATATCAATACCCCGCAATACAATGAAGGGGCACAATCTTTATCGCAGGACGGGAAGGTGTTGTTTTTCACCGGCTGTAACCGTCCTGATGGATTGGGCCGATGTGATATTTATATTTCGGAGAAAAAAGGTGACGATTGGGGAAAGCCGTTCAATATCGGGCCGCCGGTTAACACATCAGGCTGGGAATCGCAGCCTTCTATAAGTGCCGATGGCCGCACACTGTTTTTTACAAGCAACCGCAAAGGTGGGTATGGCGGTTACGATATATGGAAGTCGACCTTGACCGATAAAGGTTGGTCGGAACCTGAAAATCTTGGCCCGAATATTAATTCGGCTATGGATGAACAATCGCCCTTTATCCATCCTGACGATAGTACACTGTACTTCTGTTCAAACGGTTGGCCCGGCTTGGGCGGTATGGACTTGTTTATGAGCCGGTTGGGAAAAGATGGTAAATGGGGTAAACCTACAAATTTGGGGTATCCTATCAATTCAAGCGGTGATGAGAATGGCCTTGCCTTAACTGCCAACGGCACTTATGCTTTTTTTGCATCTAATAAGTTAAACGGTGGTGCTGGCGGGTTTGATATTTTTACTTTCGAACTACCGCCTGCGTTAAGGCCAAGACAGGTAACTTATGTGAAGGGTATTGTAGAAGATGCCGTGACGAAACAACCGCTTGAATCGGCGGTAGAGATCGTCGACCTGCAAAGCAACAAGCCTGTATATGGGGATTACAGCAGTGCCGATAAAGGCGATTTCCTGGCGACATTGACCACAGGCAGAGATTATGGCCTGAATATTTCGCGCGACGGTTATTTGTTTTATTCAGCAAACTTCTCACTCAAAGGGCATCAGAATACCAAACCATTTGACCTGTTGGCCCTATTGCAGCCTATTGAAGTGGGCAGTAAAGTGATTTTACAGAATATATTCTTTGCCACCAATAAGTTTGTTATTGAGGATGAATCCAAACCCGAATTACAAAAGCTGATTGACTTTCTTACATTGAACAAAGGTGTGCACATTGAAATATCCGGTCATACGGATAATGTCGGCAGCGACCAGGCAAATCAAATTCTCTCCGAGAATCGCGCGAAAGCCGTTTACCAGTATCTTATTGCAAATGGTATTGATGCAAGCCGGCTAAGTTATAAAGGTTATGGCGAAACACAACCGATAGCTACGAATGACACGGATGAAGGTCGCGCCAAAAACCGCAGAACAGAGTTTAAGATCATTGCGAAGTAGGTATTGAAAATTGAAATAGGGCACAATTAATGATGTTCGTGCCTGATAACATCAGAGACGTTCCCATTTTTGAAAACAATCTCCATTGAATCAGGGTTAATACTTCCTGGTGTAAATCCAAGATCATAAAACCAACCTCCATCTTGTTCATTGGAGTGGGCAGTACCTAAAAGCTTTTCTACTTCTGCCTGGGTTTTTCCGATCAACATTTTACTTTTAATCATATTTTCGGCGTACTCATACCGTGTGTCCTTACCATTAATCCACTTACCCTTGTCAAAATCTCGATTGGGATAATACATGGATATAAGAACGATTGATGCAACGATCAAAATGTAGGCTATCGGTGCTGATAACAAAGTTGTCAGCCACGTTATGACAGATCTTTTACTATGATTTTTTATTCTTTTCCTGAAAAGTCGACGCCATAGGAAAAATAAAGGAATGCTAATGAATAATATAATCAGGTAAGCATCAAGGCCAATTCCAAATATTGATGTTGTTTCAATAAAGCGCATAGGTTATAATGTTTTCTGTTGAGATAAATTTATACAATATTAATCCTCTGATATATTACTACTTCCCTCTTTTTAACTGTTTATTTTTCTTTACTTCCGGTAAATAATTATTGTTCGATACGACCTTTTCGCCAGTCTTTATTTCTAATGCCTTTCTCGCGTCCCCGGCAATTTTACCACCCTGTTTAGCTGCAATTTTATTTTCAACAAACCCTTTTGGATTTTGAGTCTTAACAATCGCTGTTGTTGACGCTTCGCCAAGCATTGAAAAAATCAATTCAAGGTCTGTCATATGGTCTCTTAGATTTTCACGCTTTAACCCCTTTAAAGCTTTGTATTCAGAAGGCGTGAAACCAAATGTGGCTCTTGAAATTTCAGCAGTCAAGATTGCATATTCAACTTGTTCTTTTACACCCGTGTTTTTCCATTCATCTGTTAATTCATCACGGATAGCAATACTCCGCATTCTTTTTTCAATCCAATCATTTGAGTACCCTTTAAGTTTGTAAAGTTCCCTCGTACGCTGCGCGGCCAGTTCGGGATCTTCTATTTCATCCAATCTATCGGAACCAACTTGAGCTAACCAAAGTTTAAATGGTTCTGCCTTAGGGGAAGGAATTGATTGTATAATGCGCAAAAGCCCTCTGGCATTAGAGCAAGCCATTTGCTGCTTGCCGCCAGCTGTTTCAACCCAAAGGGTGGGTACAATTTGTACCCACCCTTTGGCAAGCTCATTATCACGCTGACGCATTCGCTTGATGTATTGTTTTGGATCTTTACTTTCAGTTAAAATAGCAACAATATAAATAGGCATTGCATAATTTGTTGCCTCCTTAACAGATTTTGCGAGGGCAGAGAACAATAATATT
>JBIOHG010000072.1:0-21323 GCA_044448765.1 Sphingobacteriales bacterium | reverse complement strand
CGAGCCCATCTTCGGGCCGGACAAGGCGTTAGAAAGAAAAAATTACCCACCGGGTATGCACGGCGCCTCTAAACGCAGAGGAAAAGAATCAGAGTATTCGACCCAGTTAAAGGAAAAACAGAAAGTTAAATACACTTACGGTGTATTGGAACGCCAGTTTGAAAACCTGTTCCACACCGCTTCTGCAAAAGAAGGTATTACCGGCGAAAACTTGCTGAAATTTTTAGAGGCACGTTTGGATAATGCAGTTTACCGTTTAGGTATTGCACCAACCCGCTCGGCAGCACGTCAGTTAGTGGGCCACAAGCACATCAACGTAAACGGGCATGTGGTAAACATTGCATCATACAGCTTAAAGGCAGGTGATGTGGTTTCGGTACGTGAGAAATCAAAATCAATGGAAGCCATAACCAATTCGGTTGCAGGCAGAAAGATCAATAAATTTAGCTGGCTGGAGTGGGATGCTGCCAATTTAACAGGCAAATTCCTGAGCTATCCAAACCGCGACGAGATACCTGAGAACATCAAGGAAAACCTTATCGTCGAGTTGTACTCAAAATAAGATGAGATTTGAGATATTAGATTTGAGATATGAGACAGACGTCAAACTCAAATCTAATTTTTCAATATAATAATAGACAAGTAAAAGTGATTTAAATGAGAGTTATCGGATAAAAGACAGTCAATTTGTCTCAAATCTCATATCTCACATCTCAAATCTAATCAAGTAAACAATTAACAAAGGATATAAATGGCAATTTTAGCATTTCAAAAACCAGACAAGGTTATCATGCAGAAATCAACGGATTTCGAGGGTACTTTTGAGTTTCGTCCCTTAGAGCCAGGTTTCGGTATAACCATTGGTAATGCTTTACGTCGCATCTTACTTTCATCTTTGGAAGGTTTTGCTGTTACCTCGGTTCGTTTTTCGGGCGTAACGCATGAGTTTTCAACTATCAAAGGTGTTGTTGAAGACGTTACCGAGATCATTCTGAACTTAAAGCAAGTTCGTTTGCAAAAATCGGGTGATTCAGGCGATTCAGAAAAAGTATTCGTGATCGTAAATGGTCAGGATGCTTTCAAGGCCGGCGACATTACCAAGTTCTCCAATAACTTCACCGTATTAAACCCCGACCTGGTTATCTGTAACATGGATACCTCGGTAACACTCGAAATTGAGCTTACCATTAACAAGGGCCGTGGTTACATACCAAGCGAAGAAAATAAAAACCCGGATGCTAATGTTGGTGTGATCGCTATCGACTCGATCTATACACCGATCAAAAATGTAAAATATACCATCGAGAACTATCGTGTTGAGCAAAAAACCGACTATGAAAAATTAGTACTGGATATTGCTACCGATGGATCGATCCACCCTGAAGACGCATTAAAGGAAGCTGCCAAGATATTGATCCAGCACTTTATGTTGTTCAGCGATGAGAACATGATGCTTGAAGCACAGGCTAAAGAAGAAACCAAGGAAGTTGACGAAGAGATATTGCACATGCGCAAGATCCTGAAAACTGAACTGGTTGATCTTGACCTTTCGGTGCGCGCACTGAACTGCCTGAAAGCTGCCGACATCCGCAGCCTGGCCGACCTGGTATCATACGACGTTGCAGATATGTTGAAGTTCCGCAACTTTGGTAAAAAATCATTAACAGAAATACAGGACCTGGTTAAATCAAAAGGATTATCTTTTGGCATGAACCTGTCGAAATTTAAATTAGACGAAGAATAATTCTTCAGATGTGAGATTTGAGATATGAGATTTGAGACAGGCGTCTTAAATTTTATATCTCAACCTCAGGTCAAAATAACATAAATAACAAATAACAGGGTTTGCGAAAAGGTGAGAGATTAAATCTCATATCTCACATCTCATATCTCAAATCTAAACCCGGCGTAATTCCGAGGGCTTGACGGCAACGCCGCCCGACGGTATGCACGTGCCACAACACAAAAAACAATGAGACACGGAAAAAAAGTAAACCACTTAGGTCGTACCGATAGCCACCGCAAAGCAATGCTGGCTAACATGGCCTCTTCGCTTATCCTGCATAAGCGCATCACTACTACACTGGCTAAAGCAAAAGCATTGCGCGGTTATGTAGAACCATTGCTAACCAAAGCAAAAAACGATACCACACACTCGCGCCGTACCGTATTCAGCTATTTGCAGGATAAGGACACCGTGAACATTTTGTTCCGCGATATTGCTGAGAAAATTGCTAACCGCCCCGGTGGTTACACCCGTATCATCAAAATGGAAAACCGTTTGGGCGACAACGCCGAAATGGCCCTGATCGAGCTGGTAGATTACAACACCGTTTATACTAAGGACGGCGCAACTACCGCTAAAAAAGCAACCCGCCGTCGTGGTGGATCAGGGAAAGGTACTGCTGCCCCTAAAGCCGCTGCTCCTGCTGCTGAAGTTGCACCTGTTGCAGAAACACCTGTAGCTGTTGCTCCAATTGTTGAGGAAGCTATTGAAGCACCAATAGTTGAAGCTGTAGTTGAAACTCCGGCTGTTGAAGTTGAAGCACCTGCTACCGAGGAAACACCTGCTGCTGAAGCAACAGAGGAAACTCCATCTGCCGAAGAAGCTGCTGACAACGAAGATCAAGCTGAAAAAGGTGAGTAATTAAAATCCTTGTAGAGACGCGATACTTCGCGTCTCTATGCAAAATATCAAAGCCCTGGTTGAAAGACCGGGGCTTTTTGTTTTAATAAACTTTGTCATTGCGAGCGAAGCGCGGCAACCACGTCGCCAATGCATATCCGCCATGCACAGCGAAGAGGTTGCTTCGTCGTTCCTCCTCGCAATGACATGGTGGGTTATGAGTCATGCTGAGGTGGAGCCTATCCTGAGTTTATCGAAGGGAAGCATGGGCGTTGCCGCTGATAGAAGCGGCCCGGCTTTCCACTCATACGCCTGCAAGCGTTATGCACAAGGCCGGTATCCGTTCCAATCCGTAACGCAATTGTCTGAACCACTGATTTATGTGATTAAATGATTACCATGATGCCAGGCGGCGAACGACAAGCGGGATGCGCTCGCGGGGCGAGGGCTTATATATCTTCTCCGCTTTCTTCCTCTGTCTGCTCATATCTTCTGCTAACCACCATAGTGTTTGTCTTCCTGTCATGCCAGCCTGCATAAGTTACCCATGAAAAAGGCTCAAATGGCACTAAGCGCCAAAGCGTTCTGAACAGGACGGTACGCGTGGTTGGTTTGTTGCCATCCTGTGTTACCACTTTGGTTTGCGTGAGCAGTTTACCCACCGTAACACCGGTTGTTGACTCAGACGCAAAGTAATAAATGAAAACCACGACTGCGTTGATCAGATAAGATAACAACAATATACTCTCATGACTAAAAGTTGCCATTGAAGGAATTGCCTGTCGCACGACCGGATAAACAACCAGGCGCAACAGGACAAGCCTTATAAATAAGAGATCTACAATCAAATTGATAAGCCTTAGCCAGATGGAAACGGGGTACATGTCTGATAGTTAATTTAGGTAATGTGTTGTCCAGTAATTGGCATTAAGTTACAAATAACATTGCAACAAATCAAGGTGGGGGCAAGGTACACGGCTTTCTCCTACATGCATGGCAGCGAACCACAAGCGAGGACGTTTGCGGGAGCATGGGCTTTTGTTTTGGGCGTTTCCCGCTGATAGAAGCGGGCCAGGCTTTCCGTTACAAGTCCTCGCTGCGCTGTGGGCTTTTCACTGCAATCCTTAACGCGGGTGCGGATTTGGCACACACGGCATGTATGCTTAAAAAAGGTAATCGGTGTTAATCAGTAGGATTATCAAAATCATATTCTTCATAATCGAAAGTGCTTTCACTTGCAGAATCAAGATTTTTCTTAAAGTTTTTTAAATAATTATAGGTGAACATAAACGCATTATCCTTGTTTCTTCGTTCATCGGGAATTATTAAAGTAAAATGATTTTTGCCAGCAACTTTTTCTACGTTAGGGTCATTTTTATAAGCTGAGCTATCCTCATCCACAAGCCAATCATCTAATCCCACAACTCTTCTAAAATCTATTTTGTCGTCAATCCTCAGATTACTCCAGTCTAGGTTTAATGAATTTATAAATTCATTATTTTTACTTAAGTCGGTTATTTGTTTTGAATTACTTATGAACAGGCCTAAAAATCCATAACATAGAATTAAGTAATAATTAGCATAAACTGAACCGTGATGCGGGGTTGCATATGTTATTAAAGCTTTGACTTTACCGACGGTTTTTGTTTCCTTAAGTAAGTTTACTAGATATTTTCTTGCAACTAGGCCTCCCATACTATGCGCGACAATTATGACATTATCGTATTCTTCACATAATGTATTAACTGTAGTCTTAAAATGTTGTGAGAGAGTATCAATATTAGGCCCCACTAATATTTTTCTAAGATTTGGGATCCCTCGTATATATGGTATTCTGTTGATAAAACCTTGACTTGAGTAATATTGATCATATTCAAGTCCAAAGGAATCAATCTCTCTCCATTTATTTTTTAGGTGATTTGCAAATGGATACCATGTATTATAACTTCCTCCCAGTCCATGAACAAATAAAACGGCCGAATCTGATTTGTCTTCGCCGATTGATGAGGGTGCAGTGATTCTAGTAATTTTAAACATCGTATCTAGAAGATAAGGTGACTAAGAAATGATGTTTTTAAGTGCTTCCACCTTTTTGATTATCTGATTTAAAAGAGACTCTATATCATTTTTATTTGAATGAATTAAATTTTCGGAATTTATTTGCCCCAAACTATTTATAACTCTTTTTAAAATCCTTATCGGAGCATGTAACTCAAGTAAATCTTTTAGTACTCCTTCAGAATATGATAAATCTTCCAGCATCGAACCTTCGACGTGTTTTTTCCAATTAGTATCAATATCTCTTATTATATCTTCATGGCTTTTAGTGGGTTCTTCTAATTTTATTTTGTCAAACGAAGGTTCATCAAATGATTTAATAGTAGTGTTATAGTCGCTGATGAAATCTTCCCAAATCTTTCTATGGCAGAAGAAACTATTACTTGAAGTAGGTTTTCCTATAATACGGGCTCTCTGAACAGGGATTCCCAACCGTATATAACTAAAATATACGTTCTTGAGTTCGAGTATATCATCGTTAGTGAAATCCCATCTTGCGGACGATTGAGATTTTTTGTAAGACTTTAAATAATTATTTAAATCCACAAAATGCCCTTCTCTTTTCTCTAGGCGAGTATAATATCCGGGAGTACCTAAAAACGACAGATAATCATCCATAAGATCCAAGATTTTAAGCCATTCTTCAATTCTTGGCTTTTCCTCAGCCATAACTTTACTTATGTCTTCTACGGAAAACCCGTGACGATTTTGTAATTCTTGACACCTTATATATTTCTCTATGGGATTATAATCTACCTTACTATCAACACCCATTTGATAGCGCGTCTCAAGCGTTACAATTTCCTTTTCGTTATCACTTAGTTTGTTAGGCAGAACTACGGCGTTAAAGTACCCTGTAATATTTTGCTTTGCACTTAATTTATTCAACAACATTGCCCTTCTGTTGCCGTCTATAATAAGACCATCTATCGTTACAATGCCAACTTCTTGTTGCCCGTTTTTTTCTAAACTTTCTAAAGTCTTTTCGTTCTTTGCTGTGGCTGAATCATATAAATATTGCTCAATAATTAGCTTGTCATTCTCATTTTCTGGATTCAACTCTTGAAATTGAGTTTCGTAAGATTTTGTATAGCTTCTTATCCTGCCATTATGTGGATTATACAATAAATACTGTAAGGGTATTCTTTTTACAGGTCGAGGAGTAAAATCGTGTTGGTAATTTATGGATTTTCTTTCTCCAGTTTCTATTGACTCTTCAATAGCTTTAATTCTATCCTCTTGTGTAATCATGACTTCAATTGTGTTCAGGTTAGCTAAATTAGTGGTTTAGTATGATGTACTAAATTATTAAGTTTTCTCAGATAGACTATTAGCAATAGTGGCGATTTTGTTTATCGCATAAAGAGCGAAAAATTGTTTTTTTGGTACCACTCCTTTTTTGAAAATCAGATTCCTAGTTTGTTCAAAATTGGGAATTTCATATTTCCAACTGTTAATTAATTCGGCCAAGTATTCAACCAGTTTTGTTGGTTCCATCAAACCAAGGTAATCGGACTGCTCTTCATACATGTTTTGTAATAACCCTCCGCTTGCAATTTTCTCCGAAAAGCCATTATTAATTATTTTCAAAAATTGATTACCATTCTCAAATTTATTAATAATCGGTTCGATTTCTTGATAAAAGCCATCGGGATAAGAATTTGAAGGAAATCCCTCTCCATTGCCATATTGCACCGAAGTTTGCCACTTACCAGTATTTTTATCATCCGATACAATGTCATAATTCGACAATGTCACCGTTAGATTGCCATCTTTAAATGGATGCCGCCGAAATCGAGAGCCGATTTTTCTTTTCGGAGGGTTGTTAAATACCTTTTCCATATGGGTGTTCAAATTAGGCACACTCCTCAATTTAAGATCAGTATCAATCAAAGGCGTATCAATAGTGTCAAGGCCTAATTCTTCTCTAACCAATCTGGCAAACGCCCGGCTTACCGAGATACATACCGCATTCCCAACTAATCGCCATTTGATACCCTCAGTACCGATAAACTGGTAAGTTATCGGGAAGCCCATAATGCACGCAGCCTCACGAATGGTTGGCGTCCTAAATTCCCCGTTTCCTTTCCTGTTATACTCAGATTTGTAAATAAGCGCCTCTCTAGACGTCCCAATTTTTGTTGCTGTTACGGTACGGCTTGGTTTGTCTTCATTTTCCGGGAATGACATTACACCCATATAAGGATGGTTACATTTCAAAAACTTTGAGTTTTTCCATTCGCATTCATATAAACCAGTGTCATAGAAATAGTCTGTTAGCTCTGAACCTTTAATAGTCAAATTAGGATACGAAGGGTCTGCAATTAACTTCTTGAAATTTTTTGCATTCGGTTTAGGCAATACGCTTTTTATAATACTCAGATTGTTAAATTTATTATGGGTTTCATCATGAATTTTAGGGGGAACGATTAACCCTCCTCTTTGTATTATTTCGCCAGTAATTACACGCTTTCTAATTTGTGGCGATCCATACTCAGCTGAATTGATGACGATACTGTTTCCCTCAATTCTTATAGCAACTTTTGTGGGACTCAGTCTATGTTTTTTTGCCCAGTCACTTAAACCTAAATCTTTAAAATTATACTCCCTCGCTAAATACGTTGTGGAATTGGTGACATTTTCCATAAACCAAGCCTTCAACTTTGAGTTTGGTTGGAATTTTTTTACAACAACTATCCTTAAAAATACCTCAGTAAGTTTAACTCCTAGTGATTTGTCAGCCTTCCCTGAATTGTTTGAACTTGAAAAACTAACACAGGGGGGACTTCCCAAAATCACATCAGTATCTGGCAGATCATCAATTAATTCTGTTGGACCTTCAAAATCTAGTATGTTTCTTAAGATACCCTTAGAAATTCCAAAGTTATGATTATACGTATTTATGGCTGGCTTCCAGTAATCGTAGCCGTTAATAATATCAAAACCCTGTTGTCTAAACCCTTCTGAAAACCCACCACAGCCACAAAAGAAGTCTGTAACAGTCAATTTACTCATGCATGGAATATAGATATGTAAATTGAATTTATTGCAAACAATTTTTTAACATATTGACAATGCATCAAATGTCGGTGCACGCATGCCTAATTAACCATGTTCGCGTTAAGGATGGCAACGGATACCGGCCCGCGCCTAAGGCCTCGCAGGCGTATGAGTGAACAGCCTGGCCCGAGGAACGAGGGAAACGCCCATACTTGGAGAGCCTCATTATTGTCGCGATTCACCCTCCACAATGTCGTTTTTACCGGGCACAAATTGCCAAAATACCCGCTATCTTTATAGTATCAACACAAAACAATTTAAACACTCATGAAAAAGATAGTTAAAGTATCCAATATTCTGAAACCGTTAATGGTAGTTGCTGTGCTTTTGTTCGCGGCGCTGCAGTCGCGTGGGCAGCAGTTGAAACCTACGGCCAGCGGCCTGGCGCCGGTTAACGGCATTAAAGTTTATTACGAGGTGTATGGCGAGGGTAGGCCCCTGGTGCTGCTGCACGGCGCGTTTATGACCATCGCCGATAACTGGGGCGCAATGATACCCGAGCTGGCTAAAACCAGGAAGGTGATCGCCATTGAAATGCAGGGGCACGGTCACTCACCATATGCCGACCGCAAAATGGAGCTCGGCTCTTTAGCAAGTGACGTCGCGGGCGTAATGGACTACCTGAAAGTGGACAATGCCGATGTGGTGGGCTATAGTATGGGCGGCACGGTGGCTTACCAGTTTACCATCAATTACCCTAAGCGGGTGAACAGGCTGGTGATCATATCGTCCACCTATAAAAGCAGCGGCTGGATACCGCCGGTAGCCAATGCATTTAAAAGTTTTAAACCTGAGTTTTTTGACAATACGCCGCTGAAAACTGCCTACGATGCCTCGGCGCCGGATAAAACCAAATGGAGACCGTTTGTACAGTCGATGCTGGCTTTCCTGCAAACGTCGTTCGACATGGGGGATGATAATATCGCCAAGATCACTTCACCGGTGCTGATCATCTCGGGCGATAACGACGGACTGGATAAAGTGGAGCTGGCAAAAACCTACCAGTTACTGGGCGGCGGTGGTGCAGCCGATATGGGCCCGATGCCGAAGTCGCACCTGGCCATTGTTCCGGCGCAAAGCCACGTAAGCCTGATGATGCAGACGGGGGTGATATTGGGGTATTTGGAGGGGTTTTTGAAGTAGGGGGAGAGTGGTGAGTTGCGAGTTGTGAGTTGTGAGTTGTGAGTTGTGAGTTGTGAGTTGTGAGTTGTGAGTTGTGAGTTGTGAGTTGTGAGTTGTGAGTTGTGTGTTGTGAGTTGTGAGTTGTGAGTTGTGAGTTGTGAGTGGGACCCAAACCGTCATTGCGAGCGAGAGCGAAGCAATCTCCGCACGGCGCTAATCTGTGGGTCGCTGTTTAGTTCCCCCTCGCTCCCGCCAGCGTCCTCGCTTGTGGGCTTTAAGCCGGTAACTGCGCAAATGAGGACTACCTCTATATCAATCCCTGGTCTTTTAATCGCTGGATGAGCACGGTAACATCTGCCGAGGCGTGTTCGCTTTTGAGGTATATTTCGGTGAGCAGGACGGTTGTTTCGTCTACGATCACATAGGTGATCACCCTCGCCCCGCCTGATTTGCCTTTATTTGTTCCGGATACCGCCATGCGAACTTTAAAGAAATTATGGCCCAGTTCGGTGCCCATGGTGGGGTTGATAGCGACAGCTGCGATCAGTTTAGCGATATCAGCTTTTATACCTATGTGTTTTTTGGCAATTCTTTTTGCTTCTTTAGCAAACTCAGAAGTGACGACAACCTTATAACTCATTCAAGAATTCGGTTGCGTCCTGTAAGTGTATCTTGCCTTCCTGGTACAATTTGATCTCTTCAGCCGATTTCTTAAGGCGATTGTAAATAACTTGTTCGGATTTATTGAGCGGCTGTTTTGCAGTACCAGGCTGCTGCGCTATGCTGTAATCTAAATTCAAGGCATCCAAAACAGCTTTGAGGGCCTTTTCGGTTTTCTTGTCTTCGATATTTACAGTAAGTGTGGTCATCATAACAAAAATACGATATTTCTGAGATAAGAAAAATTCAGGGTATAAAATTCAGGCTGCCGGTGTGATGGGGCGGGGTATACTGGCAGAAAGCTTATCAAGGATCGCTTTACACTAAGCCTTGTTTTGGAGGTTAAATTTGGGGGATAATGTATATAAGTGTAAAAAATTGAAATTTCACTACCTTTTTCCTCAGGATCGGGCATTTTTATGTGTACCTGCCTGCCACCCAGAAACAACTGTATTTAAGTTAATTACCATTTCCTTGTTCACGAAAAGGGCAATGCAGGTCAAATTTTCGGCCTTAGTGTAAGTCCTAAAAACCTAAAAATTAGGGATATAAGTGTCGAAATGTGTCCCAAACCCGCGTGAACGTGAACACGTAGTGTAATGAGTTGCGGTGAATTCGGACTTAACGGACCAAAAATGGGGCGTTTTGCCGTTGATTCTGCCAACCTGTCACCCGGATTGTATTCTTTTCTGACTAAATAATACCGTTTTCGGGTAAGAATAAAGCGGATTTCTGCCAAAAGCGTATTGGCATAACCATTGTTGATACTGTATAGATAATAAATTACTGTAAAGGAAAAACAATCATATATATGTCTAAAATAATAGGAATCGACTTAGGAACAACGAACTCATGCGTGGCCGTAATGGAAGGTAACGAACCGGTAGTTATAGCCAACAGCGAGGGTAAACGTACAACGCCGTCGGTTGTCGCATTTGTCGACAATGGCGAGCGCAAGGTGGGCGACCCGGCAAAGCGCCAGGCGATAACCAACCCAACCAAAACCATTTATTCCATTAAGCGCTTTATGGGTAACAAGTTTGACGAAGTTACCAAGGAAGTGTCTCGTGTGCCTTACAAGGTGGTTAAAGGCGATAACAACACCCCGCGTGTTGAAATTGACGACCGGAAATATACCCCGCAGGAAATTTCGGCAATGATATTGCAGAAAATGAAAAAAACTGCTGAGGACTTTTTGGGTCACGAAGTTACCGAAGCGGTTATTACCGTACCGGCTTACTTTAACGACGCACAGCGCCAGGCTACCAAAGAGGCCGGCGAAATTGCTGGCCTGAATGTAAAACGTATCATAAACGAACCTACTGCTGCTGCCCTGGCTTACGGCCTGGATAAGGCGCACAAGGATATGAAGATAGTAGTTTTCGACTGCGGTGGCGGTACGCACGACGTATCGGTACTGGAGTTGGGCGACGGCGTTTTCGAAGTAAAATCAACCGATGGTGATACCCACCTGGGTGGTGACGACTTTGACCACGTGATCATCGACTGGCTGGCCGACGAGTTTAAAAACGACGAAGGCATCGATCTGCGTAAGGATCCAATGGCCCTGCAACGTTTGAAGGATTCGGCTGAGAAGGCTAAAATAGAGCTTTCGAGCAGTCCGCAAACGGAGATCAACCTGCCTTATGTTACCGCTGTTGACGGTATGCCAAAGCACTTAGTTAAAACCTTAACCCGTGCTAAATTTGAGCAACTGGCTGATAGCCTGATAAAACGTACTATTGAACCATGCCAGAAAGCATTGAAAGCTGCCGGCTTAACTGTTAAGGATATTGACGAAGTTATATTGGTAGGTGGTTCCACCCGTATCCCTGCGATACAGGAAGCTGTTGAGAAATTCTTCGGCAAGACCCCTTCAAAAGGTGTAAATCCTGACGAAGTGGTTGCCATAGGCGCTGCTATACAAGGCGGTGTGTTGTCAGGCGACGTAAAAGACGTGTTGCTGTTAGACGTTACCCCGCTTTCGTTAGGTATCGAAACCATGGGCGGTGTGATGACCAAGCTGATAGAGGCCAATACAACCATCCCGACCAAGAAATCGGAGACATTCTCTACTGCATCTGATAGTCAGCCTTCTGTGGAGATACACATCCTGCAAGGTGAGCGCCCGATGGCTGCACAAAACCGCACGCTGGGCAGGTTCCACCTGGATGGCATACCACCGGCACCACGCGGTGTACCGCAGATAGAAGTGTCGTTTGACATTGACGCTAATGGTATATTGCACGTAGCAGCCAAGGATAAGGCTACAGGTAAGGAACAGAAGATCCGTATTGAGGCTTCGTCTGGCTTGACCGATGCTGAGATCAAGAAAATGAAGGATGAAGCAGAAGCAAATGCTGAATCTGACAAAAAGGCAAAAGAGGAAGTTGAAAAACTGAACTCGGCTGACGCCCTGATCTTTACCACCGAAAAGCAACTGAAGGAATACGGTGACAAAATTTCGGCTGACAAAAAAGCACCTATAGAAGAAGGTTTGAAAAAACTGAAAGATGCTTATGCCGCCAAGGATCTTGACGCTATTGAAACCGCTCAAACCGAACTGAATGCTGCATGGGCCACTGCATCTGAAGAGATGTACAAGGCATCGGCAGAAGCTGGTCAGCCGCAACCTGGCGCTGAAGGCCCGGGTGCACAAGGCGGTGCACAACCGGATTCGGACCATGTGACAGATGTTGATTTTGAAGAAGTGAAATAACCCCTACCCCCAAAGGGGAACAGGATAAATATAAAGCCCGTTCTGGATGTCAGGACGGGCTTTTTTGCGGGATAACGTTATCTTTAGGCGATGAAATTTAGATATCTGCTCATATTATTGATGAATATTTCCCTGGCCTATGGGCAAGAGACCCATTTATTTGGGTACGTTCGTGATGCACAAACTGGTTTGCCTGTGGGCGAGGCCACTATTAGTATTCCCACCAAAAACTTGTTTTACCCAACCAGCAGCGAAGGAGCTTTTAACATTAAGGATGATAAAATCTCCGGAACAGATTCGCTGGCTATATCCTGTATAGGATACCAAACCTTCCGAATAACGGCAGAAGATATGCCGCCAAATGATACCGTTAAACTTGTTACCCTGGTTAAAGTTCTGCGTGAAGTAAAAATTGGCCTTTTCCAATGCGGCAGCCGGGTCAAGTCGCAGAATATGTGGGCTGCATACAATCCGCTCAATGAACATGCAATGTTTATGTTTGGTTCTAAAAACATACAGGGTTCTATACAATCCATCGGATTTTATTTAGGAAATGCCTCGAACGGGGATGCCTTAGCGCCGTTCAGGGTGCGGATCTACGGTGTTAATGATGACGGCACGCCCGGCAAGGAATTAACGGAAAACCTGATCATTACTTCCGCTAAGAAGAACAACGCCTGGTTTGATGTGGATATATCGGCGTATGATATACAGAATCCCCCAAACGGCTTTTTTGTGGCATTCTGCCTGATAGATGCTGAGCATTACCAGGCAAGCAACGGTGCCAAATTGCTTACGCCACGTTTAGGTATGACAGAAAGCGAATTTAAAAGTTCGCTATCATTCCGCGGTCAATACAAGTATAAGAAAATCGAATGGCACCAGGAACCATTTGATTATAATTATATGATACGGGCTTCAATAGTGCCCGAGTAAAACAATAAATCCTGCCCCGGGTAGGATTTTCAATATTTGGCAGGCTAATTTACAGCCACAAATTCGCGGGATAAGTCCCATTTTCTACTAATGCCGAAATACTTTTTTGTACAATAGGTTTATCTTCCTTATAAGTTACGCCAAACCATTTAGACGAGGTTGGGATCACTTTGAATGATGCGGTTCCGCTTTTGATCAGTTCATCAGCTGCTAATGGGATGAAGAACTCAGATTTTGGATTGTTCTCATTGGCCTCAACAAACCTTTTGAACATCGGCTCACTTTGCTTGAAGATAGCCGGGCTAAATCCCCAGAAGTTCATAGATACGCGGGTATCATTTGGCAGACCGTGCTCGCCGGTAGTGTCTTTATAGACGACGCCGCCATCGTCTTTAAAATATACTTCGGTACGCTCGTTGATCTCAACCATGTTGCCTTTATCGTCAACCTTGCAAACACCGCGCGATACGGAGCCGTAGTCTGACAAAGTTTTATCTATCTGGTAACCTATAATGGAATATTGACTGTCGGAAACCTCGGTAGTTAAAAATTTAGCCATTTTTTCAAATGCTTCACGACCATAATAGTCGTCGGCGTTAATTACGCAGAATGGCTCGTGTACCTGGTTACGCGCTGCTAATACAGCATGTTGCGTGCCCCAGGGTTTTGATCTTTCAATTGTTTTATCGATGCCAAAGGGTTTTAGGTCGTAGCTTTGGAATACATAATCCGTTTCAACACGACCTTTTAATTTAGGTTCGAAGATAGATTTGAACTGCTCGGCAAATTCTTCGCGTATGATGAAGCTGATCTTACCGAAACCGGCGTTAATGGCGTCATAAATAGAATAGTCGATGATGGTTTCGCCATTCGGGCCAAAGCCGTCAACTTGTTTCATGCTTCCATAACGACTGGCCATACCGGCGGCCAATATCAATAGTGTGGGTTTCATATTTTTGTAAGGTATTGTTTTGGGATGTCTTGCTTTAACTAGTTATCATAAGACATTTATACTCAAAATGTTTTGTTAAAGTTGGGGAAAATAAATTATTTAATATACCTGAAATCCTGGCCGTCCTTTACATTTAATAATACCTCGTAAATCAGGCGGATAACATTATCCACATCCTCTTTATGTATCATTTCGACAGTCGTATGCATATAGCGTAAAGGCAGCGAAATAAGAGCCGAAGGTACACCATCATTGGAATAAGCAAATGCGTCGGTATCCGTACCTGTAGACCTTGACGACGCCTGGCGCTGGAAGGGGATATCTACCTTTTCTGCCGTCTCGATCAATAATTTATTTACATTGTTCTGTACAGCCGGCGCGTAGGATACTACCGGCCCTTTACCGCAAGCCAGATCACCCTGGGTTGTTTTGCTTATCATTGGCGTTTGAGTGTCGTGGGTAACGTCAGTAACGATGGCTAAATTCGGTTTAATATGATGGGCGATCATTTCGGCACCACGTAAACCAATTTCTTCCTGTACGGCATTTACAATATACAGGCCAAACGGCAGCTTCTTTTTATTTTCTTTCAATAGGCGGGCAACCTCTGCTATCATGAACCCCCCAGCGCGATTATCCAGGGCGCGGCCAACATAATAGCGGTCATTTAATACCATAAATTCGTCTTCATAAGTGATCACGCAACCCACGTGGATGCCCAGTTTTTCAACTTCGTCCTTAGTGGTGCAGCCACAATCCAGGAAAATATTTTTGAGCGTCGGCGCTTCTTCCTTTTCACCCGAACGGGTATGAATAGCCGGCCAGCCGAATACAGCTGTAACCGGTCCTTTATCGGTATGGATAATGACACGTTTGGAGGGCGCGATCTGGTGATCCGATCCTCCATTGCGAATGACATAGATAAGCCCATCGCTGGTAATATAATTGACGAACCACGATATTTCGTCGGCATGGGCTTCAATTACTACTTTGTATTTAGCTTTTGGGTTGATAATGCCAACAGCCGTGCCGTAATTATCTACGTAGTGTTCATCAATATAAGGTTTGATATAATTAAGCCAAAGTTCCTGGCCTTTCCATTCAAAACCGGTAGGTGATGGGTTATTGATATATTCTTCAAAGAATTTTAACGAGGATTTGGTAACAACCTCAACGTGTTGTTTTTTGTCGGATTTTTCAGCCTTTTTTTTAGACATTTTGCTGTTTTTAATAGTTAAGGCAAATATAGTAAAGCTTCCGACAAAGATATATGTTAACACATTTTAGCCACAGCTTTGATTAATTATTATAAGCTTAACATTAGCTTCATGTAAGGTCTTTTACTTTACGTTGAGTAAATTTTTTCAAGATTAGTTTAGTTGGCTAAAGCCGGTTTGATTCATTCGAACCGGCTTTTTTTCATGCCGTTTTCACATTATATTATTACTTTCGGGCGGTATAATGTAAAAATGGCAAATCTTATAGTAGGTATAGTCATATCACTTTTAACTTTCGCAATGGAAAGCGGCTCATCCGGCCCGCCTTACCTTACAGTTCCAGTTTATTATGCGCCCAAAAATCAGTTAGGGAAAGATTCCACTACTGTTGTATTGATCAATCAGACAGATCTGAGTACAAAAACCAGTAATCCTAAAAGGCTTAAAGTACTTAAAAGCGCTGCCTATAGTTCCATCAAAACTGCCGAAACGCAATTAAAGCAGCTTCCGCATGTACGGGTAATTAACCTGGTCGACTCAGCTTCGTTCAACGCTAATACAGATTCGGTAAAACATATAGCGACAAAATATAATGCACAGCATGTTTTGGCATTGAAAAATTTTACCGCTGATATTACTTTAGCTGATGTGGAAAGCTCGACACCGTACTTCAATACCGACGTGAGAGAAGATTTTAAACTGTATGAAAGCAACGGTATTTTTGGTCAAAAACTGCACGGCACTGCCAGTGAACTCATTCCCGATGTAAAATATAAGTATAAGTTCCAGGTCGCATTTTACCTTCATCCTCCTATTGAGGAGCATAAAGCTTACATTGATTCATCGGCTCAAGATGCTACTATAGATGCGTTAAAAAACTACTTATACTCCTCCATTATTCACGACAGGCCGCTTTATGACAACCATTTTTTGATGGACGGCGTGAAGAAAATGTATGCTGGTAAAATGGACGATGCTATAACATTTTTTAAGCCCTTGCTTCAGCATAACAATGCTAAAAAAGCATCTAAAGCGGCATACGATTTAGCAGTCGCTTATGAATCAAAAGGGGATATTGATTCAGCAGAAAAGATGGGCCAGTTATCCATAACCAAATTCAGCAATGACTACGCTAAGACTTTGCTGGAAGATCTGAAGAGTGAGTAAGGGCTTTCTCCAATATCTCATAATCAAACCCATTTTTTGAGAAGAGTTGCCCCGTTTGCCGAAAACCGCTTTTTAGGTAAAATCCAATAGCCGATAAGCGGGCATTACACCATATCCTTTTGCCGCCATCTGTTTGAGCGAAGTCAGTAATATAAGTGAGCATCATATTGCCAATCCCTTTACTCTGATAACCTGCATCCACAGCAAATTTGCGAAACTGGAAATCATCGCCTTTCGGAAATAGAGAAACCACCCCAACCAATTTATTATCTGTAAAGGCGCCGAAATGTATACCGTTCAAATCCTCGTCCATTTCCATCTCATAAAGCTTTTGAGCCGGATATAAAACCTTTTGACGCAGGTACCAGGTGAGTTCCGGACGTATCTGTTCTATGCTAATTTGTAAATCCACTAAATTCGAAATTGAACATTCGATATTCGAAATCAAAGCGGGATATTCCCATGCTTCTTCCTCGGGTTATTCACCACCTTATTCTCCAGCATTTTAAAAGCAAGAATTAATTTGATACGTGTTTCTGCCGGATCGATCACCTCGTCGATGAAGCCTCGTTCAGCGGCACGATAGGGGTTGGCAAAAATATCTGAATAAGTTTGCTCCATCTCCAGCCATTTGGCTTCTTTATCTTCAGCCTGGCTGATCTCGCGTTTGAAAATGATCTCTGCCGCGCCCTTTGCCCCCATTACAGCTATCTCAGCCGATGGCCAGGCAAAGTTCATATCAGCGCCGATATGTTTGGAGTTCATTACATCATAAGCGCCACCATAAGCTTTACGGGTAATTACGGTTATACGGGGTACAGTGGCTTCCGAAAAGGCAAACAACAATTTGGCACCATTGGTGATGATCGCATTCCACTCCTGGTCGGTGCCCGGCAAAAAGCCAGGGACATCTTCAAAAACCAGTAAAGGAATATTAAAGCAATCGCAAAAGCGCACGAAGCGGGCGCCTTTTGTTGAGGAATGGATATCGAGTACCCCTGCCAAAAATGCAGGCTGGTTAGCCACAATGCCTATGCTCCGGCCAGCTAATCGCGCAAATCCGACAACAATATTTTCAGCAAAATCTTTATGAACTTCCAGGAATGAATCGGTATCGATTACATGGCTGATCACATCACGCATGTCATATGGCTGAGAAGAGTTTTCAGGCAGAATGTCATTTAACTCAGAACGGGATTCATTTCTTGGCTCATAAGATAATGAAGGCGCTTTATCCTCGCAATTTTGCGGCATATAACTTAGCAGTTTTTTGACGTGCTGAATAGCGTCTATCTCGTTGGCACAAGCAAAATGCGTAACACCCGATTTGGTGGCGTGTGTTGTAGCGCCACCTAATTCTTCGGAAGTAACCACTTCATGCGTTACTGTTTTTACAACGTTAGGGCCTGTGACGAACATGTAGGAGGTATTCTCCACCATCAAAATAAAATCGGTGATGGCCGGTGAATAAACAGCCCCGCCAGCGCAAGGCCCCATGATGGCAGATATCTGCGGCACTACTCCGGATGCCATGGTATTACGATAAAATATATCAGCATAACCCCCCAACGAAACAACGCCTTCCTGTATACGCGCACCGCCGGAATCATTTAAGCCGACTACCGGTGCACCGTTTTTCATGGCGAGGTCCATGATCTTGCAAATCTTTTCGGCGTGTGTTTCAGATAGCGACCCGCCAAATACAGTAAAATCCTGTGAGAAAACATAAACCAGGCGGCTGTTGATCGTACCATAGCCTGTAACTACACCATCGCCAGGATAAATTTCCTTCTCCATGCCGAAATCGGTAGAACGATGTGTAACCAGCATACCAATTTCCTGGAATGAGCCGTCATCCAGCAAGAAATGTAGTCGCTCCCTTGCAGTTAGTTTTCCTTTTTTATGCTGACTTTCGATCCGCGCATGGCCGCCGCCCTGCAAAGCATGTTCGCGCTTTTGCTGCAGGGTCTTTAGTTTTTTATTCACAGTTGGGAGTTAATTTTAAAGAATCTGCTAAAAATAACAATTATCGGATTAAAAGCAGGTATAAAGCAGTTTAGTATATTTGCAGCATGCACAAGACAGATCATATTACCTATGAAGGCTTGCTGGAAGGCAACAAGCGTTTTATCGCCAACGCGTTAAAAGAAGACGCCGAATATTTTGATAAGCTGGCCAGCCAAAACCCGCCGGTACTATGGATTGGCTGCGCAGATAGCCGGGTGCCTGCAAACCAGATTACCAATACCAAACCGGGCGAAATTTTTGTGCACCGTAATATCGCCAATATGGTGATCCATACGGATATGAATATGCTCTCGGTACTTGATTATGCGGTGAACGTATTGAAGGTGAAGCATGTGATCGTCACCGGGCATTACGGTTGCGGCGGTGTATTGGCGGCCATGACAGATCAGCAATTCGGATTGATAGATAACTGGCTGCGCCATATTAAGGACATCTATCGTATTCACGAAGAAGAGCTGGATGCCATAACCGATGGAAAGAAACGCAGCGATCGTTTGGTAGAACTGAACGTGATCGAAAATGCAAATAATCTCTGCAAAACTTCTATTGTGCAGAACGCATGGAAAAACGGGCAGGAGCTTAGCGTACACGGTTGGGTTTACAGCTTAGCTACCGGCGTTATCACCGATATGAAAGTAAGCGCCACCAACAACGATAAGCTGGATAAGGTATTTAAATTTAAATAGAAGCCTCCTAACCTCTAAAAGGGGAACAAAAAAGCCTTCTTATTCATAAGAAGGCTTTTTTGTTTGAGATATTCCGCCAACTGGCAGAAAAGATATTAGTCTTTTTGTAAAAACGGGTACTGATAATCCTTTGGCGGATCAAATGTTTCCTTTATAGTACGTGGTGATACCCAACGTAATAAATTGATCATCGAGCCGGCTTTATCGTTCGTGCCCGAACCCCTCGCACCGCCAAACGGCTGCTGTCCAACTACTGCACCTGTCGGTTTGTCATTGATGTAGAAGTTTCCTGCCGCATTGCGTAGGCGATGCGTCATATCAGCGATAGCGTAACGGTCCTGGGCTATAATGGCACCCGTTAAAGCGTAGATAGATGTTTTGTCAACGATATCAACTACTTTATCAAAGTCCTTATCGTCATACACATAAACGGTCAGTACAGGGCCGAATAATTCCTCGCACATGGTAACGTAATAAGGGTCGTTTACACGAATGACAGTTGGTTCAATGAACCAGCCTTTGCTTTTATCATAATTGCCACCCGTTACGATCTCGACGCTCGAATCCTTTTTGGCAGCATCAATATATTTAGCCAGTTTATCAAATGATTTTTCATCGATAACGGCATTAATGAAGTTCTCAAAATCTTCAACCGGACCCATCTTGAAAGTGGCAATGTCCCGTTGCATTTTTTCCTTAATAGCAGGCCACAATGATTTCGGGATGTAAGCCCTTGAAGCAGCTGAACATTTCTGTCCCTGGTATTCAAATGAGCCGCGTATCAAAGCAATGTTAGCTACATCCACATCAGCGCTTGGGTGAACCAGGACAAAGTCCTTGCCGCCGGTTTCGCCAACAATGCGCGGATAGGTTTTATATTTATGGATGTTATTTCCGATGGTTTTCCAAATGTTTTGGAACACACCGGTTGATCCCGTAAAATGGATACCTGCAAAATCAGGGTGACTAAATATCACGTCGCCTGCGGTTGGCCCGTCAACATAAACCAGGTTGATGACGCCAGCCGGCAAACCTGCTTCGAGGAACACCTGCATGATAACGTTAGCCGCGAATATCTGTGTATTGGCGGGTTTCCAAACCACCACGTTACCCATCATGGCAGCGGAGGATGGCAAATTTCCGGCTATAGCTGAGAAGTTGAAAGGGGTAAGCGCGAATATAAAACCTTCCAATGGACGTTGTTCCACCCTGTTCCAGACACCTTTGCCTGAAATAGGAGGCTGCTGTTGATAGATATGCGTCATGTAATAAACGTTGAATCGCAGAAAGTC
This sequence comes from Sphingobacteriales bacterium, assembly GCA_044448765.1. Classification (GTDB taxonomy): domain Bacteria; phylum Bacteroidota; class Bacteroidia; order Sphingobacteriales; family Sphingobacteriaceae; genus Mucilaginibacter. The sequence goes on along the minus strand of JBIOHG010000072.1, from coordinate 800 downwards.
GATCAACTCACAAGCCGAATCGATCTCAGCCTGGTAGGCGTTTTTCGACTGCCCCAACATGGTAGCCGCATTTACTTTGGCGCGGTATGGGCCTGCTAACAGATCAGCAGCTTTTAAAAATATAGCGGCACGATGTTCCCAGGGCATTTCTTCCCAGTTGGCTTTAGCAGCTAATGCAGCGTCAATAGCAGCAGTAACATGGCTAGCGTCGCCGTTGTGGTAAGTTGCCAATATGTGCTGATGATCGTGCGGAGGGCGTACCTCACCGGTTTTACCCGAGCGTACTTCTTTTCCGCCGATGTACATCGGGATATCAATTTTTTTTGAGCGGGCTTCGTCTAAAGCGGCTTTTAGTGCGGCGCGTTCAACACTGCGCGGACCGTAATTTAAAACCGGTTCGTTTTGCGGTGTTGGGACGTTAAAAAATCCTTTTAACATAGGGCTATAATTATTGAGTGTGCAAAGATAAGGTTAATGTGCGGATGTGCAGACGAGGGATGTGCAAATTACGGGAGGGTGACAGTTTTATGTGCAAAATATGCGAATGGGTTTGGTGTTAAATTTTGAAATAAAAACCTATTGTGCTATTAATGAGCGCCTTAAAGTGTTCCACTTTTGAATGCGGAACACCCGGAACAGTTTGGAACGCCCACATTTTATGTGTCGTCCTAAAAAAAGTTTACACTTTTGATGATTAATACTGGTGTAGGTTTACACTTTGTTTTAGTCCTAAAATAGGTTTACACTTTTTAAAGCTAAGATAAAAACTATTGTTGTTTGTTTGTCGTGTTGGAATGTGT